>NZ_JAFCUN010000002.1:0-446711 GCF_049896565.1 Bacillus sp. DWP3-1
CCCGTCTTCCGCTTATACCATCCACGCCGGGGTGGTGGAATTGGCAGACACACAGGACTTAAAATCCTGCGGTAGGTGACTACCGTGCCGGTTCAAGTCCGGCCCTCGGCATTATAAAAATAAGCGCCCGTAGCTCAATTGGATAGAGCGTTTGACTACGGATCAAAAGGTTAGGGGTTCGACTCCTCTCGGGCGCGCCATTAAGATCGGGAAGTAGCTCAGCTTGGTAGAGCACTTGGTTTGGGACCAAGGGGTCGCAGGTTCGAATCCTGTCTTCCCGACCATCTTTATGGGGCCTTAGCTCAGCTGGGAGAGCGCCTGCCTTGCACGCAGGAGGTCAGCGGTTCGATCCCGCTAGGCTCCACTTTTTAAAAGATTATTTTGATCATGGCGGTGTAGCTCAGCTGGCTAGAGCGTACGGTTCATACCCGTGAGGTCGGGGGTTCGATCCCCTCCGCCGCTATAAAGGACCTTTAGCTCAGTTGGTTAGAGCAGACGGCTCATAACCGTCCGGTCGTAGGTTCGAGTCCTACAAGGTCCACCATCTATACGGAGGAATACCCAAGTCCGGCTGAAGGGATCGGTCTTGAAAACCGACAGGGGTGTCAAAGCCCGCGGGGGTTCGAATCCCTCTTCCTCCGCCATATTTTTTAATACCCATATCATCGCGGGGTGGAGCAGTTCGGTAGCTCGTCGGGCTCATAACCCGAAGGTCGCAGGTTCAAATCCTGCCCCCGCAACCAAAATGGTCCGGTAGTTCAGTTGGTTAGAATGCCTGCCTGTCACGCAGGAGGTCGCGGGTTCGAGTCCCGTCCGGACCGCCATTTTCAAAAAGAATACTTGGCTCGGTAGCTCAGTTGGTAGAGCAACGGACTGAAAATCCGTGTGTCGGCGGTTCGATTCCGTCCCGAGCCACTTTTATAAAAAAATATTGACAGTATGGCGGTTGTGGCGAAGTGGTTAACGCACCAGATTGTGGCTCTGGCACTCGTGGGTTCGATTCCCATCAATCGCCCCATACATATTTTTGCGGGTGTAGTTTAGTGGTAAAACCTCAGCCTTCCAAGCTGATGTCGTGGGTTCGATTCCCATCACCCGCTCCATTTGTATATCCGTTCATGGGCCTGTAGCTCAGCTGGTTAGAGCGCACGCCTGATAAGCGTGAGGTCGGTGGTTCGAGTCCACTCAGGCCCACCATGATATTCCGCAGTAGCTCAGTGGTAGAGCTATCGGCTGTTAACCGATCGGTCGTAGGTTCGAGTCCTACCTGCGGAGCCAAATGGAGAAGTACTCAAGTGGCTGAAGAGGCGCCCCTGCTAAGGGTGTAGGTCGCGCAAGCGGCGCGAGGGTTCAAATCCCTCCTTCTCCGCCATTTATCTGGCCCGTTGGTCAAGCGGTTAAGACACCGCCCTTTCACGGCGGTAACACGGGTTCGAATCCCGTACGGGTCATGTTTAAAAGAGGTCTTGTCAAAGATCTCTTTTTTATTTTCTTCAAAAGGAAAGACCGCCATCATAGCGGTCTTTTTTTACATATTCATGGAATAGATCGTATAAGACAAGTATGTCGCAAAGAAGCCCCATAAGACATAAGGGATCAGTAAAATTGGAACGACTTTGCTTAGTTTACGCGAGACGATGACAAGTGCAAGTGCTGTCAGTGCTACAAGCAGGCAGTCGATCGTAGCGGCAAATAAATCTTTTTGTGTAAATTGAAAAAAGCTAAAGGCTTGATTAAATACGTAATTTAAAAGAAAAAGAATCCAAAATGGTAAAGTGATTTTTTGAAATCCGTACTTTCCATAAATGATCGCTGCAGACAACGAGATCAGAGCAAATAAGACAGCCCACACAGCACCAATTACACCACCACTTGGTGTCCATTCCGGTTTATTCAGTGCATCATACCACTCTCTGTCAATCGGAAACAAGAATCCGGCAATAGAGAATAATGCATATGTAATAAAGAAGACAACCACTGCCCAAATGATACTTTTTCTTGCCATTAAGAATCTCCTCCAATCAAATTCACTCTTAAAGTGATTTCCCAATCATTACATGATATAAACATAAAGCCCCCAATATGAGGGGACTAATGATTTTCTTCTGTATAAGGTTCTTCTTCGTACGGCTTCAAGTCACCAAATACCGTCATGACACCTTCTTCGTCTAATGCCTCTTCATAGGCTTCGTGGGCTTTATTTGGATATACCTTGCTTGCCTTGCCCTCAATATCAGCTGCTGCGAATCCTTCATAGCCCTCCACATAATCTTCATCTTCTGATTGCGTATACACATCATCGTATGTCAATGGAGGGAATTCCATATCGGACGGGGTATCAGAGTTTCCATAGCGTTCTACGTCTTGATAGGCATCCTCTCCATCGTAGGCTGCGCTTTCTTCATTTTCAAATTGACCTGATGGCGGACTTAATAAATCCTCTTCAATCGGACGGTTTTGTGAAACGGTTTGTTCTTTTGAATGCTCTGTGCATGTGACGGCACTAGGCAAGGCTTCTAAGCGTTCCTTTGGAATAGGGGCCTTACAGACCTTGCACAGGCCATAAGAGCCGTCTGTGATGGCTTGAAGTGCCTCATTGATGTCTAACAAATGTTCATGTTCCAAACTGTTTAACGCAATATCTTTCCCGCGTTCGAATAGCTCTGTCCCTTGATCACCTGGGTGGTTATCATAGGCTGACAGTTCTCCGAGCGAATCATAAGGAAATGATACTTTTTGTTCATCGTCATGGCTTTTAGCTTCGAGTTCTTGCTTTTCATCGAGAAGTCGCTGCTTCAAATGATGTAATTCGTCTTTAGACAACAAAGCGATCATCCTTTCATATCAAACATAATGTTAGTATGAGCAATTTTGTCTGCAAGACTAGTTCCAATTTGAAGCAATTCCTCATGAAAAAACGCCTGCGGCTGCAGGCGTTCTTTGTTACGCAATATAGTATTGTAAGATCAAAGCGATTGTCAGCAGGAAACCGAAAAATGTATTGGTTTGAGCTGTAGATTTCATGGCATTCATTAATTCAATTGGTTTTTCTTTTTGCTTAAATTCTTTGATAGCTGTATATGCTTTTGGCACACTGAGTAAAACAAGAAGACTCCAAAGGCCGACAATATCTGTGAAGATATAAACAAAAATAAGTACATATGAGACCAAAAACATGGAAAGTAAAATGTTCACTGCAGCTTTTCGCCCAGCAAGGATTGCAAGTGTTTTTCGTCCATTTTCTTTATCGCCGTCTAAATCGCGGATATTGTTCGATAGTAAGATGGCACCAACTAAAATAGAAATTGGTAGTGAAACGAGAAAAGCTTTAGATGTCAGTGTGCCTGTTTGGATATAGAAACTAATCAAGATGATTCCTAGTCCCATAAAAGCACCTGACACAAGTTCTCCAAACGGCGTATATGCAATGGGTACAGGGCCGCCGGTATAGAAATAGCCTGCTGCCATACAAATGAGTCCTATCAGTGCAATCCACCAGCTAGACATCATGCAAATATACACCCCTAGTAGTAAAGAAAGCGCAAATAGTGCATAAGCGAGGCCGAGGACTGTTTTTGGCTTCACACCGTTTCTTACAATGGCTCCGCCGATGCCAACAGATTTCTCGTTGTCCAATCCGCGAACATAATCAAAGTACTCATTAAACATGTTCGTTGCGATTTGGATAAACATAGATGCAAACAGCATAGCTAAAAATAGCCCAACATGTATTTGACCACTTGGAAGTGCTAGAACAGTTCCTAAAGTAACGGGAATAAATGCCGCTGTTAATGTATGCGGTCGTAGTAAATTCCACCAAATCCGCCAGTTCTTATCAGGCTTAATCGGTGAAAGCTGATCTGATATCGATTGATGCTGCATAAAATATACTCCTTTAAATAAAAAAATACGTACACGTCCAAATTCCAGTTTAGCAAAGTTCAAAAAGGTGTCAATATATTGATGCGATGAAACCGGAAAAAGATGTTTGCTAATCGTTGCCATATCGAGAGAAAGCTTGATCTTAGAACAGGACTTGCCATTTTTCCTTTAGATGCTCTCGTTAAAAGAAGCAGGAGCGAAAAAATCTAGAAAGCGTGATATAATAAGGATTCGAGGTTTTAAAAGCTGTTTTCTTTACTAAGTTCATCTGTTAAGGTTTATAATAGAAAAGCAGGTCATTCGACATACTCGAATGATCATGTATTTTTTCATTATGGTTTTATTTTTTTATGTTATTTCATGGATTTTGGAGGAATGTATCATGGTGACAACAGTGCAAAGTACTTTCCGGCAGGAAGCGCTTGCGACATTAGAAGAAGCGAATAACGTCAACCATGCTGTTTTGATAAGCTACTCCAGAAGAGTTGACGATCTGGATCCTCTTGCCTTTTTCCAAAGCGGCGAAGCGGATTTTTTAGGCGAGCGGTTTTTTTGGTCTGATCCAGAAAGCCAAATGATATTTTCTGGACTTGGCAGAGCGGCCGTCATTAAATCAACTGAGCAAGGCAAGGAACGATTTGATATAGTCCATCAAGAATGGGAACAGCTGAAGCAGCACATGTTCCATTTTCATGATGAGAAGGAGTTAAGGCAAGCGGCTGTTGGTCCGCTTTTATTTGGAGGATTCTCATTTGATCCGTATGAAGAGAAGGCGCGTCACTGGGAAGCTTTTGGCGAGGCTCATTTTTTTGTGCCATCGATGATGCTCACTGTCTCGAAAGAAGGCACGTTTCTTACGATCAATGAATGGAAGCAGGTGGACGGGAATGTTCATCAGCTCATTCAAGAATTAGAACAAAAAGCCTCTCATTTTGAAACATTACCGCTCAGACATGATGGACAAGCTGAACTTGTTCATATGGAAGAACTAGATGTGAAGGAATGGATGAAGGCGATCCAAGAAGCGACAGACCACATTCGTGCAAACGAATATGAAAAGGTTGTTTTAGCAAGAGAAGTCTTGCTTCACTATAAAAATCAAATAGAACTCGCTCCACTGTTAGCAGAATTATTAAAGCATCAAACAACGAGTTATGTATTTGCGGTTGAACAAGGAAGACAAGCATTTGTCGGAGCTACGCCGGAACGCTTAGTAAAAAAAAGCGGCGGAGAGGTCTTTTCATCTTGTTTAGCAGGTTCGATTGTTCGAGGAAAAGATGAAGCGGAAGATCGAGCATTAGGCGAGGAACTGCTGCATGATGAGAAGAATTTGATTGAACATCAAATTGTCGTCAATATGATTCAGCAAGCATTTGAGGCCAATTGCCTTCACGTGCACAAACCAAATCAACCTAGTCTTTATAAAACAAAAAACATTCAGCATTTGTTTACACCGATTGTGGGAGAAATTAAAAGCAGCTGTTCCCTCTTTTCATTAATTGAACAGCTCCATCCGACGCCAGCATTAGGCGGATATCCGAAGGAAAAAGCGGTTGAGGTCATTCGTGAAATCGAACCGTTGAAGCGTGGCTGGTACGCGGCGCCGGTGGGCTGGATTGACTCTCAGGATAATGGAGAATTTGCTGTCGCCATTCGGTCAGGTCTTATTGAGGAAGACCATGTTCGTTTGTTCGCTGGCTGCGGCATTGTAGAGGATTCCCTTGCAAAGCAGGAGTACGAGGAAACGCAAGTGAAATTAAGACCAATGCTATCTGCTCTTGGAGGTCGTCCGATTGAATAATCAAATCATGACAACATATATTGGCAGATTGATGGATGAATTTGTACAAGGTGGTGTGAAGGAAGCGGTTGTCTGTCCTGGTTCCCGTTCAACCCCGCTTGCGATGCTGGCTCTTGCCCATCAAGACATCAATGTTCATGTATTAGTGGATGAACGGTCTGCTGCTTTTTATGCGCTTGGTCTTGCAAAAGCAAGTCAAGCACCAGTGCTGCTTATTTGTACATCAGGTACGGCAGCTGCTAACTTTTACCCAGCCATTGTAGAGGCACATTATTCCCGTGTACCACTTATTGTTTTAACTGCTGATCGGCCGCACGAATTGAGGGAAGTTGGGGCACCTCAAGCGATTGATCAGCAATTCTTATTCGGTAAGTTTGTTAAATGGTTCACAGACTTAGCATTGCCAGAAGAAAGTCAGACGATGTTACGCTATGTTCAGACGGCTGCGGCAAGAGCAAATCATATGTCAATGCAAGAGCCGAAGGGACCTGTTCAGATCAATGTCCCTCTGAGAGAACCATTGCTTCCTGATTTGTCTATTGATCCTTTTGAGCGAGAAGAAACAGGCCGAAAAAAGGTCATAGCTGCAGGACAGGCTTTCCCAAATGATGATGTGATGTCTGAAATCGTGACGGTCATGAACCATTCCAAAAAGGGACTGATTGTGTGTGGTGAACTTCATACACAGGAAGAGAAAGAGGCAGTGTTACGTCTTTCGAAAGCCTTGCATATTCCGATTTTAGCGGACCCGCTTTCTCATTTGCGAAATGGTCATGAACATGCAGATCTTATTATTGATGCGTATGATTCATTATTGAAAGATGAAGCATTGCAGCAGCATCTATTGCCGGATATGGTCATTCGTTTTGGACCGATGCCTGTGTCCAAACCTTTATTCAAGTGGCTGGAAAAACATGTGGAAGTGAATCAGATTGTCGTTGATGCTGCCGGAGGTTTTCGAGATCCTGGATTAAGTGCTTCATACGTCATTGAAAGTGATGTGGCAACTTTTGTAGATGAAGTATTCAAGAGAGCGGATCAACGTGAGGATACAAGTTTTCTAAAACGCTGGCAGAATGTTAATTCTTCATTCAGAACGCATGCATCCCATTATTCTGATGAGAATCTGTCATTTGAGGGAAATGTGTACCGTCAGCTTCAGCATCTCTTGCCGAAGGAGAGTGTCCTTTTTATCGGAAACAGTATGCCGATTCGTGATGTGGATACATTTTTTGAAGCGCAATCGAAGCCTTTTCGGATGATGGCGAATCGAGGAGCCAATGGCATTGATGGCGTTGTGTCTACAGCACTTGGCACGTATGCGGCTTTGAAACAGCCAGTCACCTTAGTGATTGGAGATTTATCATTTTATCATGATATGAACGGTTTGCTTGCAGCTAAGCTGCTGGACATTCCGCTGACGGTTGTGTTGTTAAACAATGATGGGGGAGGCATCTTTTCTTTCCTTCCACAGGCGTCTGATGAACCGTATTATGAAAAACTCTTCGGTACGCCGACTGGACTGAATTTTGAGTATGCTTCGAAGCTGTATGGGGGAACCTATTCGAAACCGTCAACGAAACAAGAATTACATGATGTCTACATGGCACATATAGAAGAGCCTGGGCTTCATTTAATTGAAATTGAAACTGATCGCCATTCTCGTGTAAGCAAGCATCGTCAAATGATGGATGACATATTGGAAGAAGTGAAAAAAGAATGTCTTCTTTCATAATACGGATGCGTGATGGTGTGGCGTACGAGGTGGTGGATCAGAATCCATTGGCTGAGAATGCCACGCTATGCTTACATGGCTTCACTGGAAGCGCGGCTTCTTGGACGTTCTTGAATGGTTATATGGTGAATACAAGATTGATTCAAGTCAGCTTGCTTGGACATGGCCGCACGGACTCACCAGAAAGTATGAGAAGATATGCGATGTCGCATCAGCTGGCAGATCTTGCAGAGATTTTAAACCAATTAAAGCTTCACAAAGTGAATATTCTCGGATATTCTATGGGAGGACGTATTGCTTTATCATTTGCCTCTCGTTATCCAGATCAAGTCAACAAATTGGTCCTTGAGAGTACCTCTCCAGGGCTTCGCACTTTTAAAGAGCGGATGGCAAGACTCAAACACGATCATCAGCTCGCTCAGAAACTTAGACATGAAGGTTTAGTGAAGTTTGTGGATTTTTGGGAGAGTATTCCACTGTTTGCTTCGCAGAAAACTTTATCAGCTGAAACGCAGGCTCAACTGAGAGAGGGAAGGCTGAAAGCCAATCCACTTGGACTGGCTCGCAGCTTAGAAGGCCTAGGAACAGGTTCGCAGCCCTCTGTTTGGAAGGCTTTAAAGCATATGAATTTACCTGTTTTGTTGATTTGCGGAGCGCTTGATGAAAAGTTCTGCAATATCGCCAAACGTATGCAGCAGGAGCTTGAAGGCAGTCAATTCATATTGGCTGAGCAGGCTGGGCATACAGTTCATGTGGAACAACCACATTTTTTTGGTAAAATAGTAAGTGAGTTTATTACGCAAGATTAGAGGAGGAACTATTGATGGCTATTGAATGGCAAACTGAGCGTCAGTATGACGAAATTTTATATGAAACGTACAATGGGATCGCAAAGATCACGATTAATCGTCCACATGTACATAACGCGTTTACACCAAAGACTGTGAGTGAATTAATTGATGCATTTTCACGTGCTCGTGATAATTCAAATGTTGGTGTAATCGTACTTGCAGGAGCTGGCGGCAAAGCATTCTGTTCTGGTGGAGATCAAAAAGTACGCGGCCATGGCGGCTATGTAGGAGACGATCAAATTCCGCGTCTAAATGTATTAGACTTACAGCGTTTGATTCGTGTGATTCCAAAACCGGTGATTGCAATGGTTGCTGGTTATGCAATCGGCGGCGGGCACGTTCTTCACGTTGTATGTGACCTGACAATTGCAGCAGATAATGCGATTTTTGGACAAACTGGTCCAAAAGTAGGCAGCTTTGATGCTGGTTATGGTTCAGGCTACCTTGCACGTATTGTTGGTCATAAGAAAGCGAGAGAAATCTGGTACTTATGCCGTCAATACAATGCACAAGAAGCGCTTGATATGGGACTTGTCAATACAGTTGTACCATTAGAGCAGCTTGAAGAAGAAACTGTGAAGTGGTGTGAGGAGATGCTAGAAAAGAGCCCGACTGCTTTACGATTCTTGAAGGCTGCATTTAATGCAGATACGGATGGATTAGCTGGAATTCAACAATTTGCAGGAGATGCGACACTTCTTTATTACACAACAGATGAAGCAAAAGAAGGACGCGATTCCTTTAAGGAAAAACGCAAGCCGGACTTCGGTCAGTTCCCGCGTTTCCCTTGATTCAATCATATCGATGAAAAACAGCTTAGTGCATCAGACTAAGCTGTTTTCTTTTAAGAAGAGGAGGTGTCATGATGAAGCAACCTAATTGGCTGCTGTACCGTGCTTATTTAACGCCAGAAAGAGTCGCGCTCATTTATCAGGATAAAAAGTGGACATTTCGCGATTTAGCTGATGAAGTAAATGAGCTTTCTAATAGACTTGCAGATGCATCATTGAAAAAAGGGGAAACGGTTGGGCTTTTGATGAACAATCAGCCTCAAATGGTGATGCTTGTTCATGCTTGTTTTTCATTAGGATTAAAAATCGTGCTATTGAACAATAAGTTAACAAAAGCTGAGAGGCGCTATCAGCTTGAAGATGCAAAAGCAGCCGCTTTATTAACTGAACCTGTTTATGCCAGTGATCATAAAGGTGATCTCCCCGTTTATACAATGGAGACTTTACCTGAAGCAGGTCAAGATAATGAAAAGAAAATCGAGAGCGAATTTGATTTGAATGAAACAGCGACCATCATGTATACATCTGGCACAACAGGACGCCCAAAAGGCGTGGAGCAAACGTTTGGCAATCATTTTCATAGTGCCATTTCCTCTGCACTAAATATGGGCATCAGAGAGGATGACCGCTGGCTTATTGCACTGCCTCTTTTTCATATTAGCGGGTTATCCGCTTTATTTAAGTCTGTGATCTATGGGATGACTGTCGTACTTCATGAGAAGTTTGATGTCGATGAAGTAAAGGATTCTATTGAACAGCATCGTGTGACGATGATATCTGTTGTTCAAACGATGTTATCCCGTTTATTAAGCAGACTGGAAGAATGCCCGTCTTCTTTGCGCTGTCTTTTATTAGGCGGAGGACCTGCGCCTTTTGCGATACTTCAAGAAAGCAAAGAGAAAGGCTTCCCTGTGTTTCAATCGTACGGTATGACGGAAACCTGTTCACAAATTGTGACCCTTGCGCCTGAATTTAGTGTAGAGAAGCTTGGATCAGCGGGAAAACCCCTTTTTGGGTGTGAGCTGAAAATTCAAGATGGTACACGCACTTGTCGTCCTTTTGAGCATGGCGAAATTATGGTGAAAGGGGCAAATGTCATGAAAGGGTACCTTTACCGTGAAGAAGCAACCACAGCTGCCTTTGATCAAGGCTGGCTGAAAACGGGTGATATTGGCTATGTGGATGAGGAAGGGTTCTTATTTGTGCTTGACCGCCGTTCAGATTTAATTATTTCTGGCGGTGAGAATATTTATCCTGCTGAAATTGAAGCGGTTCTGTTAACACATCCGCATGTAAAAGAAGCCGGAGTGACGGGTATGTATGATGATAGATGGGGAGAGGTACCGGCTGCCTTTCTTGTCACAGACCATAAGATACCGGAGAATGAGCTCTATGCTTTATGTGAGTCGCATTTAGCAAAATATAAATGGCCCGCCGCTTTTCACTTTGTGGACGAGCTGCCAAGAAATGCGTCGAATAAATTGCAGAGGCACAGACTCAAATCAAAGGGGTTTTTAGATGATTCAAATTGAACGAGTGATTTTATATCATGTCACGATGAAGCTCAAGCAGCCATTTACAACAAGTCTTGGAACCATCTCAGAGCGTGAGTTTATTATTGTCGAGGTAAAAGATCAAACAGGATTGACTGGATGGGGAGAGGTGTCAGCCTTTTCTTCTCCATGGTATACAGAAGAAACCATTGAGACTTGCTATCATATGCTGAGAGCTTTCTTTATACCGAATGTACTGACACGCACCTTTACACACCCTTCAGAAATACCAGACAGCCTGTACCAATTTAAAGGTAATAGGATGGCGAAAGCGGGAATCGAAGCGGCTGTTTGGGATATTTATGCGAAGCGTGAGAATAAGTCGTTACGCGATGTATTAGGCGGCACCAAAGAGAGAATACCTTCTGGTGTTGTGGCGGGGTTAGGACCCATTGACGACATGCTGAAGCAAATTCAGCAATATGTTGACCAAGGCTATCAGCGTGTGAAGGTGAAAATTAAGCCGGGACAGGATATTGGACTTCTTAAAAAAATTAGAGAGTCTTTCCCTAACCTTCCATTAATGGCGGATGCAAACTCTGCTTATGAATTAAAGGATATTAGCAAGCTCAAGCAGCTCGATGACTTTCGTTTATTAATGATTGAACAACCATTAGCTGCAGATGATATCGTGGATCATCGCCATTTGCAAAAGCATTTAAAAACACCGATATGTTTGGATGAAAGTATTTGTTCTTTAGATGATGCTAGAAAAGCTGTAGAGCTTGGCAGCTGTCAAATTATTAATGTGAAGCCTTCACGAGTTGGGGGGCTGACAGAAGCCCTTAAAATCCATACATTCAGTAAGGAGCATCAAATTCCATTATGGTGCGGAGGGATGATTGAAACAGGCATTTCCCGCGCGCAGAACGTGGCACTTGCTTCCCTTCCTCAATTTACAATCCCAGGTGATATTTCAGCTTCATCAAAATATTGGGAGCAAGATATCATTTTTCCTGAAATCAAGGTTGAGAATGGTTTTATTGAGGTACCTCGTTCCCCAGGAATGGGCGTAGAAGTGGATTATCAAGCGCTTCGTTCTTTTTCAGATAAAATTGACGTGTTTACAAAACATGATTTTGTGATGTGAAAACGAGTGAATCACCTTTTGCACATCCAATAAAATCTATGTATAGTGAGAGAAAGTTTTTCCTTCCTGTCTCATCAAGAAAGAAAGAGCGGTGATCCGCTCTTTCTTACTCTTCTACAAGCTCGCTGTCGTAAGCAAGCTGTCCGATATAGTGATTCATTTCATTGGGCATGTCTGCTGCATGGCCATATTCATAATCCCAAAGGTTTAAAAAGGAGTGAGCAGCCTGATAAAATGCGGCTTCGTCCGCGTCATGAATTTCGTCAAAAAACGTTTGAAGCAGCCGATCGTGTTTCAATGTGAAGCGCCTCCTTTAATGAGACTTAAAGATCTTGTGGTTTAAACGTTTTACAATCCGTTTCTTCACTTTTTTCAGCCGTATTTCCTGTGTGGCTGACGACATAGATTGCATCTGCCCCACAGCGGTTTCCAGCATTCCAATAGGAACAGTTATTGACTTCACAAAGGATTTTTTGACTCATACAGATGACCTCCTTTTGAGTATGTCTTTCTTCTATAATGTAACCGAAATGAACCTCGTCCATTCATGTTAATCTTCCTGACGAATATAGCGCTTATCCTTCATAAACAATTTCCAGAAGAAATAGAACCCAGGGAATAAGATGATAAAACCTACTATATAGGTGATAAACAATGCTCTAAATGTGACAGGGTCTGTAAATCCAGACATGATTGTAATATCTGGATAGGCCATATAAGGCAAATGGGCACGTCCGTACACGTAGCTTGCTAAAAAATATTGAATGGTAATCGCAATGACAGCTAAACGGGGCCGGCCTTTCCGCTGCTTAAACCGGCTGTTTGGTAAAAATAGAGCCAGTCCTGCTAGCAAAAACATCAGGAGTGATACAAGAAGAATAGGAATGTTCTGCATCATTTTTGTGAACAGCCAATTGGCCTCGCTTCTTAATGTCAGCATGATAAAAAAGGCCATCAAGAGTGAAAGCGGACCCGTAATGAGAGCCCCTCTTCTATAAATGCTGTAAGCTTCATCTTCATCAGCCACATTCGAGAAATCAGCTAAAAGCAAAGACGAAAGAAAAAGGGTGCTGAAAATGGCAAAGCCGACAAAAGAATAGACATTTGCACTCGTAAAGACCAGTCCAAGATCTAATGAGTAGACGTTGTTCTCCTGAAAGATAAATCCACCATGAGTAATCGGAAGAACCATGATCAGGATGGACGGAATGATAAAGCCGCTTATCCCTGAAATGTAAGTAACCGCTTTTCGGTATTTTTTAGGGAGTGAATGAGAAAACACGAGAAACCCGCTTCGCAGTGCAAGAAGTAACAATATGATGCTGCCGGGTATTAATAAAACGGTACCAAGTACAAAGGTCGCACCTGGAAACAAGCTAAACAATGCGACAACAATCGCCACAATGAAGACGTTTGTCACTTCCCATGTTGGAGAAAGATATTTATTTGCAATATTAGCGGCCTTTGTTTGTTCTCTATTCATATAAATCATCGACCAAAATCCTGCGCCGAAATCCATTGATGCCATCACTGCATAGATAAAAACGAATCCCCATAAGATGGTGATTGCAATGAGCGCATCAGTTGTAACATCCATTTGCATCTAGATCGCTCCTTTTTAAGATTCTGTTAACCGTAGGTCTTCTTCAATCGAATGTTTTCTAAAGTAGTACGTCAGTACAATAACGGTTGCTATGCCTAAGATGAGATAGACAATGGCAAAAAGGATAAAGAGCGTACCGATTGAACCGGATGATGTGACGACCTCTGAGGTTTTGAGCATTCGATAAATGACCCATGGCTGACGGCCTGTACATGCAAAGATCCAGCCGAACTCAATGGCCAAAAGACTAAGGGGCCCGCCGAATAAGTAAAGAAAAAGGAGCCACTTCGGATAATGTTCGCGTTTTAAAATTTTACGGTAAAGCAGTGCTAACACTGCAAACAAAATGAGGACTGAGCCAATGATAACCATGCCGTTAAATAATGTGTGAATAAATAAAGGCGGCCACTCGTCACGAGGGAAATCATTTAAGCCTTTGACCACCGTATCAAAGCTATTTCCTGCCAGAAAACTAAGCGCCCAAGGGATTTCAATTGCTCCTTTAATTTCCTGTGAATCGGCATCAGTAAAACCACCTATTGCAAGAGGCGCATGTGATTGTGTTTCAAATAAACCTTCAGCACCGGCTAACTTTTCAGGCTGATATTTATACAGAAGCTGAGCAGACTCATGACCATTTAAGGCCGTAAGAAATGAGAAAAGGCCTCCTACAATAAGTCCAAGAAAAAGGGCTTTTCGATGAAAAGTATAGAGTTTCTCATTCTTTCTTGTTTTGAGCATTTTAAAAGCGGCCACCGAAGCAATCACAAAAGCACCTGTTGTAAAAGCAGACAGCACGACATGTGTCGCAGTCACCACAAAGCTTGGATTGAAAAAGGCCTTCCAAGGCTCGATATTTGTAATCTCTCCATTGACCATTTGAAAGCCAGCAGGTGTACCTTCAAACGCATGTACGTTTGTGATCAGAATCGCTGAAGCGGCTGCGCCAATCACGACAAAAATAACGGTAATGATGCGCATAGCAGGTGATAGGCGATCCGCTGCGTACACATAAATAGACATAAATAATGCTTCAATAAAGAACGCATAAATTTCAATCTGAAATGGCAGTGACATGACCTTTCCGATGACCTCCATAAAACCTGGCCATAGAAGAGCGAGCTGGGTACCAGCAATCGTGCCTGTTGGAATGGCGACACCTAACAAGACAGCCTGCGCTTTCGTCCACCGTTTGGCCATGACAGCATAGTGAGGATCCTTCGTTTTTTGGAAGATGAGTTCAGCTAACAAAATCATTAGCGGGATGCCGACGCCAAGCGAGGCATAAATAATATGAAAGCCCATGGTTGTGCCGAACAGGCTTCTAGCTAAAACGAGATCAGTCAATTTTTTCTCCGCCTTTCTTATCGCTTCTCTTTTTCATGATGTTATTATTCTCCACCATTTTTAGATTATTCTTCCTGACTAAGAAAGCTTGATTTTTGACAAGTTGTAAAAGAGGGAGTAAAATATAAATATAAAGCGTAATCATTACGTTTTGATAACGAAAGGAGTTTTGACATTGAAAAGAGATATTCATCCAACCTCACATGAAGTTGTATTTATGGACGTAAACAGCGGTTACCGCTTCTTGAGTAAATCGACAAAGACATCCAATGAGACAGTAGAATGGGAAGATGGGAAAACGTATCCTGTGATTAAAGTAGAAACAAGCTCTGATACGCATCCTTTTTATACAGGACGACAAAAATTCGGAGAAAAAGGCGGAAGAGCCGAGTTGTTTAAGAAAAAATATCAAATGTAATAAAAAGCACACCCTGCATTGGTGTGCTTTCAGCGTGTAGACAAACCCTCGCATTCGGTGTCAGTCCTGTGCGCCGATGCTCACGAATGTTAAATTCGCTCCGCAAAGGTAGCTGTCCTTCCTAGACTTCAAAGGTTTTCTATCACGCTGGAAAGAAGACAAAGGGCTAAAATAAACATCATTTTAGCCCTTTGTCTACAATCTAAAAGCACACCCTACAAATGGTGTGCTTTTTTGCAGCAAAAAACCCCGGATGATCACCCGAGGTTCTAGTAATTAATCATTTAAAGCGGTTTTTAAGGTCTTTAGATTTTGTTTCATTAAGCTGATGTAGCTTTCGCCATTTTTGGCATCATCTTCAGTAATAGATTCTAGATTTTTAAGTGTGAGGCTTTTTGCCCCAATTTCACTACGGATTGTATCTGATACTTTGCTGCTGACGTTGTTTTCAAAAATCACATATTGAATGTGATGCTTTTCAGCTTTTTGTACAATGCTTTCGAGCTGCTTTTGTGAAGGCTCTTCAGAAGCGGATAATCCTAATACACTGATTTGCTCAATGCCATAGCGCTTTTCCCAATAACCGTAAGCTGCGTGAGAAACAAGGATTTCTTTATGTTTTGCTTTAGATAACGTTGTGTTGAACTCTTGATCTAGCGATTGCAAATCCTTTTTTAGTTTTTCATAGTTTTTTGTGTATTCGTCTTTATGATCTGGATCTAATGAAACGAGAGTGTCCTTAATGTTTTTCGCCATTTGCTGTGCATAAACTGGGTCTAACCATGCGTGAGGATCTTTATCTCCATGGTCGTGTTCATCATGGTCATGAGCTTCACTTTCATGGTCGTGATCATGGTCTTCGCCTTCTTCATGTGAATGCTCTTCTTTTGTCGATAACAATTTGATGCCTTCGGCTGCTTTGACTGTTTTCACGCCTTGGTCTTTTAACGTAGAAGCGGTTTTATCAGCGAATGCTTCAGCTCCTGTACCGCTGTAGATGAAGGCGTCACCTTCAGCCATTTCAACCATCGTTTTTGAACTTGGTTCAAAGCTGTGTGCATCTGCATTGGCCGGGTACACACTTTGTGCATGAACGTGAGAACCGCCAATTTTTTCAGTGAAATCTTGGATCGGGAAGATCGTGGTGTAAATGGTTAGTTTCCCCTCTGCCTTTCCTTTTGAAGCATTTGTCCCCGTACTGCTTGAGCAAGCGGCAAGACCGATCGCAAATAAAGCAGCTGTTAAAATATAAAAGATTTTTTTCATGTAGAAATGTCTCCTCTCAATCTATTAGATAGAAATGATTACGATTTAATGTCCTGAGTTATTGTATCGTAATAATTACGATTTGAAAAGAGGAAAATAAAAAAATTTCATCAGCAGATGTTTCCTTTAAAAAAATGCGCTGCAAAACGTGACGAAATTTCTCACATTGTGCTATATTTATTTTTAAAAAAGATAAAGGAATGGGCAAACGTATGAAACTTTTAGATGAAATCATCGAATATAATCAACAGTTTATTGAAGAAAAGAAATACGAAGAATTTACAACAACGAAGTTTCCACAGAAAAAAGCTGTCATTCTGTCATGTATGGATACAAGACTTGTCGAGCTGCTTCCGCGTGCAATGAACATGAAAAATGGAGATATCAAGATCGTTAAAAGTGCTGGTGCTCTTGTTTCTCATCCATTTGGAAGTATCATGCGAAGCATTTTAGTGGCTGTTTACGAATTAAATGCTGACGAGGTTTATGTCATTGGGCATCATGATTGTGGTATGAGCAAAATAGACAGTCAAACACTTTTAAACAAAGCCATTGAGCGTGGTATTCCAGAAAAGCGTATTGAAGTACTGGAATACTCAGGAATCGACTTTAAACAGTGGCTCAAAAGCTTTAGTTCTGTTGAAGAGAGCGTGAAGGACAGTGTGTCCGTTGTAAAAAATCACCCGCTTCTTCCATCAGATGTGCCTGTGCACGGTCTTGTCATTGATCCTGGAACAGGCAAGCTTGACTTAGTCGTCAACGGATATGAAGAAAAATAAGTTATTTTTCCTTTTTCGGCGGGACAGGATCGATGCCGCCAGGGTGGAGCGGATGACATTTTAAAATCCGTTTGATGGTGAGCCAGCCGCCTTTTAAAGCGCCATGCGTTTTGATCGCCTCTAGCCCATAGTTTGAGCATGTTGGGTAAAACCGGCAGCTAGGCGGTGTAAGAGGGGAAATACATTTTTGATAAAAGCGTATGATGCCGATAAAAATTTGTTTCATAGAGGTTCCTCCTTGTCTGTCTTTCACAGTATAAGAAAAAAGGACAAGGAAGGAAAGTTTTATAAACTAAGCTGGTCGGAGAAATATGTTATAATATAGGAAATTGCAATTATAGGAGTGGTGATTATGCCTTCAGTTGAAAGCTTTGAACTTGATCATAATGCTGTAAAAGCGCCATACGTTCGTCATTGTGGCGTTCATAAAGTGGGATCAGATGGGGAAGTAAATAAATTTGATATTCGTTTTTGTCAGCCTAACAAGCAGGCGATGAAACCTGATACGATTCATACATTAGAGCATTTACTTGCGTTTAACATTAGAACACACTCAGAGAAATACGATCATTTTGATATCATTGATATTTCTCCAATGGGCTGCCAGACAGGCTACTATTTAGTGGTCAGTGGTGCACCTACTCCAAAAGAGATCGTTGAACTTCTTGATGCAACATTCAAGGATGCAGTTGAGGTAACAGAGATTCCTGCTGCAAACGAAGAGCAATGCGGCCAAGCGAAGCTTCATGACCTTGAAGGGGCAAAACGTTTGATGCGTTTCTGGCTTTCTCAAGATCAAGAAGAGCTCCTAAAAGTATTTGGTTAATAGATCATAAACCGGACATGTTGATGTCCGGTTTTTTGAATTCGATCATGAGATGTCAAAATAGGGGATATTTGTTAAAATGGACATGTCAGTAAAAGAAGGGGGAAACTCGGGATGCGAAAAATGTTGGGAATGATTTTGATGCTCATGTTACTAAGTGCATGTGGGAACTCTGCAGCAAATAGCGGCAAAGGGGAGGTGCCTGAGCTATTAGAAGTGAAGCTTACAGGACCTGAGCAAGTGGGGAAAAATGAAAGCGTTATAGTAAAAGCAGCTGTCACATATGGTGATACCCCTGTTGATGATGCAGACGATGTTCAATTTGAAGTGTGGAAAGATGGTGACAAAGATAACAGCAAGATGATTCAGCCAAAGAAAGAGAACAAAGGTGTATATGAATTGCATACAGCCTTTAAAAAAGATGGCCTTTATATCATACAAGTCCATGTGACAGCTAAACAGCAGCATAATATGCCGAAGACGAACATCCACGTAGGTGATGTGAAAAAAGAGAGTTCATCTACTGAAGCAGAAACCTCACATCATTAAGTGCGATTTATTTAGGGTTAGGACGTTGGTTTGGTTCAGCATCCTGTGGTGAATCGATTTTATGCTTATATTCATAAGCCTTCGATGTTGTCCACAGTGATAAAAAGACAACGATTGAGATAATGATAAAGCTGATAATCCCAAGTAACAGCATCTAACTCCCTCCTTATTTCCATATTAACATATATTTCATGCAGTCAAAATAGAAGAAATTCATGGCAGGTTTCAGTATAATAGGAAAAGGGTATTCTCATACTATAAACGCAATTACATAAGGAGGAATGAACATGTCTGAAAAATTATTAAACGTCGTCAATAAACAAGTAGCTGATTGGACTGTGCTTTACGTGAAATTACATAACTATCATTGGTACGTAAAGGGAAAAGACTTCTTTACACTCCATGAGAAATTTGAGGAACTTTATACAGAAACAGCGACATACATTGATGATTTGGCTGAGCGTATGCTTGCGTTAAATGGACAGCCTGTTGCGACAATGAAAGAATGCTTAGAAATTTCTAGCATTCAAGAAGCTGAAGGCAATGAATCAGCGGAGCAAATGGTGAAAAATCTATATGATGATTTCTCCAATATCGCAGAGGAATTAAAGCAAGGAATGGAGCTGGCTGGAGAAGTTGGCGATGAAACAACAGGTGATATGCTGCTTGCGATACATCAATCTATTGAGAAACACAACTGGATGCTTAAAGCATTTTTAGGATAATACGAATGTGAAAGGAATGTCGATCATAAGATCGGCATTCTTTTTTGATGGATTTGTGACAGACAGCCCATTGAAATCATAGGGCTTTCAGCCGAAGAGAAAAGAGAAGGGAGGGGAGAAGATGTCTTCCATTGCAGGAATGATGAGTCAACAAGTCGCGAGCATTCAAAGAACACTCAATATTAGTTTGTTGAATTCACAGCTTGCTACGAATACAGCACAAGCTATGGTCATGCTGGATCAAGTTCAGCAGCAGCCTCAAGCTGTTCAGCCAAAGGATTCAGACGCTCGCTTTATTGATGTCAGAGTCTAAGAATGGAAGCCGCCGCACAAGGCGGCTTTTTTTCTTGTCATCACTCTGTCTGATTTAAAAGACGACGCCTTTATTTTTTGTCGTCCAAGCTATTGCGTGGATCCGGCATATACTATTGAGGTAAGGAGTTCCACTTTGAAAGGATGTTGATGCCATGTGAGCAAGGATTTAGGCATCTTTTCGTTGTTTACAGTCAGTTTGTCAGCGATGGGCTTTCTGTTTGGTGGAGCAGGATATTTACTGATGATATTAGTGACACTGATGGCCATCGAATTAATTTGTTCAAGCCTAAGAGAATCTTTGACTGGGCAGCTCACAATGAAACGTTTTTTTACACGGCTTGTTCGAAAGATTGTGACGGTCTCCTTAATATCGATGGCGCATTTCTTCGATGTCATGCTGAAGACAAATGGGATGATTAAGGATTTAGCGATCATCTTTTATATTATTTATGAATCTTACCAAATCGTCTCGACAGCCAATGCCCTCGGAATTCCCATTCCACAGTTGTTTATTGATGTGTTGGACATGTTGAAAAATAAATTACGCAAAAAGCCGTAATTTCTTCATATCTGGTCATACTAAAGGAAAAAGGATGAATCAGATGGCGAGACACACATATTATGTATCTGTACAGGATGGGTCGATATCGCAGCATAGAGATGCGGCGGCTTGGCAATTTCAAATAGAAGCAGATGATGATCAAATTTTGCAGCTGAGAGACTATTTCGATGAACAATATATGACAGATTGGAAAGGCTTCTTTCGAGCGCATGTTCCGTTTCTAGAATATCATTATGACAGTCCGAATGATGAAATGGATCGAAAAAGACAAGAGATTTACTCAATGATTTATGAGCTCGGGAATGAAGAGACAAAGAACTTTATTGAAACAAATGGATTAATGAATTGAAAAAGCATGTAGAGATTTTCTACATGCTTTATTTTCGCGGTTGTAAGATGCCTCCGATCAGGTCACTAAGCCCGCCTTTATTCTCTTGCTGTGATGTCTGTGAATTAGTGAAATCATGAGAAGAGCTCTGGCTTTGAGGCTTGTAGCGGTTATCATCTAAACCAACCCGTAAGCCAGATGTGCGCTCAGATGGCTGGATAATGACAATTTGGTCTTGTTCTTGAAACTCAAATAAGTAGGATTCACCAGATGTTTGTCCAATGAAGGTTTTCCAGTTCACATCTAATTTGACCTTCGGTGCTTTGCCTGTCCAAGCGACAATGGCGTCAGGATCTACACGGCAGGGGGCTTTTAAAATGAGCGGGTTTCCATTCGTTTTAATGGCGACCTGCGCTCCGTGGCCTTGATAGGAGAGCTTTGATGTAAACAGTCCTTTCTGTGATAAAATACCAACGCCTACTGGTGTCACGCCGTAATGACACTCCTCAGTAAAGGCAAGTAGATCTTCACTTTCTACACTTACATGCTGCCAAGGACCGCTCGGCTCAAGATTAATCACTGTCACGTGCTCGCTGGAATCAGCTAAATAACAAGTACCTTGTCCACTCACTTCCATCACCTCAAGGTTTTCACCTGTCAATTTTCTGCTGATGTGGTTAAATACTTGACTGACCATATTTCCTTTATTTGTCCCGAGTAGTCGTTTGCGGTATTGAAACGTTCCTTGATCGGCAATCATTGCGCCTTTTTTCGCAAAAAAGATTCCGCTGCCTTCTGCTTGTAAAGTGAGTTCTTCTATCGTGTTGAAATGAAATCCCATTGGTGCCGGCTCCTTTCCTGCGTCAAGATGTGAATCCGTAGATGCGGCATAAGTCATTTAAATCTAGCGTAGTTCCTTGCCCAGTCGCGATAATTTCCCATTCGTCCTCATCTCTTATGAGTTCAGCGCAAATGATGGAGGTACAATACGAATAATCTTCTGTTAATTGAAAGGTACAAATCTCTTGTTGCGAGATTTGATCAGTAAGATGCACGTAGGCGTTGGTCACTTGTCCAAAATGATGCTTGCGCTCGTGTGCATCATGTATTGTGGCTGTTACGACGATTTTATGAATATCAGGTGAGACTCTGCTTAATTGCATAATGATCATTTCATTGTCTCGATACCCGCCGCCAAATTGATGATCACCAAGATGACGAACAGCCCCGTCTAAGCTTTGCTGCTGATGATAATAGATCAGATGGCTTGGAGACAACAGCTTGTCCTCTTCATTTAAGAGAAACACTTGCGTATCTAAATCAATTGGCTGGCCAGCCAGATCCCAGCCAAGCCCGATATGAATTTGGTCAATATTTGGATTGTCTTTTGTTAAATCTAGCTTTTGTCCTTTGATGAGGTGTTTCTTGATCACCTCATGAGGTGCGTCTTCTTTCTCATTTTTCCTGAGCGGAAGCGCTTGATCTTTCTTTTGTTTTGACCCATTTGTTATACTCATGCTGTTTTCCTCCTCGTCGTGATAGGACAAACCCTTATTGATTTACGTCATCAAGGGATAAAAGGTTTCATGATTAAAATTGGATGAAGTTGGAGATGATAAAAAGGTTTTAGCAACAATAACCTCATTTTAAATACAGACGAGATGAAACCACTCGTTTGTTTCACTTTTGATAAAAATTCTTCAGAGAAATGTGATCTGTGGTATGATGTTTTACAAGAAGCAAGGACAGGATATGAGGGATTTCACATGCATGTATTTAAAGACTATTATCATAATACGGTCAAGCTCTCCTTTGAAGAGAAGCCTTTTTCAAGTCATCCAAAGCATGTTTGGGCCATCTGCCGCTACCAGGGAAAATGGCTGCTCACTGAACATGAGGATCGGGGCTATGAGTTTCCAGGAGGGAAAGTTGAGCCAAATGAAGAAGCAGACCAAGCCGCTATACGTGAGATTCAAGAAGAGACGGGTGCTGTTGTTCGTGAATTAACGTATATTGGCCAATATCAGGTGCTAGGCAGAGAAAAGGTCATCGTAAAGAATATTTATTTCGCTGATATTGAAAGGCTAGTGAAGCAGGACACGTATTTTGAAACGAAAGGACCTGTTCTTTTCGCAGACTTGCCAAGATCTATCGCAAAAAATAAGAATTTCAGTTTTATTATGAAAGATGATGTGCTAAGACAAAGTCTTGCTTATTTAGAAAAGAACGGTTTGATTCGTTAAAAAAAGCGCAGGGAGACCATCCCTGTGCTTTTTTTATTTTTGGAGAAAACGGCGTTCGAGCCATTCCACAAGCTGGTACATGATGGTAGCAAACACAGCAATAATGAAAAGACTTAAGAACACGAGTGTAAAGTTGAAGACTTGAAAGCCGTAAATAATCATGTAGCCGAGCCCTTTTGAGGATACAAGAAATTCCCCTACAATGACCCCAACCCAAGAAAGACCGACATTGACTTTGATGGCAGAAATCATCGTTGGAATACTGGCTGGCAACATGACCTCACGAAAGACGACGCCTTTTTTCGCGCCAAAGGTTTTCATCACCTTTAAATAATTCTCATCGACCTCTTGAAAGGCAGTGTAAATGACGATCGTTGTAATAATCACACTAATGATCGCACCCATCGCGACGATGCTGATCATGCCAGGACCAAGGGCAACAATTAAAATGGGGGCGAGGGCAACTTTCGGCATGGCATTTAAAATGACTAAATAAGGATCAAGAACGTTTGCTAATCGGGTGGACCACCATAAGGCGGCAGCGAGCAAAATGCCGCAAAAGGTACCAAGTAGAAAACCGAGCACCGTTTCAAATAACGTAATACTCATATGATTTACTAAAGAACCATCTGATATTTTTTGCACAAATAATTGGCAGACCGCAGATGGTGAACTGAAAATCAGCGGATCGATGAGCCTGAAATGACTGGCAAGCTCCCAAAGCGAAAAGAAGCTGGCGAATATGATGAACTGATAGATACGTGTGATACGTTTTTCCATTCGGTATTTTTTGCGATAGGCTTCATGTAAAAGGTCACTGTGTTTCAACTGTTTTCAGCTCCTTCCAAATCGTTTGAAAGAGCTCTTGGAAACGCGGGGTCTGTCTCGCTTCGAAAGGAGAGAGAGCCCTTATATCGTCTGGTACGGTAAAGATTCGCTGGATAGAGCCTGGATGCTTTGAGAATAAGAAAATGCGGTCACTCATCGCAATGGCTTCGCCGATGTCATGTGTCACAAGGACTGCTGTTTTTTGATAGTTTTTTAATGTGTGAAAGACGAGATCTTCTAATGTCAGTTTGGTTTGGTAGTCTAGCGCTGAAAATGGCTCATCTAGTAAAAGCAGACCGGGATCAACTGCAAGCGTTCGGGCGAGAGCCGCACGCTGCCTCATTCCGCCAGACAGCTCCTTAGGATATTTTTCCTCTACTTCATGCAGTCCAAACTTTGGCAGTAAATCAAGGGCAGCTGAGGTGGCCTCATGTGAATCTTGTTTCGCAATTTTTAACCCGAGAATCACATTTTCCTTGATGGTTTTCCAAGGAAACAAATAATCTTGCTGGAGCATATAGCCGATTTGATGCTCCTTTTGATTTGGTTCTTTTCCTTCGATTAAAATTCGACCTTCAGAGGGCGGCGTAATGCCTGCGATGATAGACAGCAAGGTGGTTTTTCCGCAGCCGCTGGGACCAATAAATGAGATGAATTCACCTTGGTCTATCTCCATATTGATGTGCTGTATAGCCGTTGTTTTTTCTTTTAAAGAGAAGTACGTGTGGGTCACATGGTCAATTTGAAGGAAAGACATGTGCTACCTCCTATTCTATTTGTGATCTGTGACCTTCTTTGCAATGGATGAATCGACAAGTTGTTTGTACGGGATAAATTCCGGCAATTCACCGCTCTCCTTCATGATTTCCTGCAATTTGTTCCATTCCTCTTCATTCAGAAGGGGATCTGTTGCATAGGAATCTTGCTGTTTGTAGCGTTTGATGGCAGTTGATAAGACATCAAGATCTGTATCAGGAAAATGAGATTGAATGGCCTTTGCGATCTCCTCAGGCTGCTTGGCTTCTACCCATTTCTGCGCTTTGTAAATGGCTCGGGTGAAGGCTTCAGCTGTCTCTTTGTTTTCCTCTAAGTAACTCTTCTTTGCCATGAAGGTAGTATATGGCACTTTGCCAGAAGCTTCTCCAAAGGAGGCGGTAATGTACCCTTTACCTTCTTTTTCAAGTAAGGAAGCGGTCGGTTCGAATAACTGCACAAAATCGCCAGTTCCAGAGGAGAACGCACCTGAAATGTTGGCAAAATCAATATTTTGAATCATGCGAAGATCCTTTTTTAAATCAATGCCTTCCTTTTTCAAGACATATTCACCGACCATTTGCGGCATGCCGCCTTTCCGCTGTCCTAAGAAGTCTTTCCCTTTTAATTGATCCCAAGAGAATTGGTTTATTTCCTCCCTTGAAACAAGAAATGTGCCGTCTGTTTGTGTCAGCTGTGCAAAGTTCATGACAGAGTCCTTTGTGTCTTGAGCCTCTACATAGATAGAGGATTCAGACCCGGTCAGGGCGATATCAGCACCGCTTGATAAGAGAGCTGTCATCGTTTTATCACCGCCCCAAGTGGTTTTCAGTTCAACCTCCAAGCCTTCTTCTTTGAAGAAATCCTCTGATAAGGCGACATATAGCGGAGCATAAAAGACCGAATGGGTCACCTCGGCTACTTGTACGGTCTGCTCTTGTTCTTTTTTACAGGCGACAAATGGAATAAAGAGCAGGACCACGACGATGAATGCCAGTCTGACTTTGATGGAACGATTCAAGAGTAATTCGCCTCCTTTGTTCTAGATCACTATTAAAGTATGTGAAAAGGGATTTTTGGTGAGTGCCTAGATGAAAATAAGAAGCGCATTGTTTATTTATAGAACGCGTCTTTTTTTCTATACTAGGGGAATGAATGCTTTCTTGAATTTGGCAGAAATAAAGGAGCGGTTTCGTGTATAAAGCGAGTTGGGTATTTGTTGGATGGTATTTAGTAGGTCTTATCTTAATGGTCTTTTTTGAAGTGCCAGCATGGCTTCAGTTTGCAAACGGAATCTTTCTTGTACTGTATGCCTGCTGCGTCATAGAGATTGGGCGACATATTTATGGCTCATGGGGGCTTGTGATCAAAAGGGCAGCCATTGTTGGGGTGCTTACATTTACGGTCGAGTGGGTAGGTATCACAACGGGGTTTCCATTCGGGGCCTATGACTATTATCCGACATTAGGTTTTCTAGTGGCAGGGGTGCCCTTAACCATTGCGTTTGCATGGGTTGGCGTGTTTTTAAACAGCCTTTTTTTATCCAGTCAGCAGTCAAAGTGTAGACGAGCCGTCGAAACGGGGATATGGATTGTCTTGCTTGACCTCATATTAGATCCAGTAGCAGCTGAGCGGAAGTTTTGGGTGTGGTATGACGGCGGTGGGTTTTATGGTATTCCTTTTGAGAATTTTATGAGCTGGGGTATGATTGGAGCAGGACTTTCATTTCTTTTCCCGCTTGTTTCAATTGATCAAAAGGCATTCAGCTGGACGAGCCGTATTTATCAGGCGATGGTGTTCTTTTTTGGTCTTTTGGCATTAGAGGGCGGACTCGATGTCATTTTTTATTTAGCACTGATCATTGTCATTTTGTGTGAAGGAAGGGTTCGATTTGAAAGAAAGCGACAAAAGCCGATCGTTTAGACGTATATTTTTACTTTATCTTGAGCGGTATTTACTCCATAAGCATTTCCGCTGTGTGATGATGAAAGGCTCGGTGGACCCGAAGGAGAAGCTGCCTGTTCTTTATCTCGCCAATCATAGCTCATGGTGGGATGGACTGATCATTTTTCTTTTAACAGAAAAAGCGTCTGAACTTGATCACTACATGATGATGGAAGAGAAGCAGCTGAAGCAATATGCTTTTTTCCGTAAGCTTGGAGCGTTTCCGGTTCATAAAGAGAACCTGAAAAGTGTCAAACAAGCATTGATGACAGCAAGAGAGAACATGCAGGCTGGCGGGGCTGTATGGCTTTTTCCACAGGGGAAAATTATGCATCAGGATATGCGGCCGCTTGAACTGGAAGGAGGGGCTTCTTTTTTAGTGAAGCAATTTGAGAAGGTCGTGGTGAAGCCTGTGACCTTGCAGTATACATTTAATCAATTTCAAAAGCCGACAGTTTCTGTTGTGTTCGGCGAAGATGCCTTAGTATCTGGCGGGGCACTACGAAGCAAGGACGTGACGCGTATGCTTGGAGATCTGCTTGAAACGCAGTTAAACCGACATCAAGCGCAGGTCATCGCTGATCCTGATCTTTCATTAAACGAAGAATTTAAACAGATGACAAGGACAAGTCAGTCAACAAGTGATGCGTTTGATTCTTTTAAAAAGTGGGTGAAAACATGGCGCTCTTCTTAACCGTGATCAGTGTGTTGCTGCTTTGTCAGTTTATGTTCACCATATGGAATATGAAGCAGTTTCCCGTGATAAAGTCCGCTTCTTTTTCGCCAGATGAACCCATTTCGTTATCGATACTGATTCCGGCTAGAAATGAGGAGAAGCGGATAGAAGCCTGTCTTCAGTCGATCGTTGATCAACGTCTTTATCCGAAAGAGCTCATTGTTCTTGATGATCATTCGACAGATCAGACAAGAGCGATTGTGGAGCGCTTTGCAGAAGCGTATCCGTGGATTCGTGTCCAGTCAGGCCAAGCGTTAAAGCAAGGCTGGCTAGGTAAATCATTTGCCTGTTCTCAGCTCGCTGAGGCAGCAGCTTCTGATTGGCTGCTATTTTTAGATGCGGATGTCCGGTTAAAAAGAGGGGCAATTGAAGCAGTGTATCAGCAGGTATGCACGCAAAATACGGGCATGCTGTCAGGCTTCCCAGAACAAAAAACAGGTACATTCTTTGAGCATCTTGTGGTTCCCATGATGATGTTTACCATAGGCTGTCATCTGCCAGTGAAGTGGGTAAGGAATTCAAGGAACCCCGCTTTTGCCGCAGCACATGGAGGCTTTATTGCCATTGAAAAGAATTGCTATCACGACATCGGCGGGCATGAAGCGATTAAGAATTCGCTAGTGGATGATATGGCCTTGGCTAGACGAGTGAAGGAAAAAGGCTTTCCGTTCACACTTGCAAGCATTCATCCATTTGTGTATATGAGAATGTATGAGAGTGGACAAGAGGTTTGGGAAGGCTACCGGAAAAATTTGTTCCCAGGTGTCAATCGAAGCATTGCTTTATTAAGCAGTGTCTTTTGTTTATACACCCTGCTTTATTTGGCTCCTGTCATTTGTTTGATGATGGCATTGCTGCAGCTTGATGTGCTCAGTATATGCATAGCCATTCTTTGCTATGGGATGGGTGTGTCGATCAAAGCGGCAATTGATATCGAGAACGGGAGAACATCTGCAATGGCCTTTTTATTGCCGGTCAGCATTTTAAGTTTGATCGCCATTGGCCTTGCTTCTATGAAAATCGCGCTGAAAAAAGAAGGGTATGAATGGAAAGGGAGAAGGTACGAATGAAAAAAGTGATCATCATCGGCGGCGGGCTTGGCGGATTATCAGCAGCGATCCGCTTGCAGTCACGAGGGGTTCAGGTCACCATATTAGAAAAAGAAGCGGCTTTAGGCGGGAAATTGCAGCGCCATCAGGGAGCTGGCTACTCTTTTGATCTAGGACCGAGTACCATTACAATGAAGTCATACTTTGAGGAAGTGTTTGCTTCCTGTCATAGACGGATGGAGGATTACGTCACATTTTATCCGATTTCTCCCCTGACCAAAAACGTTTTTTCAGATGGACATACGGTCGAATTTACGCCCAATATTGAGCAAATGGAATCTCAAATTGCAGCATTCAGTCCTGAAGATGCGAAGCAATACCGTGCATTTTTACAGGAATCAAAGATGCTTTTTCAAAAGGCTGAGGAGCAGTTTTTAAATCGTTTGTTATTGACGTGGAAGGATAAGGCGGATGTAAAGCTCATGAAAGCACTTCTCTCAGTCAAACCGTTTACATCCGTTCAACGCCTGCTGCGTCAATATTTCCGTCATCCGCATACATTGGCGATGTTTGGACGGTATGCTACATACATCGGCTCTTCTCCCTATGAGGCACCGGCTATTTTTAATATGATGGCGTATTTAGAAGGGGAGAAAGGGATTTATGGAATAAAGGGCGGTACATATCGTTTAGTTGAAGCATTTGAGACTTTGGCAAAGGAATTAGGCGTGCAGATTCACCTCAATGAACAAGTCAACAAGATTCATGTGAAGGACCGGCGAATCAAAGGAGTAGAGACGGCTCAGCAGATGTATGAAGCAGATCAAGTCATTGCAGGGGCGGACGCGCTGACTGTCTACCGCTATCTCATAGATGAAAAAAACCGCCCGAGCTTTTTAAATCAAAAGCTGGCTAATATTGAACCGTCATTATCTGGCTTTGTTCTCTTATTAGGTGTACCTAAAGTCTATGAACAGCTGTCCCATCACAATGTGTTTTTCCCAGAGAATTATGAGCAAGAATTCAAAGATATTTTTCAGAAAAAACAACTGCCTCAGGATCCAACGCTTTACATATGTTATTCAGGTCATTCAGAACCAGCTTTAAGCGGAGGACAGGGAAGAAGCAACCTTTTTGTACTGACGAATGCGCCTTATGTGACAAAAGAGCAAGATTGGGGCATGCTAAAGGAGACGTATCGGCAGCATTTGAAAACAAAATTAAAGGAAAAGGGTCTCTTTGATATGGATAAGGTTGCCGAATATGAAGCGGTTCAAACTCCGCTTGATCTGCAGCAGAAAACAGGAGCATATCATGGCGCCATTTATGGCATGTCTTCCAACTCGTTCAAGCAGGCGTTCTTCCGAATCAATAATCAGTCAAAGGACATTGAAGGGCTTTGGTTTGTTGGAGGAACAACTCATCCAGGCGGCGGCACGCCGATGGTGACAAAATCAGGCCAGCTCGTCGCAGAAGCGATCATTTTAAGCACTTGACGTAAGAACAGATGAAAAGGAGAGAAATCAAGTGATTGTGGAAAAAAGAAGGTTTCCGTCCCCCCATCCGCATATTCACTTATTTACAGTGACCTATGAGGCAGATGGGCTTCGGATCAAAGGGCTGCTCGCTGAACCGGCCGGAGAAGGTTTCTATGACGGCTTTTTGTATTTACGAGGCGGCATTAAAAATGTGGGGATGGTGAGACCAGGCCGGATTGTGCAATTTGCAGCGCAGGGCTTTGTCGTATTTGCTCCCTTTTACCGAGGAAATCAGGGAGGCGAAGGGAACGAAGATTTTGCCGGTGAGGACCGGAAAGATGCTTTTGCTGCCTTTCAATTGTTAAAGCACCACAAAAAGGTGAAGCAGGATCGTATTCATATCTTTGGTTTTTCGCGCGGAGGGATAATGGGCATTTGGACCGCTGTTGAAATGAAACAAGAGGCGGCTTCCTTTGTGACATGGGGAGGCGTCAGTGATATGAAGCTCACCTACGAAGAGCGTGTGGATATGAGAAGAATGATGAAGCGTGTGATTGGCGGTCCCCCGCACAAGGTGCCAGAGGCCTATGAGGACAGAACGCCTTTAAATGATGTGGACAAAATTGAAGCGCCTGTTCTCATCATCCACGGAGAAGAGGATCAGAATGTATCGATTGAGCATGCGTATTTATTAGAAGATGCGCTGCGCCAGCACGGAAAGTCAGTGGAGACTTGGTATTTTCACGGATACAACCATTATTTCCCACCGCAGCATAATCGGGAAATTGTCAGAAGGCTGACGACATGGATGCACAGCCGGAAAAGCGGAAATGTGGTAAAATAAGCAGTATAACGAAATTTAGAAAGTAGGGGGATTTTCAATATGGGAATGCCTGTTGAATTTAATACAATGATTGTCACGAAGGGAAAAGAGACAAGAATTGAAGAAAATGTATTTGAGCTCATGAAGGAAGGGTACCGCATTTATCCATTAAATATTCCGCTTGAGGTGCGTAAAACGAAAGACGGAGAAAAAACAGGGACAGCACACGTTGAAAAGCTGGAGCTTACAGACAATGTCACAAAAGTGACTTACCGTCTTGTGTCCCTGCATTCAACGAACTAACAAAAAAAGCTGAGGGAATGATTCCCCTCAGCTTTTGTCATTTGATTATACGCGTGGTCCGCCTTTGGCTTCAATGTCACTTGCTGCGTGGCTGAATTTTTGGAAGTTCTTTTTAAATTCATTGGCAAGGAAGTGTGCTTTTTCTTGATAAGCCTCTTGGTCATCCCATGTTTTAGAAGGTTGAAGCACTTCATCTGGTACGCCAGGAATATGAAGCGGGATGTGTAATCCAAAGATGTCATCAGTGATCATTTCGGCGTTGTCGAGGTCACCTTCGATCGCTGCCTGCACCATTGCTCTAGTATGCGCTAGATTCATGCGTTTGCCTGTACCATAGCCTCCGCCAGTCCAGCCTGTATTCACAAGGAATACTTTTGCGCCGTGCTCATCAATTTTTTTGCCAAGCATTTCAGCATAGACGTGAGCTGGAAGCGGCAAGAACGGTGAACCGAAGCAAGTAGAGAATGTCGTTTCTGGTGATGTGACACCACGCTCAGTTCCTGCTAATTTACTTGTGTAACCGCTCAAGAAATGGTACATCGCCTGTTCCTTTGTTAAACGGCTGATTGGAGGTAAAACGCCAAATGCATCAGCTGTTAAGAAGACAATGGCAGAAGGATGTCCTGCGATACTTGGCTTCACGATGTTATCAATCATTTCGATTGGGTAAGCAGCGCGTGTGTTTTCAGTGAAGAATGTGTCATCATAATCCGCTTCACGTGTTTCTTCATCAAGCACAACATTTTCAAGAACTGATCCGAAGCTGATGGCTTTGTAGATTTGCGGTTCTTTTTCTTCGCTTAAGTTCACACATTTCGCATAGCATCCGCCCTCAATATTGAAGACTCCTGAGCCAGACCAGCCGTGTTCATCGTCACCGATCAGCTTGCGGCTTGCGCTTGCAGAAAGCGTCGTTTTCCCAGTACCTGAAAGGCCGAAGAATAATGCGACATCGCCTTCTTGACCGACGTTTGCTGAGCAGTGCATGGATAAAATATCTTGCTCAGGAAGCAGGTAATTCATGACAGAGAAAATGGACTTTTTCATCTCTCCTGCATATTCTGTACCACCGATCAGAATGGTGCGTTTTTCAAAAGAAACGATAATAAACGTTTCAGAGTTTGTGCCATCTGTTTCAGGATCTGCTTTAAAGTGCGGTGCAGATAAGATGGTGAACGGTTTTTCGTTTGAAGAAGGTGTGGATCCGTCAGGTCTGATGAACAGCTGCTTTGCAAAGAGATTGTGCCATGCAAATTCGTTTACCACTGTAATTGGCATACGGTATCTTTCATCAGCGCCGGCAAATCCTTCAAAGACGAATAGTTCATCACGTTCTTTTAAGTATGACACAACCTTTGTATATAAACGGTCAAATGCTTCTTTAGAGATCGGCTGGTTGACTTGACCCCAATCAATTTTATGTTCAGAGCTTTCTTCTTTGACGATAAATTTATCTTTAGGCGAACGTCCTGTGTAGGCACCAGTTGTAGCGCGGACAGCTCCTGTTGATGTTAAGACGCCTTCATCACGTGCCAAAATCTTTTCAACAAGTTTCGGAACAGATAAATTTTGGTGCGTATTTTCTAATGAGAACAATGACTGCAAATCTTCTTTTAAATCCACTGAGTTCATAAAAAAACCCTTCCTTTACCGTTGAATTTGTTTGTTTCGATTAGTATAACACATTGATAATAATAGTCTATACTATTTAAATATTTTTGTGTGTGTTTTTTCATTTCTGCTATGAAAATATGCTTTTTGGTGATGCTAAGGGTGAGGTAAAAAAAGAGGGGAGATAATTCTGATGAAGCATTGACATGATGCAAGGGTTTGAGATAAGATATCTTATTGAACGGATACTCTTATCCCGAGTTGGTGGAGGGACAGGCCCGATGAAGCCCAGCAACCGGTTTCTTGTGAAAAAGGCATGAATATGCTGAGAAACCAAGGTGCTAACCTGATGCAAGGTACAAGAACACCTTGAGCGATAAGAGTGAAAGGCATGCGATCTCAGACCCTTTCCTCGCAATGAAGGAAATGGTTTTTTTATTTTTGGGATATCATATGAACAAATTGCCAATAACATCTCTAATAGAAACGTTTTCAAATATAAGAGGGAACGAGTTCCGTATCATATTGGAGGCCTCATCTTGGGATGATGTGGTCTTGTACAGGAGGAAATAGCCATTATGAGTCAAAATCGTCGTTTATTTACTTCAGAATCAGTAACAGAAGGACATCCGGATAAAATCTGTGATCAAATTTCAGACAGCATTTTGGATGAAATTTTAAAGAAAGATCCAAATGCACGTGTTGCCTGTGAAACTTCTGTTACAACGGGTCTCGTATTAGTAAGCGGAGAAATTACAACGTCTACTTATGTCGATATTCCAAAGACGGTGCGTGACACGATTAAGGAAATTGGCTACACACGAGCGAAATATGGTTTTGATGCGGAAACATGTGCAGTGCTCACATCCATTGATGAACAGTCTGCTGATATTGCGCAAGGTGTAGACAAAGCGCTTGAAGCACGTGAAGGAACAATGACTGAAGAAGAACTTGATGCGATCGGTGCAGGTGACCAAGGATTGATGTTTGGTTTTGCCAACAACGAAACCGAAGAGCTTATGCCGCTGCCGATTTCACTAGCGCATAAATTATCTCTCCGTTTAACTGAAGTGCGCAAGGATCAAACACTTGCCTATCTTCGTCCAGACGGAAAAACACAAGTAACAGTAGAATATGATGAGCAAAATAAACCTGTTCGTATTGACACAGTGGTTATTTCTACGCAGCATGCACCAGAAGTGACGCTTGAACAAATTCAAAGCGACTTAAAAGAGCATGTCATCCGCCCTGTGGTTCCAAGCGAACTCATTGACGAAGAGACAAAATACTTTATTAACCCAACAGGCCGTTTCGTCATCGGCGGACCTCAAGGAGATGCTGGTTTAACTGGACGTAAAATCATCGTTGATACGTATGGCGGGTACGCTCGTCATGGCGGCGGTGCTTTCTCTGGGAAGGACGCAACAAAGGTTGACCGTTCTGCGGCATACGCCGCTCGTTACGTAGCGAAAAACATTGTAGCTGCCGGTCTTGCAGATTCTTGTGAAGTACAACTTGCTTATGCAATTGGTGTTGCGCAGCCTGTATCGATTTCAATTGATACATTCGGAACAGGAAAAGCTTCTGAAGAAAAATTAATTGAAGTGGTTCGTGCGAACTTTGATCTTCGTCCAGCTGGCATTATTAAAATGCTTGACCTGCGTCGTCCGATCTATAAACAAACAGCTGCATACGGACATTTCGGCCGTCATGATTTAGATCTTCCGTGGGAAAAAACGGATAAAGCCGATACACTTCGTAAAGAAGCATTAGGACAATAACAACATAGAAAACCGCTTATTTTAAGCGGTTTTCCTTTTGATTAAAAAAAATTCTACAAAAAGTGAAAAAATGTGAAACAAAATCGGACAAAATACTGTCTAATTATAGGTCTACTTTTAAGAAATAACATAACGTGGAGGCAATAATATGTGTGGGTTTGTTGGTGTATTTAATCACCGTCCATTGTCCGAAACTACTGAGCAGGAAGAGTTAATTAAACAAATGAATCGTCTCATCGTTCACCGTGGTCCCGATGATGAGGGTTACTTTCATGACGAGCATGTAGGATTTGGATTTAGACGTTTAAGTATTATAGATGTTGAGCACGGAAAGCAGCCGCTTTCTTATGAAGATGAAAAGTATTGGATTATTTTCAACGGAGAAATTTATAACTATGTGGAGCTGAAGGAAGAGCTTGTGAAAAAGGGCTATACGTTCAGCACAGATTCTGATACGGAAGTACTGCTTGCCACATACCGTCATTATAAAGAAGAGGCGGCTTCTAAACTTCGCGGCATGTTTGCATTTTTAATTTGGGATAAAGAAGCGCAGCAATTATATGGCGCGAGAGATCCTTTTGGCATCAAACCGCTTTATTTTACACAAATGGATGAGCAAGTGTACTTTGCGTCTGAACGCAAAAGCTTAATGGCTGTGAACGAGAACATTTTATTTGATGAGACTTCATTGCAGCAGTACATGTCGTTCCAGTTCGTTCCTGAGCCAAATACACTTGATCAAAAGGTGCACAAAGTTGAGCCTGGTCATCAGTTTATTTTACGCCCAGGACAGGAGATCGAATTTAAGACATACTGGAAGGTTCAATTCAAGCCTGAACAAACACAAGAACAGAAATTAATAGAAGAAGTACGCGATGCAATCTATGATTCTGTGAAAGTTCACATGAGAAGTGATGTACCTGTTGGTTCATTCCTATCAGGTGGTATTGATTCTTCCTTCATCGTGTCTGTCGCAAAGGAATTACACCCTGAGCTGAAGACATTCTCTGTTGGCTTCCAGCAGGATGGCTTTAGTGAAGTCGATGTCGCGAAGGAAACAGCTGATAAGCTAGGCTTACAAAACTTCAGTGCCGTTATTTCTCCAGAGGAATATATGAACGAGCTTCCGAAGATTGTCTGGCATTTAGACGATCCTTTAGCTGATCCGGCGGCGATTCCATTGTATTTTGTGGCAAAAGAAGCGAAGAAACAAGTGACGGTTGTTCTTTCAGGTGAGGGAGCGGACGAGCTGTTCGGCGGATATAATATTTACCGTGAGCCTCTTTCTCTTAAACCATTTGAATCTGTACCATCTATGCTGAAAAAGCTTCTTCTTCGTCTGGCGCGATTAATGCCAGAAGGAATGAAAGGGAAGAGCTTTATCGTTCGCGGCTGTACGCCATTAGAGGAACGTTATATCGGTAATGCGAAAATCTTTGAAGAGCCAGTGAAGAAAAATCTCTTAAAACATTATGATCCAAGCATCACGTATCGTGACGTAACGAAGACATACTTCGAGGAAAGCGCAGGCTACAGTGATATTAACAAAATGCAATATGTTGATATTCATACGTGGATGCGCGGAGACATCTTACTGAAAGCAGACAAGATGACGATGGCGAATTCTCTTGAGCTTCGTGTTCCATTCCTTGATAAGGTCGTTTTTGAAGCGGCTTCTAAAATTCCAGAAGAGCTGAAAACAAAAGATGGCACAACGAAATATTTATTGCGTAAAGCAGCAGAGGGCATTGTGCCTGACCATGTGTTAAACCGTAAAAAGCTTGGTTTCCCTGTGCCAATTCGTCATTGGCTGAAAAATGAGATGAATGCTTGGGCGAAAGACATCATCAAAAACAGTCAAACAGATGAATACATTAACAAGCAATATGTGCTTGATTTATTAAATGAGCATTGTGCTGGCAAAGCAGATCATAGCCGTAAGATTTGGACCGTCCTCATCTTTATGATTTGGCACAACATTTATGTGGAGCGCAGCATTGATCCAGAGCAGTTGAATCATCAACCGAAAGAAGTCATCTTTAGTTAATGAAAAAAGGTTTTCAGCTTTGTGCTGAAAACCTTTTTTGTCATGATAGAAAGCAGTGGAAAAGGGTAAAATAACAAGCGGTTCATAGTTATTGCTTAATATCCTGAAAAAAACATGATAAAGTGAAGATACACGTATGATGTTAACGGGATAAAAGGGAACGATAGTATTGTCCTTTTTCTACATATTCTCTACGGATTCTGTCCATGTCTTGGATATCTTCATTTGTTAACTGACGGACGACCTTGGCTGGACGGCCAAAAGCGAGTGATCCTTTTGGAATAACCTTTCCTTGAGGGACAAGACTACCTGCACCGATAAAGGCACCTTCGCCAATTTCTGCACCATCGAGAATGATGGACCCCATACCAATGAGGGCATTTTTTCGAATGATTGAGCTATGTAATGTGACTTGGTGTCCAATGGTAGCACCATCTTCTATAAGAAGTGTTTTTCCAGGACTTTGATGCAGACAGGATAAATCTTGAATATTGACGTTTTTTCCAATTCTCACAGGAGCGACATCGCCTCTGATGACGGTTTGAAACCACACGCTCGAATATTCTCCAATCGTGACATCACCAGTAATGGTGACGTTATCTGCGACAAAGACCGATTCATGAATCTCAGGTGTAAACTGATGATATGGATAAATCACTTTTTCGACTTCCTTTCTTAATACAACATTTGTGAGGTGTTTACTTTGTGGACTTGGCATGCTGAAAGACCAGTTGGTACAATTGTAATTGTACATGGTGCGAGTGAATATCACGGCCGATATAAATGGCTGATCGAAATGTGGCGAAATGCAGGCTATCACGTCGTTATGGGTGACCTCCCTGGGCAAGGGACATCGACACGTGCGCGCGGCCACATTCGCTCGTTTCAGGAATACATTGATACAATAGATGAATGGATCGAACATGCGAAATCATTCAGGCTTCCTACTTTTTTACTTGGACACAGTATGGGTGGACTCATTTCAATTGAGTGGATCAAGCAGTATACCCATACGAAGATTGATGGCCTTATTTTATCATCACCTTGTTTAGGTCTGCAATTTAAACCGAAGAAGCTAATGGATTTTGCATCAAAAGGTCTAAATGTGCTGGCACCGTCCTTTAAAGTCGAGTCAGGGCTGTCGATTGAACTAGCCACACGGAATCAGGCTGTGATTGAGGCAGACTCAAATGATTCTCTTTACGTAACAAAGGTGTCGGTTCGCTGGTACCGAGAGCTGATCAAAAATATTGATGCGGCCATGCAGCCAACGAATGTCTTTAAATCGATTCCGCTCCTTTTAATGCAGGCGGGCGATGATAAGATCGTGGATAAAACGAGGGTGATCAAATGGTTCAATGGCATTGAATCAACCAATAAATCATACCGTGAATGGGAAGAACTGTATCACGAAATTTTTAATGAACCGGAAAGAGAAGATGTGTTTAAGGCAGCAAGAGCCTTTACAGATCAATATATTTGATGGTGAGCTTTAAGTTGGGGGTGGATTGATTTGTCAGTACCAGAGCGTCCTTTTGCACTGATGACAAAGGTGTATAAAGATATTTTTCCGCTTGTTCATCAGGAGCTGAAAAAGTGGCGGGCTCATGCAGAAATGATTGAAAATGAAGAACTGCGAACGCAGGCACTAGCGAGCATATCCAGTAAAACCTTTCACTGTGAAGGCGGAGGCATTTTATCTCTTCTAGCAGGTGAGGCGAAAGAAACGTGTATTGAATTCATTGTGGCGTATCAAACCATCAGTGATTACTTAGATAACCTATGTGACCGCAGCACGTCGCTGGATCCAAAAGATTTTCATATGCTGCATCAAGCGATGAGAGATGCGCTTGATATTCATGCTGAGCTCAAGCCTTACTATCAATTCCGTGATGATCAAGAGGATCATGGGTATTTACATGCGCTTGTCCGCACATGTCAAGACGTGCTTACGCGCCTTGAGCATTATCCAATCATTCAGCCATATTTACACACGCTGTGTGATTACTACAGTGATTTGCAAGTACATAAACACGTCGTTCCTCATGAGCGGGTCCCGCGGCTAGAATCGTGGTTTCGCCAGTATGAAAAGGATTTGCCTAAGATGGAATGGTATGAATTTTCAGCTTGTGCAGGATCAACGTTAGGGATTTTCTGTCTTGTGGCGTATGCGCTGCAGCCGGATTTTACAGAAAAGCAGGCGAAGCAAATTTACGAAAGCTATTTCCCTTATATCCAAGGTCTGCACATTTTACTTGATTATTTAATTGACCAAGAAGAAGACCGGCTTGGGGGAGATCTGAACTTTTGCTCCTACTATGCTTCTCATCATGAGATGATGGATAGACTTCAGCATTTTATTGAAAAAGCGGATGAGCAGCTGAAAGGCATTCCGCACGAAAACTTTCACAAATTGATTAACAGAGGGTTACTGGCAGTCTATTTGTCCGATGAAAAAGTGACAGCCCAAAAAGAGATGAATAAGCTGGCAAAACGGCTGATCAAATCAAGCGGGAAAACATCATTCTTTTTCTATATCAACGGAAGAGCTTACCGGACCTATCAGAAAATGCCTTGGATGAAATCCTCATAAAAAAGCTCAAATCCATTAGGATTTGAGCTTCAGCGCGCAGACAAACCCTCGCATTCTTTGTCAGTCCTGTGCGCCGGTACTCACGAATGTCAAATTCGCTCCGTTCCGGTGCTCGTTCTTCCTAGACTGCAAAGGTTTTCTATCACGCTGAAAGAAGACAAAGGGCTAAAATAAAAATCATTTTAGCCCTTTGTCAATAATCTGAGCTCAGATCATTAGGATTTGAGCTTTTTTTCAATGGCGACCACAAAAGGCGGGTCGTTTTGAATATTCATGTATTGATATGATAAAACTTGTGCCTCTTCATGAGGAAGTGATCTGCAATAGTCAAGAAGTACTTCTTTTTCTCTTTTTCCTTCGGAGTGTCCATGGTAAATCACAAGGACGATCAGACCGCCGGGTTTAAGCCAGTCGAGGAGCTGCTCGATGGCTTCGATGGTTGTATGAGCCTGAGTGGTGACGGCTTTATCGCCTCCGGGCAGGTACCCAAGGTTAAACACCGCACCAGAAATATGTCCATAAACATCCTTTGGCAGGTGATGAGCCAGTTTTTCATGCCCATCGTGGATCAGATGAACGTAAGGATATCCCTCGCCAAGCCTTTTTCTCGTCTGCTGTAGGGCTTCCTCTTGTACGTCGAATGCGAAAACTTGTCCATCATGACCTACAAGATCAGCTAAATAGAGTGTATCATGGCCATTTCCCATCGTTGCATCAATGACGACATCGCCTTTTTGACAAGCCCGTTCTAACAGCTCTTTACTAAAAGGGAGCATGCGTTTCAAAATCATTTGGCTGCTTCTTCCAATCTGACGAAACGTTTGCCTTGGTAGCTGTTACGTCTTTCGAGCTCAGCATTAATGGCATTTAGTACTTCCCACTTGTTTACACTCCACATCGGACCAACCATTAATTCAATTGGGCCATCCCCTGTAATGCGGTGAATAATCATTTCTGGCGGCAGGATCTCCAGTTGATCACAAACAAGCTGAACATATTCTTCCTGGCTTAGAAACTCCAATTTGCCTTTTTCGTATTGCTTGACCATTGGGGTTCCTTTTAAAAGGTGAAGTAAATGAATTTTAATTCCTTGCACATCTAAATCTGCGACAGCTTTTGCTGTTTCCATCATCATGTCCCGGTTTTCTAGAGGCAGTCCGTTGATGATATGCGAGCAGACACGAATTCCGTGTTTTCGCAGTTTTTCTACACCTTCTACGTAGCATTCATAATCATGGGCACGGTTAATGAGCATCGCTGTACGTTCATGAACCGTTTGAAGACCAAGCTCTACCCAAAGATAAGTGCGCTCATTTAATTCGGCTAAATACTCCACCACGTCATCTGGCAGGCAGTCAGGTCTTGTCGCAATAGATAAACCAACCACTCCATCCAGATTCATGACGGTTTCAAATTTTTCTTTTAGAACAGGAAGCGGGGCGTGTGTGTTTGTATACGCTTGAAAATACGCCATATATTTTCCGTCTTTCCATTTTGTGTGCATCCGGTCTTTGATTTCGTTAAATTGAGTGATGAGATCATCAGCCCGGTTTCCTGCAAAATCACCAGACCCAGCTGCACTGCAAAATGTACAGCCTCCGTGGGCTACAGTACCATCACGGTTTGGGCAGTCAAAGCCGCCGTCTAAGGCCACTTTAAATACTTTATGACCAAAGTGCTCTCGCAAATGATAGTTCCATGTGTGATAGCGTTTTTCGCTGTTTGAATATAAAAAAGGGTTATGCTGATCCAAGTCAGTAACCTCCTTGCGTAATAATAGGCATCCTTAAAGTTTAACAAAAATCATGAAGGAGGACAATTGAATCTGTCCAACATTTTCTTTAGTGAAAAAGCTTTACGTGGGCAAAATAGGCGGGAGCAATGATGAAATGGAGGGAATGCAAGATGGCAACAAGGCAGTCGATCGATGAATTTATCCAAAAAAGTACTGAAACCCTTGAGTTTGCAAATGAGCAATTTGATTTGAACTTACGCCAAGAGCATTATAATGAGGACGAATTTTCTAAGGCGCAGCTTATGCTTGAAGATGCGGTGAACGAATTAGAAAAATTAAAAGATGTCGCCAATGATCAGCAAAGAGAGCGATTAGACAGGGCGCGTGTTCAAATTCAAAGCTTGCAAAATCAAATGATTTTAGGTATTTCTTACGACAACGAATGATGAACAGATCCTTTTTTTAAGGGTCTGTTTTTTATTTTTTAAAAGGCTATTGACTTTTTGGCTGAGTGTCTTTATTGTGTTAAGTGTACTACAACAACTAATACACTAAAGACACTTAAAAAGTGAAGAAAGGTGTTCAACCATGAAAAAAGAAAAAAAACCAATCAATTTGAAGTGGATGGTGCTGGCTGTTGCGTTAGCATGTACATTTTTTTTCGTTCTCGTTTTCATTGGTTTTGAAGTTCAAAAAGATTTGATACCTAATTCAATCCCTTTAATGCAAGGGCATGAACAAGCGATAGGACTGCAAAAGCATGAATGAGGAAAGAGGGAGCCATCATGATTCAAATAGATCCACGAAGCGCTGCGCCATTATATGAACAAATCATTGAGCAACTCAAAATTTTATGTCTAAAAGGTGTAATGAAACCTGGTGACAAACTGCCCTCTGTCAGAGAGCTCGCCACCATTATCATCGCCAACCCAAACACCGTCAGTAAAGCATATAAAGAGCTTGAGCGGGAAGGGATTATTGAAACACTAAGAGGCCGCGGTACGTATGTAACAGAAGGGGCTCAGTTAAAGCTGAATGAAGGGAAGGTGTTGGAGATGAAGGAGCAATTAAAACAACTCATCATAGAAGCTCATTATGCCGGTATTGATATTCAACAACTGAAGGAATGGATAGAAGAGATCGGCTCAAGTCTTGAGGGAGGAAAACAAGTTGATTGAGGTTAGAAATGTATCAAAGACATTAAATGGACGTGAAGTACTCAGTAACGTTTCCTTCAAAATAGGCGAAGGTGAGATCTTCGGTCTGCTAGGCAGGAATGGCTCAGGAAAAACAACACTTCTCCGCTTGATTCAGCAAATTCTTCTTCCAGATGAAGGAGAGATTTATTTTAAAGACGTGCTTGTGAAAGACCATCCTTTAGTGAAGCAAAATATTGTGTATATGCCAGTCGTCAATCCCTACTTTGACAGATACAATTACGGACAGCTTGTACAGCTGTTAAAGCATATTTATCCGAAGTTTGACGTGACATATGCCAATGAGCTTGTGAACCGCTATGAAATTCCGGAAAAAGTGAAATATCGTGAACTATCGACAGGGTTAAAAAAACAGCTGTCATTAATTTTAAGCTTTGCGATCAAGCCAGCGGTGATTTTGTTAGATGAACCGACAGATGGAATTGATGCCGTCACAAGAAATGATGTTCTTCAGCTCATGATCGACGAGGTAGCGGAACGTGAAACATCGATTCTCATTACATCGCACCGATTAGAGGATATTGAGCGTATGTGTAACCGAATCGGGTTTTTAGAAGGAAATGAACTCACAAGTGTCATGGATCTAGATGAATTAAAGAATGATTATGTCAAAATTCAGATGGCTTTTGAAGAAGATATGAACTTGAGTATACGAAAAAATGGCGTTGCTATATTAGATCAAGCGGGCATTTTTTATACAGCGCTTGTTCTTAAAACCGATGTAGAGGCTAAAGAGTACTTGAAGTCGCTGCAGCCAAAAGTATGGCATGAACTGCCTGTGAATTTAGAAGAAGTATTCATTGCAAAGTTTGGAGGGAAACGGAGATGGTAAAGCGGCAATTATTATATAAGGAGTGGAAGCAATCAGAGCTGACATTTATTTTAGTGATGCTGGTTGCAGTCTTTACGACGCCATTATCCTTTTTACTGGGATACTCATCCTTTCAAACTTGTTTAAATGATACGACATGTACAACAGTAGATGATGGTTTTTATTATAATTTCAGTTCTGATATTTTTATCGCCCTCTCATGGCTTATGGGTTTGCTTTTTGCGATGATCCAGCTGGGATATGAAAGAAATAAAGGGCAAATCGATTTTACTTTATCCTTGCCGTTCAGTAGAAGTACTATTTATCAAACAAAGTTTTTCTTAGGTGCCGGAATCATAACGCTCGTTCATGTGTTGTCATATGCTTTCACTTACTTACTCATATTAGGTATTCAACCAAAAGAGACATTTGACTTTAATAGTGGTTACTTCATTGCGCTCGTGTCAACCTTAATGATTTATAGTTTGTGTCTTGCAGCAGGTGCTTTAACAGGAAGCACAATTAGTCAAGCCATTGTTACATTCAGTACATCGATATTGCCATATTTATTAATTTGGCTTCCGATGTTTCATTTAGATTTTATTTTAAGAACGAATAGACATTGGGTCGATGTCAGTTATGACTACTTTATTATGCCTATCGCCCCAATTACTTATATAACAGATCGTTTTCAATTTCGAGATATAGATAAATTTCCAATTTGGTTCACTGGTGAAGAATTCATCATACCCATTGTGATGATGATTGTATTTTATCTCATTGGTTTGTTTAGCTTTATCAAGCATCCGATTGAACGAAATGGCCGTTTCTTCCTTTACTCAAAAATGGATAGACCGATTCAGATTTTGGTCATTGTCTTCGGTGTTCTAGGGTTTGGATGGGTTGGATTTTCTTCTGACACTTCCATATTGGGCTATATTGTTGGCATGATCATCGGCGGCGTTGTAGGTGCACTAACAAGTTATTTCTTAATATATCGAAAAAGATAAACAGAGAGTAGGGGAGTAGAGATGATTCAGGTTCAAGCGTTAGATCATGTGTTTAAAATTGGTAAAAAGGGCAGAGAGAATGAAATTCCTGTGCTGAAAGGGATTGACCTATCCATCAAAAGAGGCGACATTGCTTGTATTGTGGGACGAAGTGGTTCGGGGAAATCTACCCTTTTGAACTTAATTTCAGGATATATTACGCCAACGAGCGGACAAATTGTCATTGATGGGACCGATGTGACCGGCTTTAATGAAAAAGAATGGGCGGACTTCCGCTTAGATCACTTTGGCTTTATCTTTCAAAGCTTTCAATTGATCGGGAGCTTAACGACGTATGAAAATGTTGAACTTCCGCTCACTTTAAAAGGTGTGAAGCCGTCTGAACGAAAGACGAAAGTAAAAGAAATGCTGAAACGAGTAGGCCTCGAACATCATGCAGGGCATTACCCGAATGAGTTGTCCGGCGGGCAGCAACAGCGTGTGAGTATTGCAAGAGCCTTGATTTTAAATCCATCTATTATATTAGCGGATGAACCAACAGGCAGTCTAGATTCAGAAACCGAAGGAGAAATTCTAGCCTTTATCCAGCAGCTCAATCGTGAAAAAGGAATTACGTTTGTCATCATTACACATGACGATGAAGTCGCTTCAATTGCAGATACAACGTTCCAGCTTCATGATGGTGTATTAAAGAAAGGGGAACAGACCATTGAAATTTAGAGATCAGGTCAAATTCATTAGAAGAAACATGAAGAAAAATAGATTGCGTGTGTTTATGACCATTCTTGCGACGACAATGGCATGCTCTTTCTTAATCGTTCTAGCATCTGTCGGTTTTGGTTTGCAAAAATCGGCGCAAGATGAAATCATGAAACAGCAAATCATCACTGAAGTGAAAGTGTTAGGCAAGGAAAAAGGTGCCGTCAAGGTAGATGATTTAAAGAAATATGACCATGTGAAATCTGTCGTCTCAAGAACGTCTCTCGTTCCATCGGTAAACGTCGAGCTCGATGACCGCTCAAGTGAAACGCAGGCTGCTCTGACCGATATGAAAGAGGAAAAAGAAGCAGGGCTTGAACTAGACAGAGGGAAAGTCCCAACATCAGCAAACGAAATTGTGGTTGGGTATCATATGGTTGAACTTCTCTGGACGGATAAAGAGCGCAAAGCCTATGAAAAAGAATTAAATCAAACGTCAAACGGTGAAGAAGAACCAAAAGAGCCAAAAGGCTACACGAAAGATATTTTAAATAAAGTGATTCAAATCAAGGTACCAAAACTCAACGAAGAAAATGAAGTCGTCAAAGAAAAAACATTTGATTTCCGTGTAGTAGGAGTCATGAAAAAGCCAAATTTGGAGTGGCAGCAGGATCATAAAATTCTCATTCCGAATGCGTATGAAAAGGAATTTGGTCAAATACTTGATCTATCTCCTGAAGCAGGAAATGTCGAGAAAATGACCTCTGTCTATGCGGATAAATTCGACAATGTCGGTGCACTCACGAATAAGCTGACAGATGAGGGCTACCAAGTCATCTCTGTGACGAATCAGCTCGAAGGTATGGATATGTTCTTTACTGTCTTCAAAATTGGACTCATTTTTGTCGGCTGTATCGCAGTCATTATTTCTGCAATTGGTATTTTTAATACGATGACAATGGCAGTAACAGAGCGAACACAAGAGATTGGGATTATGAAAGCCATTGGTGCGAATCCATCGATTATCAAGCGAATGTTCCTCATGGAAAGTGCTTATATTGGGGTGATTGGGTCGATCATCGGTATTATCATCTCATATATCATTAGTTTCGCCGTCAATTTAATCATTCCAGCCATTTTGTCGTCCATGTCAGAGGGAGGGTCAAGCGATCAATTCTCGATCACCTTCTCCTATATTCCGCTCAGCCTTGTGATCACAGCAACAGTGATTAGCGCAGGGGTAGCGATCCTTTCAGGGCTTAATCCGGCACGTAAAGCAACAAAAACGAATGTATTAGCAGCATTAAGAAGAGAAATCTAAAAAAAGAACCTCCTAAGACACCCGATTGGGCTGACAGGAGGTTCTTTTTTTGTGACACATGGCTATTGCTTAGGTGCCCGGTACCCTGCACGTTCTGCCTCTTCTACGGAGCAGAATAGTTCGGTTACATTTTTTGTTCTAGAGTAGTATCTGCTGCTCGGTGTGTGATAAATGCCATTGACACTTCCTTTGATGTTACAGGCTGCTGATTCTTTTTTTGTTTCCTTCTGCGATTCATGACCGCCTGTACTTTTTCCTTCATCTTTAGGAGCGGAGCGCTGAACAGTGGAAGACTTCGTATCGCTGCTGCTTTTCTTGTTCTCTTTTTTGAGTGTTTCATTGCTTGAGGCAAGCTTGTCTATTTTCTCTTCAAGCGCTTGAATGGTCTTTTCTTGCTTTTTGACTGTTTCTTTTTCTGAGGTGATGGTTTCTAGCTTTTTAGCTAGTTTTTCTTTATCCTTTGTTGCGTCCTCTAAAGAGGCAGTAAGCTCCTCTTTATCAGCTTTTAAGCGCGATATGTCAGATGTGAGCTGCTTTTGATCCTTTAACAGCTGTTCTGAAGATGGATCTGCTTGTGCCTTCGGTGCATCTGTGGCAGCAAACGGTAATGACATAATGGAAAAGACGAGACCCAAGATCAAAAAAGGATAAAATAGTTTCTTTGAAAAGATATGCTCGTTCTGGTGTTTGAGTAATAAGAAATTGACGGCATATCCTATGGCGAAACAAACACATAAAAGACCTATGATGAGTAACATCATCATCTAGAAGCCCCCCTAAATCTCTATTTACTCCTATCATACCTCATTTTTCCATTTTTAGGGGCGGTTTAACTAAAAAAGCCCTGTTTACACAGGGTTTTCAGCTAATGGTAATCCTTTGATTGCTTCCTTAACCGTCAAATATGTGATCGCATCCTTGAAATCTGTATCCAAGTCTTTCATTTTCATCGCAAGCTGCGGTTTGATCCCTGTGATGATCAGTTCGGTTCCAGTTAAACTGAGAAGATGATGCAGCTTGAAAATGCGTCCTGCAACGGAATCATCGACATCGATTAAGCCAGAAAGATCGACAATTAAATAATCATCCTTTGAATCATCTAATATACAAGTTAACTTCGCAACAATGGCATCAAAGCGTTCTTCAGATAGTTTTCCAATGAGTGGTAGAGCAGATACACCATTTTTGATTGGGACGATTGGCGTCGAAAGAGAGGTGACTTCCTGTAAGGAATCTTCTAGGAGTTGTTCATATTCTTTCTGTTTCGTAATATCCTTTTGAAAGCCAATGAAAAATGTTTTATCATCTTGTTCAATGTATAGAGGATCTATATTGAGTTCATTCCAAAAAAAAGTACCGTCTTTTTTATAATTTTTTAGCTGTGTGGTAATAGGTATTTTATTCTGTATTCCATGACGTATTAAATCAAGCTGCTCTTGATCTGTGTCTTTTCCTTGAAGGAATCGACAATTACGCCCAAGAATCTCATCTGGTTTGTATCCAGTCATGTGTGTAAAGCCATGGTTCACATAAACGATAGGGTTATCCTCTAAAGAAGGGTCTGTAATGACAACACCGATCCGCGCATGATCTAGCGCTTTTTTTATGAGTTCAAGCTGTTTTTGCAAGCCGAAGATGTTCGAGCTGACCATATTACCCTCCTTTGCTGCTACTAGCAGACATATCAAATGGCTGTCTTTTCAACCAAAAGTATTCCTTAATAACGTAACATAACATATGTTCTGTTTCAATGATTGCAATGGCTTTGTTAAATTTGTCATCATAGTTTGTCCTCCATTAGAATATAGTAAGTAAGGAGACTTTTCTTTAGAAAAAGAAGGAATCAATTGCTCATAATTCATAAAATGACAAAAATAGTTAATATGGATTAGGTAAAAATGATTCCAATGCATCAAGATTGTTTTTGGGTCATTCACATATAATGGAAGAAACAAGCTTTTTTTCTTCGTTAGAGAGAATAGACCTTTTACATGGATTATGACGGAACAGCAGAATGGCATTACAGGGGGCTGGACAGCCTGAAGTCGCTTTACTATTCTAAGGGCTTTAGGAAGGTGATGAAAATGCTGCAACAAGTCATTATTGCTTGCGCCATTGGAGGGGTCATGGGCATTCTCGGTCACGTAAAGAAAAAAGGCAGGCTAGAGAAGCCCAGAATGACAAAAAAGTTTATTTATTTAGGGTTTATTGAAGATTGGCTCGTTGGGATGATTGCCGCTACACTGCTTGTCTTATCCTCAAATCCCGATTCTAGTCTGCACTTGGTCATCTTATCAATTATTTCAGGTTACGGAGGAGAAGCAGTTCTGCGAAGCTTTGATTTTGTAAGAGAACAGCGTTCACAGGATGCAGACTCCAACCGTCATAACCGATCTCCACACGAATAATATCCTCTACTTTACCCTGATCTAGGGTACATTCCCATTGTATACAAACCTGCTTGCACTTATGATCATAATTCTATAAAATACTACTTAGATGACGGTTACGATAAGAACAGTGAAGAGGAGTAGTAGGAAAGCAGTATTTGTCTTTAGAGAATTGACGGCTGGTGAAAGTCAATCAAATCTGCTTCTGAACTCGCCTCAGAGTTGCAGTTGCGTTAAAGCTTCTGTCGCATGTCTGCGTTAAAGATATTAAGTGAGCGTACAAACAGAAAGTGACGCTAACAAGGGTGGTACCGCGGGAACCAAAAAATCTCTCGTCCCTTTCCAGGGATGAGGGTTTTTTGTTGATTTTAGAAAAATCTGAATTCTTGCAGTGGTCATCTGAGCAGATACAGCCGTACATATTAAAGGAGGTTTTCACATTGAGTTTTCAGCATCGGGAAATTGAAAAGAAGTGGCAGGATTATTGGCTGACACATAAAACATTCGCCACATCTGACTCGGAAGATAAACCAAAGTTCTATGCGCTTGATATGTTTCCATACCCATCAGGAGCAGGGCTTCATGTCGGGCACCCTGAGGGCTACACAGCAACGGATATTTTATCACGCATGAAACGTATGCAGGGATATGATGTTCTTCATCCAATGGGATGGGACGCATTTGGTCTTCCAGCAGAACAGTATGCACTAGATACAGGGAATGATCCAGCGGTCTTTACAGAAGAGAACATCAATAACTTCCGCCGCCAAATTCAATCACTAGGATTCTCATATGATTGGGATCGAGAAATCAACACGACTGATCCGAATTATTATAAATGGACACAATGGATTTTCTTGAAATTGTACGAAAAGGGATTGGCGTATATCGATGAAGTACCAGTGAACTGGTGCCCGGCGCTTGGTACAGTTCTTGCAAATGAAGAAGTCATTGATGGAAAAAGTGAACGCGGAGGGCATCCAGTTGAAAGACGTCCGATGAAGCAATGGATGCTGAAGATTACGGCATATGCGGACAGGCTGTTAGAAGATTTAGAAGACATTGATTGGCCTGAAAGCATCAAAGATATGCAGCGTAACTGGATCGGACGTTCAGAAGGTGCACACGTTCATTTCGAAGTAGAAGGACATGACGAACAGTTTACTGTTTTCACAACGCGTCCGGATACATTATTTGGTGCAACATATGCGGTACTTGCACCAGAACATGCACTTGTTGAAAAAATTACAACAGCTGCTCAAAAAGAAGCAGTCGAAGCATATATCAAAGAAATTCAATCAAAGAGCGACTTAGAGCGGACAGATCTTGCAAAAACGAAGACGGGTATTTTCACAGGCGCTTATGCCATCAATCCATTAAATGGTGAAAAGATGCCGATCTGGATTGCAGATTACGTGCTGGCTACTTATGGAACAGGCGCGATTATGGCGGTACCTGCCCATGATGAGCGTGACTATGAATTCGCCAAAACATTTGATCTTCCAATCAAGGAAGTTGTAGAAGGCGGAGACATTGAAAAAGAAGCTTACACAGGTGATGGAAAACACATTAACTCTGATTTCCTCAATGGATTAGGAAAAGAAGAAGCGATTGAAAAAGCCATTGCATGGCTTGAAGAACATCAAAAAGGCGAAAAGAAAGTCACATATCGTTTAAGAGACTGGCTATTTAGCCGGCAGCGTTACTGGGGTGAGCCAATTCCAATTATTCATTGGGAGGACGGAACTTCTTCAGCCGTTTCAGAGGAAGAGCTTCCACTGATTTTGCCTAAAACCACTGAGATTAAGCCAAGTGGTACAGGTGAATCACCTTTAGCCAATATCAAAGAGTGGGTTGAGGTTGTAGATCCTGTAACAGGTAAAAAAGGACGCCGTGAAACCAATACAATGCCGCAATGGGCAGGCAGCTGCTGGTATTTCTTACGTTATATTGACCCGCATAACTCAGAAAAGCTTGCATCTCCTGAGAAACTAAAGAAATGGCTTCCTGTTGATGTATATATCGGCGGAGCAGAACATGCTGTACTGCATCTTCTATATGCGCGCTTCTGGCATAAGTTCTTGTATGATATCGGTGTTGTTCCTACAAAAGAACCTTTCATGAAATTGTTCAACCAAGGAATGATTCTTGGAGAAAATAATGAAAAAATGAGTAAATCAAAAGGGAACGTTGTCAATCCAGATGATATCGTAGAATCTCATGGTGCGGATACATTACGACTTTATGAAATGTTCATGGGACCTTTAGATGCATCAATCGCTTGGTCTGAAACAGGACTTGATGGTGCTCGCCGTTTCCTTGATCGTGTATGGCGTCTATTCACAAATGAAGATGGCACAATCAGTGATAAAGTGACGGAGCAAACTGGAGGCGCATTAGAACGCAGCTATCATGAAACCGTGATGAAGGTAACGGACCATTATGAAGGCCTGCGCTTCAATACAGGGATCTCACAATTAATGGTGTTTATCAATGATGCCTACAAGGCTGATACACTGCCGAAAGAATATGCAGAAGGCTTTGTGAAACTTCTTTCTCCAATTGCACCGCATTTAGCGGAAGAGCTTTGGAATAAACTTGGTCATGAAGGGTCTATTTCTTATGAAGCATGGCCGCAATATGACGAGTCAAAACTTGTCGACGATGAAGTAGAAATTGTCGTACAGTTGAATGGAAAAGTGAAAGCAAAATTAACCGTTCCTGCTGATGCAACAAAAGAACAGTTAGAAGAGCTTGCGAAAAATGATGCACGCGTAAAAGAACAGCTTGAAGGGAAAACCATTCGCAAAGTGATTGCGGTTCCTGGGAAGCTTGTCAATATTGTTGCGAACTAATGATGACACCCATCGGTATGAACCGGTGGGTGTTCTTTATTTCCCGGGACATAATTTTGTCGAAAACAAGGTGATTACTTCATCGACCTCGTATTTTAACAGGTGATCAAGAAAATGAGGAGTGACGTCAATGGAAAAGGAAAGCAAACGCGAACAACTGCTCAGTCTGTTAGGAGAAATGCCAGAACGCCATCGCGTGGAGGCATATACGTTAAAGATCGAGGAACGTGAATCGTATGTAGTCGAAACACTCATTCTTTCGATTCATGGTGTAGAGGAAGTGCCTGCTTATTTTGTAAAGCCAAAGGATACGGTGAAAAAAAGACCTGTTGTGCTGTTCCAGCACTCTCATGGCGGGAACTACGTGGATGGGAAGGAAGAGCTGATCAAAGGTGCTCATTATTTGCAAGCGCCTTCATATGCGAAAGAGTTCACATCAAAAGGCTATAGTGTCCTGGCTATCGATCATGCAGGGTTTGGTGAGAGAAGAGGAAGAACAGAAAGTGAAATTTTTAAGGAGATGCTTTTAACAGGAAAAGTGATGTGGGGCATGATGCTGTATGAAAGCATGTGTGCGATTGATTATGTGCTGTCTCGATCTGATGTGCTGCCGGACCGGTTAGCTGTTTTTGGAATGTCAATGGGAGGGCTTCTTTCCTGGTGGACTGCTGCGCTTGATGAGAGGGTCAGTGTGTGTATTGATCTTTGCGCACAGGTCGATCATCACACATTAATTGAAACGAACAATTTAGACAGGCATGGCTTTTATTACTATGTACCAAGCTTAGCAAAGTACTTTACAGCAGCTGATATTCAGGCAATGATTTTTCCAAGGCCGCATTTAAGCTTAGTTGGAAAACTTGATCCGCTCACGCCTGCTGAAGGCGTCGGACGCATTCAAAAGGGATTGAGCCAAACCTATCAAACTGCTTCATTGAAAGAACGGTATCAGCTTGTTGGTCTTCATGCAGGTCATTTTGAAACAGCCGCTATGCGTCACGAGGCCACTCGATTTTTGAAAAAATGGCTGTAACCCATAAAGGCTTGGACATACTACGTCAATAGAAAGGAGGAAACAGATGAAAAAGATCACGATCATTGGCGGATGCGGTGTGATAGGCCGTATTTTAACAAAAGCGCTCTCTTCTGAGTACGAAATCACCATCATTGATCAAACGAGCTGTGTAAAAGGAGCCATTTTAGCAGATGCAGCGAATGAACAGGAATTATATGAGGCGATTCCGAGAGATACAGATGTCATCATTCACCTTTTAAACATGGATATGACGCATGATGTGATGAATCTTGAGGAGTTTGAAAAAATGAATGATATTTTTTGGAGGAGCTCCTATTATATGTTTCGATCAGCTGCACGTCTCGGCATACGAAAAGTCATTTTTGCAAGCAGCAATCATGTGACCGATCGTTATGAAGAGGATGGCCGCTCCTTACTAGGGCGAAATATTACAACAGACGATGTGCCAGCGACTAAAAATGTCTATGGTATTTTAAAATTTGCTTCAGAACAGCTAGGCCGTTTGTTCCACGATCAAACGGGGATGTCTGTTATTAATTTACGGATTGGAACGGTTGTGACGGATGAGATGGAGGCATTACACAAGAAACGAAGAACGAAACGAACACTTCTGTCACATGAAGATCTTATAGGGATGACAAAGGCAGCGATTGAAACGACCGTCCCCTTTGGGACATATTATGCCGTATCAGAAAACGAAGAAAAGCCCTGGTCTACGGAAAAAATAAAGCAGGAGTTAGGCTACAGACCTGATGTGAATACGACGGAAATCCTAGAAGAAAATGATCAGGCATAGGGCATAATCATGTCATTAGCTGATGATCTTATTCTTTTGTTTCATGAGCATAAAAGCACGATTGACAGGATCCATCCAGTTGGTCTGTCAAGATGATTATAGACGCTTTCTTCCCCCGTTTGTTACATTTTAATCACGATATCGTCACAGGCTGCAGCTTATTTTCGGACGAAATGATAACGCTTTCAAAGAAAGGGCGTGATGAACATAGATCGTTCTATTAAAGGCCGATTGTTCAACTTATTTAATTACTCTTTTCTACTCATGTTCGCATTAATATGTGTGCTTCCGTTCATCCATGTCATTGCAGCCTCTTTTGCTACAGTAGAAGAGGTCATCACGAAGAAGTTTATCTTGTTCCCGACCACGTTTTCTATAGAGGCCTATCAATATATTTTCTCTACGGATATTGTGTATCGTAGCCTCATTGTGTCCATTCTTGTGACGCTCGTTGGAACAGCTGTCAGCATGTTTTTGTCCTCACTCATGGCATATGGGCTGTCTCGTCAGGAGCTAAAAGGCCGGAGAACATTGATGTTTCTCGTTGTCTTCACGATGTTGTTTAGTGGAGGTATGATTCCGACGTTTATTGTGGTGAAAACACTTGGTCTGCTTGATACCTATTGGTCACTTATTCTACCGGTTGCGATCAATGCATTCAATTTGATCATTTTGAAAAACTTCTTTCAAAACATCCCGGCAAGCCTTGAGGAATCAGCGAAGATGGATGGCTGTAACGATTTAGGGATTTTCTTTAAAATTGTGCTGCCACTTTCTTTGCCAGCTATTGCGACCATTTCACTTTTTTATGCCGTGACGTATTGGAATACGTACATGACCGCCATCCTGTATTTAAATGATTCAGTGAAATGGCCGATTCAGGTGCTGCTAAGGCAGATTGTCATTGTCTCAAGCGGAATGCAGGGAGATATGTCGGATATGGGATCATCCACACCACCGCCAGACCAAACGATTAAAATGGCTGTCATTGTGGTAGCGACCATTCCAGTTCTGCTTGTCTATCCATTTATTCAAAAGCATTTTAACAAAGGGGCATTACTAGGTTCTGTAAAAGGTTAAAAAGATGGAACAACGGAGGGATCTTATGGGGAGAAAGAAATTATGGTTGATTGCGTTTGTCCTGTTATTTGCAGCAAGCGGTATTCTATCCGCATGTTCAAGCAAAGGAACAAGTTCATCAGATGAAAAGGTTGATTTAAATAAAGAGGTAAAGCTGACCTGGATGGCTATTTTGTATCATCAGCAGCCGCCGAAGGATTCCGTCATAAAAGAGATTGAGAAGCTCACAAATACAGAGCTTGATATTACATGGGTGCCTGATGCCGTGAAGGAAGACCGTTTAAATTCCGCACTTGCCGCAGGGAATCTGCCGCAGATTGTCACGATTCAAGACATTAAGAATTCGTCTGCTATTAATGCGTTCAGATCAGGCATGTTCTGGGAAGTCGGTCCGTATTTAAAGGATTATCCAAATTTAAGTAAGATGAACGAACTGATTAATAAAAACGCCTCTATAGACGGTAAGCTTTATGGCATTTATAGAGAGAGACCACTTTCAAGACAAGGAATTGTCATTCGAAAGGATTGGCTTGAAAATTTAAATTTGGATACACCAAAAACATTGGATGATCTTTATGAGGTAGCTAAAGCTTTTACTGAAAAAGATCCGAATCAAAACGGAAAAGCGGATACAATTGGCTTTACGGATCGGAACGATTTGATTTATGGGGCATTTAAAACACTCGGTTCATATGAGGGAATGCCGACAGACTGGAAAGAAGAAAACGGCAAATTCACGCCAGACTTCATGACAGATGAGTACATGAATACAATGAAATACATGAAGAAACTACGTGACAATGGCTATATCAACAAAGACTTCCCTGTTACAAGCAAAACACAGCAGCAGGAATTATTCTCACAAGGAAAAGCAGGGATCTATGTTGGGAATATGGTAGACGCAGTGAACTTGAGAGATGACGCGACAGATAAAAACATGGAAATAGATATCATCAACCGAATCAAAGGCCCAGATGGCAAAGAACGTGTGTGGGCATCAGGTGGTCATAATGGTATCTTTGCATTCCCTAAAACAAGCGTGAAATCAGAGGCAGAATTAAAACGGATTTTGGCCTTCTTTGACCGCATTGCAGAAGAAGATGTATATGGTCTCATGACGTACGGTATTGATGGCGAGCATTATAAGAAAGAAGAAGGGAATACATTTGTCAGAGAAGAAAGCCAAGTGAAAAGCTGGCAGACAGACGTACAGCCGCTTGTCAGTCTAGTAGGAATTGATAAACGTTACTTGAAAAATAAAGGAGATGCGGTTCGTACAAAATATGAAGAGCTAGAAGAAGACAATCAAAACATCATCGTCGCCAATCCTGCTGAAAGCCTGTATTCAGAAACAGCCTCAGAGCGAGGAAACGAGTTGAAAAAAATCATCGATGATGCGACTTATAAGTTCATTCTTGGAGACATCAGTGAAGATCAATTTAAGAAAGATGTAGAGAAGTGGAAATCAAACGGTGGTCATAAAATCATAGAAGAATATGAAGCTTCCTTTAAAAAATCAAAATGATCAACATAAACACCCCCGCACAGTTAAAAAGCGGGGGTGTTTTTATTAAAAGTCAAAGTTGTCTGGGTCTGGACCGATACGTTTGTTTTCATTTAAGTCAGAAAGGCGCTTCATATCCTCATCAGATAAGGCAAAATCAAATATGTCTGCATTTTCTTTTAAACGATGGGCTTTCGTTGATTTTGGAATGGTGATGACGCCTTTTTGCACATCCCAGCGCAAAATAATTTGAGCAGGTGTTTTGCCGTATGTGTCCGAGAGCTCTTTGATCACCGGATGATGAAGCAGTTCCCCCTGCATTAGCGGTGACCAAGCTTCCATTTGAATGCCATGTGTGTTCAAATACGTAAAGAGTGTTTCCTGCGTCAGTTTTGGGTGAAACTCCACTTGATTGATAGCTGGTATGATGTCTGCATCTTTTAATAGTTCGTCTAGGTGATGCGGCTGGAAGTTGCTCACTCCGATGGCCCTGACTTTTCCTTCACGATACAAGGTTTCCAGTGCACGCCAAGCTTCTTTGTATTTTCCTTCAACCGGCCAATGGATTAAATACAGATCAAGATAATCAAGCTGAAGCTTTTTCAAGCTTTCTTCGTATGCGTTTAGGGTAGATTCATATCCTAAATCGGCATTCCACACTTTTGATGTCACAAAGAGGTCCTCGCGGCGCAGTCCTGTTTCTGCTAAACCAAGCTGTATGCCTCGTCCAACACCTTCTTCATTTCCGTAAATAGCCGCTGTATCAATACTGCGATAGCCTAATTGAATGGCTGTTTTGACGGCGTCTATTAATTCTGCGCCATCTTCAACCTTGAATACACCAAGACCAAATCCTGGCATGTGGATCCCATTGTTTAATGTTTTTGTACTTTGTAAATGGTTCATATTGAAAACTCCTTTAGATGGTTTGATTTTGTTCTTGTTGTTCCATTCGAAAACTAATCATCGTGAGAATTGCTGCGATAAGGACCATGATGCCGCCGACCCAGCCTGTATGCACAAGCCCAAGAGTATCTGTCACGATGCCGCCTAAAAATGAGCCGATGGCGATACCGGCATTAAAGGCAGCGATATTCATAGCGGAAGCGACGTCGACTGCTCCTGGTGTGTATCTTTCTGCAAAGTCAACGACAGCTACTTGCAATCCAGGCACATTCATGAAAGCAAACAGTCCCATCAGCATGACGGTTCCAATGCCTAGCACCGTGAATCCAGCAGTCAAGCTAAGGGTAAACATAATGATGCTTTGGATGATAAACATGTAAATCAGTGCTTTCATTGGCTGCTCATTAGCAGCCTTTCCGCCAATGACATTTCCGGCTGCGATCGTGATCCCGTATAAAAGCAGGATCAAGGCCACCGCCCCAGGCGCAAGACCTGTCACATGCTGTAAGAGAGGGGATAAATACGTAAAGACGACAAAGGTTCCTCCGTATCCTGTTGCTGTAATGACAAATAGAAGCAAGATTCTTTTTGTTTTTAATAAGACAGCTTGATCCTTAAATGATGTTTTCACGCCTTGCTTTAATTGAGATGGAACAAGAAAATAGTTGGATATCAGTGCGATCAGACCAATGATGACAATCACACCAAATGACGTCCGCCAGCCGAGCTCATGGCCAAGAAATGTCCCAAATGGCACGCCCGTCACAGTAGCAACTGTTAATCCAGTGAACATAAAGGCAATCGCACTTGCCCGTTTTTCTTTCACTACAAGGCTTGCAGCAATCGTAGAGCCGATGGACATAAAGATTCCATGGGATAAGGCTGAAATGACCCGTCCGATTAATAGCACTGAAAAAGTCGGAGCAATCGTGGCTAGTGTATTTCCAATCAAAAAGACGAGCATAATGAGCAATAGCAATGTCTTTCTTTTCATCGTTGAAGTCAGAGAAGTCAAAATAGGCGCGCCGAATGTCACACCAAGTGCATATAAAGAGACGGTCCAGCCCGCCTGGCTGACGCTCACTCCAAAGTCCTCTGAAATCATCGGCAAAAGACCGACACTAATGAACTCAGTGGTTCCTATAGCAAAAGCACTAATGGCTAGTGCGAGAAGGGCAAAGTGGTTTTGCTTTTTCTTCATGAATAAGTGTTCACATCCTTCTATGATGACATTTTGATAGACGAAGCCGATCGGCAAGAGTTATTATCTAACATAGATGACGAAAAAAAAAGTACGTACTTTTTTGTAATATAGGTACTAAAAAGTGCCTGTTCGCACAAAGAGGAGTGAGGATTTGATGGAAAAGAAAAAATATAATATCTCAGTGGAAGCGACCCTTGAGGTCATTGGCGGGAAGTGGAAGTGCGTGATTTTATGTCATTTAACACATGGAAAAAAACGCACGAGTGAATTGAAGCGGCTCATGCCAAACATCACACAAAAAATGCTTACACAACAGCTGAGAGAGCTTGAAAGTGATGGGGTGATTAACCGAATTGTGTATGAGCAAGTACCGCCTAAAGTGGAATATGAATTAAGTGAATACGGACAGTCGCTCGAAAGAATTCTGAATGCGCTTTGTGATTGGGGAGCAGCTCATATTGAACGTGTGTACGGAGAGCCGCTTTCAGTGCTGGAAGACAGCATTTTAAATGAACAATTTAAATAAAAAAGTCCCGCTTCCTGTGCGAGCGGGACTTTTTGTCTTATGTGCCTTTTTTGTGGTCGCGGTATTTGCCAGGGGTCGTGCCTTCTAGTTTTTTGAAGGAACGGATGAAGTTTTGCGGATTTTTATATTTCAGTTTTTCCGAAATTTCTTTGACGGACATATCGGTTTCCACGAGCCAGTTTTTGGCGACATGGTGTCTGTAGGACGAGAGATATTCACTAAAGGAGATATCCATTTCCTTTCTAAAAATACTGCTTAAATAATTGGGGTTGTAATGCAAGCGTGTGGCGATTTCATCCAATGTAAGATCTGAGTCGAATTCTTGATGAATGATATGAATGATTTTCTCTGAGATGTTTTTGTATTGTGAGTCCTCACGTGCACCTAGCTGGTCAATAATCGGCCGAATGATCTCATGTTTCAGCCATGCTTCGGTATCTTCAAAGGTTTTAAATTCAAAAATCGTATCATACAGCATTTTGTTGTCTTCGACCTCAAATAATTCAATGCCAAGCAAATGCATCAGCTCAATCAAATTGTTTAAAAAACGGGCGAGAGCGATATGGTATTCATGCGGTCCAGCATTTTTAGAGAAAATGGATTGCAGAAGCACATGTAAATAATGATCCGCCTTGCCTTGATCACCTGCTTTCATCGCATCGAATAAATCATGCTGCAGCTGTTTTGGAAAATGGGTTTTAAACGTTTTTCCTTGCTGAATATGTTCATATAAGATAATGGATTTTTTCTCTGCTTTGAGCCTGTATTTTAAGGCTTCTTTTCCTTCAATGTAAGCCTGTTTCGCCATCGTGAGCTCCTTAAACTGGCGGCTGATCCCGATGCTGATCGATAAACCAAGCTCTTCCTCGATGCGCTGCTGAATAGTTTCCGCTAATTGGTTTAAATATTCAGTAAACTCTTCATCTGACTTTGAGTGATTCAAGATAATCGTCGTTTGATGCTGATTGACAACCGTTGGCTGAAGGTGCTCATCTTGCGGAATCATCTGCTCGATCAGTCCATTGATGGCAAATAACAGCAAGTCAGCATCCTTTTTTTCATAAGGTGTTCCTTTTAACGTATCGATTTGGGTCACAAGCATGGATAAATGAGACCAGCCCTGAGGGAATCCCAAACTTTGGAACCGGTTGTTAATTTCTTCTTCTGTCAGCTTTCCGAGCAATAGCCGCACCATAAAGTATTGCTGAAGGTGCGTGACTTGCTGCTCAATACGTTCCTCTAAATCATTGTTTTGATCCTTCATTTGTTTAATACTCGACTCAATCAACTCAAATTCATTTTGAAAAGGCTGTTTTTGCAAAAAGGATTCATTGCGTGCAAAGGACTCATATAACAAGCGGATTGGTTTATAAAAATGTCTGGACCCAAACCATGAAAATAGTAATGAAAGCGCTAACAAAATAAAGCAGATAATAAAAGTGATCCACCCAATTGATTTCGTTTGTGCCTTGAGTTCTGGAATGGAAACAAAGGATAAGTACGTCCATTCGTTATAGTCTGATTTTTGAAACGTAATTTGATAGTCTAGTTCCTCGATCTTCATGTTAAATTGACCTGATCGTTCTTCACGTGATAGGACATGCTTGACGAGCTCTTGATTCTTCAAGGATTCACCAATTTGTTCTTTGCGGTTATGTAGCAGCACTTTTCCGTTTGTATCAATGACAAACATACTGTCAGATTGAGAGAAGTCAGGCATATTGTCAGCAATCGTGCAGCTCGGAATGCTGGCGACAGCGATCCCTTTTTTCTGGACACTGTTCATAGGGAGTTGTTTGATTAAGTTCACATTGTATTTGCAAAAGGAGGCCTTTCCTTCTTTTGTCGCAACAAGTGGATTATTCTCTTCAAGTGCCCAGCTGGAATGACTCGGTATATTGAGGTAAGAGGTGAGCGCTTTCTCTTGGTCTCCGCTTGTGACATGATAAAGTCCCGAATTGTTCATGTACCAGTCTTCCATTTTACTCACGAGTGTAATATTGGAAAGATCGGTGTCAAAGGTTTGCAGGTAGTTTAGTTCCTGCTGTACTTGATTATAAAGCTGGAATTGGTCTGGATTTAAAGGTTCTGCCAGTGTTTGAAGGAGAGGCGGCGAACTGACATAGTGAGTGAGAGAATGATCCACTGTTTTTAAAATATGCTCAATATTGGATTGCGTTTGTTTGACGCTGTCCAGCTTTTCATTTGAGATATTTTCGAGTGCGGTTTTTTGCGAATGCTGATAAGAAAAAATACCGACAATGATGACAGGAATCGTACTAAGCACGAAAAAAAACGTCACAAGCTTGTAATAAAATTTATACTGCCTTCTTTTCATAAAACCCCCCATTTCAAACAGAACAATCTTTTCCCCTTAATTTATTAATCCAAAAATTTGGTAGGTTTGTCAATAATCATTTTCTGAGATTAGGATCATTTTCTTATGTTTTATGTAACGTTTTGAGTAGCTTCCCCTAAGTAAATATGATCTGATGATATGATTGTAGACGGATTTTTCATCCTTAAGATACAGTTAACACATGCATCAGCATGAGGGGAGGCTTTATCTATGAAAACAGAGGATGTCACTGCCAAGGGTATGCCTGCGGCAGCTTTGAAAAAAGAAAAGAGAAAGCGCTTACTTAATCAATTGCTTAGTCAAAAATTTTTGTATGTAATGATTTTGCCAGGGCTCATTTATTTTCTTGTCTTTAAATATGTGCCGATGTGGGGGCTTATCATTGCCTTTCAAGATTACCAGCCGTTTCTCGGTATTCTTGGGAGTGAGTGGGTTGGCTTCAAACACTTTATTCGATTGTTTACAGAACCAACATTTTTTATCTTATTAAAAAATACACTGATTTTATTTGCCATGAATGTCGTGATTTTCTTTCCGATTCCGATCTTATTGGCCCTGCTTTTAAACGAGGTCAGATTGGCATTGTTTAAGAAATTTGTCCAGACCATGATATACATTCCTCACTTCATGTCATGGGTGATTGTCGTGTCCTTATCTTTTGTTTTGTTAACAGTAGATGGCGGGTTAATCAATGAATTGATTGCTTTCTTTGGAGGGGAAAAGATTAACTTCCTCCTTAGTCAGGAATGGTTCAGACCCATGTACATTTTACAGGTGATCTGGCGGGAAGCAGGCTGGTCGACGATCATTTATCTTGCGGCGATTACAGCGGTAGATCCGCAGCTATATGAAGCAGCAAAAATGGATGGAGCCGGCAGACTGAGACAAATGTGGCACATCACTCTTCCTGCCATTAAAAGTGTGATTGTCGTTCTGCTTATTTTGAAAATTGGTGACACATTAGAGCTTGGCTTTGAGCATGTCTACTTATTACTCAATGCAACGAACCGGGAAGTAGCAGAAATCTTTGATACGTACGTCTATACAGCTGGTCTTAAGCAAGGACAATTCAGCTATAGTACCGCTGTTGGTCTATTTAAAGCAGCCGTTGGACTCATTTTGGTCATGCTGGCGAACCGTTTAGCGAAGAAATTCGGGGAAGAAGGTATTTACTAAAAAGGGAGATGAAGAAGAATGACATTATCGACTGAAAAGGGATCACCACTTGAGCATGCAGAGAAATTAGCACAAACAATTATGAAAGCGCATACACCAATTGAGCTGCCTCCAGCTGGAAGATGGCATTATCATCAAGGCGTTTTTCTTTGCGGTGTGATGAAGCTATATGAGGCAACGAAGAACGAGACGTATTTTAATTATGTGAAAAGCTACGCAGATTCGCTCATTGATGAGTATGGAAACCTGTTATTTCGCAGAGATGAGCTTGATGCGATCCAAGCAGGGCTCATTTTATTCCCTCTTTACGAACGGACGGGAGAGAAGCGGTATGTGCTGGCAGCGGAGAAGCTTCGGGGGCTTTACCGCACATTGAATCGCACATCTGAGGGCGGGTTTTGGCATAAAGACAATTATGCCTATCAAATGTGGTTGGATGGTCTCTACATGGGAGGACCTTTTGCCTTAAAGTATGCAAAGCTGAGAGGTGAAGAGGAACTGGTGGATATGGTGATCCATCAAGAGTATCTCATGAGAAAGCATACAAAAGATGAAAAAACAGGTCTGTACTATCACGCGTGGGACGAACGAAAAGTGATGCCATGGGCTGATCAAAAGACTGGCTGTTCCCCCGAGTTTTGGGCAAGATCGTTTGGCTGGTATGTCCTTGCATTAGCAGATATGATCGAGGATCTGCCAGAAGAGCATGAGGGACGAAAGGTTTGGAAGGAAACGCTGACAGACATGCTGGAAAGTGTATCCAAGTACCAGGATCAAGACACAGGTCTCTGGCATCAAATCATTGATAAAGGTACTCATAGCGACAATTGGCTTGAAAGCTCAGGATCGTGTTTATTCATGTACGCCATGGCAAAAGCCATGAATGAAGGGTATGTCAGCCTTCGTTATGTCGATCATGTGGTGAAAGCATACCAAGGCTTAATTCATCATAAGACGGCTGAGACAGAAAACGGTGATTTTACCATCAATGATATTTGTATCGGAACATCTGCTGGATTTTATGATTACTACGTTGAAAGAGAGCGAAGCACAAATGACTTGCACGGGGCAGGCGCTTTTATTATGGCGTTAACTGAGCTAGAGAAGCTGTCTGTTTTTCAGAAGGCATGAAGAGGCGAAAAAGGGGTGCGGTATGGCTCCTCAGCTTCATCGCTGCCCTTTGTTTGTCAGCCTGCCAAGGGAAAACAAACGGTATTGATGTTCTGATTTTTTCTGACATGTCAAAGGGGATGAAGGATCAATTAGTCGAGAAGGCTTTTCAGACAGAACAAGAGTCTTATAGCGTCTACATCTTTCCGGCGATTCCTGAAAAGCTTCTTGTTGAAATTACCGCAAAAGAGGGGGACATCATGCTTGTCCCGGAAGAAATGTTTAGAACATATGATGATCCTGAAAGCTTTCAGCTGCTTGAAGAAATGGGCGTAGATGATCAAGCGGCAGGACCATATACGGTCGAGGACCAAAAGACAGGGAAAACGGTCGATTATGCGGTTCAAGTCAATAAAGGCACAAAAAAGCTAAACGGCTATACCTTTCAATTACACCGAGATATGGTCGCTTTTATTCCTGTGTATGCTTACAAGTCCAATGAGGCGCTGTCTCTCATGAAACAGCTTCGTGAAAATCGATAGAAAAAGAGGTGGGGACTGTGAAACGGGTCGTAGTTTGCGGACTCAGTCATCGTGCGTTCAATATGTTTATTAAACCGCTCACAGAGGATTTCAATGAGCATTACAAGATTACAGGGCTCCTAGATATAGATCATCATCGGTATACACTTTGTCAGGAGCGTTTTCCATCACTGCGGGGCATCTCGTTCTTTCATGCAGGTGCATTTGATCAAATGGTGAAGGAAGCAAAGCCAGATATCGTCATTGTGGCAGGCCGGGATGACACACATGTCACGTATATTTTGCAGGCACTTGACCATGATCTCGATGTCATCACTGAAAAGCCAATGGTCACAACAGCAAAAGACGCCAAAAAAGTGATGGAAAAAGAAAAGGAAAGTAAAGGGAAGGTCACAGTCACTTTTAATTATCGCTACAATCCATTTCATCGAAAGATCAAAGAACTCATTTTAGAAGGAAAGATTGGAAGGGTCACATCTGTTGAACTGAGCTGGCTCATTGATACGTATCATGGCGCTAGTTACTTCAAAAGGTGGAACCGAACGCGACAATTCTCTGGCGGACTATCCATTCATAAATCGACGCATCATTTTGATTTGGTCAATTGGTGGATCAATCAAAAGCCGAAGCAAGTATTTGCCTATGGGGCGCTGAACTATTACGGAAATGAAAGTCCTTGGAATCCCTTGCAGGGGGGAGAAAACAGATATTGCGGAACATGTCATGTGAAGGATACATGTCATTATGAAGCAAGGTGGAATCCGCGGGTAGAACGCTCAAAGGTCGAGGACGACCATATCGAATCCAGTAAGGAGCAGTCTCAGCAGTACTCAAATTATCGCCCAGACGCCTGTATTTTTGATCAGGAAATTGACATTGAGGATACATATGTGGCATCAGTGGCATATGACCAAGGGGCTCTGCTCAGCTATTCAATTCAATTCTCAGCGCCATATGAAGGATACCGGCTTGCCATTAATGGGACGAAGGGGCGTATTGAAACAAATGAGTTTCATGTGCCATCAAGAATTCCTTTTCAATTCCCAGAACAGACGATTTCTTATTATCCGATGTTTGGGGCAAAAGAGACAATTGAAGTCGTGAAACAGCCAGGGGGACATGGCGGCGGAGACCCTCTGCTTCTGGCCGATTTATTTATAGGAAAAGATCCTTTAATTCACTATGACATATCAGCAGGAGCAGAGGCTGGTGCTTATTCGATTGCGCTTGGGGAAGGCATGTGGCGGTCTGTTGCAGAGAAGCGCCCAATTGAAATAGAAGAATTGTTTCAAAAAGAGACGGTGTAATGAGAAAGAGAGGAGGGGAAAGAGATGGATCATGATGGTTCAATGAGCAGAATGCTTCGAATGTGTGAGTGGGTGATGAGACTTGCCTATACGAATTTGCTATGGCTGCTGTTCACCATGCTGGGGCTTGGGATCTTTGGATTGATGCCTGCGACCACTGCGCTATTTTCAGTGATGAGAAAGTGGATACAAGGGCATGAGCAAGTCAGCGTTTTCCGGACTTTTTGGAAGGTGTATCGTGAGGAGTTTGTACGCTCTAACTTAATTGGAGTGGCGCTGCTGATCATAGGGACGATTATATATGTAGACCTTGCGTTTATTTATCCAACGAGCTGGTTTTTGCATGTGCTTCGTTTTGCCATTTATATCTTTGGTTTTCTCTTTGTTGTGAGCTTGTTTTATATTTTTCCGCTGCTGGCTCATTATGATTGGAAAAAACGTCTCTATCTGAAATTCTCTCTTTTGCTTGGTATCTCATATTTGCAATATACACTCTGTATGCTCGTTTTCTCGGCTCTGCTGTTTGTTCTCTTTGCTTATTTGCCGGGAATCGTGCCGTTCTTTAGTGTGAGTATACTCGCCTATGGCCACATGTGGCTGGCCTATCAAGTATTCAAAAAGGTAGAGTTTGAAAGTGATCAGCAGACAGCCGAAGTGAAGAAACGTCTGCCGTCTTTCCTTCAATCGAAGCGGGTGAATACACAGTGATGTGAATCATTTGCTATAATGGTGTCACCGTGATTAAAAGGAGAGATGAGCGTCGTGTCAGTAAAAGAAATCTCAATAGAAGAATTAAAACAAAAGCTAGAGCAAGAAGAAGCCATTCAGCTTGTTGATGTGCGTGAGGACGAGGAAGTAGCAGAAGGAATGATTCCAGAAGCTGTCCACATCCGAATGGGAGATATCCCTAAGAAGCTGGATGCATTCGATCAAACGCAGGAATATTATATTATTTGCCGCTCCGGTAAACGTAGTGAAAATGTCTGCTATTTCCTAGAAGACCAAGGCTATCAAGCGACCAATGTCATTGGCGGGATGCTTGCTTGGACAGGAGAAACAAAACCGAAGCTGTAAAAGAAGTCCGACCTTTCATCTTTGAGATGAAAGGCTTTTTTGTTCATATGCCCGCCCTTATATGCATAAAGATAGAGTAGCGAGAGAAGGGAGAGTGGCATATGTGCTAAAGGTAGCTGTATTTGATGAAGAACACGAAAAAGATTTGCAGAGCGAAATCAATCTTTTTTTAAAAGGAATGGATGACGACCAAATCATTGATATCAAGTACGATGTAGCGGTGATCTGTGAGCAGGGAGGAGAACAGCTCTACTGTTTTTCTGCACTCATTTTATATAAAAAATAGACGGCATCAAAAAAGGACCTGTTTGAAGGGCCCTTTTTGTTTGATTAGCTAGCGTCAATATATAAACGATGCTTTTTGCAGTGAACACATTGAAAGAGGTAGCCCTGCAAGTCTCCTCCGTTGACGAGCCATTGTTTTAGGTTCTCTTTCGTTAATCCCCCGCCGCTGCAAATGTCTTCGATATCTTCTGTGAGTTCTTCCTCTAAATGTTCTATCTCTTTCCATCCGACATACTGGACGATTGCGCAAAAATCTCCGCAATGGCTTAACCAATATTCCTGCTGCCAGCCGCGATAGCCTGGTGTTCTGAAGATCAGTTCATCTACATATTCCTCTTGATCGACGTCATCACAACTTGCATCGTCTTGAAAGATGCCATCGTATTTTTTAGCGGCTGATCCATCTTTAATACACCAAGGGCAAATTCCTTCCACATCTTCAACAGTATAAAATGGACCATGATACACGTAATCTCTTTCTTTCTCACAAACAGGACATGTCGTATGCTCTTTTTTGATCACGTTTAACGAAACTGGATCTGGGTTGTACTTGAATGTAGGTAACGTCATAAAAACCTCCATTATGTAGAAATGATTTCATCATTATTTTACAGGAATCCTCAAGCTTGCAACAATCTTAAATTGTCTATATAGAAAAAAGCCGTTCGGATGAGGAACGGCTTTTTTCGCTTGAGATTATGCTTTTTTTACTCTTGGACTTCGTGGTTTACTGACTTTGTTGGCTTGCTTGATAGCTTTTCGTTCATCATTCAGTGACTTGTACAGTGAGACAATCATCAAAATAATGACAACGGAGAACGGCAAGGCTGCGAGCTTGGCTGTATTTTGAAGAGCTCCAAGTCCCCCTGAAAATAAAAGCACGGCAGCAACAGCAGATTGGATGATACCCCAGCTGACTTTGACACTGCCAGAAGGGTTCAATGATCCGTAGGTTGTCTGCATTCCAAGCACAAATGTAGCTGAATCAGCCGATGTAATAAAGAATATGGCGATTAAAATGAGTGCTAGAATCGATGTGATCATCGCCAGCGGATATTCATTTAGTACACCGAAGAGCATTGTTTCTGTTGAAAGACCTGCAACATCGACAATATTCTTTTGCTGTAAATCCATCGCAGATACACCGAAAATCGAGAACCATAGGAATACTAGGATAGAAGGAGCCACTAAGACACCTAGTAAAAATTCTCGAATCGTTCGTCCGCGTGACACCCTTGCGATAAAGATTCCGACAAATGGTGCCCAAGAAATCCACCATGCCCAATAAAAGATTGTCCATCCATTAATCCATTCTCTCTTCTCAGGATCATTTGGAGATAGACGGAAGCTCATTTGAACGATATTGGATAAGTATTGCCCAATCGAGTCAGTAAATGAATTTAAGATAAAAACAGTTGGACCTACCAAAAGTAAGAAAAACATCAGAACAGCTGCTAATACCATGTTGATATTACTTAAATATTTAATGCCTTTTCCAATCCCGCTTAGAGCAGATGCAAGGAAAAGCACCGTCACAATCATGATAATGATCAATTGTGTGCTAAAAGCATTCGGAATTTGAAACAGGTAATTCAATCCCCCGTTTATTTGTGCCGCACCTAATCCTAGGCTTGTCGCAACACCAACAACAGTTGCAAATACCGCAATACAATCGATGGTTTTTCCGATCCATCCATTCGTTTTATTTCCTAAAACTGGCTGCAACGTTGCACTAATTAAGCCAGGTGCATCTTTTCTAAATTTAAAGTAAGCAATGCAAAGTGCAACAATGGCATAAATAGCCCATGCATGAAGCCCCCAATGGAAAAATGTATATCGAAGGGAATCTCGGAAGGCCTGCGCCGTTTCAGTTTCACCCGTTGGTGACTGTATGGCATAGTGGCTGATCGGTTCAGCTGCTCCGTAAAAAACAAGACCAATTCCCATACCGGCACTAAATAGCATCGCAAACCAAGAAAATAAGCCGAATTCAGGCTCTTCCCCAGGTTTTCCTAGCGTAATCTTCCCGATTGGGCTAAAGATAAAGAATAGACAAAAGCCGACGAGCAGTGACACCACTAACAAGTAATACCAGCCAAAGTCATTTGTAATGTATGTTTGAATTTGATCTGTGACATTTTGCAGTGTTTCTGGAGAAAAAGCTCCCCATATGACGGCAACAAATGTGATCGCAATCACAATCCAAAATACACTTGATACGTTTTTCACACCATCTCACTCTCCTGTTGTTCTACACGTTTAAGCAGAGGATTTTGCTTAATATCCCCTAACTCAACTAATTTCAAACAAAAAGAGGCGAGCTTCTCACTCGACCTCTACTTTACCGTAACATGTTTTGCTTCCATTAATCAACTATCGGAATGTGAAGATGATTTTTCTTCAATTCGTTTACGAAGACGGTAGACGTATTCTTTTAAACAAACAGCGAAGATGGTAAACGCCAAAACAATGGCGACTTTTAACGGGGTAATTGATAGCTTCAAGAAAACAGCGGCTGTCAAACTAATCACAACCGCTAGGATAATCGGAAGTGCACGTCTCATCATGAAAATCTCTCCTTTGCTTCGAGTGCAGCATTCATACCGGCAAGCCTGCCTGTCACAAGTGCTGACGTGATATTGTATCCGCCTGTATAACCGTGAATGTCTAAAATTTCTCCGCAGAAATAAAGACCGGGCATTTTTTTAGACGCCATTTTCTTCGGTTCAATTTCTTTCACAGAAACGCCGCCTCCTGTGACAAACGCTTTGTCTAAGGAAAGAGTGCCGTTCGCATGAACGATAAAGTGTTTGCAATCATTTACGAATGCGCGCAGTTTGTCCTTAGCAAGTCCAGAAAATGTGTCTTGCGGATCTATGCCGTTCCGTTCTAACAGAAACAATAAATAGCGTTCTTGCATCCAAGACTTTAGGACATTTTTAATGGCTTTTTTTGGTTCATCTTTTAGGTCTTGATGAAGCTTTTGGAACAGATCTTCGTCATTAAGCTTCGGATATAAGTCTATTTGCAGACGAACAGTCGGCTGTTTTTTCAATTCTTTCACAACAAATCCGCTGCATCTAAGAACAGCTGGGCCGGATAAGCCAAAGTGAGTAAAAATCATATCCATGACATGTGTGACGACGGGTTTCCCCTTTTTATTTAAAACACTGACAGCCACACTTCTTAAAGAAAGACCTTGTAGCACTTTTTCTTTAATAAAGCGCTCATCTGATGTGACCGGTACTTCTGTTGGGAAGAGCTCTGTAATCGTATGACCAGCGGCTTCTGCCCATGCATAGCCGTCACCAGTAGAACCAGTATGCGGCACACTTTTTCCGCCAACAGCAATGACAACGGCGTTACTTGAAATTTTTTCATCATTATTTGTAACAATTCCAGCTGCTTGTCCGTCTTGATACAGAACTGTTTTAATCTTTTCATTCGTTCGAATGGTGACATTGAGGTTGCGGAGCCTGTCTAAAAGGGCATCCACAACAGATTGTGCTTTGTTTGAGACAGGGAACATACGTCCATGGTCTTCTTCTTTAAGTTCAATGCCGAGGTTTTCAAAAAACGAAATAATATCCTCGTTATTGAACTCAGAAAATGCACTATATAAAAAACGGCCGTTTCCGGGAATATGCTTGATGATTTCTTCTACTGGAAGGCGGTTGGTGACGTTACAGCGTCCACCGCCAGAAATGGCGAGCTTCCTGCCAAGTTTGTTTCCTTTGTCAATTAACAGAACAGTCGCTCCGTGCTCTGCTGATGCAATCGCGGCCATCAGTCCAGAAGGTCCACCGCCAATGACAATGACATCATAATGTTTCATGTTACATTCCTCTTTCTACTTTCAGTCATTCCTCTATTATAACGAAAATTGGGGAAGGCTGAAATATGAATTGATTGGTTTTGTGCCTTCTGTATTGGATTTGTTACCTGTGCGTCGAAATGATGTGGTAAAATAGTTAAGTTGAATATTCATTAGAAAAATGGTGGTTAAGCGCATGTCTAATAAACTGCTTCGTGGTACGTTGGTTTTAACGATAGGGACTTATCTCTCTCGTATTCTTGGTATGATTTACTTAATTCCATTTAGCGCAATGGTTGGAGCTACTGGTGGAGCGCTATTTCAATATGGATACAATCAGTATACGATCTTTTTAAGTATTGCTACGCTTGGTTTTCCAACAGCGGTATCAAAATTTGTTTCTAAATATAATGCAATCGGCGATTATGAGACAACAAGGAAAATGTTCAGGGCGGGTATGTCGGTCATGCTTGTCACCGGGATTATCGCCTTTTCTATTTTATATTTGACCGCACCGATTTTTGCCAAGATTCAGCTTGGCGGATCGAATGAAACAGGCGGTTTGACTGTCGATCAAGTGGTATATGTGATTCGGATGGTCAGTTTAGGTCTTTTGGTTGTACCTATTATGAGTCTTGTGCGGGGGTTCTTCCAAGGACACTCCATGATGGGACCGACAGCTGTTTCCCAAGTGATTGAGCAGCTTGTCAGAATCATCTTCCTATTAACTGCAACGTTTATTATTTTAAAAGTGCTTGACGGCGGGCTTGTCATCGCTGTCGGATATGCCACATTTGCAGCACTTATCGGCGCATTTGGGGGTTTATTCACGCTTTATTTATATTGGCTGAAGCGCAAGGACCGGCTCTTATCCATGCAGCCGAATACAGGTGCTTCCTCTGACTTATCTTATAAACAAATGTTTACAGAGCTGTTTAGCTATGCGGCACCGTATGTGTTTGTTGGACTTGCGATTCCAATTTATTCTTATATTGATACAAATACCATTAACAGAGCTATGATTGCATCAGGACATCAGGATATTAGTACAGCGGTATTGTCCATTGTGACGTTATATTTACCGAAGCTCGTGATGATTCCTGTGTCACTTGCAACAGCGTTTGGCTTAACCTTGATTCCGACGATTACGGAATCATTTACAGCACGTAACTACAAGCTTCTCAATAGACAAATTGATCAGACGATGCAGGTCATTTTATTTTTCGTACTGCCTGCTTCATTTGGTATCTCGGCATTGGCTGGACCGGTTTATTGGTTTTTCTATCCGTCCGTTCATCCTGAGATTGGGATGTCAATTTTGTTCTGGTATGCACCTGTTGCGTTATTGTTTTCCTTATTCACCATTAATGCAGCAATTTTGCAGGGAATTAACAAACAAAAATTCGCCATTGTCAGTCTGTTGTTAGGGATCATTATTAAAACGGTTCTGAACATTCCGCTAATCAGCTGGCTGCAAGGAAATGGTTCTGTGCTTGCGACTGCGTTAGGCTATAGCGCGTCCATCTTGTATATGTTTATCATGATTAAGCGCCATGCCGGCTACTCGTTCCGCAGGATTTTCAAACGATTTATTCTCATTGGTATTTTAACGGCGATTATGGCTGTTGTGGCGTATGTGACATGTCAGCTTGTGAGCCAAGTGATTTCGTATGAGGGTGGAATTGTACAAGCGGGTATCGTCATTTTGATTTCAATGATCACTGGCGGCGGTGTGTATCTGTTCTTGTCTTATAAGGTAGGATTACTTGAGCGTGTACTCGGCAGCCGTATGCCGAAATTTTTAAGAAAAAAGAGTTAAGAAGAGGTGGATATTCATGAGGCTTGATAAATTGCTTGCTAGCAGCGGCTTTGGTTCAAGAAAAGATGTGAAGAAGCTGGTCAAGGCACGGGCGGTCACAGTGAATGGAGAAGTGGCGAAGCAGGTGAAAGATCATGTTGATCCCTCGAATGATGAAGTGCTCGTACACGGAGAGCGTGTAGAGTATAAAGAATTCATTTACTTAATGATGAACAAACCGGACGGGGTCATCTCAGCAACTGAAGATCTGCGGGATGAAACGGTCGTCGATTTACTAGAGCCGGAGGATATCGCAAGGGAGCCATTTCCTGTGGGGAGACTGGATAAGGACACAGTCGGTCTCCTCCTCCTCACAAATGATGGACAGCTTGCTCATCAATTACTTTCTCCAAAAAAGCATGTGCCAAAAACATACGAAGTTCATTTGAAATACCCATTAGGAGATCAAGACATCAAGCGCCTTGAAGAGGGCGTTGTCATTTTAGATGATTACTGCACGAAGCCGGCGAAGGTTGAAGTAGATGCGAATGAAAACGAAGATACACGCATCCGTTTAACGATTACTGAAGGAAAGTACCATCAAGTGAAGCTGATGGCGCAAGCAGTGGGAAATGAAGTCATTTTTTTAAAAAGACTCTCGATGGGGGCTGTCTCTTTAGATGAAGATCTAGCGCCTGGGGAGTACCGTGAATTGACGGATGAAGAGTTGGACAGCTTAATCAATCGACCATAAATGTAGAATAAAAGAAAAGAACCGGCATATCGCCGGGTCTTTTTGTTATATGGACAGTTCATTATACGCTTAAGATGATATTTTCACTTTTTTTCTCGTTGTTTCCCATTTGCCTCTGCTTGGACTATGAACAAGATCGTTATAGGCAAGCACGTTTAAGTCTCTTTGAATGGTTCTAGGTGTGATCCCGAATTCATCAACCAGCTCTTGTGTCGTCACAAGACCTTTCTCTTGAATGAACATATAAACTGATTTAATTCGAGTCATCATACGGTTTGTTGAAGGTTTCAAAAAACCACTCCCTATCAATAAGATCGGATGGACTTGACTAACCACAACTTACTACACTAAAACTGCGAAATAAGGACATGCAACAATGGTAAATGTTCGTGTTTCTTAATGTTTTATTCTATTATACACGTTATTATGCATCTAGTTCCACCAAAAAGTCAACTTTACGTGTTTTTTAACTTGTCTTCATGAATCGAAACATGGTATATACCATGTTTTGAATTCGGTTACAACCCAATAGGCGTAAGGGGTATGGAGAATACCGTCACATTCAAACATCCAAAAAATAAACACAGAAAATTTACAAAATAAAAAATTCACTCATCTCAAAAAGACACATTCCTTGTTAGAATGTGCCTTTTTTGTTTCTGTTATCCTTCTAAGAAAAAGAGCTGAATGAAAAATAAAATGGCAAAGATGAGAACAAGTACATGTACTTCTCTCCATTTCCCTTTTGCCAGTTTCACAAGGGGATATGAGATAAATCCAAGTGAAATTCCTGTAGAAATACTAGATGTCAGCGGCATGGAAAGGATCACAAGAAAAGCAGGGAATGCTTCGTCTAGCTCGTTCCAGCGAATGCGTGACACTGAGTTCATCATCAAGCACCCGACAATGATGAGAACAGGTGATGTGATGGATGGTAAAGAAGAAATGGCTTGAACGAGCGGGCCGAAAAACAATGCCACAATAAACAGTGCAGCGACCGTTAAAGACGTTAGTCCAGTTCTTCCGCCAGCAGCAACCCCAGATGATGATTCAATATAAGCTGTTGTTGGGCTTGTCCCAAACATAGAACCTATCGTCGTTGCAGCAGAGTCAGCGAGCAGGGCTCTGCGTACCTTTGGCAGCTGGCCTTTTTTCATGAGTCCTGCTTGTTCAGCCACTCCGATCATTGTGCCCGTTGTATCAAAAATCGTCACTAGTAAGAAGGAGAAGACGACAGCATATAAATGATGAGAGAATACATCGCCAAAAGCAGCGAATGGATTTGTAATCAGCATGCCTTCGGGTAGTGCAGGGATGTCCATCAGCATTTTAGGGAAATGAAGCTGGCCTGTTACGAGCGCAATCAGTGTCGTCGCTAACATGCCGATAAACAGAGCGCCATTTATTTGAAGAACCATTAAAATAACAGAGATCATTAAGCCGACAAGCGTTAAAATGACAACAGGCGAGCTTAAGTTGCCAAGCTTCACTAGATTTTCTGGGTCAGCTGCGATAATCCCAGACTGACGGAGGCCGATAAATGCAATGAAAAGCCCGATTCCTGCTGTAATGCCGTACTTTAAATTATCTGGAATGGCTTGAATCAGTTGTTTTCTAAGGGATGTTAACGATAAAATAATAAAGAGTATACCAGCAACAAATACCGCACTGAACGCTGTTTGATAGCTGATGCCGCCGCCACCGACAACTGTAAAGGTGAAATAGACATTCAGCCCCATGCCTGGTGCAATAGCAATCGGATAGTTTGCAAATAGTGCCATCCAGAGCGTACCGACGACAGCAGCGATAATTGTTGCAGTAAAGACTTGGTCAAAAGGAATGCCTGCTTTTGAAAGAATTCCTGGGTTAACGGCAACAATATATACCATGGTAAAGAATGTCGTCATACCAGCAATTAATTCTTTCTTTATGTTGGTTTGGTTTTCTTTTAACTGAAACATAAAATCCTCCATTTACGAACATTATTACAAAACAATTAATATAATATTCGTTTTAAGGGTGGATTGCAACCTTTTTTCAAGGAGGAATGGAAAAATGAATTGGGAAGCTGAAGTGATACGAAAAAAAGACGACTTAATTAAGGACACACAATCTTTTTTGCAAATTGAAAGTGTCCTTGATGAAGAAGGTAGAAAAGAAGGAAAGCCATTTGGTGAAAAAGTCGATCAGGCCCTTCAGTATATGTTGAAAAAAGGGGAAGACGAAGGATTCACAGTCAAGAATGTGGATGGCTATGCAGGTCATATTGAATATGGAGAAGGCGAAGACATTGTAGGTGTGCTATGCCATGTGGACGTTGTGCCTGCTGGTGATGGCTGGACAACCCCGCCATTTTCAGCGGACATAAGAGAAAATAAAATGTTTGCACGAGGAGCCATTGATGATAAAGGTCCAACCATGGCGGCTTTCTACGCGCTAAAGATGATAAAAGATACAGGGATGAAGCTGTCAAAAAAGATTCGAATGATCATTGGAACGGATGAAGAAAGTGATTGGCGCTGTGTGGACCATTATTTCAAGCATGAGGCGATGCCGCAAATTGGATTTGCGCCAGATGCCGATTTTCCGATTATTCATGCTGAAAAAGGGATTATTGATGCCATCGTGTCATTTACATATCAACTTACAGAAAATCATCAGCGTTATACGCTCAAGCAATTCACATCGGGTATGCGGCTGAATATGGTGCCGGATGAGGCAGCTGCCACTGTGACAGCTGCACAAGATCACGATGCTGAATCATTAAAAACAGCTTTTGAAGCTTATCTTGCTCACAATCATTTATCAGGTGGGGTAAAGAATGCAGCGGACGGACTGCATCTCACATTAAAAGGTGAATCAGTTCATGCCATGGAGCCGGCGCATGGCATCAATGCGGGCATTCATATGGCCAATTTCCTATGTGGACAAGAGTTAGATGAAGACGGGCTTGCTTTTACCTCCCAAATCAACGCTTTATTTGATCAGGATACAAGAGGGAAAAAGCTGGGGATTGCTTGTAAAGATGAGATTAGCGGAGATTTGACTTTAAATGTTGGAACGATCCGCTATACACAAAACGAGGAAGCGAAGCTAGGATTAAATGTCCGCTATCCAGTGACAGCAGACGGCAAGGACGTTAAAAAAGGGATCGAAGGCATCAAAGGGGCCACCCTTCTGAAATTTGACGACAGCCCTCCGCATCACGTCTCAAAAGATCATCCGCTTGTGAAAACATTGCAGCGGGTATATGAGGAACAAACGGGAGATCCAGCTAATCTGATTGCCATTGGTGGAGGAACGTATGCGAGATCTTTAGAAGCGGGCGTTGCCTTTGGTCCTCTATTCCCTGGCAGACCAGATTGCGCACACCAGAAGGATGAATATATCGAAATCGATGATCTACTAAGAGCAACCGCTCTATATGCACAAGCCATGTATGAATTGGCAAAATAGAAAAAGAGAAGAGGGGATTCACAGTGAAAAAAATGTTCTTATGCTCTTCATTCAAAGACAGCTATTCTCTCTTATCTGACTTTGCGGGTGAATCATTAAAAGGAAAACGCGTGACATTTTTTCCAACAGCCAGTGCTGTGGAAGAAGTCACGCACTATGTGGAGGCAGCGAAAGAAGCCTTTCATCAACTAGGTATGCATCTAGAGACCGTTCAGATAGCTGAGCAGTCTACTGAAGAAATCACAAAGATGATGGAACAAAATGATGTGATGTACGTATCAGGAGGCAACACCTTCTATTTGCTGCAGGAATTAAGAAAGCATCGTCTTGATGACGTGCTGAAAGAAGAAATCAATAAAGGCAAGCTGTACATCGGAGAGTCCGCAGGGAGTATCATCATGGCACCAAGCATTGAATATATCTCCGTGATGGATGATCGGCAGAAGGCAGCAGAACTTTCATCATGTCAAGGATTCAATGAGATAAGCTACTATCCGGTACCGCATATGTACAATACCTATTTAGGCGAGGCTGCGCAGCAAATCATGGAACAGTTTGAGCAGACGCTCGATTTATGCCCGCTTACTGATGAGCAGGTTTTACTCATCACAGGGGAGCAGGCTGAGGTGAAGTCCGACAAATCGTCCTAACCTTGAAACGAAGAAAAAGGAACAGGGATTCATGACCCTGTTCCTTTTTTAATCTTGAAAAACATCACTTGATAAGTATCGTTCGCCTGTATCTGCTGTCATACAGATCACGATTTGTTCTGCCGGCAGTTGCTTGGCTGTTTCAATCGCAGCATAGCAGGCTGCACCAGATGATGGACCAACTAAAATTCCTTCAAGCCGGGCAAGCTGACGTGTGATGGTGTACGCATCCTCATCGCTTACTTGCACGATCTCATCATAGACATGCTCGTTTAAAATATGGGGAATAAATCCTGGGCTTGTGCCAACAAGTTTATGTTTGCCAGGTTTCCCGCCAGATAAGACTGGAGATCCCTTCGGCTCTGCCACACGTATGGTCAAATGAGGGAATGCCTTCTTTAATTCCTCTCCGGTGCCTGTAATGGTTCCGCCAGTTCCTGCTGTTGCGACAAAGGCTCCAATTGGCTTTCCAAGTTGTTTTACAGCTTCCATGATTTCAACAGCCGTTGTGCCTCTATGTGCATCTGGGTTCGCCCCATTATCAAATTGCATCGGGATAAAGCTATGAGGAATTTGAGACGCCAGTTCCTCTGCCTTGCGAATACAGCCTGGCATTTTTTCTTCTCCTGGGGTTAAAACGACCTGCGCCCCATAAGCCTTCAAAATATTGATTCTTTCCTTTGTCATCGTATCTGGCATGACAAGGATGGCTTTATAGCCTCTTGCTGCTGCGTTCATGGCTAAACCAATCCCTGTATTCCCACTCGTTGGTTCAATAATGGTCGCTCCTTTTGTAAGCTTTCCTTGCCTTTCAGCCTCGACGATCATATTGTAAGCAGCGCGGTCCTTCACACTGCCGCTAGGATTAAATGATTCCAGCTTTAAATAAACAGCTGCCGCATTGTCTGGCTGAAGCCGCTGTAATTTAACAAGTGGTGTATCGCCAATCAGCTCAGCTATATTTTGTGCAACCTTCATCATGTGACACCCTTTCTTCTCATTCTGCATTTCTTTAGTTATACTATCATCAATGGGGATTCGTAAAGTTTGTTAAAAAAGGACAGGTGATATTGTGGCAGAAAACCGTCATTATTTTATAGGGATTCACATCCCTGAACAACTTGCGCATCAAATCAAAAAAGACATGGATCTAAGGAGTGAACTATCCTTTCAAAAGTGGACAGCACCAGATGATTATCATGTGACCCTGATCTTTTTAGGTGCCATTCCAGATGAGCGTTTAAAAAAGATCATCGAGCTGCTTGATATCCTTTCAAATGAAGCCGCTGCATTTTCACTAGAGCTGAATGAGTTAGGACAGTTTGGCATGAAGGAGCGCCCGAGAGTCTTTTTTGCAAAACCTAATGAAAGTGAACCGCTCATGCAATTAAGAGAAAAGGTGAAAGAAGCCGTATTGTCAGCAGGACATCCTGTTGAAAAGAGACCGTTTCATCCGCATATGACGATTGCGCGAAAATGGAACGCGGATCACTCTTTTGCAGAACAAGCGCCTTTACGCAAAGAGCCATACGTGATAGAGGTTTCTTGTATGACTCTATTTGAAATACGTCCGAAAGAAACCCCGCGTTATCACGCAATCAAACAATTTGCACTACATAAATGATTCTAAAAGTTGGAGTGAGCAGCAGATGGCGCAAATTATCAAAATTCAAGATTATATATCACGATATGAACAAGACCCGCATCACTACATCAATCAATTCATTCGATTGAAAAAGCAAAGGTGGGACGAGTTAAAAAAGGCTTCAAAACAGGAGGCGCAGCATTCATTTGACCAAATCTCTGAACAAGTGCCTGAACAAGAGGAAGAAAAGAGAAAGAAATTCTCCTTAAAAAGAAAGCAAAAAGAAGCCGATATGAAAAAGGAACGGGACCTGAGTCTTTTTAACGAGCCGACAGATATAGAGCAAGGTGTCTTTACAAACGTTCCTACCGATGAAACGAAGCTCATTCATTTTTTTAAGGATCATCTATACGATGTTCAATTAAAATGGGCGAGCTCGACGATTTCCCACATTTCAACCGTCTCCCATCATATTCGGTATGATGAAAAGCTGCGTATGCTTGCTAGGCAGCTTCCGGATTCATATTTTGTGATGTATAAGCCGGTGCTGCTCATTCAAAAAGCAGAGATGGAATTATGTTCAGTACTTATTACGCCGCTGGAAGTGATTTGTTTATCCTTCTTAGAGGCAGAGCCTGACAGTGTATATATCGGAACGAAGGAACGTTTTTGGGAAAAGCGGGCGAATGGGAAAGCTGTTCAGTCCGTTTTGAATCCTTGCGCAAGCCTTCTGCGCTCTGGCACCGTCGTGTCAAAGATCTTACAGCAAAGCGGTGTCGATCTTCCTGTGAAAAAAATCCTGATCAGCAGAACCTCTTATATTGACTTACCGGAAGTTCCATACGGGATGGAGGTTGTCGATAAGAAGAAGGCGGAAGATTGGTTTGAAAAGCAGCGGAAAAATACCGCGCCGACAAAGCATCAGCAATTTAAGGCGACAAAGGCATTGCTTGCTTATGGTGAATCAGACAGCAAAAGAAGGCAGGAATGGCTCGATTAAAGGCATAATGGAAGGTCACGAAAAATGAGACCTGAGTGGAGCTAATATATGAATGAATGGTACTTTATCGTTAATCCAGCAGCAGGACATGGAAAAGGACTTCGTACATGGAGGAGCATAGAGAAAGAATTACAAAAGGTGGAGATCTCTTATCGATCGTTTCTCACCCAGCATGAAGGTCATGCAGAAGTATTGGCAAGACAAATTAGCGCCATGCAAGATGACAGGCTGAAGCGCCTGATTGTCATTGGCGGTGACGGCACCATTCATGAAGTCCTGAATGGCTTAAAGGAAATGGATCATGTGCAGTTAAGCTTTGTTCCCGCCGGTCATTGGAATGATGCGGCGAAGGGCCTCGGCATCCATCGTCAAGATGTCCTAAAAGAAGTGAGAAAGCAAAAGAGAATGCTCACCAAAACATTTTCTCTCGGCTCCTTTCAAGATCATGCAGAAAGCCCGCAATCCGTTCTCTTTCTCAATCATATCGGTGCTGGGTTTGATGCGCATGTGCTAAGGAAAACAGTGCATTTCAGAGGAAAAAAGTGGCTGAAACGGCTGGGACTTGGGTTTATCATCTACCCGCTGTCATTTCTCCATTCTTTATGGTCCTTTAAGCCGTTTGACCTTGCGCTGTTTATTGAAAATGAGAAGAAGGTCTTTCGCCAAGTGTGGTTTGTGATTGTATGCAATCACCCCTATTACGGAGGCGGGCTGGAAGCAGCGCCGGAAGTGAGCGCGAGGCAGCGAGGCTTTCAAACGATCGTTGTCACAGATTTGAATCCATTCAAAGTGCTCTTGTTTTTAAGTGCGATGGTGTTTCGAAGGCATCTTGGAATGAAGGGCGTTACCCTGTATCAGCACGAGGAAGCGTACTTGGAGGCAGATGCAAAAATCTTATTTCATGCAGATGGAGAAGTGATCGGCGCAACACCTGTCTTTGTGAAGGCGAGTGAGCGCTCCTTAAAATTACGTGCTTAAATGGCTTCTCGTGAATGCCCTAGTCAAAAACCATGAAAAAAGCCTTCCTTTTCATAAGGTTCTTGTCCTGATTTTCTAGTTTTGCTTGACGAGTATAAGAAGGTAACGATAAAATCTATAGGACGGCTATTGTTTAGCATCTCATTCTCAATAGCTGTCCTTTTTGTTTTTATGATCATATAAATAAAAAAGAAACAGCCAATTGATCTTCAATCGGCTGAATTTTGTCGACTAAAAAAGCAAGATTTAAAATATTTTAAGAAATGATGGGTTGAAAATTGATATGAACTGGTTGGGACAAATATTAGGTAGCGAATGGCACATCTCTCCTGCTGGAGGCGCTACGGGAGATGCGTACTTCGCAACACACAATGACCAAAAGCTATTTTTAAAACGCAATACGTCACCGTTTCTTGCGGTTTTGTCAGCTGAAGGCATTGTGCCGAAGCTTGTCTGGACAAAACGGATGGAAAATGGGGATGTCATCACTGCGCAGCACTGGCTGAGCGGCAGAGAGCTGAAGCCAAAGGACATGAATGACCGTCCTGTAGCAGAGCAGCTAAGAAAAATTCATACATCTAAAGAATTGCTTGATATGCTGAAAAGATTAGAGAAGCACGCTCTACACCCAGAATCCATTTTGAAGCATTTAAAACAGTCCATATTAAAAGAGCAAATCGATTCACAAGACATTACACGTGCCATCCAGTACTTAGAGAAGCATGTGGAGGCAGTCCAATTTGAGGACAAGGTCGTGTGTCATTGTGACCTCAATCATAATAATTGGCTGCTGACAGATGAAAATCAGCTTTACTTGATCGATTGGGATGGGGCGATGATTGCTGACCCAGCCATTGATCTTGGACCACTTTTATACCATTATGTTGAAGAAGAGAACTGGGAAAGCTGGCTCTCGATGTACGGTGCTCCGCTGACGGACAATTTGCGAAAACGTATGGATTGGTACGTCCTCGCTGAAACCGTATCGTTTGTCGTGTGGCATAAAAGAAAAGGAAATGAAAAAGCGCAGCAAGAAGTGCAAGCGGAGCTGAGCGCACTCTTAAAGCGGTTAAACATCCATTAAGACATAGGAATATTCTCGACCCACTCTGACAAATGCGATTGATGCTCCTCGATATGTGCATCAATTGAACTGACAGAAGTACCCTTTTGGCTGTAATCATAAATATCTGTTAATAATTGACGAATGTCGGCATCAAGGTCTTCTTTTGCCAGCATTAATTGAATCACACGTCCCACCTGTTCATATTCTGCAACAGTCCCGCAGCAATCCAACTGGTGATCGGTTAAAATATCTTTGATTAATTGAAGCTGATGTTGACGGTTTAATCCCATACGTATGCTCCTTTTCTGCGTGTCATTTATGTGGTTAAACTGTGCATTCAGCGCCCAATTTATACATGCGGCAGACCAGCTCAAGCGAAGGGCTGGTCTTTTTCATATGTGCATAAAGATGCTGTCTTGCGGGTCTTTATGTTTCATGGTATCTTGATAAAATGTAAAGAAAATAGAGGTGTATCAAATTGAGAATGCGACATAAACCATGGGCGGATGATTACTTAGCTGAAAATGCTCATATTGCCTTAGCTAGCCCCGAGCAATATAAAGGGAAATGGCATGAGCTGTTTGGAAATGATCATCCAATCCATATCGAAGTTGGGACAGGAAAAGGGAGTTTTATCGCTGGAATGGGCAAGCTTCATCCTGATATCAACTATATTGGCATTGAATTATTTAAAAGTGTCATTGTGACAGCAGTAGATAAAATCAAAGAGACAGATGTTGAAAATGTAAAGCTTTTGAACATTAATGCTGAAACGCTGACAGATGTGTTTGCGGAAAATGAAATTGCCCGGGTGTATTTGAATTTCTCTGATCCGTGGCCAAAAGCAAGGCATGAAAAGCGCAGATTAACGTTTAAGGCCTTTTTAGAGCGATATGAACATATTCTCCGTCCAGGTGGTGAATTGCATTTCAAAACAGATAACCGCGGATTATTTGAATATTCCTTAAAGAGTTTTTCTGCATATGGCCTTCTTTTAACGTATGTAAGCTTAGATTTACATAAGGACGGATTAGAAGGAAATGTGATGACTGAATACGAAGAAAAATTCTCGTCTATGGGACAACCCATCTATCGATCAGAAGTAAAATTTCCAGATTAACAAGTGACATCAAGCTGGCTGCAAAGAAAAATTGCAGTCAGCTTTTTTCATGAAAAGATTGATGCATGCGATTTTCAGCTGTATTTGCTACGATAGAAAAAGGAGGGATGACAGTAATGGAGACAATGAAAATAGGTGACATGGAACTGTTCTGGTTAAATGGGGGAGATACACACATGGACGGCGGTGCGATGTTCGGTGTAGTGCCAAAGCCGTTATGGTCAAAAAAATACCCGGTGAACGATCGCAATCAAATTGAACTGCGGTGTGATCCGATCCTCATTCGGTGGAATGGTCTTCATTTATTAGTGGATTCCGGCATCGGATCAGGGAAGCTGACAGATAAACAAAAACGCAATTACGGCGTAACAGAAGAGACGAAATTGGAACAATCGCTAGCGGCACTCGGCCTGCAACCAGCTGATATTGATTACGTTTTAATGACACACCTTCACTTCGATCATGCAAGCGGGCTGACAAAACGTGAGGGAGAAGAGCTCGTGTCTGTTTTTACGCAGGCAAAAATCATCACATCCAAAATCGAATGGGATGAAATGAGGGCGCCTAACATCCGCTCAAGAAATACATATTGGAAAGAAAACTGGGAGCCTATAGCAGATCAAGTGGTGCCATTTGAAGAAAGCATCGAAGTAACAAAAGGCATTGGGCTGCATCATACAGGCGGTCATAGCAATGGCCATAGCATCTTAACGCTCACAAGTCAGGGCGAAACAGCGATTCATTTGGCTGATATCATGCCAACACACGCTCATAAAAATCCATTATGGGTCTTGGCTTATGATGATTACCCAATGACTTCGATTCCAGCTAAGCAAAAATGGCAGGCCTTTGCAGAAGAAAAAAATGCGTGGTACTTGTTTTATCATGATGCGATTTACCGCGCTGTAAAATGGGATGAAGACGGGCAAATCACACATGAAGTTAAAAGAGAAACAGGAAGATAAAAGATCATCTGCATGTTTTTTCGCCTTTCACACAAAATAACGACAAAATGAACTTGTGAAAGGAAGAGTGCAGGTGAACCAATTTTATCGTGTACATGGTGATGTCATTGAAACACCATTAAGAGGGATGGAAGTCATGTCCGTCCCTTATTTAAACAAAGGGGTTGCATTTACTAAGGAAGAGCGGGAAGAGCTTGGTTTAAAGGGATTTCTACCGCCTAAGGTTTTAACATTAGAGGATCAGGCAAAGCGTGCATATGAGCAGTTCAAGGCACAGCCGGATGAACTGGGGAAAAATGTGTATTTAACATCACTTCATGACAGAAACGAAGTGCTTTTTTACAAATTACTAAATGAGCACTTGGCGGAGATGCTGCCGATTGTCTACACGCCGACTGTTGGAACAGCCATTCAGCGTTATAGCCACGAGTATCGAAAGCCAAGGGGGCTTTATTTATCGATTGATGATTTGGAAGGCATGGAAGAGATTTTTGCCTCTTACGGTGTTGATGAATCAATTGACTTAATCGTTGCGACAGATGCAGAAGGCATTTTAGGTATTGGAGACTGGGGTGTTGGCGGTATTGCCATTTCAGTCGGGAAACTTGCTGTTTATACAGCCGCAGCAGGCATTGATCCTAGCCGCGTGCTGGCCGTTGTGCTTGATGCCGGGACGAACCAGGAAAGTCTCTTGAATGATCCGCTTTATGTTGGAAATCAGCATTCTCGCGTTCGAGGAGAACGTTATGTTCGGTTCATTGATCAATATGTAGAGCTTGCCCGCGCAACCTTTCCAAATGCACTCCTTCACTGGGAAGACTTTGGGACAAAAAATGCCCGAGCCATATTGGAAAAATATAAGGAACGTATTTGTACATTTAATGATGACATTCAAGGTACTGGAGCTGTTTCACTTGCTGCGGTTCTGGCATGTGCAAAAGCTTCGAAGGTTCCGCTGAAAGATCACCGAATCGTCATTTTCGGAGCGGGTACGGCAGGGATTGGCATAGCGGAGCAGATCCGTGATGCTCTCGTAAGAGACGGTGTCAAAGAAGAGGAATCATATGATCATTTCTGGTGTATTGATAAAACAGGATTGCTTACAGATGATTCGCCTGACATTCAGCCATTTCAAAAGCCATATGCAAGACGTTCTGACGAAGTAAAGGATTATGCCCGTAACGGTCCTAAGCATTCCATTGATTTATTAGAGGTCGTCAAACAGGCGAAACCAACCATCTTAGTTGGCACCTCGACGGTAGGAGGAGCATTTACAGAGGAAATTGTGAAAGAAATGGCGTCACACGTGGAGCGCCCAGCCATTTTACCGATGTCGAACCCAACACCTCTTTCAGAAGCAAAGCCTGAAGATCTCATCGAGTGGACAGAAGGACGCGCCCTTGTGACAACGGGAAGCCCATTTGATCCTGTCGAATATGGCGGCGTGACATATGAAATTGGGCAGGCGAATAATGCCCTTGTGTTCCCAGGGCTTGGTCTTGGAACGATTGTGTCTAAAGCCCGCCTTATAACAGACAGCATGTTTGTTGCGAGTGCTGAAGCGATTGCCAGCATGGTCAATGTCGGAAAGCCGGGTGCAGCGATGCTGCCAAGTGTGGATCAGCTTCGAACTGTTTCAGCGACAGTGGCTGTCCGTGTGGCGCAAGCAGCGATCGATGAAGGTATTGCAGAGGAAACGCCTGAGGATCTCATTCAGGCTGTACAGGACGCCATGTGGCATCCTGTGTACAAAAAAATCAAAGCCATATAAAAAAGAAGCTTCGCAAGGACACGCCTTTGCGAAGCTTTCTTTATCAAGCCACAGAATCAATGACATCAACGATCATGCCTGTTTTGGCATCAATCATGACTTCGTACTGTTCAAGCTCGCCAAAGGCTGAGCGAGTAATGCCAGATTTGTACACATCAATCGTTTCACCATTTACGGTATACGGTTCTGGTACAGTATAAATCCAAGAGCCATCAATCGGGCCGCGCTGTTTAAAAGCAGATTTCACAATTTTTAATGCTTTTTCAGACGAGATATACGTAGGGAAAAATACTTTCTTTGCAACAATTGCAGCGGCTACGCCAATACTCGCACCAATCAGAACATGTTTTAACTTCAACGTGCTGCACCTCCGTATTGCTGTTTTTTCCATTATACAAAACTTGTCCATTGATGTTAAGGAATCCGAATACTTGAAAGCATATTCAAAATTTCTGGAGAGATACTTGGAAAACCGAAAGAATTCTTATAGTATAAAGTGAGTGTTATTTTTATAGGAATATATATGGTCATTACATAGAAACGAGGTAAACCGTAGAATGAATGAAGAAACATTGTCGCTTTTCCGAAATTTAACAGAATTACAGGGAACTCCAGGTAATGAGCACCATGTGCGTGCTTTTATGAAAAAGGAACTTGAGAAATATTCTGACGAACTCATTCAGGATCGTCTTGGCGGTGTGTTTGGGGTACGCAAGGGACCAGAGAACGCACCTAAAATCATGGTGGCTGGTCATATGGATGAAGTGGGATTCATGGTTTCATCCATTACGAAGAACGGGATGATACGCTTCCAAACACTCGGCGGCTGGTGGAGTCAAGTCATGCTGGCACAGCGTGTCGACGTTCATACCGTTCACGGACCAATTCCTGGTGTCGTCTCTAGTACACCGCCTCATCTTCTAACACCAGAACAAAAAAGCAAACCTGTGAAACCATCAGACATGCTCATTGATATTGGGGCAGACAGTGAAGAAGAGGCAAAAGAACTTGGCATTCGCCCAGGACAGCAAATCGTGCCTGCAACAGTCTTTACCCCTATGGCGAATCCTAAAAAGATTTTAGCGAAGGCTTGGGATAACCGCTATGGCTGCGGACTTGCGATTGAATTATTAAAAGAAATAAAAGACGAACCTCTTTCATGTCATCTGTATTCAGGTGCAACGGTTCAGGAAGAAGTAGGGCTTAGAGGGGCAGAAGTAGCTGCGAATATGATTCAGCCAGATCTGTTCTTTGCTTTAGATGCAAGCCCTGCAAACGATGTGACAGGTGACAAAACCCAATTCGGCCAGCTTGGTAAAGGAGCACTTCTGCGTATTTTTGATCGAACCATGATTACGCATCGCGGGATGAGAGACTTTGTGCTCGATACTGCTGAGTCAAACAGCATTCCATACCAATACTTCGTATCACCGGGTGGTACGGACGCTGGACGTGTGCATATTTCCAACCAAGGTGTGCCTTCTGCTGTCATTGGGGTGTGCGCTCGCTACATTCATACAAGTCATTCAGTATTGCATGTGGATGATTACGCAGCGGCAAAAGAATTAATTGTCCGCCTGGTGAAAAACTGTGATCAAAGTACAGTGGATTCTATTTATCAACAGGTGTAAATGTAATAGAAAAGGCTGCCTCTTTCATGAGAGCAGCCTTTAGTGTGTATATGTAGACAAAACCTCGCATTCATTGCCAGGTCTGCAAAGGTTTCGAAAAGAGGAAAAAAGGTTGCAGTTTCACCTTTTTTATTGCTGTTCAAACACGTAAGATAACGCCTTGATCGCTTGGTTCACGGTTTCTACAGTGATATTCGCTTTGTTTGATAGTTCCTTTAACGGATGGTGCAGTTCTTTTGGGCGGATCAAAATGAGAGGTTTTCCTTTTGTGATGGCAGCAGATGCATCCATTGCCGTGTTCCACTGTTTATATTTCTCACCAAAGCGGGCAATGACGACGTCTGCCTTGTTTAATAAGATCTCAGTACGGAAATTGTTCAAATCAGAAGCCGCATCATCTTTAAAAATGGCATTCGGCTGCTCACCTAAAATGTCCTCACCAATGTGATCTGAGCGGTCATGATTCTCCATTGGTCCAACAAACGTCACCGGCAGTTTCAACGATTGGCTTTTCTCCTTGATTTCATCACGCCACTGGCTATGAATTTCTCCTGCTAAATAGACGGTTAATTGCATAACGATCTCCTCCTTTTGTACAAACTTAGTAAAGGTTTGCCCTGTTTCTTTTCATGTTACACAAGAAGTGCTTGATAAAGCAAAAAAAATATGATTATGATATTCATGGTAGAGACTATTTTTCATCGTAAGAATACTACATATAATGGGAAGGACAGGCCTCTTCGTCTTTCCTATGAGAAAGCAGGAAGACGACGTTGATGACTTATTTGAAAAGAAAAGGGATCTCCCTTTCGCCAAAAGTGTACTTCATTGATGCACTCTCTTATATGGCTTTAGGTCTATTTGCTACATTAGTGGTAGGGCTGATTTTAAAAACAGCAGGCGGTCTGTTATCACTTCCGCTCATCATCAAAATGGGAACACTTGCGATGGGGCTCATGGGACCAGCAATCGGTGTAGCCGTTGCGTATCGCTTACATGCATCTCCTTTGATCATTTTTGCAAGTGTTGTCTCAGGTGCTGCAGGAGCAGAGCTTGGTGGACCTGCTGGAAGCTTTGTCGCAGCATTAATTGGTGTGGAACTCGGCAAGCTGGTCAGTGGTGAGACAAGAATTGATATTATTTTAACGCCGCTTGTCACCATTATTACTGGCTTTTTCACCGCCGCTTTGATCGGTCCTGGGATTGAAGCCATGATGACAGGGCTTGGTAGGCTCATCATGTGGGGGACTGACCAAAGTCCGCTGATCATGGGCATGCTAGTAGCGACCATTGTTGGACTTGCCCTCAGCTCACCGATTTCAAGTGCGGCGCTTGCGCTCATGCTTGACTTAAGCGGAACAGCGGCTGGTGCTGCAACGATTGGCTGCTGCGCTCAAATGGTCGGCTTTGCCGCTGCAGGCTTTAGAGAAAATCGTTTTGGCGGTCTTGCTGCTGTCGGCATTGGCACGTCAAAATTGCAGCTGCCGAACATTGTGAAAAATCCCCTTATCCTTATTCCGCCGACGATTGCGGGCCTCATTCTCGCGCCAATTGGTATTATTGGCTTTGGGATGGTCAATAATGCGGCAGGGGCAGGTATGGGAACGAGCGGCCTCGTTGGACAGCTCATGACACTGACCGTTATGGGATTTCATCCATCCGTTTTTCTGGCGATCGCTCTTTTGCATATCGTTGGCCCGGCAGTGATTAGTTTGGTAGTATCAGAATGGATGAGAAAGAAAGGCTATATACAATTCGGAGATTTAACCATACAAACTGGAGGAATGAAACATGAAAAAAATTGAATCAAACGAAGAATTACAAAAAGTGATTCAAGAAGACTTAACAGTATTGCTATTTTCAGCTGACTGGTGCCCGGACTGCACCTTTATCGAACCATTCTTGCCAGAGCTTGAAGCAAACTACCCAGAATTTGAGTACTTCTATGTGGATAGAGATCAGTTCATTGACACTTGCGCAGAGTGGGAAATTTACGGCATTCCAAGCTTTTTAGTTTTTAAAAATGGACAAGAGGTTAACCGCTTTGTCAGCAAGGATCGTAAGACGAAGGAAGAGATTGAAGCATTTTTAACAGATTCTCTTTCTAAATAATGAAAGGAGGGTCTAAATCATGGCAAAAATGACATCAAGACAGCTTGCGAACGAACTCAAAAGCCGTCTGACAAATGACAGCTGGTCACACCAGTTTGACCGAGAAAAAGATACGCTTCGTATTGAAGATAAACAAACAAGTAAAGGTATTACACTAGAGCTCCCGCCAATCATTGCAAAGTGGGAAGTAAAGCCTGATGAAACATTAGATGAGATCGTTTACTATGTGAAAGAGGCGCTAAGTGCCATGAAAGGCGAAGCGCAGCACATCTCAGGAAAAGAAAAGCAGATCTATCCTGTCATTCGTTCCACTTCCTTTCCTGAGACATCAAGTGATGGCATTCCCCTCGTTTTTGATGAGCATACAGCTGAAACGAGAATCTTCTACGCACTTGACCTTGGAAGCACCTACAGATTAATTGATGAGAAAATGCTTCAAAAGGAAAACTGGACAAAAGAGCGAATTAGGGAAACTGCAAGCTTCAATGTCCGCTCACTTGAAACTGTGGTGAAAATGGATGAAGTTGCAGGCAATCGGTTTTATTTCTTCCGTGCGAATGACGGATATGATGCCAGCAGACTTTTAAATGAATCGATTTTACAAGAATACGCGCAAAAAATAGAAGGACATATGGCCATTTCTGTTCCCCATCAAGATGTATTCATCATTGCAGATGTTCGCAATGAATCAGGCTATGATATTTTAGGACAGATGTCGATGAGCTTCTTCGCCAGCGGCACGGTTCCGATTACCGCATTGTCATTTTTATATGACGAGGGCAAGCTTGAACCGATCTTTATTCTTGCTAAAAGCAGACCAAAACAGCAGTAGAAGGGAATTTTGAAGAATGAACGTTTTTTATAATGCAGAAGGTGTAGGCGACACACTCCTTATTTCATTGAAAGATGTGACGAGAGAAGAAGTAGGTCATGAGAGGTTTGGAGATGTCGTAAGAATCTTCAATCAAGAAACAAAAGAAACAACAGGTTTTAATATCTTCAACGCATCCACTTACATGAAAATTGAAGAAAACGGATCTGTACCGCTATCTGAAACACTTGTTCAAGATATCAACGAAATTTTAAACCGCAACGGTGTAAGTGAAACGTTGACCGTGGATCTATCACCAAAATTTGTTGTCGGTTATGTGAAGGAAAAAGAAAAGCATCCGAATGCAGATAAATTAAACATTTGCCAAGTAGATGTTGGCGATGAAACATTACAAATCGTGTGTGGTGCACCAAACGTTGATCAAGGGCAATATGTCGTGGTTGCGAAGGTTGGTGCGGTGATGCCAAGCGGTTTGGTCATTAAAGATGCTGAGCTAAGAGGTGTTCCATCAAGCGGAATGATTTGTTCAGCAAAAGAACTAGATCTTCCAGACGCGCCTGCTGAAAAAGGGATTCTTGTTCTAGAGGGAAGCCACCAAGCTGGCGAACCCTTTAAAGCGTAACCTCCCATAAACGGGCACATAGGAGCGAAGAATGTGTTATACCAAAAGTCACTAAGTACGTACTTAGTGACTTTTTTTCATCTACAGACAGCACAAATAGCAAAGAGCAGCACTTTTCTCGCTTTTCTGCATGAAAAAGCAATGGTATACTAAAAATCGCCCAAGAAAACGTAAGGGGAGTTAAAGTGAGTGATAAATGATGAGTTGGTTAGATAAATTTTTTAGTGTATTTTTAGGAGAAGAAGAAAAGAAAGAAGAAAAAGCTGTGAGACCTAATGAAGGTCCAGCTGCACGAACGCAGCCAGTTTTTGAACAGCATAAAGAATATAAAAAAATTGAAGATACAAAAGTCTATTATGAATATCCGAAAGGCAACTTCCGCTTTCCGCTCGTTCCAGATGAACCTCTGCGTGACGGAGTGAAGCAGGAAAGAAGACGCGCAAAGCCAAGCAAGCCAAAGGCTAAGCAGAAGACCTATGAGCCAAAACAAACGGTGCAGCCTGACATCAATAAAAAGCCATTCAAAACAGAGCAAATTCCATCACCGATCTATGGCTATCATCAGGATATGCGTCCAAAACGAACAGAAGCGAAAGAAGAATCATCTCCTGTTCAAATGAAAGCAGCAGAAACAGCGCAGCGTGTCACCCTGTTATCAGAAGAGGCAGAGCGTGTACGAAATGTCAGACAGCAAATGAACATTCCGTCAATACGGAAAGAAAATCGTATGGAAGAAACGGTTTCAGCCCCAGCAGAAGAAAGAGTGGACATGCAAACAGACGTGACCCCGCTTACTTTGCAAGAGGAACTCGCTTATCAGGATCACGTTCAATCGACGATGGAGCGTTTAAATGACGAGCCTTTCATTCAAACAGAGGAAAAAGAGCCAGCCTTTTCTGAGCCTCAAGACCATATTGAAGCTGACTTACATAATCAGGAGGCCGAAGCTTATCAAGAACAGCCGGTAGAGGCTGAGCCGGAACAGGATGTCTCAAGCGATGACGAAGAAATAAAAGGCGAGCCGGTACATCAGTTTGTAGATCATACGGAGGAAATAGAACCGTTGACATTCGAAACAGCAGAAGACACACATCCCGCAATTGAAATGGAAGTAGACATGCCGGCAGAAGAAGTTGAGGTAACAGAAGACATCCCAGCAGAACCGGTCGCGGAAATAGAAGCTGATTCCATAGAAGATCATCAAGAAGAAGTGCCAGCGGCAGCATTTGAAGAAGCTGAGCCAGTCGCTAAGCATGATCTGCAAGAAGACCAATTGTTGGAAGAAGCTGAAATAGTAGAAGATCAAATGATGCCAATAGAACAAGTAGCAGACGATGAGACCGCTACTGAACCAGCAGAACCTGTCATAGAGCAGCAAGAAAAGCAAGAACAAGTGCATAAAGTCAAGGAAGAAAGACCGAAACAAGCAGCTCCGCAGACGCAACGTACAAGCGGACAAACCTCAACGGTTCCTTTTAACGTCATGATGTTAAAAAGTGATCAGCGTGTGCAAGGGCAAAAGAAAGCAGCAGATGCACAAGGGTATGTTTTCCCAAGTCTCGCCCTTTTAGACGTACCTCCAGCTCAAAAAGAAGAGGACGGGACATGGGTGAAAGAGCGGGCAGAGCTGCTCAATGCCACGCTGAAAAATTTCAATGTCAGAGCAAGTGTGGTTCATGTCACGCAAGGCCCTTCTGTGACAAGGTTTGAAGTACATCCAGAACCAGGTGTCAAAGTGAACAAAATCACGAACCTATCAGATGATATTAAACTCAGTTTGTCCGCAAAAGATATTCGAATCGAAGCACCGATTCCAGGAAAGAACACGATCGGGATCGAAGTGCCGAACCTTCACAGTAAAATGGTTTTCTTACGAGAGATGATCAGAAGCAGTGCATTTAGAGACAATCCATCACCCTTAACAGCAGCACTCGGATTAGATATATCCGGCCAGCCTGTTGTGGTTGATCTGCAAAAAATGCCGCATGGCTTAATTGCTGGAGCAACAGGGTCAGGAAAAAGTGTCTGTATCAATACCATTTTAGTGAGCTTAATGTTTAAAGCGTCACCAGATGAAGTAAAAATGCTCTTAATCGACCCTAAAATGGTTGAATTAGCGCCATATAATCACATTCCGCATCTCGTGAGTCCTGTCATCACCGATGCCAAGACAGCGACAGCCGCTCTGAAATGGGTAGTGGATGAAATGGAAAGGCGCTACGAACTGTTTGCACACTCTGGCGTGAGAGAAATTAAACGATTCAATGAGCTTGTCAAAGAAAAACAAATGGGTGAAAAACTACCTTATCTTGTCGTTGTGATCGATGAGCTCGCTGATTTAATGATGGTCGCACCAAATGAAGTCGAAGAAAGCATTTGCCGAATCGCACAAAAAGCAAGAGCATGCGGCATTCATTTATTGATTGCGACACAAAGACCTTCTGTCGATGTCATCACAGGTCTCATTAAAGCCAATATCCCAACAAGAATTGCTTTCTCTGTCTCAAGTCAGGTAGATTCTAGAACGATCATTGACATGGCAGGTGCAGAAAAGCTTCTCGGAAAAGGAGACATGCTTTTCTTAGAAAATGGCTCCGGCAAGCCGACGAGGCTGCAAGGGAACTTTGTATCAGACCGTGAGATTGATCAAGTAGTGGCACATGTAAGAAAACAGCGTAAGCCAGTGTTCCTTTTCGAACAGGAGGAATTAATGCTCCAAGGCTCTGCGATTACAGATGAAGACGAATTGTTTATGGATGCCTGCCGTTTTGCGATTGAGCAGAATAGCGCTAGTACATCGAGTTTGCAGCGAAGATTTAGAATTGGCTACAATCGTGCAGCCAGATTGATCGACATGATGGAACGCGAGGGCATGATCTCTGGTGCAAAAGGCAGTAAGCCAAGGGAAGTCCTTATGACACTGAGTGACTTAGAACAGCTGATCTAAACAAACCACTTCATTTTTTTTATAAACATGGTATGATAGCACATAGGTGCAATTTTGTAATTGGACGCTTTTCGTATGCCTGTCAGAACGCTTTTTTATGTAAAATGAGCGAAAGCAGGTGTTAGAAATAGGAAAGTTGTCGGATACTAATCATAGTTAATATTGATTAGAATAGGAAGATCGGAAAAAAATCTTTATTTGGAGCTGCGATCTGTGAGCCGCTAGAGGCGAAAATCACAAGTTGCAAATTGAAATGAGCGTCATATACTGTAAGTCAGATAGACGTTTGTTGGAGGTACAATTATGACTGTTTATCATTTTGTTGGAATAAAAGGGACAGGTATGAGTCCACTGGCCCAAATTCTTCATGATACTGGGTATACTGTCCAAGGATCGGATATCGAAAAACATATCTTTACACAAAAAGCATTAGAAGAACGAAATATTAAAATTCTTCCATTTGACCCAGATAATATTCAGCCAGGGATGACCGTGATTGCAGGTAATGCATTTCCTGATACACACCCTGAGATTGAACGTGCCCTTTCTGAAGGGATTCCTGTCATTCGTTACCATAAATTCCTTGGAGAATACATGGATTCATTCACAAACGTTGCGATTACTGGTGCTCATGGTAAAACGTCGACAACAGGACTGCTTGCCCATGTGATGCAATCAGCGAAACCAACTTCATACTTAATCGGTGATGGATCTGGTATGGGGAAAGAAAACAGCGAGTATTTTGTATTTGAAGCATGCGAATACCGCAGACACTTCCTCAGCTATCATCCAGACTATGCGATCATGACCAATATTGATTTTGATCATCCTGATTATTTCTCGGACATTGACGACGTGTTTGATGCGTTTCAAAACATGGCGCTTCAAGTGAAAAAAGCCATTATCGCTTGCGGTGATGATGAGCATCTGCCCAAGATTCAAGCGAAGGTACCTGTTGTGTATTACGGTTTCAATGAAGAAAATGATTTCCAAGCACGCAATGTTGTGAAAAACACGGAAGGCACTACATTTGATGTATTTGTACGCAATACGTTTTATGATACCTTCTACATTCCTGCCTACGGAAATCATAATGTCCTCAATTCATTAGCTGTGATTGCATTATGTCACTATGAAGCCATTGATGTAGAGCTCATCAAAGGGGCACTAATGACATTTGGCGGGGTGAAACGCCGCTTTAATGAAAAAGTGGTCGGTGAGCAGGTCTTAATTGACGACTATGCCCATCACCCAACGGAGATTGAAGTCACCATTGAAGCAGCACGTCAAAAATATCCAGACCGTGATATTGTCGCTGTCTTCCAGCCGCATACCTTCACACGTACACAGCAATTCTTAAGTGAATTTGCTGACAGTCTGAAAAAAGCGGACTATGTATACCTATGCGATATTTTCGGTTCAGCCCGTGAAAACATTGGGAAGCTGAGTATCGAAGATTTACGAGAAAAAATCCCGCAGGCCCAATTGATTGCGGAAGAAGATACATCTGTGCTGAAAGCGCACGAAGATGGGATTCTGATCTTTATGGGAGCAGGAGACATTCAAAAATATCTGCGTGCTTATGAGAAAGTCGCTGTATAAATGCTTAAAGGAAAAGTGCCGTTTTGATCGGCACTTTTTTTATTTTGAATAAAATGTGACAAAGGGGCTAAATGTGTCAACATCTTCCGCTTTTTTTCGTTCGCTGTGGACAGGAATCAGCGAATAAGTGTAGAATTATTATTCAATCGGTCATTCTAGGCGATGTTTGAATGATACAACGAGAGGGTAATGAATTGCATATGCCCGCAGCAAAGGAGGTATCAGATGATTATTATTCTATATCTAAGCGTTGCACTGATCGCAATTGCTTTCCTCATTCTTGTCATCTATTTGTCCAAAACATTAAAATCCTTACAGCTGACATTAAAGAATGTTGCATCAACTTTAGAAGGTCTTGAAGGTCAGATGCAAGGGATCACCACAGAGACGACACAGTTGCTACATAAGACGAATCAGCTTGCTGAAGATATTCAAGACAAATCGGCAAAACTCAACACAGTTGTGGATGCGGTGCAGGGAATTGGCGGCTCGATCAACCAATTTAATACAAGCATAAAGCAGGCAGCTGGTGCAGTTTCTTCATCCGTTGAACGAAATCAAGAAAAAGTCACGGATGTGGTAAGCTGGAGTAACGCAGCACTTGAAATTTATAAAAAATGGAAACAACGAAAACACCAAAAATAAACCATTTTCGCATAGGAGGAATAATCATGAGCAAAGACGGAATCAATAGCAAAGACTTTTTGATCGGAACACTTATTGGTGGAATTGTTGGTGCAACAACAGCCTTATTTTTAGCACCGAAGTCAGGGAAAGAGCTTCGCGATGATTTGAACACCCAAGCGAATGTTTTAAAAGAAAAAACAGATCGCCTCACAACAGATGCAAAAGAAAGAGGCACTGAATATGTGACGATTGCGAAAGATAAAACGTCTGAATTGTCCCAACTGGTAGCAGAACAGTCAAACCAGATTTTAGACAAAGTGAAAGACATAAAAGAGCGTGCAGCTGGAAAAGCTAATCATGTGAAAAGTGAAGCAGAAGATGCAGCAGCTGACCTAGCAAATGAAGCTTCAGATGTAGCAGACGAAGCAAAAGTACGAGCACAAGAAGCGAAATCAGAAATTGAAGATGGCATCAAAGATGTCAAAGAAAAAGTAGAACAATCGACTAAAGGCTAACTCTCACTGCTCGGAGTGAAGAAGGAGAACATCATGTCAAAACAACTCATTGAAACAGAAGAACAGTTTGATCAACTAACGAATCAAGATGGGACGTTTGTCTTTTTTAAGCACAGTTTGACATGTCCGATCAGCCAAGCGGCTTTTCAAGAGTTTGAAGCATTTGCGTCTGCACATGAAGACGTGCCAACTTATTTCTTGCAAATCCAAAACACAAGAGAGCTTTCATCCTATGTGACTGAAAAGTCGGGGGTAAAGCACGAAAGTCCCCAGGCACTCGTCTTTAGCGGTGGAAAAGTGAAGTGGCATGCATCTCACTCAAGCATTACAAAAGAAGCGCTTGAACATAATCTGTAGAAGAAACGTCAGCAATTGCTGACGTTTTTTTATAAAAAAAGGTTTACTTCAACCAAAAGTATGCTATAATCTTACACATAATACTTTATCGCTTAAAAGCGTTTGGGTAATAAAGAAAATTTTCGTGACAATTCCGAAATCTTTGTTTATAATAAACCCTATCATGAGAGAATGAAAAAATAAAAAGCGAGAACAGGCAGAGGAAAGGATGACAAAAATGAGCAACAATGAACTAGAACAATTGAGACAGCAGGCAGATGAACTAAATCTTCAAATCTTAAAACTGATCAATGAAAGAGGAAGCATTGTAAAAGAAATTGGAAAGGCGAAAGAAGCGCAAGGTGTCAACCGTTATGATCCTGTCAGAGAGCGCACAATGCTGAACCAAATTCTTGAAGCAAATGATGGACCATTCGAAAACTCAACGATTCAGCATATTTTCAAAGAGATTTTCAAAGCAGGTCTAGAGCTTCAAGAAGATGACCACAGCAAAGCACTTCTTGTTTCTCGTAAGAAAAAATCGGAAAATACAATCGTGAACATCAATGGAGAAGCGATCGGTGATGGGAAACAGCGCTTCATCGTTGGACCATGTGCTGTTGAAAGCTACGAGCAAGTCGCAGAAGTTGCGGCAGCAGCGAAACAGCAAGGACTAAAACTACTTCGCGGAGGTGCATTTAAACCTCGCACAAGTCCATACGATTTCCAAGGACTTGGTGTAGACGGTCTAAAAATTCTAAAGCGTGTAGCGGATGAATACGGTCTTGCTGTCATTAGTGAAATCGTCAATCCTGCTCATATTGAAGAAGCGATTGAGCATATCGATGTCATCCAAATTGGTGCACGGAACATGCAAAACTTCGAGCTATTAAAAGCAGCCGGATCTGTGAAGAAACCAGTTCTTTTAAAGCGTGGTCTTGCAGCGACTATTTCAGAATTCATCAATGCAGCTGAATACATCATCGCCCAAGGAAATGACCAAATCATCCTTTGCGAGCGCGGTATCCGCACATACGAAACAGCGACAAGAAATACACTTGATATCTCTGCAGTGCCAATCTTGAAACAAGAGACACATTTACCAGTATTCGTTGATGTGACGCACTCAACTGGACGTAGAGATCTTCTCCTTCCAACAGCGAAAGCAGCTCTTGCGATTGGAGCAGACGGTGTCATGGCAGAAGTGCATCCAGATCCATCTGTTGCTCTATCTGACTCAGCGCAGCAAATGGACATTCCTCAATTCGAAAAATGGTTAGATGCGTTAAGACCACTTGTCAACATTCACGCGTAATCATAGATAGAAAAGCCGCCGGATAACTGCCCGGCGGTTTTTCTATGGATAAAATATGATGGAGATTGGGAATGAAAGGAAAAGAGCACATTACAAGCCTCAAAAGTGCTTGTTCACAATGTTTTCATTTTTAAAATTCGATAGAATCTGCTAAGATCATTGTCATAGCTGACGTTCTCGGCGATTTTTCATGAAATATGATTCAATTTACAGGTAACAAGCTCATTAAAGTTTGTTTAATTTAGTTATAAAAAGAAAGGGAACGTTTTCATATGGTGAAAAAACGTGTATAATTTCATAAAAGAATGTCATTTTGATGTAGATTGAAAAATTATGTGTCTCTTTTCATCGTTTTAATGACAAATAGGATATTATTTTCCTCGTATCTGACATGTCTCTATCCAATTGGTGAATGCTATAGATATGAAGTGTATTTGAAGGAGTGATTTATGTGAATAATGTTACAATATATGATGTAGCAAGAGAAGCAAATGTAAGTATGGCAACGGTATCACGCGTAGTGAATGGTAATCCGAATGTAAAACCAACAACAAGAAAAAAGGTACTTGAAGCGATTGATCGTCTTGGCTACCGTCCGAATGCTGTGGCACGAGGCCTTGCAAGTAAAAAAACTACAACAGTTGGGGTGATCATCCCTGATATTTCTAGTATCTTCTATTCGGAGCTTGCTCGCGGAATTGAAGATATCGCCACGATGTATAAGTACAACATCATTTTAAGCAACTCAGATCAAAATACCGATAAAGAGCTTCATCTATTAAATACAATGCTAGGTAAACAAGTAGATGGGATTGTCTTTATGGGCGGAAACATCACAGATGTGCTTGTTGAAGAATTTAAGCGCTCTCCTGTGCCAATTGTTCTTGCAGCATCTGTTGAAGAGCAGGCTCAAACACCATCTGTCAATATCAACTACGAGCAAGCGATTTATGATTCAGTCCAGCTTTTAGTTGAGAAAGGACATAAGCGAATTGCCTTCGTATCCGGCCCAATGTCAGAACCGATTAACTCTATGAGAAAGCTTGCAGGTTATAAGCGTGCGCTTGAAGAAGCGGGCATCGCATTTGACGATGCGCTCGTCGCTGAAGGCGATTACTCCTATGATTCTGGAATTGAATCACTTGCTCATTTACTTGAGCAGTCTGACAAGCCGACAGCTGTTATTGCGGCTACCGATGAAATGGCGCTAGGTGTCATTCACGGAGCACAAGATAGAGGCGTATCGATTCCTGAGGATTTAGAAGTGATTGGCTTTGATAACACGAGACTTTCTCTCATGGTGCGTCCTCAGCTGACAACAGTTGTTCAGCCGACCTATGATATTGGCGCTGTCGCAATGAGACTGCTGACAAAGCTGATGAACAAAGAACAAGTGGACGATCAAATTGTTGAGCTTCCGCACAGAATTGAAGAAAGACAATCAACAAAATAAAACGAAAAGCAGGCTTACACATTAGTGAATGCCTGCTTTTCTTATGCATTTTTCTTTTCTCTTCTTACAGGCATAAGTGCTTTTTCTACAGTTTGAGCATTCTTTTCTGTGATTTCTGCTTTTCTTGGGATCGGTGGATATAAATCGTCAGGGTCTCCCCATGTCGATGGCAGGCTGACAGGCGATTGTTTATGCCAAGCCTGAACCCAGTCCTGAGGCAGTTCAGCCGGCGGTGTGATGCCTTTCATCTCAAGCCAAATCCGGCTCCATGCCCTTGGAACGACACGCCAAATATCATATCCCCCTCCGCCAACAGCAATCCATTTGCCATCACAATATTGATGCGCTAACTCATGGGCAAGTCTAGGAATTTCCTCATATATTTTCATGGTGGCAGATAAATGGGTTAACGGATCATAGTAGTGTGCATCCGCGCCGTTTTGCGTCAAAATCACATCTGGTTTAAAAAAAGCAGCAATTTCAGTCACTGCTGTTCGGTATGCTTCGAGGAACGATTCGTCTTCTGTAAATGCATCAAGCGGAATATTATAAGCGTAGCCATAGCCTTTATCGTGACCTCTTTCCTGTACTTGTCCAGTTCCAGGGAACAAGTAGCGCCCCGTTTCATGAATAGAGACCGTACAGACCTCTGGGTCGTCATAGAAGCTGAATTGTACACCATCTCCATGATGGGCATCTGTATCAATATATAAAATTCTTGCACCATATGTCTTTTGAATATATTGAATGGCCACGGAGCTGTCATTATATATACAAAAGCCAGATGCACGTCCTTTAAACCCGTGGTGAAGTCCGCCGCCAAGATTGAGTGCATGCTGCGAGTGTCCCATCATTACTTGGTCAACGGCTGTTAATGTCCCGCCAACAAGGAGAGAAGCTGCCTCATGCATACCTGCAAACATCGGTGTATCCTCCGTGCCAAGGCCGTAGCGTTCACCCTCTGCTGTAGAGAGCTTTCCTTCACTAGCCCGCTGCACAGCTTGAATATAATCGGCTGTATGGACGAGCTTTAATTCCTCCAGTGTCGCCATACGCGGTGCGACGATCTCATCATCTGTTAACGCCTTCATTTTTTGAAGAAGATCATATGTTAAGTAGACACGAAGCTGATTGAAGGGATGGTCTTGGTGAAATTGGTACGTTTGAAAAGAGGGTGAAAAAACAAAGGTCGCTTCCTTCATTTGATCGTCTGCTCCATTGGCCACAGCACCTTATAGCCTTTTGCACGAATCAGCTTCGTCACATGATCTGCATGAATGGTTTGAAGGCGGAATACGAGCACTTTAGAAGCTTCATTTGCATGCGGATACACGAGCACACTCAGCATTTGAATATGCTGCTCCTTTAAAATGGCCGTAATGTCTGCGAGGCCTTCTGTCATCTGGTCCACTTCAACCTCTAAGTGTGACCCAGGCTGATCTGCACCTGTCAGTCTGACAAACGTACGAAGCAAATCAGTCTTTGTGATAATGCCTACGAGCTTGCCTCGTCTCACCACTGGAAGGCAGCCAATTCCGTGTTCAAAAAAGACACTTGAAATCTCTTCAACGAAATCAAGCGGATGAGCAGCGATCGTCTCTAATACCATGATCTCTTCAACAGGACGCTGAATAAAGAGCTGTCTTTTTTCTGTTTCAAATATACTTGGACTGGCATTTTTAATATCCCGATCTGTCACCATCCCAATGACAGAACCTTGATCAGATACGATCGGAATATGCCGAATGTGATGTGCACTCATTTTTTGAATGGCTTCTTCAATCGTATCGGTTTTTCGCAGCGTGACCACATCACGCTCCATAATTTGTTCAATCATCATTGTTTACCAATCCCCTTTGCCAAAAAAACGAATTGAACGTTAATACATAAAGCGTTGATGGAAGCGAAGACGATCGAAACGCTCAATCGAATCAGGACTCACATTTTTCCCGATTCTGGCCATTAAACAATTGGCTGGATGTGAGCTAATCTCTGGCTCGTCTGTTGCAAACCAGACAAGACCGCCTGCGTTCATCATTTTCTCCATCATTTTGCGGTACTCCCACACGTTTTTCTTTGTCCCCTTTAAATCCCAATGCCAGTAATATTCAGTTGTAATGATGATATAATTCTCCATTTGCTCATCCATCATGCTCACATCAAGTAAATGCTTGCCAAGTGAGCAGCCTCTAAATGGAGGAGCGACCTCAATCGCGCCAAGCTCGATTAAATTTTCCATGTTACCCTCTGACCAGCGCTCAAGCGGATCAGGATACAAATACGTGACATAGCCTACGACAAGCTCATCCATTCTTGCAATGATAATACGTCCTTCTGGAAGGTCTGCTATTTCAACAAGTGCTTGTTTCTGTTCCTCAGGCGTGCGAAATGCCGTCAGTCCTTCATGAAAGGTATAGTTCGCAAGCTCTGGTGCAGGTACCGGACCTTCAATAAGGATGGAACCTGTTTCTTGCTCAATGGTTTTTGAATAATAAGTTTTAGGATGCTCCACGTATCCACCGCCTCAAATTCTAGTGAGTCGTCTCTATTTTATCTTAAAACTTGCAAGAATTAAAACGGTTTCACCATAAGTTTTTTAAAAATTGAGAAAAAAAGTCATCTATACTATAATGGTCATTGTAAACGTATGCAAAGGGGGACTGTTTGATGAAATTGGAAACGCTGCCATCAGTAAAAGGGGACTATCATTTAAATGATTATGAGCAGGCATACAAAGAATTTTCATGGGAGGAAGCAAGAAAAAACTTCTCGTGGTATGAAACAGGAAACATAAATGCAGCCTATGAAGCGATTGACAGACATGCGGACTCGTTTCGTAAGAACAAGGTGGCGCTTCACTACAAAGATTCACAGCGTGATGAAAAGTATACGTTCAGGGATATGAAAATCAACACAAATAAAGCGGGAAATCTATTCAGAGAAAAGGCGCATGTGCAAAAAGGGGATCGCGTATTTATTTTTATGCCAAGATCACCTGAGCTCTATTTTCTTCTGCTTGGCGCAGTCAAAATTGGTGCGATCGTTGGTCCGTTATTTGAGGCATTTATGGAAGGAGCGGTCAAAGACCGTTTAGAAAATAGTGAGGCGAAGGTCATTGTGACAACGCCGGATCTGCTTGAACGAATTCCGTTTGCAGAGCTTCCGAAGCTTGAATCCGTCATCATTGTCGGCGGTGAAAAGGAAGACGTCGATGGCGTTCGGACAATCCATTACGAAGAGGCGTTTGAGCAGGCAGCAAAGAACCTTGAGATTGAATGGATGGATGAAAAAGACGGCTTTCTGCTTCATTACACGTCAGGGTCCACAGGTACGCCAAAAGGTGTGCTGCATGTCCATGGCGCAATGGTGCAGCAAGACCAGACCGGTAAGTGGGTGCTTGATCTGAAAGAAGACGATGTCTACTGGTGTACAGCTGACCCAGGCTGGGTAACAGGCACAGTGTACGGCATTTTTTCACCATGGTTAAATGGGGCGACGAATGTCATTTTAGGCGGCAGGTTTAACCCTGATACGTGGTATGAAACCATTGAATCACTAGGTGTGACCGTTTGGTACAGTGCTCCGACTGCCTTTAGAATGCTGATGGGAGCAGGAGATGACCTCATTCAAAAATATGATCTCAGCTCGCTCCGTCATGTGTTAAGTGTAGGTGAGCCTCTAAATCCAGAAGTCATCCGATGGGGAGACGCTGTATTTGGCAAACGAATTCATGACACTTGGTGGATGACTGAAACCGGTGCACAGCTGATTTGTAATTATCCATGCATGGACATCAAACCAGGTTCAATGGGGAAACCGATTCCAGGCGTAGAAGCGGCGATTGTCGATAATGCCGGAAATGAACTTCCGCCATACCGGATGGGCAACCTCGCCATCAAAAAAGGCTGGCCGTCTATGATGCATACGATCTGGAACAATCCTGAAAAATATGAATCTTACTTTATGCCGGGAGATTGGTATGTTTCAGGAGATTCAGCTTATATGGACGAAGACGGATACTTTTGGTTCCAGGGACGTGTCGATGATGTGATCATGACATCAGGAGAGCGGGTTGGTCCTTTTGAGGTGGAAAGTAAGCTGGTCGAACATCCGGCCATTGCAGAGGCTGGTGTCATTGGAAAACCAGATCCAGTCCGCGGTGAAATTATTAAAGCATTCATTGCGCTCAGAAGTGGATATGAGCCGACAGATGAGCTGAAAGAAGAGATTCGTACGTTTGTGAAAAAAGGACTCGCTGCACATGCGGCACCGAGAGAAATTGAGTTTAAAGACAAACTACCTAAAACGCGAAGCGGAAAAATTATGAGACGTGTGCTAAAGGCGTGGGAGCTGAATTTACCGGCTGGCGACCTATCGACAATGGAAGATTAATTTTTTTCATCAGTTGACTTGATACCAAAAGTATGTTTAAAATGACATTAGTTGAATATGTAAAGGTTTTGACTGAGATTCAGTAGAATTATCTTTCCCTGTCCAAGAGAGCTGACGGCTGGTGCGAGTCAGTACAAAGAGGTATTCGAATTACCCTCACGAACCGCTTTTACGAAAAGGAGCATGCATGCTGCCCTGATTAGTGAAAGAACGGATCTGTCCGTTATCAGTGTAAGTGAAAAGACGTGATTTGTTGTCTTTTAAGCAGGGTGGTACCGCGATATATATCGTCCCTTCGTTCATTCGAAGGGGCGTTTTTTATGTTGAATTGTAAAAAAAGGAGAATTGGATATGAGTCAATTGATGGAAGAGTTATCGTTCAGAGGATTAATTCAGCAGCAAACAGATGAAGAAGGTTTAACAAAATTATTAGCAGAAGAAAAAATCAAGCTTTACTCCGGCTTTGATCCGACAGCTGACAGCTTGCACATTGGTCATCTATTGCCAATTTTAACATTACGCAGATTCCAGGAAGCGGGCCATCACCCGATTGCCCTTGTTGGCGGCGCGACTGGACTAATCGGCGATCCTAGCTTCAAAAAAGCAGAGCGTTCACTAAACCCTGCAGAAATCGTAGAACAATGGACAGAGAAAATTAAAGGACAGCTGTCACAATTTCTTGATTTTGAAGCAGCCGAGAACCCAGCCGTTATCGTGAATAACTACGACTGGATCAGCCAAATGAATGTCATCACGTTCCTTCGTGATATTGGAAAGAACTTCGGTGTGAACTTCATGCTGGCAAAAGATATCGTCAGCTCACGGATTGAGACAGGGATTTCGTACACAGAGTTCAGCTACGTCATCCTGCAATCTTTAGATTTCGTAAACCTTTACAGAAATGAAAACTGTAAGCTGCAAATCGGTGGAAGCGACCAGTGGGGAAATATCACATCTGGACTTGAGCTGATCCGTAAGTCTGAAGCAGAAGGGGCAAAAGCATTCGGTCTAACGATGCCGCTTGTCACTAAAGCAGATGGCACGAAGTTTGGTAAAACAGAAGGCGGCGCCATCTGGTTAGATAAAGAAAAGACGTCTCCTTATGAGTTCTACCAATTCTGGATCAACACAGATGACCGTGACGTCGTGAAATACTTAAAATACTTTACGTTCTTATCGAAAGAAGAGATCGCATCGTACGAAGAAAAAGTGCAAACAGCACCTGAAAAGCGTGAAGCACAGCGCCGTCTAGCAGAGGAAGTCACGACACTTGTACATGGCCGTGAATCACTAGAACAGGCTGTCAACATCTCAAATGCGCTATTCAAAGGCGAGATCAAATCTCTTTCAGCCGAAGAAGTCAAAGTAGGCTTTAAAGATGTTCCATCAATGGAGAAAAGCAGCACAGAAGAATTAACACTTGTCGATGTCCTTGTTGAATCAAAGCTGTCTCCATCAAAACGTCAAGCACGTGAAGACATCACAAATGGTGCAGTTTCCATCAACGGAGAGAGACAAACCGATAAAGACTACGTCCTTTCAGCTGAAGACCGAATTGAAAACCAATTTACCGTCTTAAGAAGAGGGAAAAAGAAATACTTCCTTGTGAATTACAAATAAGAACGATGTGCAGCCGGCCGCGATAACCGGCTGCTTTTTTTATGCAAAATGAGAGATGAGTGCTCTTTGAAGAGTCTAATAGACTGTTCAAAGAGACTTTGTCTAGTCTTTTGGCATTGGCGTTGAGAAAGTCAAAGGTGCTTTTTCATTATTTATTTTCTATAAATTGATTGAACAAACAGTGCCTTGTTCACTTTTCTGACATATTTTTCTTATATAAAATAGAGTTCGAATAAGATGAATAAGGGGGAATGAAAGTGATTCGTTTTAAGAAAAAGAGTTTACAAATTCTTGTTGCACTTGCATTAGTGATAGGTTCAATGGCCTTCATCCAGCCAAAAGAGATCAAAGCGGCTGAGCATAATCCGGTTGTGATGGTACATGGCATGGGCGGTGCGTCTTATAACTTTGCTTCGATTAAAAGTTACTTGGTATCACAAGGATGGGATCGAAACCAATTATTTGCTATCGATTTCATAGACAAAACAGGTAATAATCGCAACAATGGTCCGCGTTTATCCAGATTCGTCAAAGATGTGCTAGACAAAACGGGTGCCAAAAAAGTAGATATTGTGGCGCATAGTATGGGCGGGGCGAACACGTTATACTATATTAAGAATCTAGACGGCGGCGATAAAATAGAAAACGTCGTCACACTTGGTGGAGCGAATGGACTCGTTTCACTCAGAGCATTACCAGGCACCGATCCAAATCAAAAAATCCTTTACACCTCTGTCTATAGCTCAGCCGATCTTATCGTCGTCAACAGCCTTTCGCGTTTAATTGGCGCAAGAAACGTCCTCATTCACGGGGTTGGTCACATCGGTCTATTAGCTTCAAGCCAAGTCAAAGGCTATATCAAAGAAGGACTGAATGGCGGGGGACAGAATACGAATTAAAAAATGAAAGAAGACAGCGACTTGTGCTGTCTTTTTTTGATGTCATCGGACATATGACAGCTGCTAGATGATGAAAGAAGGTTATAATGGAGGTAAAATGATGACACAAAAACTCAAGCAATATTTTTTAGGATATTTCCCCTATTATCCGTGCTCATTTCTCCTCATCTATTTCATCTGGATGAAGTTTGTTAAATCAGTTCAAATAGGCGAGGTGATGTCCAACTGTACATCGATCATTGGTATCTATTACATCGTTGCCAGTGTGTGGTTTGTTTTTTTGATGCAAAAATAGGCAAAACATCATTAAAAGCATGTACAAATGGATCACCATTCCTTACACTACATGTAGTAAATGAGAATCTACGGAGGTGGGCGTTTGTGCAAAAGAATCAAAAGGCTTTGATCATTGTGGATGTACAGAAGGCGTTCGAGCATGAAAAATGGGGAGAACGAAATAATCTAGATGCAGAGAAAAATATCAGTCGTTTATTGACGTTTTGGAGAGAGAAAGGCTGGACAGTGATTCATATTCAGCATACATCTGACAAGCCGGACTCCTTATTTCATCCGGCAAATGAAGGGCATCTCTTCAAAGATATCGCCAAACCGCTAGAGGAAGAAACGGTGATACGAAAGAAAGTCAACAGTAGCTTTATTGGCACAAACTTGGAGGAACAGTTAAGGTCAAACCATATTAACACGGTCGTGATCACAGGATTGACAACCCCTCACTGCGTGTCAACGACAACAAGAATGAGCGGCAATCTAGGCTTTGATACGTACCTTATCTCAGATGCAGTTGCCGCCTTTGGACTAACAGATCAAAACGGTACATATTATGATCCCGAAATGATTCATCGGCTATCACTTGCAACACTGCATGATGAATTTGCTACTGTCATGACAACAGATCAATTGATTAGTAATTGGATGGTAAAATAAAAGATATCGTTATACGCTTAATAATACTTGAGAGAACCATGGAACAAAAAAATCCTCTGGAATTCTAGGGGATTTTTTTCATGATAGATTATATGGTTTTGAATAGCTTCTTGAGACTGGCTAGTCATCATGAAAAAACCATAGACAAATTTAGCGCAAAATACAATCAAATTTTCACAACCAAAAGACTTTTGGAAGACTCTAGCAAATTATGTTTATTCTACGATTATCTTTTTATTCTTTGTACGTTTTACTTATCTGCACCTATTTACGGATGTAACATATGAATAATGATAAAGGAGATGAACAACTGATGGGTTGTGATAAGTATAAAAAATGCCCTTATTGTAAACATAAACTATCAAAATCAAACTGTTGCATCATTTGTCATACAAAATTAATTGTAGGGCGACGAGGGCCACGGGGATTACGAGGGGTTCAAGGAGCTGCAGGAGCCATCGGTCCAACGGGAGTAACAGGAGATACTGGAGCGACCGGTCCAGCGGGAGCCGCAGGAGCAACCGGTCCAACGGGAGTAACAGGTGCCGCAGGAGATATCGGAGCGACTGGTCCAACGGGAGTAACAGGAGCCACGGGAGATACCGGAGCGACTGGTCCAACGGGAGTAACAGGTGCCGCAGGAGATATCGGAGCGACTGGTCCAGCGGGAGCCGCAGGAGCAACCGGTCCAACGGGGGTCACAGGTGCCGCAGGAGATACCGGAGCAACCGGTCCAACGGGAGTAACAGGAGCCGCAGGAGATACCGGAGCGACCGGTCCAACGGGAGTAACAGGAGCCACGGGAGATACCGGAGCGACCGGTCCAACGGGAGTAACAGGTGCCGCAGGAGATACCGGAGCGACCGGTCCAACGGGGGTCACAGGTGCCGCAGGAGATACCGGAGCGACCGGTCCAACGGGAGTAACAGGAGCCGCAGGAGATACCGGAGCGACCGGTCCGACGGGAGTAACAGGTGCCGCAGGAGATACCGGAGCAACCGGTCCAACGGGGGTCACAGGTGCCGCAGGAGATACCGGAGCGACCGGTCCAACGGGAGTAACAGGAGCCACGGGAGATACCGGAGCAACCGGTCCAACGGGGGTCACAGGTGCCGCAGGAGATACCGGAGCGACCGGTCCGACGGGAGTAACCGGTGCCGCAGGAGATACCGGAGCGACCGGTCCAACGGGAGTAACAGGAGCCACGGGAGATACCGGAGCGACCGGTCCAACGGGGGTCACAGGTGCCGCAGGAGATACCGGAGCAACCGGTCCAACGGGGGTCACAGGTGCCGCAGGAGATACCGGAGCGACCGGTCCAACAGGAGCCACGGGAGTCACAGGTGCAGGGCTAGCTGAATTTGCATATGTATACAATCTAAGTGCTCAAACAGTAGCTTTAGAAGCCCCGGTGATTTTTGACTCAACTGGAATTACTACTCCTGGTATTACACATGCCCCTGGAACTTCTCAAATTATAGTGACCAATCCAGGAAACTATGAGGTTACTTTTTCAGTTTCTGGCGTAGAGCCAAATCAATTCACTCTATTTGTAAATGGAGCTCCTGTGACGAACACAGTTTATGGTTCAGGAGCTGGCACTCAACAGAATAACGGTCAGGCCATCCTCGCTCTAGCAGCGGGTGACACGCTTACTCTTGTAAACCATACTTCTGCAGCAGCAGTTACTCTTCAAACTCTAGCAGGAGGGACCCAAACAAATGTGAACGCTTCTATTATTATTAAAAAATTAGACTAACTTAAATGTTTAGAGGTGCTTTTAGAAGCAATCAAAAGGACCTTTTCATTTGAATATCTTTTTTCAGCCGTTTCTTGGAAGTCTTGCCCGGTGCTCGTCTTGTGCATAGTCTGTTTCCCATTATATGTTTTAAATTCATTTGTTCATACGAGAATACAAACAAAAAACCCTAGACCACCTTGAACAATCAAGGTCTCTAGGGTTTGTTTGATCTCTCTTTAAGAGAGTAATGAAATTAACGAGAGTAGAACTCAACGATTAGTTGTTCGCTGATTTCAGGCGCTAATTCAGAACGCTCTGGAAGACGAGTGAAAGTTCCTTCAAGCTTTTCAGCATCGAAAGAAAGATATTCAGGAACGAAGTTGTTTACTTCAACTGATTCTTTCACAACTGCAAGGTTTTGAGATTTCTCACGAAGAGCAATCGTTTGACCTGGTTTCACAGAGAAAGATGGGATGTCTACACGGCTTCCATCAACAAGGATGTGACCATGGTTGACTAGCTGACGAGCTTGGCGGCGAGTACGAGCAAGGCCAAGACGGTATACTAGGTTGTCAAGGCGAGTTTCAAGAAGAATCATGAAGTTTTCACCTTGTTTACCAGGAAGTTTAGCAGCTTTGTCAAATAGTGTACGGAATTGACGTTCGTTGACACCGTACATGTGACGAAGCTTTTGCTTCTCTTGTAATTGTAAACCGTATTCAGATAGTTTTTTGCGTTGTCCTGGACCATGTGGGCCTGGAGCGTAAGGGCGTTTTTCAAGTTCCTTACCTGTTCCGCTTAATGAAATGCCTAAACGGCGGGAAATCTTCCAACTTGGACCTGTATAGCGAGCCATAATGTGACTCCTCCTTATTTGTTTTTATTTGTGAAAAATAAAAACCGTCTGTTCTTTGTCTTTTCCGTCATTATGTTTTCATGCATCCTCGCTCCAGCAGCAGGGAGTTACAAGATGCACCTTCAAATAGAAGGAACAAAATGATACAAAAAAGCCGAACAAAAAGGCTGCCATATTTCACACAAATTCTATTATATGACGCTGGATAGGAGAAGTCAACCTATTTAGAGGCAGACGTGACGCTTCACGTTATGCGAAGAAAAATAAAAAAGCAGACAATGTGCCTGCTTTTTTGCAAGATTACGCATCTGTAGAGATGGATAACGCCTTTTGGAGCACCTCGGTAAATTGAATTAAGTAGGTTTCATCTATTTCACTGAAACGGTCTTTCACGGGGCTGTCAATGTCGAGTACCCCAATGATCTGTCCATTTACCTTGAGCGGAACGACAATTTCAGATTGCGATGCTGCATCACATGCGATATGTCCAGGGAATGCATGCACATCAGCGATACGCTGGACTTCACCTGTTGCAAACGCAGTACCGCAAACGCCTTTTCCAGACGGGATGCGCACACATGCAGGCAGTCCGTTAAACGGTCCGAGCACAAGCTCGCCCCCTTTAGCCAAATAAAATCCAGCCCAATTGACCTCTGGGAGTGAATGATACAATAGCGCCGCAGCATTTGCCAAATTGGCAATCAGATCAGGCTCACCATCTGTAATGGCTTCTACCTGTTTAACAAGCAATTGATAGTCTTTTGATGGATCGCCAGACTGTTTTTCGACATGAAACATGAAAATCTCCTACTTTCTATCTCAAAAATACATAACTTGCGTCTCACATGTGGGATTTGTCGAGCAATTGTAAAAGGAACTTCCGCCTTTATCTTGAAGTATGTACACATGAAGAGGGGTGAGCGGATGAAAACATCAACAACCGTGCAAACAAAAGACCGTATTATTGAAGCTTCCATCAGACTTTTTAACCAAAAAGGATTTTCTGGAACCTCTGTCCGTGAGATTGCGAAGGAAGCAAACGTCAACGTTGCCCACATATCTTATTACTTTCAAGGAAAAGGAGGGCTGCTTGAGCAGCTTGTATCCGATTTTTATGAAGGCTATATTCACATGATTGAATCACATATCCATCACATGGAAACTCGTCACGCAAAAGAATGTTTACTTCATGTGGTTTTTGATATTTTATCTTATCAGCACAAGCACCGTCAATTAACCCGTTTCGTTTATCGAGAGGTGACGATTGATTCGACGCTCATTAGAGAAATAATGTCGACCTATTTAACAAAAGAAAAATATTTGTTTCAGCTCATTATTGAAAAAGGAAAAAGCACCCATGTGATTTGTGAGCAGCTCTCACTCTCATCGTTTATGATTCAACTGAAATCACTACTCATGATGCCCTATTTACAGCCGCAATATTTAACGGAGGTGCTTTATTTGAATCCAAATGAGCCATATTTCTATCAAATGTATTTTAAGGAACTAAGCCGCTCGCTTCATCATTTACTAGAACCAAAAAAGCCGGCATTAGATTCTCACTTAAAACTCATGATGTCTTCGAATTGATCATAAGCATATCCGAGATCTTCCGCTTGATGGGCATCAGACCCGAATATGAGCGGAATTTTTTTCTGTTTTGCAAGATCAATCATCCATTGATCTAAATAGATACTTCTGGCATATGTTTTACGAAGACCTGATGTATTAAAATCTAAGGACATGCCTTTTTTTGCCGTTTCTTCAAGACAAAGGGTGACCTTTTGACAAAGTTCAGGCGGCATCTCAAATGGGAAAAGCTGTTTGAATTTCTGCACAAGGGTGATATGACCGATTCTCTTTGGCTTATAGCGACCTAAAGATGATAGAATAGAAGAATGAATTTGGTCATAGTAGCTTTGATAGACCTGTTCGATGCTGCCATAGGCGCTTATTAGCTGCTTGAAGGCATGCTCGTCAAAATCAAGGCAAATATAATCATCGCCAGCAGGAAGAAAGTGAACAGATAAAATGCTATCGTCTAGTTCTGGACCATAGCAGTCTAAAAAGGCACTTGTTTCCTCTTCATACTCTTTGATATAGTCAACCTCAAGCCCAGTTTTTACTATTAATTGGCCTTTGTATTCCTGTTTCAGCTGATCCAATTTCGTTATATACGAGTCAAGTTCTTGGAGCTTCATGGCACTATCCTGCTCTGGTGTTGGATCTCGAAACGATGGAGGCAGAGGGGCATGCTCGGTAAAGGTTATGGAATCAAATCCCTTTTTGATGGCTTTTTCAATATAAGAATGAAATGAATCAAGCGAGCCGTGCGGGCAAAACGGTGTATGTAGATGTGCATCCTGCTTCAGCATGTCGTCACCTCTTGTCGATATTTTGAAAAACGTGATGTTTATCAGCGAAAATAATGAAAAATCATGACCAAAAATGCTGGTTACATGGTATCATAATAACAATGAAAACGACAGCTTCCGCATACATAAAAGCAGGTCACATGGATACGTGTGATCAAATGATAGAAAGCGCTCAAATACTTTCTTGAAAAACATACATAAAACCGTGAATGGATGGTATTGGAAAACATACGATCCTGTTTATAAAAAGACAAATGCAAAGCGGACACGAAAGGGTTCTCAGGTCTACTCGGGACACTTTTACCCTGACATCACTTAGATCACAACAAGGGGGCTCATTATGGAGTTTATCATCGGTTTAATTGTCATTTTGCTTGCTTTGTTTTCAGTCGGTTATTTCCTGCGAAAAAATATATATAAAGAGATTGACCGATTGGAAGCATGGAAAATTGAAATTTTAAACAGATCAATTGTAGAAGAAATTTCAAAAATCAAACATTTAAAAATGACCGGAGAAACAGAGCAATTTTTTGAAAGATGGCGTGCAGAGTGGGACGATATCGTCACAGCCCATCTTCCAAAGGTAGAGGAGCTATTATATGATGCAGAAGAGTATTCTGATAAATATCGATTCTCCAAAGCCAAGCAGGTTCTTACGCACATTGAGGACTTGCTGAGTGCTGCTGATTCGAACATTGAAGACATTTTAAAAGAAATTGCAGACCTTGTCACAAGCGAGGAGCAAAATCGCAAGGACATTGAAAAGGTCAAAGAGCAATATCAAACAGTTCGAAAAAATCTGCTTGCGTACAGCCATTTATATGGCACCCTTTATGACAAAATGGAGCAGGACTTAGATGAGGCCTGGGAAGGGATCAAGCAGTACGAGGAAGAAACAGAAAACGGAAACTACATGAAGGCAAGAAAGATTTTGCTTGAGCAAGACCGCAGACTCGACCAGCTTCAACTATATATCAATGATGTACCAAAGCTTATTGCAGACTGCAAACAAACCGTACCAGGTCAGCTGACGAAGCTGAAAGACGGATATCAAGAAATGACAGAAAAAGGCTACAAGCTGGAGCACATCCAGATCACGAAAGAGCTGGAGACTTTAAACAAACAGCTTGCGAGAGCGGAAAAATTGCTCATTGATGAACTCAATTTAGAAGAGGCATCAAGCATTCTGCAAATGATCAATGATGCGATTGAGACGCTGTATGATCAGCTGGAGGCGGAAGTAGAAGCAGGTCAGGAAATCAAAAGCAAAATGCCTGAGCTCACAGAAGCATTCGAGAAGCTTGAACAAGATCACACACAAACAAAGGCAGAAACGGCTCTTGTGAAAGAAAGCTACAAGCTGACAGCAGGAGAGCTCGATCAACAGAAAGCATTCGAAAAACGTTTAGAAGAAATTGAAAAGCTGATGAAACAAATCCGCGAGAAGCTTGATCGTGACCACGTGGCATATTCATTATTAATGGATGAAATCAATCAGCTGGAGACCTTTATCGATGATGCAAAAGCATTGCATGACACATTTAAAGGTCATCTACAATCATTAAGAAAAGAAGAATTACAAGCGAGAGAAACACTGGCTGAGCTCAAAACCATGCTGACAGATACAGTCCGCCAGCTGCATAAAAGCAATATCCCAGGTGTACCTGCTGAGATGAAAGAGCGGGCTGAAAAAGCGCAGGAGATGATCCAGCAAGTGCATGAGCAGCTGGAAAACCTGCCGCTCAACATGCCGGCAGTGAATCAACAATTAAAAGAAGCCTCTGACACAGTCAGAAATGTTGCGGATGAGACAGAAGAAATGCTCAGTAAAGTGGACCAAATTGAACGAATCATTCAATACGGCAATCGTTTTAGAAGCCAAAACCATATTCTTTCAGAACAACTAAAAGAGGCAGAACGAAGATTCTATGCCTACGATTACAACGGATCATTTGATGTAGCAGCAGCGGCTGTTGAAAAAGCATCACCCGGAGCCGTTCAGAAGCTGTTAGCTCAGCAAGAAAAAGAGTATCAGCACCAATAAAAAAAAGCTGAAGTCCATTTACAGGACTTCAGCTTTTTTCTGTTAAGATGCTTGTTTCTCCCGCTTTTGGGAAGCAGAAGAAGTGAAAAGAGAAAGAACGAACCCAATGACCACTCCGAAAATAGCAGGAACAACCCAGCCAATACCAAGGTCATATAAAGGTAATATCGTTTGAAAGAGATCCTCCACTGGTCCAATCGGGAGTTTCGCTGCTACTAAGCCGTCAAACAAACTGACGCAGCCAGTTAAAATCAAAGTAAGGACATAAACAGGTCTTCTTTGACCAAGCCATTTATCTGCCAGCGATAACACAATGATGACAATCGCTAGCGGATAAATCGCAGTTAAAACCGGTACAGAGAAAGCGATAATGTGAGCAAGTCCAAAATTTGAAATGATAAAACTAAATAATGTCACTAGTGTTACGACCATTTTATAAGAAAGTTTAGGTAATAAATTTGAGAAATACTCTCCGCATGATGTAACGAGACCGATACTTGTTGTTAAACAAGCAACCGTAATCGCGGCACCCAACACAATATTTCCTAAACTGCCAAATAGGAATTGAGAAGACTGAGCCAAGATTTTACTGCCATCTCCAACAAAACCAATGGCGTGTGTACTTGAAGCGCCTAAATAAGCAAGAGATAGATAAACAAATGTTAATCCGCAAGCTGCAATCAGACCCGCTTTGATACAAGCAGAAGTCAGTGCCTTTTTACTTGTCACACCGCGTCCTTTAATGGCGTTGATGACAACAACCCCAAACACAATAGAAGCAAGAGCATCCATTGTTTTATAGCCCTCTAGAAATCCTTTGAAAAATGATCCGCTGCTATAGGATACATCAGGTGTGCCAACGGCGCCCATCGGCGTTAAAATGGCTTTGACAATAATAATAAAAATAATCGTAAATTTAATTGGTGTTAACACTTTCCCTACACGATCCACAATCTTCGTTGGATTTAGAGCAAGATAATATGTAATACCAAAAAAGACAAGTGTGAATAAAAGAAGTGAGAGCCAAGCTGGTACACCTGCTAAAAAGGGTAATGCACCAATTTCATATGAAACCGTTCCTGTACGAGGAATAGCGAAAAGCGGCCCAATAGATAAATATAAAATGACGGTAAACGCTGTTCCAAAAGCTGGGTGAGCTTTATCAGCTAATCCTTTCGCATCTCGACCTGTTAAAGCGATCGCAATAATCCCTAGAAGAGGTAAACCGACACCTGTTAATAAAAATCCGCCCATTGCTTTCCACACATTTTGCCCAGCATATTGCCCAAGCTCTGGTGGATAAATCATATTTCCGGCGCCGAAGAATAGAGCAAATAACATAAAACCGATAATAACTGTATCTTTCGTCGACAAAGTTGCCTTCATTGCATTTAAAGCCTCCATTATTATGTTGAAATATTCTGTTAATTAGTTGCTAAGTAACCGTTCATCATTAACATTCACTAATTATAAAGGATGTACGCCTGATGTCAACATGTGTTTTCGTACAAAAGTCATGAATTTTTCTATTTTAGTATATGGAGAACAATAAAAAACATCCCCTTCCAATGAAGAAGGGGATGTTTCGGTTTATGACTATGAGGCGAGCTGTTTGGGCGGGCTGGTAAACATCGAAATAAGTAAACCAACCACAGCACCGATAATAGCTGGTAAGATCCAGCCAATGCCTAAATCGTAAAACGGTACGATTGAATCTAAGATGTCAGGCAAGTCACCGAGGTTCACTTTGGCAGCTAATAATCCATCAATGATGGCAAAGAAACCAGTAAAGATAAGAGATACGATATAAATGAGTCTTCTTCCGTTAATCCAGCGATCAAGGAATGACAATAAAATAATGACAATTGCCAGTGGATAGATTGTCACAAGAACTGGAACAGATAGAGAGATAATTTGTGCCAAACCAAGGTTTGCAACCAGTGTACTAAATAAAGAAACAATTAGAACGACTGTGCGATAAGAAAGGCTAGGGATGAGCTTTGAAAAATATTCCCCACAGGATGAAATAAGTCCAACACTAGTCGTTAAACAAGCGAATAAAATGGCTGCGCCAAGTACAATGTTTCCAGCAGAACCGAATAAAAAGTTGGCAGAAAGTGAAAGCAGTTTGCCGCCGTCATTTGCTCCAACCATTCCCGTCGCATCGGGACTTGAAGCACCCACATAAGCAAGTGAAATGTACACCAATGCCAGCCCAACAGCTGCCACGAGTCCTGCTTTAATACAAGCCGCTGCAAGAGATTTACGCTCCGTGATGCCTCTTTCCTTAACAGCCGTCACCACGACGATCCCAAATACGATAGAAGCAAGAGCATCCATTGTTTTATAGCCTTCTAAAAATCCAGTGAAGAGCGGGTTTGCTTCATATGTTGCATCAGGAGCACCGATCATTCCCATTGGCGTAGCAATGGCTTTAATGACAATAATGGCAATAACAGTTAATAAGATCGGTGTCAAAATTTTACCAATTCGATCAACCAGCTTTGAAGGATTTAAAGCAAGCAAGTATGAAATAGTGAAAAACACAACGGTAAAGATGAATAGTGGTACCCATGAAGTGGACTGTGCCCCTGACAGAAATGGAGCTAATCCTATCTCGTATGAAACCGTACCAGTTCGCGGAATAGCGAAAAATGGTCCGATGGATAAATACAGAATAACGGTGAAGATGGTCCCGAATTTTGGGTGCGCTTTATCCGCAAGGCCTTTTGCACCGGTACCTGTAAGGGCGACTGCAATCACCCCTAGAAGCGGAAGACCTACTCCTGTGAGTAAAAATCCACCGATGGCAAGCCATACATTCTCACCCGCATATTGTCCAAGAACAGGTGGGAAAATCATATTTCCTGCGCCAAAGAATAATGCAAAAAGCATTAGACCAATGGCTAGCGTCTCTTTTATACTTAAACTATTTTTCAAAATAGTTCCTCCTTAATCAGTGTAGTGTGTCAAATTAAAATATTCTGACAATTTTGATGATCGTGTGACAATTGCACTATGGATGATATAGTGAAAATGAAAAGTTGTCAACTGCCATTTTCAGAAAATTCTCTGTCTGACTTCATTATGGTAACATATAAATGCATTTATTTTTTAAGCTTTTTGTAAGGAGTTACAATATGATCTATCTTGATAATAGTGCAACAACCAAGCCTTATCCAGAGGTTTTACAAGTATATCAGCAAGTGAGTGAGCGTTTTTTTGGTAATCCGTCTTCGCTTCATCAGCTCGGAATTGATGCCAGCCGGCTGCTAAGTGAAACGAGAAAACAAATGCTTCACTATACAGGATTGAAACAATATGAGATTATTTTCAATTCTGGCGCAACAGAAGCAAATAACATTGCCATTAAAGGAGCAGCTCTAGCCAAAATGAACCGGGGGAAACATATTGTGACAACAGCAATTGAACACCCCTCTGTCATCGAATCGTTTGAACAGCTGAAGGCTTTATTTGGTTTTGATATCTCCTATATTCAAGTAAATGAGCATGGCCATGCTGATATGAATCATTTAAAAGAAGTGCTACGCCCTGATACAGTACTGGTCAGCATGATGCATGTCAATAACGAAACGGGTGCCATCCAGCCGATTGAAGAAGCTGCTGGCATCATTCGTGAGCATGCCGAAAATGCCCTTTTTCATGTCGACGGGGTCCAGGGAATGTGCAGAGTAGCACTTAATAAACAGCTGGATGTGGATCTTTTGACGATATCTGGCCACAAAATTCATGGCTTAAAAGGGACAGGAGCGCTCTTTTTAAAAAAAGATGTTGTGCTTGCCCCTTTCATCACAGGAGGGGAGCAGGAATTAGGACTACGGTCAGGTACTGAAAACCCTGCTGGTGCTGTCAGCTTAGCAAAAGCCATGAAACAATCATTCGAACGGCTGAAAAATTATCATGATGAAATGCTTAACTTAAAAACGCAGCTGCAAAAACAGCTTGGAGAAATAGAAGGTATTGTCATCAACACACCGCTGACGCAAAGTGCGCCGCACATTGTGAATTTTTCAGTGCCAGGTATTCAAATCGAGGTTCTTCTCCATATGCTTGAAAAAGAAGGCATGTATGTCTCGACAACCTCTGCCTGCTCAGCCAAGAAAAAAGAGCCAAGCCGTGTGCTGCTAGCGATGGGGAAAGCAGAAGAAGTGGCCAAAAGCAGTATGAGAATCAGTTTGACATTTGGACAAGGACCAGAGCTAGCGCCGCAAATCATCACATCGATCGCACAAAGTGTAAAAAAACTAAAAGGAATGAGATAACAGCATGAAATATGATCATATTTTAGTCCGTTTTGGTGAGATTTCAACAAAAGGGAAGAATAGAAAGAAATTTATTGAAAAACTAAGGCAGCATATCCGGTTTGTATTGAAAGACTTTGAAGCATTAAAGTATGCATCTGACAGAGACCGCATCACGATCATGCTGAACGGAGAAGATCCTGAACCGATTTCAGAACAGCTCAAAAGTGTATTTGGCATTCAAAGCTTTAGTCTTGCGGTGAAATGTGAGACAAATCTCGATGCCATCAAAGAAGCGTCACTCACAGCGGTACAGGAAGTATATGAACAAGGAAATACATTTAAGGTCTCAACGAAACGCTCTTATAAACAATTTGAACTTGATTCAAATGAAATGAACCGCGAAATTGGCGGACATGTGCTGAAGAATACGGAAAACTTAACGGTCAATGTCAAACAGCCGGATGTACATTTGCGCATTGAAATAAGAGAACATGCGACGTATATTACATTTAAAGATGTCAAGGGTGCTGGCGGCCTGCCGGTTGGTTCAAGCGGAAGAGCGATGCTCATGCTTTCAGGCGGCTTTGACAGCCCAGTTGCCGGCTATCAAGCGATGAAACGCGGGATTCAAATTGAGGCTGTACATTTCTTTAGCCCCCCATATACAAGTGAACGTGCCAAGCAAAAGGTCATTGATCTTACAGAATGCTTAGCAGCATATGGAGGCGAAGTGAAGCTTCACATCGTTCCTTTTACAAAAATTCAAGAGCTGATTCACAAACAAGTACCTGAAAACTATACGATGACATCAACAAGAAGAATGATGCTGAAAATAGCTGATAAAATAAGAGCGAAGCGTGATGCTCTTGCGATTATTACGGGTGAAAGCCTTGGACAAGTCGCAAGTCAGACACTGGAAAGCATGTATGCGATTAACCATGTGACCAATACACCAATCATTCGACCGCTCATTGCTGTTGATAAAAATGACATTATTGATGAAGCGAGACGAATTGGCACTTACGAGACAAGTATTCAGCCTTTCGAGGATTGCTGCACGATCTTTACGCCGCCATCTCCTAAAACAAAACCAAAGCTTGAGAAAGTAGAACGCTACGAAAGCTTTGCTGATTTCGAGCCGATGCTCGACGAGGCAGTGGATCAAATGGAAACGATCATCGTCACAAATGAGAAGAAAGCGGCAGACGAATTCGCTGATTTATTCTAAAATAAAAATTTCATAATAATTACCATAAAATCAATCGCATGAAGTCATGTGTTTCTACACATTCTATATTCACAAGGAGGTGAGAACACATGGCTCAACAAAACAGACAAAGCAGTTCTAACCAATTACTAGTACCAGGCGCTGCACAAGCAATCGACCAAATGAAGTACGAAATCGCTTCTGAATTCGGTGTAAACCTTGGTGCAGAAACAACATCTCGCGCTAACGGATCAGTTGGTGGAGAAATCACTAAGCGTCTTGTATCTTACGCTCAACAACATATGGGTGGCGGATCTTTCTAAGACACACAATTAAAAAGTTATGGCTTAGGAGCGGGATCATTCCCGCTCTTTTCTTTTTGTACATAAAAATAGTTTGAATATTTCTAAAAAAGAAGACGAATGAAAAAAATTATGGCATAATACTAGGAGTAGGTCCTAATTCAAGCATTTTTCAGTTATGAGTGTTAGAATAGGTAAATTGAAACATGTTTCGTTTCATAGAAAGAGGCTAAAAGGAGCTGTACCATGAAAAGAGAAGACTTAATTGCACCAGAACAATATAACTTAGTCAGTGAGATTGAAGCGTTCAGTCATGACAAGGAGAAAATAGCCCTGCACTGGCAGGATGGAAATGGCCACGAAGCGCATGTGACGTATGCAGCTTTAGTGGAAGAAGCAAATAAAATTGGTCATGTATTATTAAATGCAGGCTTTAAAAAAGGCGATAAAATCATTGTGATGGTGCCGCGCATGCTAGAGGCATACAGCATTTATTTAGCAATTTTGAAAACAGGAATGGTCGTCATTCCTTGTTCAGAAATGCTGCGTGCAAAAGATTTAGATTACCGAATTGAACATGCAGAAGCAAAGGGAGCGATTGTTTACTCTTCATTCATTCAATCGTTCGACGGAACCAATCAGCCAAACGATTTTAAAACATTCTCAATCGGTGAAAACGATCATGGCTGGACAAATATTCTAGCGCAAAAGGATCAACAATCAAGTGAGCTGCAAATGGCTCCAACAACACGTACAGACATGGCGTTCTTATCCTATACATCTGGTACGACAGGTCATCCAAAAGGGGTTGTTCATACACACGGATGGGCGTATGCACATTTACGCACAGCTGCCAAAGCATGGCTCTCTATTAATGAGGGAGATAAAGTATGGGCGACAGCAGGGCCAGGCTGGCAAAAATGGGTGTGGAGCCCTCTCTTATCTGTGTTAGGAAGTGGCGCAGAAGGCTTTGTATACGGAGGGAAATTCAATCCAAATACGTACTTAGAGCTGCTTCAAAAAAATGAAATCAATGTCCTATGCTGTACGCCGACAGAATATCGTTTTATGGCGAAAGTAGATGACTTGAGTCAGTACGAGCTGCCAAAGCTGCATAGTGCCGTTTCTGCGGGAGAGCCGTTGAACCGTGAAGTCATTGATACATTCAAAAAGCATTTTGATATAGAAGTACGAGATGGCTATGGCCAAACAGAAAGCACACTGCTCGTAGGGGTGCTAAAAGGAATGGACATCAAGCCAGGCAGTATGGGAAAACCAACACCTGGCAACGAAGTCGAGATCATTGATGAGGACGGTAGCGTATGCGCTCCTGGAGAAGTTGGTGACATTGCGGTCCATCTCGAAACGCCGGCGTTATTTAAGGAATACTACAAAGATGAAGAGCGTACAAAAGCGCAGCGCCGCGGAAATTACTTTATTACCGGTGACCGCGCGAAAAAAGACGAAGATGGGTACTTCTGGTTTGAAAGCCGCAGAGATGATATCATCGTCAGCTCAGGCTATACCATTGGGCCGTTTGAAGTAGAAGATGCACTGATCAAACACCCAGCAGTCAAAGAATGTGCGGTTGTGGCTAGTCCAGATGAAATCAGAGGATCAATTGTGAAGGCATATGTCGTCCTGCGTGATGGATCAGCACAAAGTGATGAGCTGATCAAAGAGCTGCAGACACATGTGAAAAACACAACAGCACCTTACAAATACCCAAGAGAAATTGAATTCATTGACGAACTGCCAAAAACACCGTCAGCGAAAATCCGCCGTGTCGAGCTGAGAGAAAGAGAGCTTGCACGAAAAGGATCATGATGAATAAACGAAAAGCGTTTGGATGGAAGCATCCAGCGCTTTTTTTTACGGAAAATCAAATCCGCTGGAAGCGGTCATGATGTTCTATGATAAAATGTGTAAGAATTGCTGGAAAAGGAGAATGTTAGAAGATGTTCATTGCCATCATTCATGGAATTGTGCTTGCCTTTGGTCTCATTTTACCATTGGGCGCACAAAATGTATTTGTGTTTCAGCAAGGAGCGCTTCAGCCGCGATTATATCAGGCCTTACCTGTCGTTATCACTGCTGCTCTTTGTGACACACTATTAATTGCATTAGCTGTCATTGGGGTTTCTGTTGTGGTGTTCACCATTCCTGTACTGCAAATCGGTCTTTATATCATTGGATTTTGTTTTTTAGTTTATATGGGATGGTCCGTGTGGAACACAAGCTCATCAACAGATGCTAAAGAGAAGCAGGAATTTATGCCTGCGAGAAAGCAAATTGTCTTTGCCTGTTCAGTTTCACTTTTAAATCCCCACGCCATTCTTGATACAATTGGTGTGATTGGAACAAATTCGCTTCAATATAGCGGGGCAGAAAAACTGGCATTTACACTCGCCTGTATCATCGTGTCCTGGTTATGGTTTATTGGGCTCGCTTTTTTAGGGAAGATGCTAGGGAAGTTAGATACAAACGGCAAGTGGATGAACCGTATCAATAAAGCTTCAGCGGTCATGATCTGGCTTGTCGCGTTATACATTGCGTATCAATTGATTTTATAAAATACATAGAGGATAAAGCAAAGAAGCGCTTGGAAGGTAAGGTCCGGCGCTTTTTTTGTGTATTGGAAAGGCTCCTCAGCCAGTGTCACTATCATCGCAAGAGGAAGATCACATTCAATTGCCTATAGGAAATGATAAGAAATAGGATATATGATACATTACCACTAGTGGGTTTTATTGGCAAAAAGGTCTATTACATTATTTTCCTTTAGAGGTTATAATTTTATGAAATTTGCTAAAGGAGGATATATGATGAAGTTAAGAAAAATGTTTTGTGTGCTATTGTTTATAGCACTTTTATTCGGACAATTTCCTGTAGGAAAAGCTATTACCATAAAGGAGGAGGAGCCTTTTAAAAAGATACAAAATGTTAAAACAGAAGAAAAACTCATAAAAAAGGCAAAAAAAAGCTCTCAATTTTTAAAGGCAAAAGAATTAGCCCAAAAGAAAGGTTATCTATTAAATGGAGAAAGTGCAGCGGTTCATCTGAACGCTGCTGAAACGGATGTTGTTTACTTTTATCTTAAAAAGAAGAAGTCAGATAATCAGCTGTTAGACAATGTTTCCTTCATTTCAGTTTCATTGAGCCAAATAAAAGCTTACTATATTCAACTTGCAGAATACGATGAGAAAGGAAATTTGCACTCATATTTCTTCCAAAATGGAAAATTGAAAAATAAGTTCCATATCAACCAAAAAGGGGAGTTTTTAAAAGGATCTTTTACCTATGGTGAAAATGGTGCAAAGCAAGATATGATGGAATTAAATAAAAAAATTTTCCAGGCAGATGATTCAGAAATTCAAACGAGTTTTAGTTGGAACAAGTTTTGGAACTGCTTAAAAAAGCAAAGCGGCCCGAATGAATCTCTTCCGCTACGTTCAATGGTTTTAGGAGCGTGTTATTATATTTGTTTAACGGGACCTGCTAGCTGTATAGCATGCGCAGTGATTAATGGAGGAATATCTGCAGGATTAGCCGGTTATTGTGTGAAAAAAGTTTGGTAAATGGGGGTTTTTAGAATGGCTCATAAAGAACAGCGCAAGGGAATAGTTCTTGCTGTTTTTGATACGTTGACATTTGGTATACCAGTGTTGCTATGGAATTTATATAAGAATACCAGTACCACATTGAAATTCATGATCCCGATCATTCCCATTGTCGGTCTCATTACATATTTTTTAGCATCTCTTGATTAATAAAATAAAAAATCCTTTGCATGAGCGATACGCTCATGCTTTTTTAGGTCCTTTTTTGAAAATCGTTTGATTTAATAGGCGGAGAGCTTGTACGATATCATCCATTTGTTCTATATCCGAGGAAGATAGGCTGTCTAATAGCATCCCTTCGATATGCTGGAAGACTTCGTTCATACAAGCACGGCCTTTGTCAGACAGCTTAATGACATGTTTTCGTTTGTCATCACGGTCTTCTTCTCTAGCAATGAATTGTTTCTCGTGCAGTTTTTTTAGTTCTCTGCTGACATTTGGAAGAGACATGTGCTGACAGTCGGCAATTTCACTAGGCGTAAGCGGTTCGCTGACAGCTAGCTGCTCTAGAATTAAGTATTGTAAGGTCGTTAGGTCAGCCGGTTTGACTTTGCTCATCAGGGCATGTTTTAGCTCTGAAAAAGTAGAAGCAAATGCTACGAATTCCTTGAAGAAATGGGGATGCTTCATGTTTATCACCTCCTATGTAACATACCAAAATTATTATCAAAAAACAATTATCATTTGACAACTAATTAAGAGGGGTATATCATTTAGTTATCAAATGATAACAAAAGGAGACAACACATGAATCTACTCATTATTTATACTCACCCTCATCACAATAGTTTAAATGGTGCTTTTTTAAAAGAAATTATGAAAGGCAGTGAAGAAAATCCACTGGTTCATGAAGTGAAAATCATCGATTTATACAAAGAAGAATTTGATCCTGTGCTGATTTTTAATGAAGAGAAAAAAAGGCGTGATATGCATAAGGACCCTGACATTCGGGTGTATCAGGAAAAGATCAAATGGGCAGATAAAATCGTGTTCGTTTATCCCATTTGGTGGGGGCGGCCGCCAGCCATGCTGATTGGCTTTATTGACCGCATGTTTGCTGCGAATTTTGCTTACCGTCAAACAGGCGGGCTGCTTCCAGAAGGACTGTTAAAAGGAAAAAGTGCTGTTTGTGTATCGACAATGCAAGGGCCAACCAATTACCCTTTATTCTTTTTGCAAAATGCACACAAGATGTTAATGAAAAGAGCCCTCTTACAATATGTCGGAATCAAACCTGTGAAGTTTTTTGAGTTCGGCATGATGGAAAGCCCAAAAGGGAAACATGAGGCCAAATTAAAACGTATCTACAACTATTTCAAAAAAATCAGCTCATAAAACAGTTGGTGAAGTCACTTTTCTTCTAATTCGATCCTTTCATGTTTTAAAATGACAGTGAGGGTGGGGGAACTCTTCCTCATCATATAAAAAGGGGGATATGGATGAAGAAAACATTGTTTAAAGATGCAGCGATTTTAACACTTGATCCAACTTTAGGTTTTTTAGAAAAGGGAGATTTATTAATTGAAGGGACACACATTTTAGAGGTCGGACCTTTCATTGAAGCAAATGATGCTGACATTGTCGATGCGTCCGATATGGTGATCATGCCAGGGCTTGTGGATACACATCGTCATGTGTGGCAGTCTGTCATCAGAGGCATAGGCACAGATTGGTCTTTGCAGACATATTTGAGCAAAATCTATTATGGTAACTATGGTGCGATGAGACGCCCATCCGATGATCGAATCGCAAATTATTTAGGGGCATTAGAGGCATTAGATGCAGGAGTGACCACATGTTTAGACTGGACGATGATCAATTCAATGGATCATACAGAAGAGCTCATCGGAGGATTAAAAGATGCGGGCATTCGAGCTGTTTTTGCTTTTGGCTCTTCTGGAGATGCTGAGTATTGGGATAGGGAGAGCACGCTCACCAATATGGAGGACGCAGCACGCGTGAAAAAAGCGCATTTTCAATCATCAGATCAGCTCTTGACGATGGGGCTTGCGATTCGTGGACCAGAGTTTTCTTCATGGGAGACTTCAGTATTTGAAATTGAAACAGCCCGGTCTCTAGATGCTTTATGCAGTATGCACATTGGCTTTGGGAATTGGGGAGCGGAGGATCGTTCGATTGAGCGGCTTCACAAAGCAGGGTTACTCGGACCTGACCTCAACATGGTGCATATCAATGCAATCGATGCGGATCAAATGAAGATGCTGGCAGACAGCGGAAGCTCCATATCTATTACACCTGAAATTGAGATGATGATGGGTCACGGTTATCCTGTAACAGGACTTGCGATTGAACAAGGTGTTCTTCCAACGCTCGGTGTAGATGTGGTAACAGCGACAGGCGGAGATTTGTTTGCTCAAATGAAATTCGGACTTCAGGCAGAGCGCGCGCTTCAAAATCAATCATTGCTGATGGAGGGAATCATGCCAGGACCTGAACTTGGGATTTCTGCTCATCAAATGCTTGAAGCTGCAACGATCAATGGGGCTCGTGCATTACAGCTTGATCATAAAATTGGCTCACTCACACCTGGAAAAGAAGCTGATTTCATCCTGATCGACCGGACAAGCATGAATCTTCTGCCGATGACAGATCCGGCTGGAGCGGTTGTCCAAACGGCACATCCTTCAAATGTTGATTCTGTCTATGTGGCTGGAAAAGCAGTGAAACGAAGCGGAAAGCTTGTTGGTGTGAACCTAGAAGAGGTCAAACGCAAAGCTTATGCGGCAAGAGATCATATTCTATCGCACAAGTTTGAATCAACTCCATCATAAACAAACATATCCCCATAGGCAGCGGCCTATGGGGAATTCATTACAAGGATTCTTTAATGACCTTTTTGTAATACTGGACAGATAGGAATCCAAAGACAGAATATAAAACCGTATAAATCGACATGACGATGAGCATTGGTGTCCACAGTTCACCGCCGAATAAAAACCAGCCAGACTGAACTGCAAAGTAGCTGTGCAGCAATCCGATGATGAGCGGAATTCCAAAGTTAAATAGCTGTTTGAGCCGAATGCCTTTTAATAGATCTTTCTCTGTAAAGCCAAGCTTACGTAAGATCGTGTACGAGCTTTGTTCTTCTTCACTTTCATTCATCTGTTTGAAGTATAAAATACAGCCTGATGTCACAAGGAAGCTTAGACCTAAAAATCCAACCACAAACATCATCAGTCCCATTGTTTGCTTTTGCTGCTGAGCTGAAGCTAATTGAGACATGCTGTCGTCACCTAGTTTTAAAGATGTAAACACATCATTGGCTTGTTCAAGATTTTTATCATCTTTTATATTGACCGCATGATATTGACTATTCTCAAGCTGCAGTTTAGGATCTTTCTGCTGGTCAAGCTTCTCAAAGACATTTTGACTGACGACGGCAACAGGCAGACCGCCAAAAGTGAATTTGTAAGAGATGATGTAATCTTTCTTCATATCAATGACTTTTAAATCAAGCGGCTTCTTGATGAGAAGTTTCACATCACCTGAACTTTGAATCGGCATGAATTTCTTCAATAAATCACTGTAGCCGCTTAAGATGACTTCGTTGTTTTCTACATGAATATTAGGTGCATTTTTCTCACTGATCACAGGCAGTGTCAAGACTCTTGGATTCTTATTCAAACTTTGTAATTCCGAATCCATGATCTTATGTGCATCAAAATCCGCTTGAATGACCTTGAACTGCTTTTTTTCATACGCAATATGTTTGTCAGAAAGTGCACGAGTGAAGGTATCGGCTTCTTTCTCTGAGCCCATGACAAAATGTGATGGAATCTGTTGTTCAGCCGTTTTTTCTGCTGAGTAATAGGAAATGTAGCTTAAAGATAACAACCCGATGGCAAGAGCAGATACGGTTGTAATAATCGTTAAAAGCAGTGCATTTGATTTTAATCGGAACATAATAGATGACAAAGACAGGACTTCATGAATGGCGAGATAGCCATTTTTTCTTTTCCGTACAATATTGGCAATGAAAGAAACAGAGCCTTTATAAAAGAGAAAGGTACCGATAATGACAGAGGCTAGAATATAAATCATTGCTGAAAATAACTCAAGCATGGACGTATATGAGCCGCTAAAAAGCTGAGAAGAAATATAATAGCCTGAGCTGATCAAGACAATACCGAAAACCCCAATGATGATTTCAAACACAGAGATCTTTTTCACACGCTGCTCTGTAGAAGACGTGGTTCTAAACAAAGATAAAATTGTCTGTTTACTAATAAACCGTCTATTTCTTAGCATAATTAATCCATAGATGATGAAAAAGACAATGAGCGTTTGCAGAAGGGCCATGCCTGAAAAATGCAGATGCGCGATGGCATTAACGCCGGTTACTTTAAATAGTACCATCAGCATGAGCTTTGAACCGATAAATCCAGCTATGATGCCAACAGCCAATGAGAACACGTATAGGATAAAATTTTCTGCATTGAGCAGTTTGGCAATTTTTTGTTTCGTCATGCCAATGAGCTGCAGGAGACCTATTTCTTTCCCTCGTCGTTTAATAAAAATGCTGTTCGCATATAACAGGAAGATCCCAACAATGGCAATGAGCAGTACCGAAGCGGCTTTAATCGACGCACCGCCTTTAATGGACCCTTTTACATCATCAAGTGCTGGTGAGTACTGCAAGGTAACAAAAGAAAAGTAGAGCGCCACACTAAACACGAGAGCAAACACATATAAATAGTAATTCTTCAAATTTTTCTTCAGGTTACGGAAGACGAGCTGATTAATGTTCATGCTTCACACCGCCTAAGACACCTTGCGTTTTCATAATATCCTCGAAAAACATCTTTCTCTCTAAAGCACCTTTATTCAACTGAGTATAGATTTGTCCGTCCTTGATAAAAATGACGCGTCTTGAATAGCTGGCTGCGACAGGATCATGTGTCACCATGACAATAGTCGCTTTTCGTTTGCGATTGAAATCTTGCAGCTTATTGAGTAAATCAGATGCAGATTTGGAATCAAGCGCTCCGGTAGGTTCATCCGCGAAAATCAGACTCGGCTCATGAATGAAGGCACGAACCGCTGATGTCCGCTGCTTTTGCCCACCAGAGAGTTCATTCGGATATTTGTCTCTTAGTTCATAGATGCCCATGTCCTCCGCGAGCTGTTGAAAACGTTCAAAAGCTTCTTTTTTCGGCGTTTTGGAGATGGATAATGGCAAGAGGATGTTCTCTTTGACCGTGAGTGTATCAAGTAAGTTATAATCCTGAAAGACAAAGCCAAGCTGCTTTTTTCTGAATTCTGCGAGCTGCTGATCCTTCATTTGTGTCATCTCAGCATCTGCGATACGAATCGATCCACTGGATACATGATCGATAGAGGACAATACGTTTAGAAGGGTAGTTTTCCCCGAGCCTGATGGCCCCATAATGCTGACAAATTCTCCGGCTTCAATGGTCAAATCAATGCCGCTCAGCACCTCTTGTTTGTTGAATTTATTTCCATAGCTTTTATATATTTTGCGAGCTTCTAAAATGTTCATTTGTCGATCCCCTTTTTCTATTTAATTGATACCTCTAGTATAAAAAGAAGCCCGCCGCACTTCCTTCGATTTGGCGAACAAAACAGACGAGCATGTGACATTGTTGTCACATGCTTGTTGTTTTAAACGGTACTCAAGTTTTGTTTAATTCCGTTTCTGCTAATCACACATTCATTTTATCTGTTTTTCATTCTTATGTATCAATCTTCTTGGATTTTTCTTGGCATTATGACGTTTTGGAGCTTTACATGGTCATTTTATTCATGTATGCTATGCATATCAAATGTATGCATAGTAAATCTATGTATTAGGGGTGACCAGGAATGAAAGTAAGTAAAGAGCTTTTAAAGGGAAGTACAGCTACCTTGATTTTAAGCTTGTTAAATGAAAAGCCAATGTATGGATATGAAATGATCAAAGCATTGGAGGAGAAGTCTGAAGGGATTTTCAGCTTTAAAGAAGGAACAATCTATCCTATTTTGCACAACTTGGAGGGGAAAGAATTCATTATCTCTTACTGGGGCGAAGGGAATGGCAATCGGAAAAGAAAATATTACAAAATAAATGAACAAGGAAAAGCATTTATGAAGGAAAAGAAAGAAGAATGGGATGTTTTCAAAAATGCAGTCGATGGCGTGTTGAACGGAGGGAAAATCGCATGGGATTAGAAAAAAAGTTCGAGAAGTATATCAAAAATGTTTGTAAACGAATCAAAAATAAAGATGTCCATACGGATATAAAGCTTGAGCTTATGGATCATCTATACACGCTAAAAGAGGAAGCGATGAATGCTGGGATGTCTGAAGAAGAGGCGGTGGATCAAGCGATAGAACAAATTGGGGATGCGGCCATTCTCGGAGCGCAGCTTCATGAAACACATAAAACCCAAATGGATCTTAAAATGATTCTTCTTGTGTTAGCCGCTTGTTCTTTCGGACTGCTTGTCATGTACTTTTTACAGTTTCATTCGGAGTTTACAAATCTACAAGACATGAATATTTTTTATAAAAGTCTCGCCTTTTATTTAGTTGGACTAGTGCTTATGTTTGCTTTGTTTTCTTTCGATTATCGGCGCTTATTGAAATACTCTTGGCATTTGTACATCGGGACGCTCGGAATGGTGCTTCTGACGATGGTTTTTGGCATAAGAGTAAACGGTATTCTTTTTTTAAGATTAAGCGATATCTCAATCAATCTGACGGAGATTGTACCATTTCTTGTGACTGTTTCTTTAGCAGGTATTTTTCACTCTTGGAATTGGGAGAATGATTTCAAAGCTTGGCTTGGAGTGGGGATTATGGCTTTACCAGTTATTTTAATCAGTGCAATTGGTTTTCTTCCTGCGACCATCATCTGTTTTGTCATGTGCTTAACGATGATGTGTGTGTCTAGTGCACGTTTAAGGCAAATCATTCCGCTCGCAGCAGCAGGTGGTTTATATCTGGTGGTTGAATTATTTTCTCTTTTTCAAGGAGATAGCCGCCTTTACTTTTATACAGTTCATGAATTCAGCTCAAACGGGCTTCAAATCATTCCTTCTGCAATGTCCGAGGTTCATACTGATTGGATGTTTACATATATCATTTATTCGTTTGGGTGGTTGGCAGGAGTGGTGGCTCTCATGTTGTTTGTTATATTTATTTACAGAGTATTTCATACAGCAAAAGGAGTGAAATTGACTTATGGAAAAATGGTAATGACAGGTTTAGCAGCTGTGTTTGCAACCAAATTTACCTTAAGTATTTTCACAAATTTTGGCTTGTTGCCTTTTCCGGGATTGGCCATGCCTTTCATGAGCTATGGCGGTTCTCATATTCTGCTAGAATTAATGGCTGTTGGACTGATTTTAGGTATTTATAGACGTAGACAGATGGGAGATATTTTTCCTCAAGAAGCGGGGAGTATTTCTTAAATAAAATACTTAAATCTCTTCGCACTAGCTTGTGAGCCAGATGCGAAGAGATTTTGATTCGTATGTTTTGTCACATGCTCGCAATATGCACAAAATCATTCTTTTTCGGAAAGATGAAGGTGAAGGTTGTGCCTTGGTCTATCGTGGAGTTGACCTCGATCTTGATATGAAGAGCGTCTGCTCCTTTTTTCGTTAAATAAAGCCCCATTCCTGTTGAGGCGGTGTCATTGTGATGTCTTGTTGAGGTAAAACCCTTTTCAAAAATACGCGGCAGGTCTCTTGGGTCTATCCCTCTGCCTTGATCTGTGATCGTCAGCATCACTTGGTCATTCATTTGCTTGCTTTCAATGGCAATATCGGACGAATGACTGTACTTAACTGCATTTGTGAGCACCTGTCTGATCATAAAGGATAACCATTTTGTATCACTTAATACGTGACGTTCTTCTAGCGTGAGTTCAAAGCCGATACCTTTTTGCATGCACCATGATTGGAGCGCTTTGATTTCCTTCGCTAAGATGCTTTGCAGATCAAGCTGTTCAATAAATAAATCATTTTCGATATGACGTATTCTGCTTTGGTGCAGCTGGGCATCGAGTAATAAATGAATTCTGAGCCATTCATACGTCATATTCGATTTCAGCGGCTGCTCTGTTAAGCGGTCAATCATTAAGTGCATCGCTGTGAGAGGTGTTTTCACTTCATGTATCCATGAGAGCAATTCATCCTTCTCTTCTTCAAGGGCGATTTGCTGCTCTGCTGCCATTTGCCGATAGCGGGCAATTTGCTCTGACGTCGCATCATGTACAAGCTGTTCAAATGGGGAAGATGGAGTGAGCCGCATTTGATGATCAATATGATCATCCCATTCTTTCAGCCGCTCATAATACGCCGTTTCTTTACGATATCGGAAAAAGAGAAAGACGATCATGAAAAACGTAGATAATAACACAATATAAAAAAGAGACGCCAGTGGAATGGTCGTATCCAAATAAGCAACAAACAGAATGAGGAGCTGCAAACTAAGAAAGAACAGGATCCAGCTTCTTCGTTCTTTTAAAAATGCTTGCAGCATCATTGATCATCCTTTTCTTTTGCAAGATAGCCTTGGCCCACTTTTGTCTCAATGTAGGTGCCAAGGGAGATCTCATCTAGTTTTTTTCTAAGGCGATTGACGTTCACAGTGAGTGTATTGTCACTGACAAACCGTTCATCCTCCCACAGTGCTTGAATGAGTGATTCCCTGCTGACAATATGATTTTTATGCTGAATCAATTCCTTGAGAATAAACAGTTCATTTTTCGTTAATTCCACTTCACCGTGATCATTTGTGACGGTGTTTTTTTCTAGGTCGATCGTAGCGCCGCACCATACCTTTAAGCTTGCAGGTTCTGCATTGTAATCATGTACCCTGCGAAGAACGGCACTGACTTTGGCAATGAGCACGTCAAAGTGAAAGGGCTTTTGTACAAAATCATCGGCACCGAGCTGCATTGACATGACCATATCAGCAGGATGGTCACGAGAGGAGAGGAAGATGATCGGTACATTTGAATGATGCCGAATCATTCGGCACCAGTGAAAACCATCGTATTTTGGCAGCTGTATATCAATAATGACGAGATCAGGCTGAACAGAAGTGAATTCCTGCATCACCTGTTGAAAATCATGAATCCCATAAACATCATAGGACCAGTTTACTAGACGTTCTTTGATTTCTTGGAAGAGGGTTGTATCGTCCTCAATCAGTAAAATTTTAAACAAAACCAGCACCACACTTTTTGTATTCGCTTGTATGTAATTGTAGCGGAAAAAAAGCGCTGCCGCTAGAAGCAGACAAGAAAAAAGCAAGGGAAGGGCTCCCTTGCTTCAATTTATTTACCTAAAAAGTGCTTTTTAAAGAATGATAGTTGATAGTCGAGTGTGAGCGGATCATTAAAATAGAATTCTTCTGCATTTGCCTCATACACACGATGTTTTTTCACAGCTGGGATGGACTTGTAGATTTCACTGTTTTGATAGGAATTGTCCATTTCGCTGTTTTTACTTATGATCATATAGTCTCCAGCAAACTCAGGAATGACCTCTTGTGAAACCGCATAGTAGCCAGCCTTTAATGCTTTTTCTTTCACTTTTTCAGGCATTTTTAGTTTCATTTCTTGGTAGAGGATTTCTGTGCCGCGGCCCCATGCATCTCCAAACACGTAAAGATCTTTTGTGCCGCTTTCAAACACAGAAACCGTCGCATCCTCACCGATTTTCGCTTTGATTTCTTTTCCAGCTTCAGCTGCGCGTTCTTTAAAATCTTTTACCCATGCTTTGGCTTCTTTTTCTTTGTTTAATACTTTTCCAATTTCAATATGCTGCTGAAGGTAATCGACTTTGTTATACGTAAACAAAACTGTTGGCGCGATTTTTTTTAGTTTTTCTACATTTTTTGTATTGCTTAAGCCAATGATGACATCAGGCTTTAGTTTCATGATTTTTTCCACATTGGCATCCGACACTTCTTCCACATCTTTCAATTCCTTTTGGAAGCGAGGGTTCTTTTTTGACCAAGAGTCGACGCCGACTAGGTTCACACCTAGTGACATGACATTACCCGTGTAAGAACCGAGTACAACGACACGTTTTGGATGCGCTGGCAGCTTCACAGGGCCATTTTCAGATTGATATGTAATCTTGTCTGATGATGTTGATTGATTTCCTTTATTTGAGGAAGAGCTGCTGCTATTGCCACATGCGCTCAACGCAAGTACAAGGATGAGCATCAGAGGGAACAATATTTTCTTCATGAATGTAGACTCCTTTGAAATCGGCACATAAGCCGGGTATTTGATTGCACGAGTGATAATGATAATTATTATCACTTGGATATCATATCATAGGAGTGCGGTCTGTTGTCAATTGCATTTTGATAGTTGGTGATAAAAAATAGAGGGGGATTTTTGGTAGAAAAAAAGATCAAGGCACATGTGTCCTGATCTTTTTTCTTATTTAAACCAGCCTTTTTCTTTTGAGCGTGTAATGGCTTCAATGCGGTTTTTCACTTCTAGCTTATCTAAAATAATGGAAATGTAGTTCCGGACAGTGCCGCTTTTAATGCTGAGTTCCTTAGCAATTTCTTTTGTGTTTTTGCCGTCTGCGACGAGTTCTAGGACCGATTTCTCTCGTTCTGTTAAAGGATTTTCGTCACTATATAAGTCTTCCATTAATTCAGGGGCGTACACCTTTTTCCCTTTCATCACACTGCGAATGGCACTTGCCAGATCTTCACTTGGACTGTCTTTCAGCATATAGCCGCTGACGCCAGCTTTGAGCGCCCTTTGGAAATAACCAGAGCGGGCAAAGGTCGTTAAAATGATGATTTTCACATCTGTTCCTTTGAGCTCTTCCGCTGCATCAAGTCCGGATTTTCCTGGCATTTCAATATCCATTAAGCAAATATCAACAGGGTGTTTTTTGGCAAAATCGATGGCATCCTGGCCATTCGATCCTTTCCCAACTACCTTCATATCGTCTTCTAAATCAAGAAGTGAACCGAGCGCACCAAGCAGCATTTGCTGATCCTCTGCGATAAAGATGTTGATCATTTCATCCCCTCCTTTTCTTTTGCTGCTGAATCATTTGGAATACTCATGATCAGCTTTGTTCCGTCCTTTGTCTCAATACGCAGGCGCCCATTTGCAAATTCCAATCTTTCTCTAATTCCTAAAAGGCCATGACCCTTCGTTTGAGAGGGAGGATAATCGCCTTTAAATGTCCCATCATCCTCGACGGTGATGATGGCTTCCTTTGATTTTTGATGAATGGTGATTTTACAGATGGTCGCATTACTATGTTTGACGACATTTGTCACTGCCTCTTTGATGCACATGCTCACAATGTTTTCGTTAAGAAGAGAGATGTGTTTTGGCGCTTCCTTTTCATCATAGATCAATTCAATTCCGGCTGCTTCGAGAATTTGCTGTATGTTCGACAGTTCATCTTTGATTCGTATGCCCTTCATGGAGGAAACAATCTTCCGCACTTCATTCAGAGACGTTCTGGCTGTCTGCTGGACGCTTTTGAGCTCGGCACGAGCCTGTTCAGGATCTTTATAGATGAGTTTTCGGGCAAGATCACTTTTTAAACCGATAAGAGAAAGCTTTTGTCCAAGGGTATCATGCAAGTCACGTGCAATGCGCTGCCTTTCTTCAATTTTTACAAGGTCAGCGATCCGTTCATTGGCATTTTCTAATTTCTCTTCAAGCCGTTCACGTTCTTTCCTGCTTCGAATGCTGAGAGGGAGGAGAATGGCACTAATGAGTGTGATCACAACAAAAGGAATTTGTGTGAGAAACCATCCCTTTTTTAAAATCAAGCTAAAGTTCACCGCAATGGCAGCGCTCCCTAGATGAATATAGTATAAGATATAAAAGGGTACTTTTCTTTTAATATGCCCATTGAAATAGGCGATGCAAAAAGCGAAATAAATGTAGCTGTAGAGCATCACATAGCCAGTAGAAATCGCAATCAATAGAAGACCGAATACATATAAAGCCCAGCCTTTTGAGACAAAGGCAAAACGATAGACGGCAAAAAAGACGACGTTTAAAATGATACCGATCACAATGCTTAAAGTCGATGGGGTCTTAAAGATAAAATAGAAGGGCAGGATGAAAAAAATGGCCCATATATAGGGAGAAATCCCATGCAATTTTTGAATTTTAAACTGTTTTTTCATCCGTGTGCCACCTTTTCCGTTTTCGTTCTTTTTCCTTACTTTATCAAATTCAACTTATGGTTGCATCCTGTAAATGACAACAAGCTCCTTCTAGTGTAAGAAAGAGCTTGCACCAATTATGCATTTTTCTTCAGAATGTCTCCTTTAATGACAGGGACGGTCATCTTCTTAGATTGCCGTGCTTCTTTAAAGGTAACGAATGCTTTCGTTTCTTCATCCCAAAGTCTAAATTTCATTGACTCAATACTTGTTTTTAAAGTGATGGTTGGAACATTTTGAAGCGGCTCACTATGCTCATGAGCATGCTCCAAATGATAATTCGGTACCCTCGGACTTAAATGATGGACATGGTGATAACCGATATTGCCTGTTAACCACTGAAGAAGTTTTGGCAATTTGTAAAAAGAACTGCCTTCTACAGCTGCCTGCACATAATTCCAATGTTCATCTGCTTCAAAGTAAGAATCCTCAAACGTATGCTGCACATAAAACAGCCATACACCGATTGATCCAGAAATCAGAAAGATTGGACCTTGGACAAGTAACAAACCTTCCCAGCCAAAAAGGAGATAGGTCGCTCCTGCCAACAAAACAATCGATACGTTTGTGAAATAGGTGTTCCAGCGCTCTTTTTTACGAGCATTTTTGACGTTGAAACGGTTTTTAAACAGGAAAACAAAGATCGGTCCCAAAATAAACATCACAAAAGGATTACGATAAAATCTGTAGCGAAATTTCGTCCATACTGATGCTTCTTGATATTCTTTGACTGTCAGGAGCCAAATGTCACCAGTACCTCGTTTGTCTAGATTACTGCTTGTGGCATGGTGAATCGAATGATCTCTTTGCCATTGAAGATAAGGGAAAAGGGTGAGTACACCTGTTAAGAAACCGAACAGGTGATTCAGCGGTTTCTGTTTAAAAAAGGATTGATGGCAGCAGTCATGAAAAATAATAAAGACACGTACTAAAAAACCAGCTGCTATAACCGCAAAGAAGAGGGTTAAAAGGTAGGAGATGTTCAGGCTATAATAGGCAAGAAACCAAAGCCCCAAAAATGGAATAAATGTATTAAAGAGTTGAATGATACTTTTTTTCGAATTAGCACCAGAGAATTGGCCAACTTGTTTTCTTAAAGTGGCTTGCTGCTGTGTGTTTGTTGAAGTCGTCATGAACGTTCAAGTCCTTTCCGTTTCTTTCTACTTCAAAGTATAGAAGGAAAGGTGTCATGCTCATAGTAGCACCCATCATGTATTCGATATGACATTTGTCATGTTGGACGCCGGAAAGGCTGACGGTATCAAGGTTTGTAAGCTTATTTTATTTTAAATAAAAAAGTAAAGGCGCTTAGCCTTCACTTTATGAACGTGCTTCATGAACTTTTAACTGCTTGCCTTTAATGGTTGTATGGCGCATGGCATTCAGCACAAGAGGGCCTTTGCCGTTTAAAATATCGACATATGTTTTCGTGTCTTGAATGGTAATAATCCCAATGTCATCGAAGGCAACGCCTTCTATTTTGGCAATGGTCCCAACGAAATCAACGGCCCGCAGCTTCTTTTTCTTTCCGCCGTTAAAATAAAGCTTCATAATATCCTTCTCAACGCCTGCCTGTTTATTTTCCTTTTGAATCGGTGTTTCAATCTTTTCTTCAAAGCTTTCTACATACTGCTCTGCTTCTTCCTTTGTTGGATAAGGCTGCGTCTGGAAATCAATACCTGCTTCCTGCTTTAATTCATCAATCAGAGGCATTGCGTTTTTGGTCATAAACGCAATGGTTTTCCCGCTTTTCCCCGCTCTGCCAGTTCTTCCTGTTCGGTGAATATAGCGCTCTTTTTCATAGGGCAGATCGTAATGAATCACATGTGTCATATCACTGACATCAATGCCCCGGGCTGCTATATCGGTTGCGATCAAATAACGGAACTCACCGTTTTTGAATTCATCCATGACAGCGAAGCGGTCTTCCTGTCTCATGCCTCCATGAATTTTGTCACAAGGCACATCCCATTCGTCCAGCTTCATTGTGAGTTCATTCACTCTGTCCTGTGTATTACAGAAAATAATGCAGCTATCTGGATTTTCAATGACGATCGTACGCTGAAGAAGGAAGAATTTTGCTTCTTCTTCCGTTTCAATCACGGTGTGGGTGATTTGTTGTACAGACGTTTCCGCGCGTGCGATTTCAATCACTTTTGGTGATTGTAAAAACTGTTCGCTCAATTTCTTCATCTCATCAGACATGGTCGCTGAAAACAGCATTGACATGCGCTTTGGCGGCAGATACTGAATAATAGAAGAGACTTGATCAATAAATCCCATGTTCAGCATTTCATCCGCTTCATCTAACACGAAAAATTTGAGGTTTTCTAATGAAAGAGTACCTTTCTCAAGGTGATCCAAAATTCTGCCTGGTGTTCCGCACACAATGTGGTTTTTCTGTGCAAGCTCTACTTTTTGGGCTTGAAAAGGGGCTTTTCCATAAATGGCTGCGGCTTTGATTCGTTTCAATCGTCCAAGGCTTGTGAGATCCTGTTTGACCTGCATGGCGAGTTCTCGTGTTGGAACGAGGACGAGGGCTTGAGGTTTATTTTCAGCCCAATCGACCATTTCACAAATCGGCAAACCATAGGCTGCGGTCTTGCCGCTGCCAGTTTGAGATTTGACGATCAGATCCTGCTCTGAAAAAGCAACGGATAATGTCTCGTGCTGAACAGGTGTAGGTGTATGGAAGTGAAGTGCTTTTAGCGCTTGTTTTAATTCATTGCTTAATGGATATTGATCAAATTGTTGTAATGTCATCGTGTTCTCCTTTTCGTACATTCATACTTGTGACATCATACCATAACCATGACCGTGAATGAAAAGACATGAAAAAAAGCCCCATAAAGGAGCTTTTGATTAAAGGAATCTGCGTTTTACTTTTTCCCAGTAGGAGTTGTCTTTTAATTTCACTGTTTTAATGACTTTTCCTGAAAGGCCGATGTCAATTTGTTTGACGTGTTTCGTGCCAAGCGCTTCGTTATCAAGTCCGATAATTGGATGATCGTTTCCGTCCTGCACAACCTTCAGCGTTAGCTTGCGGTCACTGCTTAAGATGAAAGGAGCACCCAGTGTACGGTACGAGTTGTTGTTTAGCGATGCAAGCTCTGTGACTTGCATACAAGGGAGCATCGGATCAACCACGGCGCCGTTTACCGATTTATTGTAGGCTGTTGAGCCGGTCGGAGTAGAAATAATCATTCCGTCTCCTCTAAATGTTTCAAAGTGGAAATCATCTATATACACATCGATCACAAATGTTTTAATAATGCTTGAGCGGATCGACAGTTCATTTAAGCAATGGAACTGATTGGTACTGTCAACGCTTACATCGATGATCGGATATTTTCTCACTTCAATCTGTTCAGTGTTCATGGCATCAATCATTTTATCAAAATGCTCTAATGAAAAATCGCAGTATAGATGCGAATTCTCTGTTTTTGATACCCCTACATACAAGCAGTCATCCCGGAAATTCGTTTTGCGGACTGCTTGAAGAAATGTGCCATCCCCGCCAATTGAAGCAATAATATGGGCATCCTCTGCACGCTTGACGACTTGAAAGCCTTGATCGGTAGCGAGCTTCTCCAGAGAAGAAATGTGTCCATCCAATTCATGATCTTTTTTGTAAAAGAAAAATACATTGCGACGATTGTCTGTCATTGACGTTCTCCCCTTTGTTGTCAAAAATAGTTTTCCAATAATAAAGGGCTTACATGTGAACCCTTGCTCACATTTTACACTTTTTTCATATGAAAGTAAAAACATTAGAAAAACCTGCATGATGAAGGCATTCGTTTTTAGAAATGAGTCAATGTAAGGGATTCGAAAAGGGCAGGATTTGAGCATAATTGAATAGCTTCTTTCTCATGAAAGAGTGGTTTAGGTGTTTCGTTGTGGTCTAGAACTAGCCTATTAGATGCAGAGGGAGGATAAAAAAGCCAATTTTTCGTCATGCGCATCTCAAAGGAGACGATGTAAAGTTGATCGTGAATGAAAAGAGGTGCTATCATATGATGAAATGAAATGTAAAAAAACCACAATTCCTGTGAAACATTTCATGTGAATATTCGTATCAATGAAGAGAGACAAAAAGGAGGAGAAAAAGATGAATGCGAAAAGATGGGTAGCGTTAATCATTGCACTAGGTGTTTTCGGATTTTCAATTGTGATAAGTGTCACGATGGCCTTGTTCGAAAACTTCAATGACAATAAAATGAGCTATCAATTTGGGGATGAAATAGAAGAAAAGGTACTAGAGGATGGAAGCGGTGCTGGGAAAATTGCGGTTCTTGAGATTAATGGAACCATTCAAGATAATGGCGGCGCATCAAGTCTGTTAGGCGGAGAAGGATATGATCATCGTGCATTCCTCAAGGAACTAGAAAAAGCGAAAGATGATGCTTCAGTAAAAGGTGTACTGCTGCGCGTCAACTCTCCTGGCGGCGGTGTCTATGAAAGTGCGGAAATACATAAAAAATTAGAAGAAGTGAAAAAAGCGAAGAAGCCGATTTACGTCTCCATGGGCTCAATGGCAGCTTCTGGCGGTTACTACGTATCAACTCCAGCCAAGAAAATCTTTGCTTCACCTGAAACATTAACAGGATCGCTAGGTGTGATTATGCAAAGCTTGAACTATTCAAAGCTGGCGGATAATTTAGGTATTAAATACGAAACAATTAAGAGCGGAAAATTTAAAGACATCATGTCACCAAATCGTGATATGACAAAAGATGAGCGCGACATCATGCAAAGCATGGTTGATAACTCGTATAAAGGGTTTGTCAAAGTCATCTCTGAAGGACGCGGCATGTCAAAACAGGACGTCAAGAAAATTGCTGATGGCCGGGTCTATGACGGAACACAGGCGAAATCGAACGGATTAGTCGATGAGCTAGGATATTATGAAGATGCAATCAAAGCAATGAAGAAAAATGAAAAAGGGTTAAAAGGAGCGACAGTGATCAGCTATTCTCAAAGCTTTGGCTGGAACTCTCTCTTCAATATGAGCGCAAGCAAACTCTTTAAAAGTGAAATTGATTTTCTCAATCTAAAAGAAACACTGGCTGGCTCAAACGGGTCTAAACCGATGTATCTCTATTCAAAATAAAGGAGGGATCATAGATGGATTCTACATTCGATGAAGTAACCGAAAGCCGCAGCCAAGAAGAATCGAATCCGGCTCTTGCGAAACGTGCAGTGATTGAAGCACAGGCGTTTGCAGGCTTTTGGATTAGGTTTTGGGCGTTTATTCTTGATTGGCTCGTCGTCTGGGGTGTCAACCATTTGACGGTTTCTCCAATCTTTAGCCTGTTCGGCTGGTCCAAAGGAGGAGGATGGTTTTCTCCATTTTCCGTCACAACGACGATTGTATTCCTGCTTTATTTCGCCATCATGACGAAAATCTTTCAACAAACACTCGGCAAAATGGTGTTTGGGATCAAAGTGGTCTCGCTTCAGCCTGAGAAGAGGCTGGCATGGGATGTCATTTTCTTTAGAGAGATTGTAGGTCGCTACATTAATACGCTCTTTGTTCTCTATGCTGTCGTCGGGTTCTCACCGAAAAAGCAAGGGGTTCATGATTACTTTGCCGATACGGTGGTCGTCCATGAACATTTATATGAAAAAACAGAATCAAACGTATAATCAGAGGAGTTTGGCCGGGTACCGGTCAAACTCTTTTTTCATGATTGGGTATAAAATCCAGAATGAGAGCCATAATCGTAGAGAAGCATCATTTGTTATGGAGGAAGTGAGCACAGTGCTTTACGTTTGGATCGCAGCTTTTTTGTTCCTTGGGATCTTATTGATCTTCATGAAAGTGACCATTTCACTGGATTATTCACATGCAAATGACAATGATCACCTTGCACTGAAGATCATCACCTTATATGGAATCATCAGACTCAAAAAAGACATTCCGATGGTGAGGGTCAATCCAGAAGATCACACGATTGATATACGTGAAAAGAAAATGGCGAGCGCCAAAACGCCTAGTCACGAAAAAGAATCCATACATCAAAAAGTGGGAAAACGTGATATGAAGCAAATCCTTCATCAAATGGAGCGCATCACAAAAGAGATCGTCGATTTAAACCGGATCATGCGTAAATTCTTCATTCACATCAGAATTGTATCGTTCCACTGGTCAACATGGATCGGCTTTCATGACGCCGCTTTAACAGGTGTAGCAGCCGGCGGTGTGTGGTCAGTCAAAGGAGCACTGCTTGCCTTTATGCAGGAGCATCTCACCTTTAAGCATAAACCGGTATATGAGGTGATTCCCGCCTTTCAGCATAATGTGTCACAAACCCAGTTTACATGTATAGCTTATTTTCGTATTGGACATGCTATGCTTGCAGCCATTCGTTTACTTGTCCATTGGTTAAAAGGAAGAAAGGCGAGAAAAAGTGCCTCTCTTCAAGCAACGAAGAATGAATCATCTGTTTAAGGAGGAACCCAAAAATGGCAGATCATCCAATCCAAGGTCTTATGAAGACAGCGATGGAAAACTTAAAAGAAATGATAGATGTGAATACGATCATCGGCGATCCAGTCGAAACCCCTGATGGCAGTGTCATCCTCACTGTGTCAAAGGTTGGTTTTGGATTTGCAGCCGGCGGCAGTGAATTTAACGGGAACCAAAAGAAAGAAAAACGTTCTGATGAACAAGAACGAAAAGAACCGAGACTCCCATTTGGCGGAGGAAGCGGCGGAGGTGTGTCTATTACACCAATCGCCTTCTTAATTGTCGGAACAAACGGCGTTCGAATGCTTCATTTGGATGAACATACACATCTGCTTGATAAAATATTGGATTCTGCTCCTCAAGCAATTGAACGTCTTCAGCACATGTTTAAGAAGGATGAACGGGAGAACCGTCATAAAGAACGAAAACTAGATGACATAGACCTTTAAAAAGTTAGCTGCGCTGCAGTTAACTTTTTTTCAAAAGTGACGATTAGGCTTTGCAGTTTTTTGCTTTCTCTACTATGATAGAACCATACATTTGATAAGGGAGGAATTGTTTTGGCATCGATCACATTTAAAGGGAGTTCTGTCACGCTTGTAGGAAATGAAGTGAAAGTAGGCGAGCAGGCTCCAGATTTCACGGTATTAACGAACTCACTAGGGGAAGTTTCACTTTCAGATTTAACAGGAAAAGTGACGATCATCTCAGTGATTCCTTCTATTGATACAGGTGTGTGTGACGCACAAACAAGACGTTTCAATGAAGAGGCAGCCGGTTTAGGTCCGGTCAATATCTATACAATTAGTGCAGACCTTCCATTTGCACAAGCACGCTGGTGCGGAGCAAACGGAATTGAAAATGTCGAAACATTATCTGATCACAGAGATATGTCATTTGGTGAAGCATTCGGAGTATATATGAAAGAATTGCGTTTATTGGCGCGCGCAGTCTTCGTATTAGACCCGAGCGGAAAAGTGGTTTACACTGAATACGTAAGCGAAGCAACGAATCACCCAAATTATGAAAAAGCCATTGAAGCTGCAAAATCACTGTTATAAAAGCAGCATCGACAAGAGCTCCGGCTTCATACTGGGGCTCTTTTCAATGAGGAGATATAGCTTTTAACAAAGCGAGGAGAGAAAAGCATTGCAGAAAGATCAAGTAAGTACGATTTTCGAGCTGCTCGATACAGCTTCTATTCGATTAAAAAAGGACCAAAGCATTTCCTATATTGAAGCATTGGCTGAAGCAGGAGAAGCCTTTTTCCAAGCAAATGATCGAGACGGTTTACTAAAGGATTTAATAGAGAAAGCAGATTTTGCTTCTTATGATCATGAGCAGATTCGTAAAGCGTTTCAGCTCGCCGTATTGAAAGGACAAAAGGATATTTCCCATCCAAATCGTCAGATGACCCCAGATACGATCGGGCTGTTTGTCAGCTATTTGGTGAATAAATTTTTAGAAGGACAAAAAGAGCTTGTTGTCTTTGATCCAGCAGCGGGAACAGGGAACTTACTGCTTGCTGTCTTAAACAATCTCACTGCAGAAACAAAGCGCGGCTTTGCCTCTGAAATTGATGATGTACTCATTAAAATTGCATGGGCACAGGCGAATTTAGAAGAGAAGGAAGTCGAGCTTTTCCATCAAGACAGCCTTGAGCCGCTTTTGATCTCACCAGTAGATGTCACTGTATGCAGTCTGCCAGTTGGTTATTATCCAAATGATGAACGTGCAGCAGACTATGAACTTAAGGCAAAAGAAGGACATGCCTTTGCGCATTATTTATTTATTGAACAAAGCCTTCGTTATACAAAAGAAGGCGGCTTCTTGTTCTTCATCATTCCAAACGATTTGTTTGAAGGAAAAGAAAGCGTGCAATTAAAGGATTTTATCAAAGATCATGCATATATGAATGCATTAATTCAGCTGCCTGTCTCCATGTTCAAAGACAAAAAGCACGCCAAAAGCTTGTTTGTGATGCAAAAGAAAAAGGAAGGCTTGGAAGCACCAAAACGGATGCTGTTTGCCAATCTGCCTTCTTTCTCACAGAAGGAAGCCATGGTGGGTGTGATGAGAAAATTAGACCAGTGGTTTATAGAAGAAAAAGAAACGAAAGAATAGCCAGAGTGATGTCTGGCTATTTTATTATTCAGAAAATAACGACTTATCGATGTAAGCGGTAACAGTTTGAAGGTGCACTTGAAATGCAAAGTTTTCAATGTTTAAATGAAAAAGTCAGATATTTTTCGGACTTATCGTTAAACTATAAAAGACCCGTCAAACAGGTTGAATATAGCACCGGAAAAAACGTGAAACCTTATATAACAACTGAGTAAAAGGAGCGACAGGAATGTCTAAAATTATTGCAATCAACGCAGGAAGCTCATCTCTTAAATTCCAATTGTTCGACATGCCAGAAGAAACCGTTTTAACAAAAGGCCTTGTTGAAAGAATCGGAATGGACAACAGTATCTTCACGATTTCTGTAGATGGAGAAAAGAAAACAGAAATCACAGATATTCCAGATCATGCAGTAGCGGTCAAAATGCTGCTTGAAAAACTAATTGAATTTAACATCATCAAAGACTTTAATGAAATTGATGGCGTAGGACACCGCGTCGTTCACGGCGGAGAGAAATTCAGCGACTCTGTTCTTTTAACAGATGAAGTCATCAATGACATTGATCAGCTTTCAGAGCTAGCACCACTGCATAACCCTGCAAACGTTGTAGGAATCAAAGCATTCAAACAAATTCTGCCTGACGTACCAGCGATTGCTGTGTTCGATACAGCCTTCCACCAAACAATGCCAGAGCAGTCTTACCTATACAGCCTTCCATACGACTACTACAAAAACTTTGGTATTCGTAAATACGGATTCCACGGGACAAGCCATAAGTTCGTAACAGAGCGTGCAGCAGAGCTATTAGGCCGTCCTCTTGAAGAGCTTCGTTTGATCTCTTGCCACCTTGGAAATGGTGCAAGTATCGCAGCAGTTGAAGGCGGAAAATCAATCGATACTTCAATGGGCTTCACACCGCTTGCGGGTGTTGCAATGGGTACACGTTCAGGTAACATTGACCCTGCCCTTATTCCATTTATTATGGAGAAAACAGGACATACAGCTGAAGAAGTACTTTCTACTTTGAATAAGAAGAGTGGTCTATTAGGTGTGTCTGGTCTATCAAGTGACCTTCGTGATATCGAAGAAGCAACAGAAGAAGGAAACGACCGTGCAGAAGTAGCTCTTGATATTTTTGCAAGCCGTATTCATAAATATATCGGTTCTTATGCAGCGAGAATGAATGGTGTAGATGCGATCATCTTCACAGCTGGAATCGGTGAAAACAGTTCAGAAGTAAGAGCTCGTGTACTTCGTGGTCTAGAATTCATGGGCGTTTACTGGGATCCTTCTCTTAACAACATGAGAGGCGAAGAAGCATTCATCAGCTACCCGCACTCTCCTGTAAAAGTGATCGTCATTCCAACGAACGAAGAAGTAATGATTGCAAGAGACGTTATGCGCTTAGCATAATCAAAAATGAAGAAGCTCTTTTCCAATAAGGAAAAGAGCTTTTTTCTGTTAAAAGCAGCATGCTATAATGTTGTCCAATACGAAGCAAAAGGGAGCGGTGTGAAAAATGAGCGTTGCAGAGCATAAACGTGAGGCGAAAGAGAGGCTTTATGTAAAAGTCATTACGGTCAGTGATACAAGAACGAAAGAAACAGATAAAAGCGGCCGCCTGATGATTGATTTGCTTAAAGAACAGGGACATCTCATTCTTGCATACGATATTGTAAAAGATGACATTGGAGCGATCCAAGACGCTGTGCTAGAGGGAACAAGCGAACCGAAAATAGATGCCGTCTTATTAAACGGGGGGACAGGGATTGCCGCAAGGGATGTCACCATTGAAGCGATCACCCCGCTTTTCTCCAAGGAGCTGCCTGGCTTTGGCGAAATCTTCCGTATGCTGAGCTATACAGAAGACATCGGTTCAGCCGCTATCTTGTCCCGGGCAGCGGCAGGTGTCGTCAACCAGAAAGCCGTCTTTGCCACACCAGGCTCTACTGGAGCTGTTCGTTTAGCCATGACAAAACTCATGATTCCAGAGCTTCCTCACGTCTTACGAGAGCTTGAAAAGGATCAAAAATAGCCCAAAATGACTCGGCCAAGAAAATTTGGCGGAGTTTTTTTCATAAAGGGGTTGAAAAAACAATTTTTCCTTGTTACAGTGTATACATACTAAATGCATGTTTATAAATTAAAACTTATTTTTATGCAAAAAACATTCACAGAATCAAAACAAGCGAGAGGAGCTTTTCAATCATGTCACAAAATAAAAAAGTCGTATTAGCATATTCCGGAGGTCTTGATACCTCTGTTGCAGTTAAATGGTTACAAGAGCAAGGGTACGAAGTCGTTGCTTGCTGCCTGGACGTCGGTGAAGGAAAAGACTTAGCATTCGTTCAACAAAAAGCACTTCAAGTCGGAGCGGTTCAGTCTTACATGATTGACGCAAAAGAAGAATTCGCAGAGGAATTTGCACTAACTGCCTTACAAGCACACACGATGTATGAAGGAAAATATCCGCTTGTATCTGCATTATCTCGTCCGCTTATTGCTAAAAAATTAGTGGAAGTCGCAGAAAAAGAAAATGCAGTAGCGGTTGCGCACGGATGTACTGGAAAAGGAAACGACCAAGTCCGTTTTGAAGTATCCATTAAAGCGTTGAATCCAGACCTAGAAGTTCTTGCACCAGTGCGTGAGTGGAAATGGTCTCGTGATGAAGAAATCGATTATGCACAAAAACATGGTATTCCAATTCCGATTAACTTAGACAGCCCATATTCAATCGACCAAAACCTTTGGGGCAGAAGTAACGAGTGCGGCATTTTAGAAGACCCTTGGGCTGCGCCGCCAGAAGGAGCATATGATTTAACGACGCCACTTGAAAAAACACCTGACACACCTGAAATCATTGAAATCACGTTTGAAAAAGGAAAACCAACAGCTATTGATGGTATTCAGTATTCATTATCTGATCTCATCCTTCATTTAAATGAAGTCGCTGGTCAGCATGGGGTTGGCAGAATCGATCACGTTGAAAACCGTCTTGTGGGCATCAAATCTCGTGAAGTGTACGAGTGCCCAGGTGCTGTCACACTTCTAAAAGCGCATAAAGAGCTTGAAGATTTAACACTAGTGAAAGAAGTCGCACACTTTAAGCCAATCGTTGAACAAAAAATGGCTGAATTAATATACAACGGATTATGGTTCTCACCGCTTAAAGAAGCATTAGATGCTTTCTTACAAGAAACACAACAGAACGTAACAGGTGTTGTACGTGTGAAACTATTTAAAGGCCATGCCATTGTAGAAGGACGTAAATCACCATATTCACTTTATGATGAAAATCTAGCGACATACACAAAAGCAGATGAATTCGATCATGATGCTGCGGTAGGATTTATTAATCTTTGGGGCTTACCAACAAAAGTAAACAGCATCGTGAATAAAAAGGAGCAGGTTAAAGCATGAAAAAGCTTTGGGGAGGCCGATTTCAAAAAACACCAGAAAAATGGGTCGATGAGTTTGGCGCGTCCATTCATTTCGACAAACAATTAGTCAAAGAAGATCTGACCGGCTCCCTTGCTCATGCAAGTATGCTGAATACATGCGGTGTCCTGGGCGATGACGAGGCCGCTGCCATCAAAGATGGACTGAATACGCTCATGAAAAAGGCAGAGGCAGATGAATTGGAATTCTCAGTCGATTATGAGGACATCCATTTAAACCTTGAAAAAATGCTCATTGATGAGATTGGTCCGCTTGGCGGCAAATTGCACACAGCGAGAAGCCGGAATGATCAGGTTGCAACCGATATGCATTTATATTTGAATAACCAAGTAGAGCATATCATTGAACTGATCTCTTCCTTTCAAACAGTGCTTGTGGAAAAAGCAGAACAGCATGTTGAAACGATTTTTCCAGGATATACGCACTTGCAGCGTGCACAGCCTATTTCCTTTGCTCATCATATGCTCGCCTATTTCTGGATGCTTGAACGTGACAAAGCGCGTTTTCAAGATTCTTTGAAGCGAATTAACGTGTCTCCACTTGGATGCGGAGCGTTAGCAGGAACGACATTTCCGATTGATCGTGAATATACAGCAGAGCTGCTTGGCTTTGATCATATTTACGAAAACAGCCTTGATGGCGTGAGTGATCGGGATTTCATTTTAGAGTTTTTGTCTAATAGCAGCCTTGTGATGATGCATCTCTCACGTCTTTGTGAGGAAATCATTTTATGGTGCTCTCAAGAATTCAAATTCATTGAACTTGATGACACATATGCAACAGGAAGCAGCATGATGCCGCAAAAGAAAAACCCGGATATGGCAGAATTGATCCGCGGAAAAACGGGCCGTGTATATGGCAACCTAATGGGGCTTCTCACCATTATGAAAGGTTTGCCGCTTACGTATAACAAAGACCTGCAAGAAGACAAGGAAGGCATGTTTGATACAGTAAAAACCCTTGCTGGCAGCCTGCAAATCTTCACAGGCATGATTCAAACAATGACAGTGAACGAAGATGTCATGAAAAAGGCAACAAAAGAAGATTTCTCAAATGCGACCGAAGTGGCAGACTACCTAGCGAAAAAAGGCATGCCATTCCGTGAAGCACACGAAATCGTTGGCAAGCTCGTGTATACATGCATTCAAAAAAGCATCTACTTAAGTGATCTTCCGTTTGAAACATTCACAGAAGCGAGCGATCTTTTTGAAGAAGACATTTACACCGTTCTTGATCCGTATGTTGCTGTTGAAAAAAGAACAAGTGCAGGTGGAACTGGATTTAAACAAATTCAGCTCGCTTTAGAAAAAGCAAAAGCCTGCCTAGCGTAACACGTCAAAAAACCATTCGTATGATGCGGATGGTTTTTTTGCTGTCAGAAAGGAGAATCCTCTTCCTTGGAGAACATGATAGCAGAAAGGGTTCATAAGTGCGCCAGATGCTGGTTTATAGTAAAGTAAAGATAAGAAACATGTGAACTTGCAACCTTTGCTTTAGGAGGAGATTGTGTGCGACACGCATTAATAACAGCGGGTTCTAAGGGACTTGGCAGGAAAGTCACCGAGTCTTTACTGAATATGGGGTATTCTGTGACAGTGAATTATCGAAGTGATGATGAAGCTGTCCGGCAGATGAAAGAAGAATTGCAGGAATACGAAGAAAAGCTTCAATTTGTCCAAGGAGATGTGACAAACAAAGAAGATTTAAAAAACATGGTAGAGCTGGCAGCAGAGCGATTTGGGCGGATCGATGCCTTGATTAACAATGCTGGACCTTATATTTTTGAACGTAAGAAACTAGCGGATTACTCTGAAGATGAATGGTATCAAATGATGGAAGGCAACCTATCTGCTGTGTTCCATTTGTTCCGAATGGTCATCCCCATGATGAGAAAACAAGGCTTTGGCCGCATTATCACGTATGGCTTCCAAGGAGCAGACCATGCACCAGGCTGGATGCACAGATCAGCCTTCGGAGCGGCAAAAGTGGGGCTGGCGTCATTGACGAAAACCATTGCGATAGAAGAAGCCGAAAACGGCATCACAGCCAATATGGTTTGTCCAGGCAAAATCGTTGGAGACATGAAAGAATCCACAATAGAAGAAGCACGCCAGATCAAAGACGATGAAACGCCTATTGGCAGGTCTGGTACTGGAGAGGATATAGGGCGCATCATTTCATTTTTATGCGATGACCGCTCAGACCTGATTACAGGGACCGTTATTGAAGCAACAGGTGGTCTTAACGTCATTCACAGACATTAAGTTTTTCAGCTTTTTATACAGGGAATAGATGAAATGAGATCAAATTCGAAAGGTGGATATACTCACATGAAAGCTACATATCACGGACATTCAGTCGTACACATTGAAACAAACGGATACCATATTTGGATTGATCCATTTTTAAAAGGAAATAAACACACAGATATCAAGCCGCAAGATGTCAAAGCGGATGTCATTTTACTGACACATGGGCATGGAGATCACCTCGGTGACACCATTGAAATCGCTAAAAACAATGACGCGCTCGTTGTCGCGCCAAACGAACTTGCCGTTTATTTAAGCTGGCAAGGGGTGAAAACGCACCCGCTTCATATCGGCGGCGGACGTGAGTTTGAATTTGGTAAAGTCAAGCTCACGCAAGCGTTCCATGGTTCAGCTGTCATTGATGAAGATGCAAAAACGATTACGTATACAGGCATGCCATCAGGTATTTTATTTACTGCAGAGGGCAAAACGATTTATCATGCTGGAGACACTGCGCTCTTTTCAGATATGAAGCTGATCGGTGAGCTGAATCATATTGAGCTTGCATTCCTTCCGATCGGTGATAATTTCACGATGGGGCCGGACGATGCAAGAATCGCAGCCGAATGGCTTCGGGCGAAGCAGGTCGTGCCGATTCACTACAGCACATTCCCGCCGATTGAACAGGACCCGCATGCATTTGCAGACAGCCTGCATGGCGGCGTTGGTCATGTGTTAAACAGCGGAGAATCGATTGAGATTTAATCAACATAGCAAAAAGCCGGCATTCCAATGCCGGCTTTTTTTGTTTACGTGTATCGTGCTGAAAAAGACAAATTGCTATTAAAAGCCTCCTGCCCTTATAATGAAACATAGATGAAAACGCTGAAAACAAAAAGGGTGAACGGGATTGGCGACAAAGCATGAACAAATTTTATCGTATATTGATTCATTAGATGTTGGAGAGAAAATTTCTGTCCGGCGTATTGCGAAAGAAATGAAAGTGAGTGAAGGGACCGCTTACCGGGCCATCAAGGATGCTGAAAATAAAGGATTCGTCAGTACCATTGAACGAGTTGGTACCATTCGGATTGAACAGAAGAAAAAAGAAAATATTGAAAAGCTGACATATGCAGAAGTGGTCAATGTTATTGATGGACAGGTGCTTGGAGGACGAACGGGCTTACATAAAACATTAAACAAATTTGTCATCGGTGCGATGGAGCTTGATGCGATGATGCGCTACACGGCAGCTGGAAACCTGCTGATTGTCGGAAACCGGATCAATGCACACAGACAAGCATTAGAGGCAGGAGCAGCTGTGCTGGTCACGGGCGGCTTCTCAACAGATGATGAAATCATTCAGCTCGCAGATGAGCTTGAGCTGCCGATCTTATCGACAAGCTACGATACATTTACCGTAGCAGCTCTCATAAACCGAGCCATTTATGACCAACTCATAAAAAAAGAGATTGTGCTTGTGGAAGATATTTTAACGCCGATCGAACGAACGGTGTATTTATCACCAGAGGATAAGCTTGAAAAATGGTATGAAAAGAATTATGAAACTGGCCATGGCCGTTTTCCGGTCGCAGACGACCAAATGAAAATTCACGGAATCCTCACCTCAAAGGATATCGCGGGGCATGACCGCTCTACACCGATTGAAAAGGTGATGACGAAAAATCCGCTGACAGTCATTGGAAAAACCTCTGTCGCCTCTGCTGCTCAAATGATGGTATGGGAAGGCATTGAGGTGCTGCCAGTCGTAGATGATTATGCGAAACTAATTGGGATGATCAGTCGTCAGGATGTGCTGAAGGCGCTTCAAATGATTCAAAAGCAGCCGCAGGTCGGCGAAAAACTGGATGATGTTGTCTCAAGAGGCTTTAAAGATACCGATACAGATAAGCCAAAGGCAGATGCTGTGTATCAATATGAGGTCACACCCCAAATGACAAACCAGCTCGGAAACATTTCATATGGAGTGTTCACGCAAATTTTAATTGAATCCGCCAACCGCTTCTTAAAGTCTCATAAAAAAGGGGAGCTGATTGTCGAAAGTCTCTCTGTCTACTTCTTAAAACCGGTTCAAATGGAATCCACGATACAGATCAAGCCAAATATTTTAGAAGTAGGACGCAAGTTTGGAAAGCTGGAAGTGGAGGTTTATCATCAATCGAATATCGTCGGGAAAGCGATGCTGATGGTGCAGCTGATGGAGAGAGGATAATCGTAAAAGGGCGATGACAAAAATGACAAAGGGCTAAAATAAACATCATTTTAGCCCTTCTCTCTTATTATGCGTGATCTTTTTCGCCTTCCTTTAAAAAGAGCGGAAGGTAATGCTTGTAGGCTTTATATCCAGCCCACGTACTGCCGATACCGACAGCAACAAAAATAAATCCAATGACAAATGCGAGTGACGAGCGGTTTAAAAATAATTGATTCACACCGAAGAGCAGGACAAAGCAGCCAAGTGCCATACTGGATTTAGCCGACCAGAATTTCTTTTCGACTGGACGGTTCGTACGGACATTCTTTGCTTTGTAGTATAAATAAAACATGGCAGAACAAATAATAAACACAATCAAAACAAGCATGTGCCAAGCCTCCATTGTAAGTGGTTACAACCCTATTTTAAACGTAAATAGGCTTGCTTACTAGAATAAATTGTCTATTTCTCACTTTTCCGTCAGGATAGATTATGATTTAATAATAAAAAGAGTATCGGATAAGAAGGAGTTTTTATGAAAAAAGAACTGATTAGAACCATATCATTATATGACACCATCATCATTCATAGACATGTAAGACCAGATCCTGATGCGTATGGATCGCAGTGCGGCCTTACGGAAATCTTGCGTGCCACCTATCCAGAAAAAAATATTTATGCGACAGGAACCCCGGAGCCATCCCTTTCATTTTTGTATGAACTTGATGAGGTGCCGGATGACGTGTACAAAGATGCCCTTGTCATTGTCTGTGATACAGCCAATCAAGCAAGAATTGACGATCAGCGCTATTCAATGGGCGATAAGCTGATGAAAATTGACCATCATCCAAATGAAGATCCGTATGGTGATTTGCTTTGGGTGGATACAGAGGCAAGCTCTGTGAGCGAAATGATTTATGAATTGTATTTAGAGGGGAAAGAAGAAGGATATCAGCTGAATACAAAGGCGGCTGAACTCATTTATGCCGGCATTGTAGGAGACACAGGCCGCTTCCTTTTCCCAAACACGACGAAAAAGACGCTCAAATATGCTGGAGAACTTATTGAATATCCATTTTCATCTTCAGACCTTTTCAATCAATTGTATGAGACGGACCTAAATGTCGTGAAATTAAATGGCTATATTTTTCAACATATTTCTTTGTCAGAGAATGGGGTCGCCTCTGTTTTCATTAAGCAGGATATTTTGGAATCGTTCCAAACAACAGCGCAGCAAGCCTCACAGCTTGTTGGGACACTTGGAAATATTGCAGGGATTAAGGCATGGGTCTTTTTTGTGGAAGAAAACGATCAGATTCGTGTCAGATTCCGCTCGAAAGGCGTCGTCATTAATACCATTGCGAAAAAATATCATGGCGGCGGCCACCCGCTTGCAGCTGGTGCGTCTATTTATGATTGGGCCGTGGCAGATGAGATTTTGCGTGATTTAGAAGAAGTATGTAAATCATCATCATGAGAGAGGGGGGCTTCAAGTCCCCTCTCTCTTTTTTTGTCATGGAGAAAAGGGTTACTTGCATACAGGGATAAACCAGCAGCCGATGTCAGTTGAATCTTCATAGGCTTGGAGATTTTGATGCTTTAATTCTTTTTTAATTAAATGAGCCATCATTTCTGTCTCAGCATAAGCACACATGCCGTCTTTGATCCGGCTTGCTTTGTCTCGTGCCATTTGACGATAGCTGTAAACCTCCATTGTCCTCACCTCTTTCTGTTTTAGATCTCGTTCTACTTTTAGTGTATAAAAATAATGAGGGAAAAGCGATCATTGAGGGCAGAAATTCATAAAAATTCCACATGATCATTTATTCAGCAAATGAAATGCGCACTTCAAGTGAAAGCTTCGTATAAATCGTCAGCTCTGTCACTTTGGCGCGATATGCCTTTTCCCGAATGGTATATTCTTTATTTTCCACCGTCCGTTTTAATAATTCCTTTGTTTTATAGACACTTTCAATATCCTTTGTAATGACCTCTGAGATATCCTCTTTGACCTGATCTTCAAATTTCAGCGTATCTGGCTCTGGGATTTTATATTGCTCACGATTGACGAGATGGACATCTACGCTTTGGATCAGCAGCCGTTTCTTATTATCCTCATTTAACTTATGCAAATCTTCCCGATAGAGTGTGATTTGTTCTTTCAGACTGTCCATATGGTGCTGCTGGCTTCTAAGCTGTGTCACCTGCTTTTCCTGAAAGGTTCCGTATGTAAAGAGGAAAATGAGCCAGCTCACAATCGCGCCAAACATCATCCCTGCAAAAAAACGCTGCCAGCCTGGACGTTTGTACAGCTCCGGCACCCTCATGATGACACATGCTCCTGTGTGAGCCACGTAATAATGAGATAACCTGTTTGCGCACCGCCCATGGCAGAGACAATTAATAAAATCTGCTTGAAAATATCACGCGTGTTCCCTTCGAAAATGCCTCTTTCAAAGCTATAAACGGCATCAAAAGTTCCACCGATAGCTGCGACAAGCGCCCAAATCTTTAAACGGTTGGCAAGACTCGTAATAATGGATAAAGGCGGCTGACCAGATAAATAAGCACCAACACCACCTATGATGGCACCGCCCAAAATGACCCCAAGAGCAATAAAATAACAGCTAATAAAATTCGGAATAAAAGCTTCCTTCACATCCATTGTGTCCACCTCACTCTATTCAATATATGGTGTGTGCGGGACAAGTATGAACGGACAGAAAAGAAAGAACATTTGTTTCTCACCGCATCGCGTTTTATAATGAAAGAATGACTTTAGACGAAAGGAGTGGATTAAGCATGTCTTATGTTCATCTTCAGGTCCACAGTGGATACAGCTTATTAAGCAGTGCGGCAAAAGTAAAGGAGCTCGTGCTGAAAGCGAAAAAACTTGGCTGCAAGGCGCTCGCTCTTACCGATGACCATGTGATGTATGGAACGGTTGAATTTTATAAGGAATGTAAAAAACATGGCATCAAGCCGGTCATCGGTTTAACAGCTTCTGTCTTCATAGATGAACAAGAGACAGAGGCTTATCCCTTGGTACTCCTTGCCAAAAACAATGAAGGCTACCAAAACTTGATCAAAATCAGCAGTGTGCTGAAATCAAAATCTAAAGCTGGACTGAAAGAAAAATGGATGAAAAGCTATCACCGCGGGCTCATTGCCATCACGCCAGGCGTTTCCGGCTACATTGAAACGCTGCTTCAGCATGATCAGATAGAAGAAGCGCATGATGCGGCGAAACAATTGAAAGATATTTTCGGTGAGGGACATGTGTACATCGCACTTCAGCCGTTTCAGCAAAACGAATCGCTTGCCGGTAAACTCAAGGACGTCTCAAAAAGTGCGGAGATTCCTCTTGTTGCGACGGGAGATGTCCACTATATCAATCGAGAAGACAAAACCGCCTATACGTGTTTAAAAGCCATTAAAGCAGGGCAGCAGCTGTCAGAGATTGAGGAAGACCGAGGAGAAAAGCATTTCAGAACCCTTGAGGAAATGAAGGAATGGTATGCGCAAGATGAGGAGCTGCTGACAAGAACGGTGGAGATCGCAGACCGCTGTGAAGTCGATTTGAATCTTGGGCAGACAAAACTCCCATCCTATCCGACTCCTGATCAATTAACAGCAGATCAGTTTTTACGCAAAGTGTGCGCAGAAGGGATGAAGCAAAGAAAGATTGCTTCAAATGATACGTATGTGAAAAGACTTGAGTACGAACTGAGCATTATCCAAAAAATGAATTTCAGTGATTATTTTCTCATCGTGTGGGATTTTATGAAGTATGCCCATGATCAAGGCATTGTCACAGGGCCAGGACGTGGATCGGCAGCAGGGTCACTTGTTGCGTATGTATTGTTTATTACAGATGTTGATCCGCTCCGTCACGGTCTGTTGTTTGAGCGTTTTTTAAATCCTGAGCGAATCAGTATGCCAGATATTGATATTGATTTCCCCGATACGAGAAGAGATGAAATCATTTCTTATGTAAAAGACAAATACGGAGACATGCATGTGGCACAAATTGTCACGTTTGGAACACTTGCAGCAAAGGCAGCCTTAAGAGATGTCGGACGTGTGATGGGGATTGATTCAAAGGCAGCGGACCGTCTTGCAAAGCTGATTCCGTCAAAGCCAGGAACGACGCTGAAAGAAGCGGTGGCTGCATCCCCTGAATTAAAAACGATGCTCCAGCAATCCGAGGAGCTTCGAAAGGTCTTTCAAACCGCTTTAAAGGTTGAAGGCTTGCCAAGACATACCTCCACACATGCAGCCGGCGTTGTGCTAAGCGAGGAGCCGCTGACAGAGGTCGTTCCAATTCAAGACGGCCATGATGGTGTGTATTTAACGCAGTATGCGATGAATTATTTAGAAGATCTCGGACTTTTAAAGATGGATTTCTTAGGACTAAGAAACTTAACCTTAATTGAATCCATTAAAAACCAGATTGAAAGACAGGAAAACGTCCACATTAACTTTAGTGACATTTCATATGAAGATCAGAAAACATTTGAATTGTTATCAGCGGGAGATACAACTGGGATTTTCCAGCTTGAATCACAAGGAATGCGTCAGGTGCTGAGACGCCTGAAGCCCTCTAGTTTAGAAGACATCGTGGCGGTCAATGCCCTCTACCGTCCAGGTCCAATGGAGAATATCCCGCTCTTTATCGACCGAAAGCACGGCAGAGTCAAGGTCTCTTATCCGCATCCTGATTTGTATGACATTTTAAAGGACACATATGGGGTCATCGTCTATCAGGAGCAAATCATGCTGATTGCGGCGAAGATGGCAGGCTTTCAGCTGGGCGAGGCAGATCTATTAAGAAGAGCAGTTTCGAAGAAGGATAAAAAGGTCCTTGATGAAGAGCGAAGCCATTTTGTTGAAGGATGCCTAAAAAAGGAGTATCCTGTTAACATTGCAAATGACGTTTATGACTTAATCGTCAAATTTGCAAACTATGGTTTTAATAGAAGCCATGCTGTTGCATATAGCATGATTGGCTTTCAGCTTGCTTACTTAAAAGCGCATTATCCGTTATATTTTATGTGCGGACTTTTAACGAGTGTGATTGGAAATGAAGACAAAGTCGCTCAATATTTCTATGAGGCAAAGGAAAAAGGGATATCTGTGTTGAAGCCTTCTATTAATACGAGTGAATTTCCATTTACGGTTGAAAAAGGGGAGATCCGCTACAGCTTAAGAGCGATCAAAAATGTCGGAGTGTCAGCTGTAAAGGATATATACAGGGCAAGACAGGAAAAGCCGTTTGAAGATTTATTTGATTTTTGCGCAAGAGTATCAGCAAAGAGTGTCAACCGAAAAACGATTGAAGCGCTCATTTTTTCAGGGGCGATGGATGAGCTTTATCCAAATCGTGCTTCGTTATTGGCATCAATAGATATTGCATTAGACCACGTGTCATTTTTAAATCCAGATGATCAACTGGACTTTCTGGGGGATACAACCTTCTCCATTAAGCCAAAATATGCGGAGATAGAAGAACTGCCGCTTGTCGATCTCCTGCAATTTGAAAAAGAGGCACTTGGGTTATATTTATCAAATCATCCTGTACAAACGTACCGAGATCGCTTAAGAGAGAATGGTGCAGTGGAAATCATCAGACTTTCTTCCTATATAAAGCGAAAGATCTCAATGGGTGGTCTTTTGACAAAAGTGAAATCGATTCGGACAAAAAATGGACAATCGATGGCATTTGTCACATTTGGGGATGAAACGGGAGAAATGGAAGGCGTCGTCTTTCCAGAGCAATTTAGAAAGCTGTCCCCCTTACTTGAGGAGGGCGCCATGCTTTATGTTGAAGGCAGAATAGATGTCAGAAATGACAGCAGCCAAATCATCGTGCAAGAAGCCGTTCTGCTTGAAGAGATGGGCACACAAAGAAAAGAGTCTGTCTACATTCGGGTGAAAGAAGAAAACCATATGCAGGAACTGCTAGAGCAAGTAAAGCGGGTGATCTCGATGCACAGCGGAGAAGCAGATGTCTATTTGTATTATGAGAAGCAAAAAAAGACAGTGAGACTTCCAGATGCATACAAGGTTCATGCAGATCATGCTGTGATTTTCCAGTTAAAAGAGCTGCTCGGTGAACAAAACGTTGTGATTAAATGATGACAAATCACCTGAATATGTTTTACAAATTCACCTATTGTGTTATCATTTTAAAGATTCTGTGTATTTAAAACTGCCAGTATGTGCTTATCAACTTAGCAATTCATTAAATCATTTTCCACTTGAAGGAGTGTTCTACACATGTCATTAAGAGAAGAAGCATTACATATGCACAAAGAGAATCAAGGCAAACTCGAATCAAAATCAAAAGTACAAGTGAAAAATGCAAAAGACTTGAGCTTGGCTTACTCACCTGGTGTTGCAGAACCATGTAAAGATATTTATGACGACACAAGCAAAGTGTATGATTATACAATGAAAGGCAATATGGTCGCTGTTGTCACAGACGGAAGCGCTGTTTTAGGGCTTGGTAATATTGGTGCAGAAGCATCTCTTCCAGTAATGGAAGGAAAAGCTGTATTATTCAAAAGCTTCGCGGGCGTTGATGCCTTCCCGATCGCGCTTGCGACAAACGATGTAGACAAAATCGTTGAAACAGTAAAGCTTCTTGAGCCAACGTTTGGCGGTGTCAACCTTGAAGATATTGCAGCTCCAAACTGCTTCATTATCGAAGAGCGCTTGAAAAAAGAGACAAACATTCCAGTGTTCCACGATGATCAGCACGGAACAGCGATTGTCACAGTAGCAGGACTTGTAAATGCCTTGAAACTGTCTGGAAAATCAATGTCCTCCATCAAAGTGGTGGCAAACGGCGCTGGAGCAGCGGGAATTGCGATTATCAAGCTTCTATATCATTTCGGTGTACGTGATATCATCATGTGTGATACAAAAGGCGCAATTTACGAAGGCCGCCCGAACGGTATGAATACAGTGAAAAATGAAGTCGCTAAATTCACGAACCAAGACCGTAAAGAAGGTTCATTAGAAGAAGTCATTGAAGGCGCAGACGTCTTCATCGGGGTTTCAGTAGCAGGCGCTTTAACAAAAGAAATGGTTGGAAAAATGGCAAAAGATCCTGTCATCTTCGCTATGGCGAATCCAAATCCAGAGATCATGCCAGAAGATGCACATGCAGCAGGTGCAAGTGTTGTAGGAACTGGCCGTTCTGACTTCCCGAACCAAGTGAACAACGTACTGGCATTCCCAGGAATTTTCCGCGGAGCATTAGATGTACGTGCAACTCACATTAACGAAGAAATGAAAATTGCAGCCGTTGAAGCGATTGCTTCTCTTGTTTCAGATGAGAAATTGTCAGCTGAATACGTCATCCCTGAACCATTTGATGCACGTGTAGCACCAGCGGTAGCAAAAGCGGTAGCAAAAGCAGCAATGGAAACTGGCGTTGCAAGAATCAAAGTCGATCCAGAAGCAGTCGCTGAAAAAACAAGAAAATTAACGATTATCGGCGAATAATCAATTGGAAAAGTGTGCACGTTCTTTCTGAAATTGGAGGAAAGACGTGCACCATTTCCTCTCTTACGCGAAAATTTTTTCATCCGGAATGATATTTTTTTGTAGACGTTCACAATTCACATATATCAACTGCTCAGCGCCCCAAACACATACTCATTTCTCATCAATTCCCCATTGAAAAAATTGAATGAAGGATGACAGCGTTTGACAAAAAAAGTACAATAGTTTCGGTACAGTTATGACATGTCCTATAATAGTGGATGTGCGTGTAAAGAAAAAACCCTTCAAAAAGGGAGGTAGTCATTTGTCAATCAAAAATATTTTCAGTAAAAAGAAAAAATATGCATCTGTACCCTCTGAACAGGCAAGCCAAGATGTGCCTGAAGGCATCATGACCAAATGTCCGCAATGTAAAAAAATAATGCTCACCAAAGAATTAGATAAAAATTTACGTGTTTGCATGAATTGCGGCAGACATTTGCAAATGAATGCAAAGCAGCGTATTGATAGCCTTGTAGACGAAGGCACATTTGAAGAATTTAACGGGCACCTGATCTCAGAAAACCCGCTCGGATTCCCAGGCTACGAAGAAAAGCTTGAGAAAGACAGAGAAAAAACGTCTTTGAATGAAGCCATTGTCACAGGTCAAGGTGAAATTGAAGGCCAGCGTGCTGTGATCGCTGTCATGGATGCCACGTTCCGTATGGGCAGCATGGGCTCGGTTGTTGGTGAAAAGATCACACTGGCGATTGAGAAAGCAAAGGCGGACAAGGTGCCATTTATCATCTTTACTGCATCGGGCGGAGCGAGAATGCAAGAGGGGATCCTCAGTCTCATGCAGATGGCAAAAACAAGCTCAGCATTAAAACTGTTCAGCGAGGACCAAGGTTTGATTATCTCTGTGATGACGAACCCGACAACTGGCGGTGTATCAGCTAGTTTCGCCTCTCTTGGTGATTACAACTTTGCAGAACCTGGTGCTTTAATTGGGTTTGCAGGCCGTAGAATCATTGAACAAACCATTCGTGAAGACCTGCCAGAGGACTTCCAAACGGCTGAATTTTTAATGAAGCATGGTCAATTGGATGCTGTCATTCACCGTGCAGAGATGAAAGAAACACTAGGCCGAATCTTAGCATTACACAGCACAGGAGGTGAACGAGAGTGGCTGGAGAACTAGAATTTGAAAAACCTGTCATTGAACTTCGAGCGAAAATTGATGAACTGAAAAAGTTCACACAAAACTCAGAAATGGATTTAAGTGCAGAAATTGAGCGCCTTGAAACACGTCTGAGCAAGCTTGAAGCAGACATTTATACAAATTTAAAGCCGTGGGACAGAGTGCAAATTGCTCGTCATGCGATGCGTCCAACAACTCTCGATTACATTCAAGAGCTGTTTGACAACTTTTTCGAATGTCATGGTGACCGTTTCTATGGTGATGATGAAGCCATTGTTGGAGGAATCGCCACGTTTAAAGGGCTTCCTGTCACAGTCATTGGCCATCAGCGCGGAAAAGACACAAAAGAAAACTTGCGCCGAAATTTCGGAATGCCTCATCCAGAAGGCTACCGTAAAGCGCTGCGCTTGATGAAACAAGCAGATAAATTTAATCGCCCGATCATTTGCTTTATTGATACAAAAGGAGCTTATCCTGGGAAAGCAGCTGAAGAACGCGGACAAAGTGAAGCAATTGCGAAAAACCTATTCGAAATGGCAGGACTTCGTGTACCGGTTGTCTGTATTGTCATCGGAGAAGGCGGAAGTGGCGGCGCACTAGGCTTAGGCGTAGGAAACCACCTATACATGCTAGAGAATTCAACGTATTCAGTGATTTCACCTGAAGGTGCAGCAGCACTGCTCTGGAAGGACTCATCACTTGCGAAAAAAGCTGCAGAGACAATGAAAATTACCGCTCCAGACCTAAAAGAATTAGATATTATAGATGATGTTATTAAAGAAGTGCAAGGTGGAGCACATCGAGACGTGAAACAACAAGCAGCCTACATTAAAAAAACATTAAAACAGTCACTTACATCTTTGCTCAAACTAACACCTGAAGAACTAGTCGAACAAAGATATCAAAAATACAAAGCAATCGGGAAAGTATCGGTTGAAAATCAATATATTGGGGTAAACTAAATAAACGTACAGCCTTTTTGGCTGGCGTTTATTTTTTTCACCCTTTTTCATGAAAACCGTCCTCATGTAAGCGCTATTTGAAAATAATTTTCTTTTGTTTTCATAAAATTTGAAACGTCTGAAAACCTTGATATGATAAGCTTTAGAAGGATCGATCTTCCTCGTTTTTGAAAGAATTGCTTTCATGACTTTCTTAACTTTTGTTTAAAAACGGTTTATTTAATTGTATAATAAGTACGGTTTTAGAAATACGTATTGAAAACATCCGGTTTTGCTCATGATTGTTTTCAAGCAGTGGAAATGGTATGTTTAATTCATATATGGTCTCTGAGGTGAAAAAGATGAAGCGTATAGGAGTTTTAACGAGCGGTGGGGATTCCCCAGGAATGAATGCAGCTGTGCGCGCAGTTGTAAGGAAAGCGATTTACCATAATGTTGAAGTTTACGGTATTTATAATGGATATTCAGGTCTAATTAACGGTAAAATTGAGAAACTTGAAATAGGTTCAGTTGGCGATATCATTCATCGTGGAGGAACAAAACTTTACACGGCAAGATGCCCTGAATTCAAGACAGTTGAAGGTCGTGAAAAAGGCATTGAGAACTTAAAAAAATTCGGTATTGAAGGACTTGTTGTGATCGGCGGAGACGGTTCATTCATGGGAGCGAAGAAATTAACTGAGCTTGGTTTTCCATGTGTAGGTGTCCCGGGTACAATCGACAACGATATCCCAGGTACTGATTTCACTATTGGCTTTGATACAGCACTGAATACAGTCATTGACGCCATTGATAAAATTCGTGATACAGCCACATCTCATGAACGTACATACGTAGTGGAAGTAATGGGAAGACATGCTGGTGATATTGCTCTTTGGTCAGGTCTTGCAGGCGGAGCCGAATCTATTTTGATTCCTGAAGCAGACTATGACATGGATGAAATTATTGCGAGGTTAAGAAGAGGGCACGAGCGCGGCAAGAAGCACAGTATCATTATCGTCGCAGAAGGCGTAGGCAGCGGTGTTGAATTTGGTAAGCGGATTGAAGAGGAGACAAGCCTTGAAACCCGTGTATCTGTCTTAGGACATATTCAGCGCGGAGGTTCTCCAAGCGCATTTGACCGAGTACTGGCAAGCCGTTTAGGAGCATACGCAGTAGAACTTCTTCTTGAAGGAAAAGGCGGACGCTGTGTGGGCATTCAAAGCAACGAACTCGTTCACCACGATATTTTAGATATCTTAGATAAAAAACATACAGTCGACCAAAATATGTACCGACTTTCACAAGAGCTCTCTATATAAAACGAGAAGACCTTAGGAGGAACAGTAATGAGAAAGACAAAAATCGTTTGTACAATCGGTCCAGCAAGTGAAACCATTGAAAAGCTGACTGAATTGATTGAAGCAGGAATGAATGTAGCCAGACTAAACTTCTCTCATGGAGATTTTGAAGAGCATGGTGCACGCATTGAAAACATTCGTAAAGCAGGTAAAACATTAGGCAAGGACATTGCGATCCTTCTTGATACAAAAGGTCCAGAGATCCGTACACGTACAGTTGAAAACGGCTCAATTGAGCTAGTCGCTGGTGCAGATCTTATCGTGAGTATGGAAGACATTGTTGGAAATACGGAAAAAATTAGTGTGACGTATGAAGATTTAATTCATGATGTAGAAGTGGGCTCAACGATTCTATTAGATGATGGTCTTATTGGTTTAGAAGTGAAAGAAATTAACATGGACCGCAAAGAAATCGTCACAAAAGTCATGAATACAGGCACGCTCAAAAACAAAAAAGGTGTAAACGTACCAGGTGTAAGTGTGAACTTGCCAGGTATTACAGAAAAGGATGCCAATGATATTCTGTTCGGAATTGAACAAGGCGTCGATTTCATCGCTGCTTCTTTTGTTAGACGAGCTTCTGATGTGCTTGAAATTCGTGAGCTTCTTGAAAAGAATAATGCGGCTGACATTCAAATCATTCCTAAGATTGAAAACCAAGAGGGTGTTGATAACATCGATGAAATCCTTGAGGTATCAGATGGTTTGATGGTTGCGCGTGGAGATCTTGGTGTAGAGATCCCGGCAGAAGAAGTACCGCTTGTTCAAAAAATGCTGATCAAAAAATGCAATCGTTTAGGCAAACCTGTCATCACAGCTACCCAAATGCTTGATAGCATGCAGCGTAATCCTCGTCCAACTCGTGCGGAAGCAAGTGACGTGGCAAATGCCATTTTTGATGGCACAGATGCGATTATGCTTTCTGGTGAAACAGCAGCAGGAACATATCCAGTGGAAGCTGTACAAACGATGCATAACATTGCATCACGTTCAGAAGATGCACTCAACTATAAAGCAATTCTTTCTCGCAGAAGCGAAGAAGTAGAAGTCAGCATTACAGATGCCATCGGTCAATCTGTTGCACATACAGCGATGAAGCTTGACGTGGCAGCGATTGTGACACCTACGGAAAGCGGTCATACAGCGAGAATGATTTCAAAATATAGACCAAAAGCACCAATCGTAGCGGTCACAGCAAACGAATCAGTAGCAAGAAAGCTGTCTCTCGTATTCGGTGTATTTGCAAAGAGCGGATCAAAAACGACGTCTACTGATGAAATGCTTGAGAATGCAGTCGAGAAGTCGATCGAAACGGGCTATGTGAGACATGGCGATTTAATCGTCATTACAGCTGGTGTGCCAGTTGGTGAAACAGGTACAACGAACTTAATGAAAGTATATGTTGTTGGTGATATCATTGCGAAAGGTCAAGGAATTGGCCGTAAATCTGCATTTGGACCGGTTGTCATTGCACAAAGCGGAAAAGAAGCAGACGAAAAAATGTACGATGGGGCGATTCTTGTCGCAAACTGTACAGACCGTGATATGATGGGTGCTTTAGAGAAAGCATCTGCCTTGATCACTGAAGAAGGCGGCTTAACAAGCCATGCAGCAGTCGTTGGACTCAGCCTTGGTATTCCAGTGATTGTGGGTCTTGACAGCGCAACAACACTGCTAAAAGAAGGCGAAGAGATCACAGTAGATCCGGCACGCGGAGCGATCTACAAAGGCCGTGCAAGCGTCCTTTAAATCATACACACGAGGGGAGTTATCTGACTCCTCTCTTTTTTTATGTTACACTAAAAAAAGTAAAACAGCTTTCGATGAAAGATACCCCATGAGGTGATATGGTTGAAAAAATATTTGCTACTATTATTGATTCTGTTCCCTGCATTGGAAATCAGTTTATTTTTAATATCAAGTAAAATCATTGGCATTTTGCCAACGATGCTGATGATCGTACTCACGAGTGCACTAGGTGCTTATTTTGCAAGAAAGCAAGGAATCGAAGCTTTTCAAAAAGTGCAGAGAGATTTACAATATGGCAAAATGCCAGGGGTAACGATTGTCGATGGTTTTTGCATTCTGATTGGCGGTCTGCTGCTGCTCATTCCCGGCTTCTTATCGGATATCATTGGTGCGCTGCTACTCATTCCGATGACGAGAAAGCAAATCAAGCCGCTCTTTGAACGCTGGCTTAGAAACATGTCTAATCGCAATCGCTATACGATTATTCGCTAAAGAGACCTTGAGCTCAAGGTCTCTTTTACTTTTGCATGCCGTACCGAATGTATTGATAGATATCTCTAAAAACACCTGCATTACGAAATGCCTGCCACACGACAAGGGAAGCAGGACCAATGACAAGTCCAAGAAAACCAAAGCATTTTAACCCGACAAATAATGCCACAAGCGTTGCTAAAGGATTAAGCCCAATGGACTTGCTTAAGACTTTTGGCTCTGAAATTTGTCTTTGAATGAGCACGACAATATACAAAATGCCGAGCCCGATAGCGAGTGAAAGGTTTCCTGTCATAGCGGAGTAAATGATCCAAGGCAGAAAAACAGTACCGCTCCCGATATAAGGAAGTAAATCGACAAACCCAATACATAAAGCAATGACAAAGGCATGCTCGACTTTTAAGATGATCAGCCCAATGACGACGAGGCCGATGGTCATAGCAACAAGCAGAAGCTGCGCCTTCATAAAACCGGTAATGGCTTTTTTGATTTCAGATAAAATGGCGCGTGTATGCTGCCTCCATTTTGCGGGAAAGATACGAGAGCCATATTTTTTTAACGTAAACCAATCTTTCGTGATAAAAAAAGTCGCCAGTGCAGAAAACAAAAGGGTTGCGGCTGCATCAGGCAAAAGACCTAAAAAAGCCGGGATAAGCTCGAGCGTTTTTGAAAGAAAAGTCCCTATTTTTGCGGCAGCTTCATCGCCTAGCGCTTGGATTTGTCCTAAAATCGATTCCTTTTGACCTGCTTGAAGCGTATTAAATTGGGCGGTGACATCATGGTACAAAGGCAGAATCTTATCTGTAAAAAACCGTTCGACAATACCAATCATTTGATCAAGGTGTCCAGGCAGAACCTTTGCTAAATAAGCACTTCCTGAAATAATTTCTGCTACTAAGAGTGTGATGAAACCGGCTGCTGCCACTAAAAAGAGCAGTAGTACAATGACTACTACAATTCCTCTCGGCATTCCGGTGATCTCTTCTATTTTGCATACGACAGGATGAATCAGGCAGGATACAATAAGTGCAATCCAAAAAGGATATAAAAAAGGAAAAGACTGATATAAAAAGACAACCGCAAATACAGCAATGCTGATCATCATCAAACTTCGCAGAAAAATGGCCATATAGGTGTGATTCACACAATCCCCTCCAAAAAACAAGCATGTCCGATACTTCATTTTATTCAAAAAGATTAGTAATATGAAAAGGTCGCAATAAAAAGAAAGGAAGGGGCGGCGTATGTTTACTCAAGCAAATTTATTTTTGGTTCTTTTACTCGTTATTGCACTTATTGCAAAGAACAATTCATTAATTTTAGCGGTTTCTGTGCTGATTGCGATTAAGCTGATTGGTTTGGATCAAAAAATTTTCCCGGTTCTCCAATCAAAAGGCATCAATTGGGGTGTCACCGTCATTACAATTGCTGTGCTTGTTCCTATTGCAACAGGTGACATTGGATTTAAGCAGCTTGGAGAAGCCATGAAATCTTCTTATGCTTGGATTGCACTTGGGGCGGGTATATTAGTAGCATTAATCGCAAAAAACGGTATTGTGCTACTCGAAAATGATCCGCATATCACGGCAGCGCTTGTGTTCGGGACAATTTTGGCAGTCAGCTTATTTAAAGGTGTGGCTGTCGGTCCGCTGATCGGAGCAGGAATTGCTTATTTGGCGATGCAGACTGTGAAATTTTTCAGCGGTTGAAAAGAGAGTGGTTCATGCCACTTTCTTTTTTATTTTTTTCTTGCGTGAGCTTTTGCAAAAAAACATAATTAAATATAATAAAAGAAGCAAAATCCCTTTATTCCATGCCTTATATGGAAGACTGGAAAAAAAAATATCAAAAAAAATTATAGTTAAACATTTAACAAATGTCTGATTATTGTTTATAATGGGAATAGGCTTAATTTTGAACTCATTGATCACACAAGAGATATGAGGCTAAAAGCGCTCTAACCGTATAGGTAAATGTAAGCATTTTCTTTTCTGAACCTGCCGTCTTATTCGGATTGGATAGCGCTTTCAAAAAGCGAGAATTCTGCAACGAAGGGGAATCTTTTTAAAAAGGGGAGATTGAACATGACAGCAACAAGAGGTCTTGAAGGTATTGTGGCAACAACTTCATCCGTAAGCTCAATTATTGATGATACTCTTACTTATGTAGGGTACAATATCGATGATTTAACTGAAAAAGCTACATTCGAAGAAATTGTCTACCTGTTATGGCACTTAAAGCTGCCGAATGAGCAAGAGCTGAGTGAGTTAAAACAGCAGCTCAATGAAAATGCTCACATTCCGCAAGAAATCATTGAGCACTTTAAATCGTATTCGCTGGACGGGGTTCATCCAATGTCTGCGATTCGTACAGCGGTATCCTTACTAGGTTTACTCGATGACGAATCAGAGATTATGGACAAAGAAGCGAATTACAGAAAAGCCATTCGTTTACAGGCGAAAATTTCTGGACTAGTCGCTACGTTTTCACGCATTCGAAAGGGACTTGAGCCTGTACAGCCAAAAGAAGAATACAGCTATGCTGCGAACTTCTTGTATATGCTAAATGGCGAAGAGCCGTCACCAGTAGAAATTGAGGCAATTGATAAGGCACTCATTCTACATGCGGATCATGAATTAAACGCATCGACATTTACAGCACGTGTATGTGTTGCTACACTATCAGATATCTACTCTGGTGTAACAGCGGCTATCGGTGCGCTGAAAGGACCACTTCATGGCGGAGCCAACGAAGGCGTGATGAAGATGCTTTCAGAAATTGGCGAAGTTGAAAACGTAGATTCCTATATTCATGGTAAGCTAGAGAAGAAAGAAAAAATTATGGGCTTTGGCCACCGCGTATACCGTCAAGGTGACCCGCGTGCAAAGCATCTAAAAGAAATGAGCCAGCGTTTAACAAACCTCACTGGCGAGCCGAAATGGTATGAAATGTCTGTTCGCGCAGAGGAAATCGTGACATCAGAGAAAAATCTTCCACCAAATGTTGATTTTTATTCTGCATCTGTATATCACAGTCTTGGGATTGATCATGACTTGTTTACACCAATTTTCGTGATCAGCCGATTCTCTGGATGGATTGCTCACATTCTAGAGCAGTATGACAACAACCGTCTCATCCGTCCAAGAGCTGACTACATTGGACCTGATCTTCAAACCTTTGTTCCGATCAGTGAAAGAGACTAATGTTTATAGAATAAGCGGGGGCTGATCCTCAGGAAGGCCAATCAGCCTCTATATCAACAAAAAACGAATCACGTGAAAAACTTCTTCGCTTGCAGACATCAAGCCAAGAAGTTTCAAATATTCACTACATAACCTGGGAGGTAATATCATTGTCACAAGGCGAAAAAATTACAGTTACTGGCGGCGTATTGAATGTACCAAATAATCCAATTATCCCGTTTATCGAAGGGGACGGAATCGGTCCTGACATTTGGAAAGCAGCATCAAGAGTACTTGAAGCAGCTGTAGAAAAAGCATATAAAGGTGAAAAACAAATCACTTGGAAAGAAGTATATGCAGGTGAGAAAGCTTACAATAAAACTGGAGAATGGCTTCCTGAGCAAACACTTGAAGACATTCGTGAATACTTAATCGCGATCAAAGGACCACTGACAACACCAATCGGCGGAGGAATCCGTTCATTAAACGTGGCACTTAGACAAGAGCTTGATCTATTCACATGCTTACGTCCAGTTCGCTGGTTCCAAGGCGTACCGTCTCCTGTGAAACGTCCAGAAGACACAGATATGGTCATCTTCCGTGAGAACACAGAAGATATCTATGCTGGTATCGAGTATGCAAAAGGATCAGACGAAGTGAAGAAGTTAATTGACTTCTTGAAAAACGAATTAGGTGTAAACAAAATCCGTTTCCCAGAAACGTCAGGTATCGGAATCAAGCCAGTTTCTGAAGAAGGAACTTCTCGCCTTGTCAGAGCGGCTATCCAATATGCAATCGACCAAGGCCGTAAGTCTGTGACGCTTGTTCACAAAGGAAACATCATGAAATTTACAGAAGGTGCCTTCAAAAACTGGGGCTACGAAGTGGCTGAAAAAGAGTTTGGAGACAAGGTCTTTACATGGGCACAATATGATCGTATTGTAGAACAAGATGGAAAAGATGCGGCAAACAAAGCGCAAAGTGAAGCAGAAGCTGCTGGCAAAATTATTGTCAAAGACAGCATTGCAGATATTTTCCTTCAACAAATCCTAACTCGTCCAGCTGAGTTCGATGTTGTGGCAACAATGAACTTAAACGGAGATTACATCTCTGATGCTCTTGCAGCACAAGTTGGTGGAATTGGTATCGCACCAGGTGCGAACATCAACTACGAAACAGGACACGCTATTTTTGAAGCGACTCACGGAACAGCACCTAAATATGCTGGTCTTGATAAAGTGAATCCATCTTCTGTTCTTCTATCAGGCGTGCTTTTACTTGAGCACCTTGGCTGGCAGGAAGCAGCTGATCTAGTGATTCAATCTGTTGAAAAAACAATTGCATCAAAAGTCGTCACTTACGATTTTGCTAGATTAATGGATGGCGCAACAGAAGTGAAATGTTCTGAGTTTGCTGACGAGCTCATCAAAAACTTGTCTTGATTCTTAAACTTTAAAGTTAAAGGGGAAAAAGGAAATGGCAAACAAGCGTAAAAAAGTATCTGTCATCGGAGCAGGCTTTACTGGAGCAACTACAGCATTTCTAACGGCTCAAAAAGAATTAGCGGACGTCGTATTAGTCGATATCCCGCAGCTTGAGAACCCAACAAAAGGGAAAGCACTTGATATGCTGGAAGCAAGTCCTGTTCAAGGCTTCGATGCAAACATTACAGGAACTTCTAACTACGAAGATACAGCCGGTTCTGATGTCGTGGTCATTACGGCGGGAATTGCAAGAAAGCCGGGAATGAGCCGTGACGATCTCGTGTCAACAAATGAAAAAATCATGCGCAGTGTGACACGCGAAATCGTTAAATATTCTCCAGAAGCCATCATTGTTGTGTTAACAAACCCTGTTGATGCAATGACGTATGCAGTTTATAAAGAATCAGGATTACCAAAAGAAAAAGTCATTGGACAATCGGGCATTCTTGATACAGCACGTTTCCGTACGTTTGTTGCTCAAGAATTAAACCTATCTGTTAAAGATGTGACGGGCTTTGTACTTGGTGGACATGGCGATGACATGGTTCCTCTTGTTCGTTACTCTTATGCAGGCGGTATCCCGCTTGAAACATTGATTCCAAAAGATCGAATTGATGCAATTGTTGAAAGAACAAGAAAAGGCGGCGGCGAAATCGTGAACCTATTAGGTAACGGTAGTGCATATTATGCTCCTGCTGCTTCACTAGTCGAAATGGTTGAGGCGATCCTTAAAGATCAGCGCCGCGTCATGCCGACGATTGCTTACCTTGAAGGTGAATATGGCTACGAAGGCATTTACCTAGGTGTACCAACAATCGTAGGTGGCAACGGTCTTGAGAAGATCATCGAGCTTGAGCTGACAGAAGAAGAAAGAAGTCAGCTTGACCGTTCTGTTGAATCTGTTAAGAATGTCATGAAAGTATTGTCTTAATATGAATAAAAAAGAAGGCTTCTCTCATGAGGAGTCTTCTTTTTGTTTACAAAACAAATCTTGTCGAAATTTTAAATTGTCCTCTTGTTAAGCTTTCGTTAAAATGAAAGAGAAAGCATGACTTCTCGCTTTTCACATAAGATACAAAAAACGGATGCAGGGGAAATCACTAATTGGAGGCACAACATGAATAAAAAAATATTAGTTGTGGATGATGAAGAATCGATTGTAACACTTCTAAGCTATAACCTTGAAAGAGCGGGCTATGATGTCGTCACAGCAAGAGACGGGGAAGAAGCGCTTGAAAAAGCAGCAAGTGAACAGCCTGATCTCATTGTATTAGATTTAATGCTTCCGAAGATGGACGGCATTGAAGTGTGCAAACAACTGAGAATTCAAAAAATGATGTTCCCTATTTTAATGCTGACAGCAAAGGACGATGAATTTGATAAGGTGCTAGGCCTTGAGCTTGGAGCCGATGATTACATGACAAAGCCATTCAGTCCTAGAGAAGTGGGTGCTCGGGTAAAAGCCATCTTGAGAAGAGCACAGCAATCTCAGCCTGCCCCCACGCAAGAGGAGAAGGAAGAGATCATTGCAGACCAAATCAAAATTGGTGAACTGCGCATTTTACCAGAACACTACGAAGTCTATTTCCAGGAAGAACGTCTAGAGCTCACACCAAAAGAGTTTGAACTGCTGCTTTATTTGGCGAAGCATAAAGGACGTGTCCTCACGCGTGATTTATTGTTAAGTGCCGTTTGGAATTATGACTTTGCAGGTGACACTCGTATTGTGGATGTCCATATTAGCCACTTGCGGGACAAAATTGAAAAGAACACGAAAAAACCAACATACATTAAAACGATTCGCGGCTTAGGCTACAAATTGGAGGAGCCAAAGCCAAATGAGTAAAATTAGAACCCGTCTGTTTTCGGGACTCATTTTTCTCCTTTTTATTGTGTTTGTGGCACTTGGTCTTTTCTTGGACCACATGTTCCATGTTTTCTATGAAACCAAATTAACGGAACGAATGGAAAAGGAATCGAGCTTCCTCCTGTCTTCCATGAATGGTGACGATCTGAAGGCGAAGCAAAACAAGGAGGTCCTACATCAGGCAAAGCAGCATTTTGATATGAATGCGTCGATTGTGGACCTGAAGGGGAATATCATACATACAACGGGTCAAGCAGAACAAAGGGCCATCATTCGAAACACGCTGAACAATGAACGTTTCCAAACAAAAGGGGTCGTCATTGACGATGAGAAGGATGCGCTGTTTCATTATGCTGTCCCGATCCTGAAACAAAACGAACCAGCGGGTTATTTATTTCTCCATGCGTCATACGAGCCTTTAAATGAAATTGACGGCCAGCTCTGGCTTGCATTAGCCTTTTGTCTTGGCTCGGCGATTATCATCATCGTTTTCTTTGGGTTCCGCATGTCGATGAAATATGTGAAACCAATTGATTATGCTACAAAGGTAGCCAAACAGCTGGAACGCGGGAACTATGATACGAATAACTATGAAGAGTTGATGATTGAAACAAGTGAACTGAATACTTCCATGAAGCGTTTGGCAGGAAGTCTTCAAGAAATGACAAGTGCCGGTGAAATGCAGAGAGACCGGCTGCAAACGGTCATTGAAAATATTGGAGCGGGGATTATTTTGATTGATAAGATGGGTTATATCCACCTAGTCAATCGAACCTTCCGCAAGCAGTTTAAAGTCCAAAAGCATATTTACATGCACAAGTTGTATCACGAAGCGTTTACACATGAAGAGATTATCGAATTAATTGACGAAATTTTCATGACAGAAACGAAGGTGCGGAAGTTTTTACGTCTAGCCGTTGACATTGAACGCCGCTACTTCCAAGTGGATGGTGTACCCATTTTAAGTACAGACGATGAATGGAAAGGAATTGTCCTTGTGTTTCATGACGTGACAGAAACAAAGCAGCTGGAGCAGATGCGAAAAGACTTTGTCGCCAATGTGTCTCACGAATTAAAAACACCGATTACGTCGATTAAAGGATTTTCTGAAACCCTTCTTGATGGTGCGATTGATGACAAAGAAGCACTGACAGAATTCCTTTCTATCATTTTAAAAGAGAGTGTCCGTCTAGAAACGCTGATTCAAGACTTACTTGATCTTTCTAAAATTGAACAGCAGCACTTCAAGCTGAATATTCAAGAAGCCAATGCGACAGAAATCATTCAAGAGATTGAAGTGCTGTTAAAACAAAAGGCAGCAGAAAAAGGTATTCAATTACAAGTGCGTGTCCCGAAAGAACCGGTCTATGTTATGGCAGACCCGCTAAGGTTAAAGCAAATCTTCCTCAATCTCGTCAATAATGCCCTGACCTATACACCAGAGGGAGGAAGTGTTACCATCTCAGCAAGACCGCGGAAAGGTGCCTATGAATTTGATGTAGCAGATACAGGAATCGGCATGAAGAAAAGCGAGATTCCAAGAATATTTGAGAGATTTTATCGAATTGATAAAGATAGAAGCAGGAATTCAGGCGGTACAGGTCTTGGTCTTGCCATTGTCAAACACCTTGTGGAAGCGCATGAAGGAACGATTTCTGTCCACAGCAAACAAGGCAAAGGAACGACTTTTACAGTGAGCCTGAAATCGACTTAGAGAAAAAAAGGAAAGTCACGTTAAAATTTACATGATCTTTACAATGAATTCATGTTTTGTTAAACATTCATTGATAGGATGAATAGGAACCCCTTCATCCAAGGAGCCAATTTTGGAAGGACGAAAACACTTGTTGTTTTCGTCCCTTTTTTGTGCAGGCTCGACTATTTTCTTTTCAAAATAAACTTTGATAAAATGAAGATACAATGTGTGAAAGAGACGGCTGAGATGGCTCAGCCGATGGAGGATTAAAACATGACAGACAAAAAGAAATTAGTGTTAGTGGATGGAAACAGCCTCGCATATCGAGCCTTCTTTGCTTTGCCGCTATTATCAAATGATAAAGGCGTACATACAAATGCTATTTATGGCTTTGCGATGATCTTAATGAAGATGCTGGAGGACGAGAAGCCTACCCATATGCTCGTCGCATTTGATGCGGGAAAAACAACATTCCGCCACGAGACATTTAAAGAATATAAAGGTGGAAGACAAAAAACTCCGCCAGAGCTATCAGAACAAATGCCGTTCATCCGTGAACTATTAGATGCCTATCAGGTGAAAAGGTACGAGCTTCCTCAATATGAAGCAGATGATATTATCGGTACATTGGCTGTCGAGGCAGAAAAAGACGGCTTTGAAGTCAAAATCTTCTCAGGAGATAAGGACTTAACACAGCTCTCAACAGATCATACGACAGTGGCTATTACGAAAAAAGGCATCACAGAAGTAGAATATTACACACCTGCTCATATTGAAGAAAAATATGGCCTGCGACCAGATCAAATCATTGATATGAAAGGGTTGATGGGAGATTCCTCAGATAATATCCCAGGCGTCCCAGGTGTAGGCGAAAAAACAGCGATTAAATTGTTAAAGCAGTTTGAAACAGTTGAGAACCTGCTTGAACATATTGATGAAGTGAGCGGGAAAAAGCTAAAAGAAAAACTTGAAGAATATAAAGAACAAGCAGTCATGAGTAAAGAGCTGGCGACGATTCTTGTAGAAGCACCTATTGATGTGTCAAGCAAAGATCTCGCATACGAAGGCCCTCACATGGATCAAGTGATCTCTCTTTATAAAGAACTAGGCTTTCAAACGCTGCTAGAGCGTCTTGGAGAAGCACCAGAAACAGATGAACAGGTCGAAGTAGATGCATTAGAAGTGAAAAAAATGACAGCTGCAGGGGACGACATGCTGACAGATCATGCAGCCCTTGTGGTAGAACAGCTTGGAGATAATTATCACGAAGCGGATTTGATCGGTTTTGCGATCCATAATGAAAATGGTGCGTTTTTTATCACGAAAGAAGATGCGCTTCAATCAGAAGCATTTAAAGAATGGGTACAGGATGAAACGAAGAAAAAATGGGTCTTTGATTCAAAAAGAGCAGTTGTCGCCCTGAGATGGCATGATGTCGATCTAAAAGGTGTTGATAATGATGTTCTGCTCGCTTCCTATGTCGTCAACCCGCAGAAATCATACGAAGACGTCGCGAGTGTAGCGAAGGAATATGGTCTGAATATCGCTCTTTCTGATGAAAAAGTATACGGAAAAGGAGCAAAGCAGGCGATTCCACCTGAAGATGAACTGAAAGAACATCTTGGACGAAAAGCAGCGGCGATCTCAGCCTTGCATGATTTAACATTAGAAGCATTAGAAAAAAATGATCAGCATGAACTATATGAAGATTTAGAGCTGCCGCTAGCACTCATCTTAGGTGAAATGGAATCTCTTGGAGTAAAGGTAGATATAGAGCGCCTAGAGAAAATGGGTGAAGAATTAACGAAAAAACTCAAAGAATATGAAGAAACCATTCACCGCTTAGCAGGAGAAACGTTTAACATCAATTCTCCTAAACAGCTTGGCGTCATCCTATTTGAAAAATTAGGTCTGCCGATTATCAAGAAGACAAAAACAGGCTACTCGACGTCTGCAGATGTGCTTGAAAAGCTTGAAGATAAGCATGAAATCATTCGATCCATTCTGCACTACAGGCAAATTGGAAAGCTGCAATCGACCTATGTGGAAGGGTTAATGAAAGTAACGCGTAAGGATACTCATAAAGTGCATACAAGGTTTAATCAAGCACTCACCCAAACAGGAAGATTAAGCTCAACAGATCCAAACCTTCAAAACATCCCGATTCGTTTAGAAGAAGGACGGAAGATTCGTCAAGCATTCGTTCCTTCAAAAGAAGGCTGGCTCATGTTTGCAGCTGACTATTCACAAATCGAGCTGCGTGTACTCGCTCATATTTCACAAGATGAGAATTTGATCGAAGCGTTTACGCAAGACATGGACATTCACACGAAAACAGCGATGGACGTGTTCCATGTCTCAGAAGAAGAAGTGACTTCCGCTATGAGAAGACAAGCCAAGGCGGTAAACTTCGGTATTGTATATGGAATCAGCGATTATGGACTTTCTCAAAACCTTGGGATCACAAGAAAAGAAGCAGCCGCATTTATCGAGCGCTATTTAACAAGCTTTAAAGGCGTGAAAACCTATATGGAAGAAATCGTCCAGGAAGCGAAACAAAAAGGCTACGTCACGACGCTTCTCAAACGCAGACGGTATATCCCGGATATCACAAGCCGTAATTTTAATATCAAAAGCTTTGCAGAACGAACAGCCATGAACACACCGATCCAAGGCAGTGCAGCTGATATTATTAAAAAAGCGATGATTGATATGGCGCGAAGGCTCAAAGAAGAAAACCTGCAGGCAAATCTTTTATTACAGGTGCACGATGAATTGATCTTCGAAGCGCCGAAAGAAGAAATCGCCATCCTTGAAAAGATTGTTCCTGAAGTCATGGAAAACGCACTTCAGCTTGATGTGCCGCTAAAAGTTGATTTTGCTTCAGGTCCATCTTGGTACGATGCGAAATAAATAATAGAGAGAAAAAGGAGCGAGGAGCATGCCGGAATTACCAGAAGTTGAAACCGTCCGGCGCACTCTCAAGCGGTTAGTCGAAGGAAAGACGATTGAAACGGTCGATATCAAATGGCCAAACATCATCAAACGTCCTGGGGAGCCGGAAGAGTTCGCAAGAAGAATGGTAGGAGAAACCATACAAACCATTGAAAGAAGAGGGAAGTTCCTCCTCTTTCATTTAGACCATTATGTGATGGTCTCCCATTTAAGGATGGAAGGGAAATACCGTGTACATGAAGCGCATGAGCCTTATGATAAACACGTACACGTCGTCTTTACGTTTACAGATGGTACTGAGCTTCGGTACCATGATGTGCGTAAATTTGGCACGATGCATTTATTTCAGCCGGGTGAAGAGGAAAAGGAACTCCCGCTTTCTCAGCTGGGATATGAACCATTTGATGAACAGTTCACTCCTGAGTATTTATGGGAGCAATTGAAAAAAACAACCCGCGTGGTTAAAACAGCACTGCTTGATCAAAAGATTGTCGTAGGACTTGGTAACATTTACGTAGATGAGGTCCTGTTTAAATCAGGTATTCATCCAGAAACGAAAGCGAATCAGCTCAGCCAGGAATCCTGCAAAGTGCTTCACAAACAGATCATCGATACGCTTCAAGTAGCGGTAGATGCGGGAGGAAGCACGATTCGTTCTTATATCAACTCACAAGGAGATATTGGAACATTTCAGTTGCAGCTTCTTGTATATGACCGGCGGGGAGAGCCTTGCCAAACATGCGGAAGCATCATCGAGAAAACAGTGGTCGGAGGGCGCGGCACGCACTTTTGTGTGACCTGCCAAAAACGTCCTCAATAAAGTTTAGCCATGAGCATGCTTCCTTTTTGCTATGCATACGATAAAAAACATTCATTTTTCAGCAAGGTGTAGACTGACACACAGCCCACCTGCTCTTCATATAGTGAAGAAGAGTCTAAGGACGCCTAGAGACTCTTGATCATCGTTGCATGAACAGAAAGGAAGAGTTCAGGTATGATTTCGATTTCGCTCCTGTTTTTAGCTATTGCAGTCAGCATCGACAGCTTTTCTGTAGGCTTTACGTATGGGCTTCGCAAAATGAGGATCCCATTTAAAGCCATCGTCATTATTGCATGCTGCTCAGGGATTGTGCTGCTCATTTCTATGCTGATTGGCAGCCTGCTGACGACATTTCTCCCTGTCTCAGTGACCGATAAACTGGGGGGAGGCATTTTAATTGCCATTGGCCTTTGGGTCCTGTATCAATTTTACAAACCAGCGAAAGAGCGTGATTTGCTTCTTCATGAAAAGACATTGCTCAATGTGGAAGTACAATCGCTTGGGCTTGTCATTCACATTTTAAGAAAGCCGACAAGTGCAGATATTGACCGATCTGGGACGATTAATGGAATGGAAGCGGTACTTCTTGGAATTGCTTTATCCATTGATGCATTTGGCGCAGGGATTGGCGCAGCGATTCTTGGCTTTTCTCCAATTGTTATGAGTATCACGGTGGCAGTGATGAGCTCACTTTTTGTGTGTATCGGGCTGCGTGCCGGTCATTACTTGGCAAATTGGCGCTGGATCAATAAACTCGCATGCTTACCAGGGATTCTGCTCATATTAATTGGGGTTTGGAAGCTGTAAAAGGAGGAAATCAATTGACGCTTGTCATTGGATTAACAGGCGGGATTGCTAGCGGAAAAAGCACAGTCTCGCAGATGATAAAAGAGCAGGGCATCCGGGTGGTGGACGCAGATGTGATTGCAAAAGAAGCGGTCTCCAAAGGAACACCCGCCCTTCATCATATCGTTCAAACCTTTGGTGAGGGTGTCCTCCTGCCAAATGGAGAGCTGAACCGGCAGCAGCTGGGAGCCATTATTTTTTCTGATGAAGAGAAACGAAAGCAGCTGAATGCGATCGTACATCCAGAAGTGCGAAAGGAAATGCTCAGGCAGCGAGATCAAGGGATCAACAGCCAAGAAACATTCGTTGTCCTTGATATCCCGCTTTTATTTGAAAGTCAGCTGGAAAGTCTCGTCGACCGCATCATTGTGGTGTATACAACACCAGAATTACAGCTATCACGACTCATGAAGCGAAACGACCTCAGCGAGGAAGAAGCGCTGAATCGGATTCACTCTCAGCAGTCTCTTGAGGAGAAATGTAAAAAAGCAGACCGCGTGATAGAAAACACACAAGATCTCGCTTTTATCAGAAAGCAATTGCAGAACATATTAAATGAATGGGAACATACAGATAAGTAAGAGTACATACACGTACTCTTCTTTTTTTATGCTTTATTCTTATTTCCTTTGAAAAGAACAGCCCTTTTTAGAAAATATACGTTTATATACTGGCAATTACATTCTAATGTGATATACTAATTTCATAAATAAATTTATTGAGTATAACACATAATAGAGGAGTGACCTGTTCATGAAGGTAAAAGCAGCGATCAATGGGTTTGGCAGAATTGGACGCATGGTCTTCAGAAAAGCAATGCTTGATGATCAAATTCAAATTGTAGCGGTGAACGCAAGCTATCCTGCCGAAACGCTAGCACATTTAATTAAATATGACACAAATCATGGACGTTACGAATGCGATGTGACAGCAGAAGATGACGCACTGATTGTAAATGGGAAAAGAGTGCTTTTGCTCAATGACAGAAACCCAAAGCAGCTTCCATGGGGAGAGCTTGGGATTGATATCGTCATAGAAGCAACAGGGAAATTTAATTCAAAAGAACAAGCGATGGGCCATATAGATGCAGGAGCGAAAAAGGTCGTACTCACAGCTCCAGGTAAAAATGAAGACATTACAATTGTGATGGGTGTCAATGAAGATGATCTTGATCCTGAAAAGCACGTCATTATTTCAAACGCATCTTGTACAACAAACTGTTTAGCACCAGTTGTTAAATTGTTAGATGATGAATTCGGCATCGACAACGGCTTAATGACAACGGTTCATGCGTATACAAATGATCAAAAAAATATCGACAACCCGCATAAGGATTTGCGCCGGGCTAGAGCGTGTGCTCAGTCCATCATTCCAACTACGACGGGTGCCGCTAAAGCGCTTTCTTTAGTGCTGCCGCACATGAAAGGGAAATTGCATGGACTTGCACTGCGCGTGCCAGTTTCCAATGTATCGATGGTTGATCTTGTCGTCGACTTGAAAAAAGATGTCACAGCAGAAGAAGTAAATGCAGCCTTCTCAAATGCATCAAAAACTTCTCTAGCCGGTATTTTAGATTACACGGATGAGCCGCTTGTTTCTACAGACTTTAACACGAATCCTTATTCAGCTGTCGTGGATGGACTGACAACGATGGTGATGGAGGATAGAAAAGTAAAAGTTCTTGCATGGTATGACAATGAATGGGGTTATTCATGCAGAGTGGTGGATCTTGTGAAGTTTGTCGGTTCGCAGATGAAAGAGCTTTCTGCTGTTTGAAATGAAGAAGACGAACGTCCCTTTTCAAGAAATGAGAGAAAATCCCATTGAAAACACAGCTTGCAAAATGGGTCTAAACAAAGTATACTATTTTTCGTGAACTTCTTGTTCGCAGACTCATTCGGGTATACTTAAAGGGTTAGGACCTCTTTGGACTAACTTTCCCCCGTGGTATATGTCCGGTCCGGCTGCTTAGAACTTCACTCTTTCATTCTTGTTTAAGGGGGGTCCATGATGGAAACAATCGGACGTCACGTTATCTCCGAGCTATGGGGATGCGACTGTGATAAACTGAACGACATGGATTTTATTGAAAAAACGTTTGTAAATGCAGCTTTGAAATCAGGAGCTGAAGTAAGAGAGGTTGCTTTTCACAAATTTGCACCTCAAGGAGTAAGTGGAGTTGTCATTATTTCTGAATCTCATCTGACAATTCACAGCTTTCCTGAACATGGTTATGCGAGCATAGATGTTTATACTTGCGGCGACCTAGATCCGAATATCGCAGCAGATCATATCGGAGATGAATTAGGTGCCGAAACAAGAGAAAACATCGAAATTCCTCGAGGCATGGGACCTGTACAAGTGAAACAGGCACAAGCCAAAGCACTGTAAACATAAAAAAGATTGCAATGGGAGCTGGCCAAAAGCATTGAAATGCCTTTGTGTTATGCTCCTTTTTATATTTCTTTGATATACAAAATCCAACATTCCCCAACTTGTCTATACTTTTGTTCTAGGAAAACAAAGGTTTTTTTTATAAAATAAAGAAGAGGCATTATGGCAAAGGGGATACGTATATGACTTTAGGACAAAAGTTCAAACGGTTCATGTCAAACCATACAGAAACATCTGACGAGCATCCAGTGTCAGAACTGAAAAGCCATTACTACAAAATGACGAATGCACAAGTTTTTCAAGCGGTGGAAGCCATGCTTTCCCGAAACGATTCCTATCAAGTGACATCTGTTTCAGCAGAACGAGGTGAAATCAGCGCAAACATCAGAATGCCGAAAAAAGCCTTTCTCGTAGCGACTGTCATTTCAATTCGTCCTTTTGAAACAGCTGTCGATTTTAATGTGACAACAGAAACGGTCCTGCCAACAGATTTTGGTTATAGTCAGAAGGCCGTTTTGTCCCTTTATGATGAACTAGACAAACAACTTCCAAGAATAGATCGGAGCTGATGAAATGAAATGTCCCACATGTCAGCACCTTGGCACAAGGGTGCTTGATTCAAGACCAGTAGATGAAGGGAAATCCATCCGTCGTAGAAGAGAGTGCGAAAGCTGCCAGTATCGCTTTACGACGTTTGAGAAATTAGAAGAATTACCGCTGATTGTGGTGAAAAAAGAAGGGATTCGAGAAGAATTCAGCCGCGAAAAGATGCTGAGAGGACTCATTAAAGCGTGTGAAAAGCGTCCTGTTGCTTTAAAGCAGCTGGAGGATGTCTGCTTTAACATCGAAAAAGAACTGCGTAATCAAGGCATGTCAGAAGTGAAAAGTGAGCTTGTAGGTGAAATGGTGATGGACGAGCTGGCAAAAATTGATGAAGTGTCTTACGTCAGGTTTGCCTCAGTTTACCGGCAGTTTAAAGATATCAACGTCTTTATTGATGAATTAAAAGATTTATTAAAGAAAGAACGCTAAAAAAGAGCTGAAGATTCTTCACGCTCTTTTTCCTGCGTAAAGCGTAAAACGCAAAAAGGGTGTACAATAGAAACAATTGCAATTCATGGGGAGGATCAGCATATGACAGAGCATTGGAAGGAAGTGCTAGCCGTCGATCCGTATGTCGTCAAAAGCGCTTCATTGCTCGGTGACATCGATAGACAGCTCATCACTCTTTTATATCAGCCGCTTATTGGCATGTCCGCTTTCAGCTTATACATGACGCTGTGGGGAGAGCTGGAACAAAATCGTATGTGGGGAAAACCTGCACCTCATCGGCAGCTCATGGTCATGCTGCAAACGAATTTAAATGATATTTTTGAGGAACGTTTAAAGCTTGAAGCGATTGGTTTACTCCGCACATATGAACAGGAAACGGAAGAAGGCAGACTGTTTACATATGAGCTTGTGCCGCCGCTAAGACCAGATGAGTTTTTCCAGGATGGTATGCTGAATGTCCTGCTGTACCATCGTGTAGAGAAAGCAAAATATATGCAGCTTCGTGATTATTTTTCTTATCCAGGTGTTCCTGCAGAGGCAAAGAACATCTCGCGGTCGTTTGAAGAAGTCTTTCACGTATTGCAGCCAGGTGAACGCAGGATGACAGAAGAAATCAATCGGGCGTCATCACTTGATCAGGGCTATGAATATGTGACCGTTGGATCGAGTCAGCCGGCTCCGCTTTCAGACGAATCCTTTGATTTCGATCTATTGTTAGCGGGCATGTCTGATATGATGATTCCAAGAAAGGCTTTGACAAAGCAGGTGAAAGAAACCATTAAGAAGTTAGCCGTTGTATACGGCATCACTCCGCTTCAAATGCAAAATATTGTAGCAGGCGCCTGCGGTTCGGATCAAATGATCTCAACAGAAGAGCTGAGAAAAGCCGCAAGAGACTGGTACCAAATTGAATACAGAGGCGAGCAGCCAAAACTCATTGATCAAAAACAGCCTAGACACCTGCGTCAAGATGCTTCAAAAGCGCTAGCAGATACGCCAGATGCGAAATTGATTGAAAAGCTCGATCATATTTCGCCTCGGGAGCTGCTAAAAGATATGGCAGACGGCATTGAGCCAACGTATGCCGACTTAAGAATTGTCGAAGATATTATGCTCGAGCAGCAGCTAGAGCCAGGTGTCATGAACGTTTTGATCTACTATACATTACTGAAAACAGATATGAAGCTGTCGAAAACATATATGCAAAAAATCGCCGCTCATTGGGTGAGAAAGAAAATTAAAACCGTAGCGGCAGCCATGAAAATTGCCAAAGAAGAGAACAAGCAAATGACAGAGTGGGCGCAGCAGAAAAAGCAGCGCAGCACATATGGATCAGGGAAAGTTGTCCGAGAAGAGAAGCTTCCTGACTGGATGAAAGAAACTGAAACGAAAGAACAGCCGGCAAAAGAACAAACAGACAGTCTGTCGACAGAAGACCTCGAACGAGAAAAAGAAAAACTGTTAGATCAGTTTAAAAATATGAAAAAGTACAATGCACATTAAGGTGAGGTGAGATGGGGATGAAACCGATCGGTCGTTCATTTGAACAGTTAAAAGGACGAGTAGATTTTCGTGTGAGATACAACCAGATTAAAGAGAGTGTGTTATCTGATGAAGATGTAAGGGCCTTTTTACAGGAGCATCAAGAAGACATACACGAAGACATGATCAATCGTAGCTTGAACCGGCTTTTTGAATATGTGCAGCAGTCGAAGGGTTGTTCATATTGCTTAGATGAAGAGAACGTCAATGCGATTTTAGACGGGTATCACCCGAAGCTTGTGATCAAAGGTCAGAGTATTGATATTGAATATTCCCCCTGCCCAGTCAAGCTGCGGCTCGATAGACAGAAAAAACAGCAAGAGCTTATGAAAAGCATGTACATTCCGCAAAATGTTCTTCAAGCGACGTTCACTGATCTGAACGTTGTGGGAAGACAGGAAGTCATTCAAAAAGTAGGTCAATTCCTGCAAAGCTATGATGAGACGGGCAAAGGGAAGGGCTTATATTTACACGGAAAGTTTGGAGTAGGAAAAACGTATATTCTGGCAGCCATTGCGCAGCAGCTAGCGGAGAAGGAATACCCATCTCTCCTAGTGTACGTGCCTGAATTTGTGAGAGAGTTAAAAAATTCGTTAGCCGATCATACACTGGAAGCAAAGCTGAACATGGTCAAATCCACCCCTATTTTAATGCTTGATGATATTGGGGCAGAGTCGATGACAAGCTGGGTTCGAGATGAACTGCTCGGAACGATCTTACAATACCGTATGGCAGAGCAGCTGCCGACTTTCTTCTCTTCTAATTTCTCACCAAGTGAACTGAAACATCACTTTACGTACTCACAGCGCGGGGAAAAAGAAGAGGTCAAAGCCGCTCGTTTAATGGAACGGATTCTTTATTTAGCAGAGGCAGTCTTGCTCGAAGGAGAAAACCGCCGTCATTTATAAAAGCGTCTATCACCTGAAGGAGGAGCAAATGAAATGAACAAAAGAAAATGGCTGCTTTTTCTCGTGATTGCAGGTCTCGCTGCTTTACTTTGGTGGCTGAACAAACAGCACCTTCAGCTGGCGCCGAAAGATGTGAAGAATTGGGTGCTTCAATTTGGGCTGCTGGCTCCCTTTGTTTTTCTGTTCTTATCTCTTTTTCGCCCGTTTGTTCTCGTCCCACTTACGGTCTTTTCGCTGGCAGCAGGTTTAGCATTCGGCAGTGTTCTTGGGACGATTTATGCCCTCGTTGGTGCTACCGCCGGAGCAACAGGCTCCTTCCTGCTTGCCACAACCTTTCGTGCAAAAAAGGAAGGCAGAGAATCAAGCAGCCGGAAGCTGAGAGCGGTGACATCCCGCATTCAGGAGCATGGGTTTCTTTATATTTTGTTATTGCGTATTGCCCCGATCCATTTTGACTTTGTCAGCTATGCGGCAGCAGTTTCACGTGCGAATTATCGTGCATTCACGGCAGCTACTTTTTTAGGCTTAATACCGGGTACAGTTGCATTAAATGTCCTTGGCTCAAGCTTTGTCAGCGGCAATTATGCCGCCTTAGTGATCGTTTGTTTGATTTATCTGATCTTTATCTCCGTTCCGCTCATTTTAAAAAGAAAGATGCCTGATTTATTTTAGGCGTCTATTTTTTATGTTTCCCCCATATATATGTAACAGATGTCGTTAGGGGGGACAAACATGCTTGAAATAATCTTTGAAGATGAATATGATACCGCCGCTTTTTTACATCTTGCTGAACACTTGGACAGTCGGCATCACATGTCAATTCAACAAGGGAAAGACCGGCTTCTCATAGAGGCGAAGGAATCAGAAGAAGGACTTGAGCCCATTGTGCGGCCATTACTGGTTCACTTTTTTTTGGAATGCAAAGAAAATGAGCGCATGCGCAACATCCTTGAAAACACCTATTTATTTAAAGATCCTGAAGAGCAGCACCAAATTCTTTCAATCGCCCACAGTATTATGAACGGGGATTTAGATGATATTCCCGGCATTCATCAAGAACCGTCAAGAGAAGCCCTGTTAACAAAGGAGCTTGAGACCATTTGTTTACAGCAAGGTATTTTTTCAATTGGTTCATTTATGACATTTAGACTGTCAGAGTATGACAGGAGGCTGAAGAACTATGTTGAAGTCTCCATTGAAGAATACAAAATGGAACAAGAATATCAAAACTTCATTCAATCCCTTCGAGACTATGTGATGGCAAAAGAACCGAAGCTCGAAAAAGTACATGTTGTGCATCAGGACCGCCTGATGATTTGGGAATTTCGGTACGCTTCTGAGCGTGATCAAAAACAATACATAGACAGACAGTTTGTAAGAGAGCATCCAATGTATATTGATTCGCAGCTGATTGCACCACTCGTATCCATAGCGCCGCAAAAGATTGACCTATTTACAAATGATACGGGTCACTCGATGGTGCAGACCATTCAAAATATTTTTCAAGAAAGGGTCGAGGTATTCCCGGCTCATTCATTTCAAGAACAGAATGTTCAATTTGTACATGACCATTTGGAACAGAAAAGTGAAAAGCTTTCTTGATTTTCACGAAAAAACGTTTTATAATACGGTGTAACTTCATACAGAGACCGTATTGATAAGGACATGAACAAATGAACACCCGCTTAAAGAGAGGGAAGCCGCGGCTGAAAGCTTCCTAGCAGAGGACCATTTGCTTTACCACCTTTGAACATCAGCTGTGAACTTTTTAGTAATGGCTGACGGGAATTCCCGTTATCGAACCACAAGCCGTGTTTGCTTATGAAAACGTAAGCTGCAAATACGGGAAAAAGGGTGGAACCACGATTCCGTTTATTCAACCTCGTCCCTTTCCAGGGGGCGGGGTTTTTATATTGCCAAAAAAAGGAGTGACCAGAGATGTCAGAACAAATTCAACTTACATTTCCAGATGGAGCAGTCAAGGAGTTTGACAAAACAGCTACAACAGAAGACATCGCGGCATCAATTAGCCCGGGCCTAAAGAAAAAAGCGCTTGCCGGTAAATTGAACGGCAAAGAAATAGATCTGCGTACGCCGCTATTAGAAAGTGGAACAATCGAGATCATCACAGATAAAAGTGAAGAAGCACTCGACATTATGCGCCACAGCACAGCACATTTGCTAGCACAGGCGATCAAACGTCTTTATGGAAAAGAGCATCATGTCCAGTTTGGCGTAGGTCCTGTGATCGAAAATGGTTTCTACTATGATGTCGACATCGATGTTGCCATCACACCTGAAGACTTACCTAAGATTGAAAAAGAAATGAAAAAAATCATTAACAGCAATTTGCCAATTGAGCGAATTGAAGTAACAAGAGAAGAAGCGAAAAAACGCTTTGAAGCGATTGGTGATCAATTGAAGCTTGAGCTGTTAGAGGCGATTCCAGAAGGTGAAGCCGTGACGATTTATGAGCAGGGTGAATTCTTTGACCTCTGCCGCGGCATTCACTTGCCATCAACAGGGAAAATCAAAGAGTTTAAGCTGTTAAGCCTTGCGGGTGCATACTGGAGAGGTGACAGCAACAATCAAATGCTTCAGCGTATTTACGGTACAGCTTTCTTCAGCAAAGAAGATTTAAATGAGCACTTACGCCTGCTTGAAGAAGCGAAAGAACGCGATCACCGTAAACTAGGAAAAGAGCTGAAACTGTTTGCGAACTCTCAAAAGGTAGGTCAAGGTCTACCGCTTTGGCTGCCAAAAGGCGCAACGATCCGCCGTGTTATTGAGCGTTACATTGTCGATAAAGAAGTACGTCTTGGTTATGAGCATGTGTATACACCAGTTCTTGCGAATGTCGAATTGTATAAAACTTCAGGGCACTGGGCGCATTATCAAGAAGACATGTTCCCAGTGATGGAAATGGATAACGAAGATCTTGTTCTTCGTCCTATGAACTGTCCGCACCATATGATGATTTACAAAAACGAGCCGCATAGCTATCGTGAATTGCCAATTCGTATTGCAGAGCTTGGTACAATGCACCGCTATGAAATGTCAGGTGCTTTATCCGGCCTTCAGCGTGTTCGCGGGATGACATTAAACGATGCACATATCTTTGTTCGTCCAGATCAAATCAAAGAAGAGTTCATTCGTACAGTTCGCTTAATTGAAGAAGTGTATCAAGACTTTGGCTTGAATGACTACACATTCCGCTTATCTTACCGTGATCCAGAAGATACTGAGAAGTATTTCGACGATGATGCGATGTGGAATAAAGCGCAATCGATGCTAAAGGATGCAATGGACGAGCTTGGTCATGATTATTATGAAGCAGAAGGAGAAGCGGCATTTTATGGTCCGAAGCTTGATGTACAGGTCAAGACAGCTCTTGGAAAAGAAGAGACATTGTCTACTGTACAGCTTGACTTCTTACTACCAGAGCGTTTCGATCTCACCTATATCGGAGAAGATGGCAAGCATCATCGTCCGGTCGTGATTCATAGAGGTGTTGTCTCTACAATGGAGCGCTTTGTTGCCTTCTTAATTGAAGAATACAAAGGAGCCCTTCCAACATGGCTGGCACCTGTACAATTCCAAGTCATCCCGGTTTCACCGTCTGTCCATTTAGACTATGCGAAAAAAGTACAAGAACGTTTGCAGCTTGAAGGCCTTCGTGTAGAGCTTGACAGCCGTGATGAAAAGATTGGATACAAAATTAGAGAAGCGCAAATGCAAAAGATCCCGTACATGCTAGTCGTCGGAGATCAAGAAGCTGAAAATGGCGCTGTCAATGTAAGAAAATACGGAGAGCAAGATTCAGAAACAATGGATCTTGAAGCCTTTGTGAAACATGCAGTAGCAGAAGCAAAAAAATAATACTTCCAATGAAGCAGTCAGTGATCTTTCTCTTGAGATCACTGGCTTTTTCTATTTGAAAAAAATTCTCCACTGGTGATCCAGTTCCTTGAATGATACGTTTAGATAGTACGAAAGTATGGGTAAATATGTACTGTTGGTTCGAGACAAATTGGAGGAATGAAAGCGATGATGCAAACAACAAACACTTTATCATCACAACTATTGGAGCGGTCAGCAGTTCTTCGTGCGTTGGAACACTCACTGGCGATGATTGAATTTGATGTGACAGGTGAAGTTCTATGGGTCAATGATATTTTTGCAAAAGCCATGGGATATTCGAAGCAAGAGTTGATCGGTTTAAAACATAGACAGTTCTGTCCTCCGCATATTGCAGAACACGCAAGCTATCACATGTTCTGGAAGCGTTTGAAAGAGGGTCAAATCTTTCAGGAAAAGGTGCAGCGGACGACGAAGAATGGTGATAGCTTATGGCTTGAAGCGACATATACACCTGTCCGCAATGAAGAGGGGCACGTAGTGGGTGTTGTGAAAGTCGCAACAGACATAACAGAGAGAGAAAACACGATGAAACAGGTCGTAGACGACTTAAAGGAGATGTCTGCGAAATTAATGGAGCGTGCAGAAGTGGGCATCCAGCATAGTCAAAGAGTCAAAGTCTCCTTTGATCATATAGCAAACGAAACAGATCAAAATATGAGCTTACTAGAAGGATTAACAGAGCAGGTAGAGTCCATCAGCTCCATTGCTGCAACGATTAACAGCATTTCCTCACAAACTCAGCTGCTTGCATTAAATGCGGCGATAGAAGCTGCCCATGCGGGTTCCTATGGAAATGGCTTTAGTGTGGTGGCGGCAGAAATTCGAAAGCTTGCAACTGATTCAAAAGAAGCGATCGTCAAAGTAGATCAATATGTAAAGGCGATTCATGCAGAAGTAGAGAAGGTCAGCAGCGGAACGAGCCGGGCCAAGACAACCGTGTTTACAAACCATGATCTTGTGAAGCAGGCAAGCGAGGAATTTGTGAATGTAGGAGAAGCAGCCCGCGGCTTAGACCGGCAAGCACAAAGTCTAGCGGCAATTGTGTAGTTTGAGAACACAAAAAACACCCAATCTCGTCAGGAGAAGGGTGGTTTTTGTGTTCTATTTTAATATATCAAACAATTCATGTAAGTCTTTGATTTCATAATCTGGCGTTACATCTGTTTCATTTTTCTTGCCATGTCGATTGATCCAAACGGTTTGAATCCCAGCGCGAGATGCCCCAAGAATATCTGTTTTTGGATTGTCTCCAACCATGATCACATCGTCTTTTTTTAGATTTAACAGCTGAAGGCAGTGCTCAAAGATGCCAGGGTCAGGTTTCCCTTTCCCATAATCTCCCGAAATCACAATTTCATTAAAATAAGGTGCAAGCTCAGGAACACCTGCCAGTTTTTCTTTTTGAAGACTAGGATCTCCGTTTGTTAAAAGGAGCAATTCATAGCTGCCTTTCAGGCGGTCTAAAACAGGGTACGTTTCTTCATAGACAAATGGGCGTTTTCTCCGCTCTGCTGCAAAGAAATCAGCCAAATATTGTCCAAATGCCTCATCGTCAATTCCTGCTTCTTTTAAGCCATTGGTCCAAGCGTTCTTGCGGTACTCTGGTGCAAGGGCATTCAGCTTTTGAAAGCCTTCGCTAATCGGTTCACTAAAATTTGACCACAGTCCTTCGAAAGGATTAATTCCGATCATGACAGTATAATCATATGTTTCATAGGAAGAGTACAGCTTTCTTGCTTCTTCACGTACAATCTGTTCAAATGTTGCTGGATTCAGTCCATATTTCTTTTCCGCTTCGCGGCATGTTTCCTGAAAAGTTGTGTGAATGCTTTTTTCATCCCAAAGCAAAGTATCATCTAAATCGAAAAATACGGCTTTCATGATCTTCTCCCTTGTTATGTATGTGTTACCTTCAATTGCAAGTGACGGCTCATGTTCATTTTACAATAGAAGATGAGGGCAATAAAGAAAAGATTTGAGAGATCTTGGATCATTGACCGCACATGATAGAATAGAAAGACAGTAGATATAACATACATCAATTGAGGTGGCCGGTTTGCTTCATTTAATTATTATGATGATCGAGCGTGTGGGGATCATCGTTATTTTAGGGTTTGTGCTTGCCCATGTGAAGGGCTTTCGCAATCTATTGCTTCATAATGAAGGGTTTCGAAAAAAGGCAGTCCTTGTCTTTATTTTTGCTTCTTTTAGTATTATCAGCAATTACACAGGAATTGAAATCCAGCAGCAGATGGTCATGAATCATGAGTTTTCCTATCATCTTGGCTCATCAAGCTCGATCGCCAATACGAGAATCATGGGGATCGAAATGGGCGGATTGATAGGAGGGCCGTTTGTTGGCATTGGTGCAGGGCTTCTAGCTGGAATTCATCGCTATTCACTCGGAGGGAGCACGGCACTCAGCTGTGCGATTTCTTCGATTTTAGCCGGTGTGATTGCAGGCTATGTCGGCAGCAGGTTTAAACGGAAGAATCGAATGGTGACACCTCGCCAAGCCGCACTTTTTGGTGTGGCAATGGAATCCTTGCAGATGATCATTATCCTTCTATTTGCAAAGCCATTTGCTGATGCTTGGGGGCTTGTGAGTATTATTGCCCTGCCGATGATTTTTGTGAATGGAATTGGCAGCTTTATCTTTTTATCGATTTTACAGTCAGTCATTCGGCAAGAAGAGCAGGCAAAGGCGATGCAGACACACCGCGTATTTTCGATCGCCGATCAAACGCTGCCTTTTTTCCGCCAAGGGTTAAATGAACAGTCATGTAAAAGTGTGGCGGAGATCATTCATCGATTAACAGAAACAGATGCGGTCTCCTTAACCGATACAGAAAAGATTTTAGCGCATGTCGGTGATGGGACGGATCATCATATTCCATCGAAAAGCCTAATTACAGGGCTGTCGAAACAAGTATTGATGAGCGGCAAAATTATGAAGGCGCATTCGAAAGACGAAATCAATTGTTCAGTCACTCATTGCCCGCTTCAAGCAGCGATTGTGCTGCCCCTCACCTCCAATGGTCAAACGATCGGAACATTAAAAATGTATTTCAATTCTCCGGTCGGATTAAGCAGGGTGGAAGAGGAGCTTGCAGAAGGCTTGGCGATGCTGTTCTCCACACAGCTTGAACTTGGAGAGGCAGAAACCCAAAGCCGCCTGCTGAAAGATGCAGAGATCAAAGCGCTTCAAGCGCAAGTGAATCCGCACTTTTTATTTAACGCCATTAATACCATCTCTGTTTTGTGCAGAACGAATGTAGAGATGGCAAGGAAGCTGCTGCTGCAGCTGAGTATTTATTTCCGGTCTAATTTGCAAGGCGCCCGCCAGCTGCTGATTCCGCTGCATAAAGAAATTCAGCATGTAGAGGCATATTTGTCGCTTGAACAAGCGAGGTTTCCAAATAAATACCATGTGGCCTTTCAAATTGAAAAGGAGCTGGAGCAGGTGATGATTCCTCCATTTGTGCTTCAGGTGCTTGTTGAAAACGCAGTGAGACACGCTTTTCCTAAACATCAAACGAGTTGTGAAGTCGTCGTTTCTGCTTTGATGAAAGATGGGCATGTTTATATGAAAGTGACTGATAATGGACAGGGAATCGAGAATGACAAGATGGCTCAGTTATTAAAAGCGCCTGTTGAATCCAAAGAAGGAACAGGTACGGCTCTTTTTAATTTAGATCAGCGGTTAAGAGGGATTTTTGGCAGACAAGCCGCTTTATCCATTCATAGCGGCCAAGGCACTGACATCTCATTTCGCATTCCAATGGACTATGTAAAAAAGGATGATTTTCGTTGATAAACGTATTAATCGTAGATGATGAAGTGTTAGCAAGAGACGAATTAAAATACTTATTACGCAGAACGAAAGAGGATGTTCAAATAGAGGAAGCAGAAAATATAGAATCAGCTTTTGACCGGATGGTGGATCATAAGCCGGACCTGCTCTTTTTAGACATTGATTTATCTGGTGAGAATGGATTTGATATTGCCAAAAGGCTCAACCGGATGTCTGATCCGCCAGCGATTGTATTTGCGACAGCCTTTGATCAATACGCGCTGAAGGCGTTTGAGGTAAGTGCGCTTGATTACTTAACGAAACCATTTGATGAAGAGCGGCTTTTGCAAACGATCCAAAAGTTTAAAAAGTGGAAATCTGTTGAGACGCAAGAGCACCAGCTGTCAGATGAGAAAATACCCCATCAGCAAAAATTAGCCATCTCTGTCGATGACTCAATTGTCATCCTGCAAGTTGAAGAGATCATGTATGTAGGGCTCAGTGAGGGGAAAAAGGTCGTGAAAACAAAGGATCACATGTATGAGGTCACAGAACCGCTTGTGGTCATTGAAAAGAAACTGCCTGAGGCTTACTTTATGAGGGTTCATCGAAGCTATATCGTGAACACCTCTCATATGAAAGAAGTACAGCCGTGGTTTAATTCGACGTATAATCTGCATATGACAGACGGGTCGATTATTCCTGTCAGCCGTACTTACGCCAAAGAACTAAAGAAGTCGCTCCTGCTAGAGTAGGACGGCTTTTTTTGTTTGTATTTCAATACTCGTTTTCTGCATTTCATTCATTGAATCCGGCGAGTTTGGTTGTAAACGCTTCATTCATTTATTTCATGCCGTATACTGAGGGCAGTCGAAGAAAGAGGTGAAGGGGCATGAGTGCCACTAAAGTATATGGATTTCTATCTCAAGCATTTATCTTTGCAACCGTAATGTTCGTTTCTAATCTCATTTCAATGTATTTACCAATTCCGATGCCTGCATCTGTGATTGGTCTGGTTCTATTATTTGTTTTGCTGACAACGAAAATCGTCAAACTGGAGCAGGTGGAGCAATTAGGTACATCATTGACAGGGCTCATTAGCTTTCTATTTGTTCCCTCTGGTATCTCGGTTATTCAATCACTAGGTGTCATGCAAGAAGTAGGTGTGCAAGTCGTCGGTGTCATTATCATTGCAACGATTATGTTACTAGCAGCGACAGGGCTATTCTCGCAGCTTCTCATGCAATTATCAGAAAAACCACAGAAACATAAAGAGACAAAGGAGAGCAAATCGACTCCTTCTCATTCTAATAAACCAGCTTCAAGTACGCATTAAAGGAGGAAAGCAAGATGGGTACAAGTACGATGAGTCCTTATTTTGGTATAGTCGTCTCATTAGTCGCCTTTGGAATCGGTACATTCTTATTTAAAAAATCAAAAGGCTTCTTCTTATTCACACCACTTTTTGTGGCCATGGTGTTAGGCATTTTATTTTTAAAAATTGGCGGTTTTTCCTATGCAGATTATAATGAGGGCGGCAAGATTATCAAGTTTTTCTTAGAGCCTGCGACCATTGCTTTCGCTATTCCGCTTTATAAACAGCGTGCATTACTTAAAAAATATTGGTGGCAGATTTTATCCGCTATTTTTGTAGGATCACTTTGTTCCATTACAATTGTGTATGTCGTAGCAAAAGGAATTCATCTTGATGCGGCTGTAATGAAAAGTATGCTCCCACAGGCAGCGACGACAGCAATTGCTCTTCCGATTGCAAAGGATATTGGCGGAATTGCAGATATCACAGCCTTTGCGGTCATATTTAATGCAGTCATCGTGTATGCACTAGGTGCTTTCTTCTTAAAATGGTTTCGAATTAAAAATCCAGTGGCAAAAGGGCTTGCACTCGGTACATCAGGACATGCACTTGGCGTCTCTGTTGGGATTGAGATGGGTGAAGTGGAAGCAGCCATGGCAAGTATCGCCGTTGTGGTCGTAGGAGTTGTGACCGTCATTGTCATCCCAATCTTTATGCAATTCATTCTTTGATGGTGTCATTGTTTTGAAAAAGCCTTGCCCAATTCGTTTAATCATGCTAAAATGAAAAAGTTGTTTCAAGAGTTCGGTTACTTGACGGACAAATGAAAATTGTGTAGAATAATTAACGAATTGAATAGATATCACAAGCAGAAGCACCCGCTTCTCACCTGATTGACACGTGTTTGTAGTTGACAGGTTGACCGTACATTTATTTTTTCATGCAAATGTTCGCAGTGTGGGTGTTTTATATGCCCACACTTTTTGTTTGCCTGTAAAACATACAACGAAATGGTCAAAATGAATTGTGAACTCAATTCAAAATCTCATGGAGGTGGCTCACTATTAGCAAAGATCAATTAGTTAATGAAGGTATTCGTGCGCGTGAAGTTCGTTTGATCGGACAAAATGGCGATCAGCTGGGGATTAAAACCCGCCAGGAAGCTCTGGAAATTGCTACGAAAGCCAATCTTGACCTTGTGTTAGTTGCTGCAAATGCAAAACCACCTGTTTGCCGAATCATGGACTACGGTAAGTTCCGATTCGAACAGCAGAAGAAGGAAAAAGAGGCACGTAAGAATCAAAAAATCATTAGCTTAAAAGAAGTTCGGTTGAGCCCGACAATCGATGAACATGATTTTAACACGAAGCTCCGTAATGCAATCAAATTCCTTGAAAAGGGCGATAAAGTAAAAGCTTCTATCCGCTTTAAAGGCCGTGCGATTACGCATAAAGAAATCGGACAGCGCGTGTTAGACCGTTTCTCTGAAGCTTGCGCTGAAGTAGCAACAGTAGAAACAAAACCTAAGATGGACGGACGCAGCATGTTCCTCATGCTTGCACCAAAAGTCGAAAAGTAAAGTAACAGAGGGAGGAAACATCCAATGCCAAAAATGAAAACTCACCGCGGATCTGCTAAACGTTTCAAAAAAACAGGTTCTGGTAAACTTAAACGTTCTCATGCGTACACAAGTCACTTGTTCGCTAACAAATCTACAAAGCAAAAACGTAAATTGCGTAAGAGCGCAATCGTAAGTGCTGGAGATTTCAAACGTATCAAACAACAACTTGCAAACATCAAGTAATTTGGAATAGGAATCATAGGAGGGAATTACAATGCCAAGAGTAAAAGGCGGAACTGTGTCGCGTCAGCGTCGTAAAAAGGTTCTTAAATTAGCAAAAGGTTATTTCGGTTCAAAACATAGATTATACAAAGTAGCAAACCAACAGGTGATGAAATCTGGAAACTACGCTTTCCGTGACCGTCGTCAGAAAAAACGTGACTTCCGTAAACTATGGATCACTCGTATCAATGCTGCAGCTCGTATGAACGGTCTTTCTTACAGCCGTTTAATGCATGGCCTAAAGCTTTCTGGTATCGAAGTAAACCGCAAAATGCTTGCTGACCTTGCTGTGAATGACCTAAGTGCATTCAATCAGCTTGCTGATGCTGCAAAAGCACAACTAGACAAGTAAGTCATATAAAAGATCATTCCGTCGAGGGGTGATCTTTTTTGCTCATCATGTGAGGTGAAATGAATGAATATCGCGCTGATTCTACTGCTGATTTTGGTAAATGGCTATGGTTTTTTTCTCATGGGAGAGGACAAGCGCCGGGCAAAAGCACATAAATGGAGAATTTCAGAGGCGCACTTATGGAGTGCTGCCGTGCTTTTTGGGGCTGCTGGATCGTATCTAGGGATGCAGTATTTCCGTCATAAAACAAAGCATCCTGCCTTTCAAATGGGCATGCCGGTGTTAATCATCGTGCAGTTGATCATATTAGGATATATAAAGTTCATCTGAAAAAGGAGCAGACGCCATCAAGACGGCGTGTCTGCTCCTTTTTTTTGTTTGATTTTTTTAATGGGCTGATCCCAATCAATTTTTGTTTGAGGATAACGTTCGATAATGTTTTCCTCCAATTTTTCAAAGTCTTCTAATGTAAATTCACTTAGCTTCTCGGGTGACTCCGTCCAAACGTAAATGGAGTGGACAAACAGAGGATGATCCTTAGAAGGAACATGCTTCTCCCCTTCAAACAAGACACCTTTATAGACGAAATTAAAATTTTTGCGCGCATTTTGCTGTTCGTCCATAAAATAAAAGCCTTCTTTTAATTGTGCTTGTTTCAGCTTTCTTCTCGGATTTGAGAAGAATTTTACCGCCATGTAGAAGATGTAGACAAGCAGTGCAACAAGAGCAAGTCTAATGAGGATTACAAACATGACAGGATGCACCTCCAATATACCGTTATCTGATGTACTACGAATGAAAAGCCCAAAAGGTTTCAACTTTTTTTAAAAAAATATTTCGTTAAACGAAAAAATATTCATAAAAAGATCGTATTGAACGAAAGAGGTTTTGTATAATAAGAATGCACCATGAAGATAAAGGAGGATAAATGGAATGACAAAGCTAGATCAAACATTAACTATGCTGAAAGACCTAACGGATGCAAAAGGGATTCCAGGAAATGAACGTGATGTCAAAAAAGTCATGCAGACATACATAGAATCATATGCAGATGAAGTCTCTAGTGACCGCCTTGGCAGCTTAATCGCTAAGAAGGAAGGAAACGCAAACGGACCTAAAATTATGCTCGCTGGTCACTTAGATGAAGTAGGATTCATGGTGACAAAAATTGATGACAAAGGCTACATTCGCTTCCAAACAGTCGGCGGCTGGTGGTCACAGGTCATGCTCGCGCAGCGTGTCACCATTGTGACGAAAAAGGGAGACATTACAGGTGTGATTGGCTCAAAGCCGCCGCACGTCTTGTCACCTGAAGCTCGAAAAAAATCGATTGAGATTACAGATATGTTTATTGATATTGGTGCATCAAGCAAAGAACAGGTAATGGAGTGGGGCGTTCTGCCTGGAGATCAAATCGTTCCTTATTTTGAGTTTACAGTGATGAATGATGAAAAAATGCTCCTTGCAAAGGCATGGGACAACCGTATCGGCTGTGCAGTAGCGATTGATGTCATGAAGAACTTACACAATGCTCAGCATGAGAATATTGCTTACAGTGTTGCAACTGTACAAGAGGAAGTTGGCCTGCGTGGTGCCAAAACAGCAGCGGCAACAATCCAGCCTGATATTGGATTTGCCATTGATGTTGGTGTAGCGGGAGACACGCCGGGTATTACTGAAAAAGAAGCAACAAGCAAACTTGGCAAAGGGCCAACGATTGTTGTATTTGATGCTTCGATGGTATCTCATAAAGGGCTTCGGGATTTTGTTGTCCAAACAGCGGATGAGTTGAACATTCCTTACCAATATGACTCCATGCCTGGCGGCGGGACAGATGCTGGCGGTATCCATTTAACAGGTCATGGTGTGCCATCACTATCGATCGGGATACCAAGCAGATATATCCATACCCATGCAGCGATGATTCACCGAGATGATTATGAAAATGCAGTGAAGCTTTTAACAGAAGTGATCAAAAGACTTGATCAAAAAACGGTTGAACAGATCACGTACGGTTCTTAAGTAAGAATGCCTTTCCTCAGTATAGGGGAAGGGCTTTTTTTATTTCATTGAATTTCCCAGGAAATGAACTGTCGTTTTAAGTTACGCCAAAAGAACTGTTTTTGGCAGAAGAAGAAAAAATATTCTAGTGAATAAGGCACATGTGATCTGGCTTTTATTTTTGTAAGATGAAAGCAATAAAAAGGACAGAGCCTAAAGAACGCCCTGTCAAAAGAGAGTTTATGGAAGTAGGTGAAGCTACCTTAAGAATAAACACATTATTCTTATTTGTCAACTTGGTTTTAAAAGAAAGAAAAATCAATCAATTTATGTTATATTTGTAACAAATTGTTTGTGCAAAGGGGATGGTTAAATGAATGCGGTTACAATTGTCATAGCATCTATGTGTATTTTAGCGATTGCCTATCGTCTTTATGGCACATTTATGATGGTCAAGGTCTTAAAGGTGACAGACGATCATCCTACACCGGCTCACACATTAGAGGACGGGAAAGATTATGTGCCAACCAATAAATGGGTCACATTTGGGCATCACTTTGCTGCGATTGCAGCTGCCGGTCCGTTAGTGGGTCCGATTTTAGCCGCACAATTTGGGTATTTACCGGGTCTCCTTTGGCTGTTAATTGGCGCAGTGATTGGCGGAGCTGTACATGATCTTGTCGTCTTATTTGCGTCGATGCGAAAAAAGGGGAAATCATTATCAGAGGTAGCAAAGGAAGAGCTAGGACCTGTAGCAGGATTTTGTACAGGGCTTGCGATGCTGTTTATCATTACGATCACAATGGCAGGACTGTCTATGGTTGTGCTTCATGCATTAGAACGTAACCCTTGGGGAACATTTGCAGTCGGAATCACGATTCCAATTGCGATGGGGGTTGGTCTTTATTATAAAAAGACAGGCAATTTAAAACTTGCCACAACTGCGGGATTTATTTTGCTGATGGTTGGTGTATTCCTTGGGCCGAATATTCAAGGAACGGCACTTGGTGATCTTTTAACACTTGATACAAAAACGCTTGCTCTTGCCCTGCCGATCTATGCCTTTTTTGCTGCGGCATTGCCGGTTTGGCTGCTGCTCGCACCGAGGGACTATTTAAGTAGCTTTATGAAAATAGGTGTTTTTATCGCACTGATTGCCGGAATCTTTGTCGTCAATCCAACGATTCAATTCCCAGCCTTTACGGAGTTTGTGAATGGAGGAGGCCCGGTTTTAGCTGGTCCTGTCTGGCCTTTTATTTCGATTACCATTGCTTGCGGGGCCATATCTGGTTTCCACGCATTTGTTGGGTCAGGGACTACGCCTAAGATGCTTGACCGCTGGAGCGATATGAAGCCTGTCGCTTTTGGCGCAATGCTAGTAGAATGTCTAGTTGGCATTATGGCGTTAATTGCCGCTACGGCTCTTCATCCAGGAGATTATTTTGCGATTAACAGTACGCCAGAAGTGTTCCGAACGCTCGGGGTGAGTGTCGAGAACCTTCCGCAGCTGAGTAAGGAAATTGGCCTTGATTTAGAAGGAAGAACGGGTGGAGCTGTGACATTAGCTGTAGGGATGGCGTATATCTTTACGGGAATTCCGTTCTTTAGTCATTTGGCGTCTTATTTTTTCCAATTCGTCATTATGTTTGAAGCTGTCTTTATTTTAACCGCTATTGATGCTGGAACGCGTGTGGCGCGTTATTTGATTCAAGATTTCTTTGGCGAAGCATATAAACCGCTTAAACGAAATGACTGGGTACCTGGGTCGGTATTTGCAAGTGCGCTTGCGTGTTTTATGTGGGGATACTTGCTTTACTCTGGAGACATCGGGTCCATTTGGGCGCTGTTTGGGGTTTCGAATCAGTTAATGGCATCAGTCGGATTAATCATCGGGGCAACCGTTGTATTAAAAATTGCAGATAAAAGGCGATATATGCTGACTTGTTTAATTCCACTTGCCTACTTATATGTGACAGTGAATTATGCGGGCTATTGGATGGTAGCAAATGTATACCTTAATCCTGAGGCATCAGGTTACAGCGTGCTGAATGCGGTGCTGTCAATTATCATGCTGATCTTAGGATTTGTGATCATTGTGTTTGCAATTAAAAAATGGGTCGAAATTTGGCGTGATCCAGCACTTCGGATGGAAACACCGATCACTGGCTAAATGAAAAAGCCGGTTTGCTGTGATAAGCAAACCGGCTTCTTTTATTGCTGCTGATGAGGCTTTAAGCCTTGCTCTAGTGTCTCGAGGATCTCGTTCTTCTCGTTTTCTGATGCTTCTTGCCATAGCACTTCGAACAACACGCCAAGGCCTGGCAGCATTTTTTCCTCGCCGCTTTGAATGGCATCTAAAATCGTATGTTCAAGCTGCTCTTGATTATGGCCAGTGATATTTTGAATGACTGCGCCTCTTAAATTAAAATCCATTGCCCACACTCCTTTTTTGATGGTAATAGCCCTATTCTGTCTCAAAGACAGGTTTATTATGTAGTGTGCATGAGATATAATAAATTCATGATATTTAAAGGAGTTAAAATCGCTTGAAATATATAGAATCAGCTAAAAACACAAACATCAAACAGTGGAAAAAGCTCCATACGAAAAAAGAACGTACGAAAACGGGGCTGTTTCTCGTTGAGGGAATACACTTAGTCGAAGAAGCATTGAAGAGCGGAGTTGTGAAAGAATTAATGGTCACATCGCCTGATAAGCTTCCTTCTCATATCGATCCTGACATTGAACTTTATGAACTGAGCGAAGAAGCCTTTTCTGCCATGACCGAAACGGAAACGCCTCAGCACATCGCGGCGGTTTGTACAGTTCCTGTATTTGAAGAAAAGAAGTATGAACGACTTCTTCTGTTAGATGCAGTGCAGGACCCAGGAAATCTAGGCACACTCATTCGGACAGCAGATGCCGCTGGTCTTGATGCTGTAATCTTAGGTGATGGAACAGTCGATGCGTTTAACGGAAAAACGCTCCGTTCAGCACAAGGATCGCATTTCCACCTGCCAATTTTAAAGCAAACCCTTCAGCAGGCAATACAAGCATGTAAGGAGCAAGGCATACCTGTATACGGAAGCGCCTTGAAAAATGCGAAAGCGTATAGAAGCGTAACGGCAGAAGGTCCTTTTGCATTAATTGTTGGCAATGAAGGAGCAGGGATTGACCAAGAGATTCTGCAAATGACAGACCAGAATTTATATGTGCCGATGTATGGTCAGGCAGAATCATTAAATGTGGCTGTTGCAGCAGCTGTTCTCGTCTATCATTTGCGTGGATAGTGTTGCAACATGCGCTTATTTTCACTATAATGAAACTAATATTTTAAAAACCATGATAGAGGAAGATTGTTTCAAGGAGCGTCCTTATAGGGAGAATGCATCGTAGACTGAAAGTGCATTTAAGGAATGCTGAAACAGGAATTCACCTCTGGAGTTGTCACCGGGACCGCAAGCTTTGCGTAAAGGTGAACCGGATTCGTTTGATTCCGTTATGTCAATGAAGCTTATTCGCACATGCATTTGTGCTCAACAAGGGTGGTACCGCGACCACAACTCGTCCCTTCTTTTTTAGAGGGACGGGTTTTTTTATTGTCTTCAAACGATCAAACAGCCGTTTATCCAGGCGGTTTTGTATATCAAAAGGAGGATTACACTCATGCAAGAAACGTTAAAACAGCTTGAAACAGAGGCGATAGCGAAGGTTGAAGCAGCTAGCTCGCTCAAAGAAGTTAATGACATTCGTGTTCAATATTTAGGGAAAAAAGGCCCGATCACAGAGGTGCTTCGTGGAATGGGCAAGCTCTCCGCAGAAGAAAGACCGAAAATGGGCGCACTCGCAAACGAAGTAAGAGAGCAGATTGCAAATGCCATTGCTGAAAAAAATGAGCAGCTGGAAAAAGAAGAAGTGAAGAAAAAACTTGCATCTCAAACGATCGATGTCACATTGCCAGCAAGTCCAATCAAAATGGGGGCAAGACATCCATTAACGATTGTTGTCGAAGATATTGAAGATTTATTTATTGGTATGGGCTATACCGTTGAGGAAGGTCCTGAGGTAGAAACGGATTATTATAACTTTGAAGCGCTGAATCTTCCAAAGGAGCATCCAGCACGTGATATGCAGGACAGCTTCTATATTACCGAGGATACACTGATGAGAACACAAACGTCACCAGTTCAAGCACGTACACTCGAAAAATATAAAGGACAAGGTCCTGTGAAGATCATCTGCCCTGGGAAAGTATATAGACGAGACAGTGATGACGCGACTCATTCACATCAATTCATGCAGATTGAAGGCCTTGTTGTCGATCACAATATTAGCATGAGTGATCTAAAAGGAACGCTTGAGACAGTCGCAAGAAAAATGTTTGGTGAAGATCGTGAAATTAGACTCCGTCCAAGCTTTTTCCCATTCACAGAACCATCTGTCGAAGTGGATGTGTCTTGCTTTAAATGCGGCGGAAAGGGCTGTTCTGTATGTAAAGGAACAGGATGGATTGAGATTTTAGGAGCAGGGATGGTTCATCCAAATGTCCTGAAAATGAGCGGATTTGATCCAGAAACTTACCAAGGCTTTGCTTTTGGAATGGGTGTTGAACGTATTGCGATGCTAAAATACGGCATTGATGATATTCGCCATTTCTACACAAATGATATTAGATTCACAAAGCAATTCAAGCAGGACTAAGAGGAGGAAATCAACATGTTTGTTTCATATAAATGGTTAGAAGACTATGTCGATTTAGAAGGCATTCAGCCGGATGAATTAGCAGAAAAGATCACAAGAAGCGGAATTGAAGTGGAAGCCGTTGAATATAAAGGAGAAGGCATTAAAGGGGTTGTCGTTGGACATGTCATTGAGCGTGAACAGCACCCAAATGCGGATAAATTAAACAAATGTCTTGTTGATATCGGCGAAGACGCTCCAGTGCAAATTATTTGCGGGGCTCCGAATGTGGATAAAGGACAATATGTGGCCGTCGCAACGGTTGGCGCAGTCCTTCCAGGGAACTTTAAAATTAAAAAAGCAAAGCTGCGTGGCGAAGAGTCTCATGGCATGATTTGTTCTCTGCAAGAATTAGGCGTAGAAAGCAAACTCGTACCAAAGGAATATGCAGAAGGCATTTTTGTTTTCCCAAATGACGTCAAACCCGGAGATGATGCCCTTCAGGCACTTCAATTAGACGATGCAGTACTTGAGCTTGGTTTAACACCAAACCGTGCGGATGCCCTGAATATGCTAGGTGTTGCCTATGAGGTTGCAGCCATTTTAGGGAAAGACATCAAACTTCCTGATACAGCACATGACACCTCTTCAGAAAAAGCAGCAGACTATATCTCTGTGAAAATTGAGGATCAAGAAGCAAATCCACTTTATGCAGCGAAGATCATTAAAAATGTAAAGGTTGGACCAGCACCGCTTTGGATTCAAACAAGATTGATGAATGCAGGCATTCGACCAATTAACAACGTCGTCGATATTACAAACTTTGTACTGCTTGAATACGGTCAGCCGCTTCATGCATTTGATTATGACCGCTTTGGTTCAAAGCAGGTGGTCGTACGTAAAGCGTCTGATAGCGAAATCATTCAAACACTGGATGAACAAGAACGTACATTGTCATCAAAGCATCTAGTGATCACTAATGGGACGAAAGCGCACGCTGTAGCAGGCGTCATGGGCGGTCTTGAATCTGAGGTGCGTGATAAGACGACAACGATTCTTTTAGAAGCGGCATATTTCAACGGTCAAACGGTCCGTCAAGCATCTAGAGACTTAGGGCTTCGCAGTGAATCAAGCACACGATTTGAAAAAGGACTTGACCCGCAGCGTACAAAACCTGCAGCCGAAAGAGCAGCGCAATTGATCAGTCTCTATGCAGGTGGTGAAGTGCTAAGCGGGACTGTGGAGGAAAACCACCTTGAAGCAAGTATGAATGTCATCCACGTATCAACTGAGCGTGTGAATAAGGTGCTTGGCATGAGCATTTCAAAAAAAGATATGATGCAAATTTTCAACAAACTTGGTTTTACAGTGGGCGAATCAAATGACGTTCTTGTCGTAACGGTTCCTTCTCGTAGAATGGATATCACGATTGAAGAAGACCTCATTGAAGAAGTTGCCAGATTATACGGCTATGATAATATTCCGTCTACACTGCCTGCGACAGCTGGTACAGTTGGCGGTCTCACGCCGTACCAAGTGAAGCGCAGGAAGGTCAGACGTTTCTTAGAAGGCGCAGGTCTTTCTCAAGCGATCACGTATTCATTGACAAATCAGCATAAGTCTACAGCTTTTGCACTGAATCCAGCTTATAAAACGAGACTTTCCCTGCCAATGAGTGAAGAACGAAGTGTGCTCAGACAAAGTCTACTGCCAAACTTACTGGATTCTGTTGCATATAACTTGGCAAGACAAGCTGATTCCTTTGGTTTTTATGAAACGGGTTCTGTGTTCTTAGCAGAAGCTGAAGGAGAAAAACCAGTGGAAAAAGAGCATGTGGCTGGTGCGTTGACAGGCTTATGGCACAAAAATCTTTGGCAGGGCGAGAAAAAAGCCGTCGATTTTTATGTAGCAAAAGGAATTGCTGAAGGTCTGTTCGAAAAGCTTGGTGTATCAGACCAAATCACATATGTTCAAGCAGAACGTGAGGGTCTTCACCCAGGCCGTACAGCAGATGTTCATTTAAATGGAAAAGTGATTGGGTTTGTTGCTGCTCTCCATCCAGTCATTGAAAAGGAATTAGATTTAAAAGAAACATATGTCTTCGAGTTTGATTTAACAGATGTGATGACGTCTGAATCGAAGGATATGAAATATACAGCGATTCCGAGATTCCCTGCTGTGACAAGAGATATTGCACTTGTTGTAGATCAGCATATCTCAAGCGGACAGCTGGAGCGGGTCATCTATGAGGCAGGCGGGGATTTATTGACAGACCTATCCGTCTTTGATGTGTATGAGGGTGAACATATGGAAGAAGGCAAAAAATCCGTTGCATTCTCTCTCCAATATTTAAATCCGGAGCAAACATTGACAGAGGAAGAAGTGACGGCTGTTCATACAAAAGTATTGAAAGCATTAGAAGATACGTATCAAGCCGTCTTGCGCGGTTAAAGAAAAAAAGAGCTATGGCCTTATGGGCCTTAGCTCTTTTTTATAACCATTTTTTCGCTTTTTGTGTGTTGGCAAAATGCAGCTTTGTAAATTGACGTAAAGCATCTTCGCCGTGCAGCTTGATGAGCTTCGCTGCCGCCTTGTCCACATGAGGACCGGCTCCTTTTGGAATGTCAAAGCCTGCTGCTTTTGACAACTTATCCATTTCAATTAAAAAGGCGTACCTTGCAATAATGGAAGCCGCAGCAACTGACAAATGAATGCCTTCTGCTTTTGTGCTAAAGTACGTCCGCTCCCGAATGATTTTTTTCCCTGCAAGATGCTTGAAATAAATGCCCGGTTCTGCAAATTGGTCAATCAAAATAGCTTCGGGCTGCTTCCCGTCTAGTTTTTCTAGCACAGAGGTAATGACTTGGTTATGAAGCAGCGCCTTCATTTTTCCTTGACTCATGCCCTTTTCCTGCATCGCATTGTACTTTTCATTTCGGAGCACGAGAAGGCTGAACGGAATGGTTTTGATGAGATCTTTGGCAATATTGATAATCTGCGGGTCCTTTAGACCTTTTGAGTCTTTTACGCCAAGCTCTTTCATGAGAGCAAGCTGGCTGGCATCAACATAGGCGGCACAGACCGTCATCGGTCCAAAATAATCACCTGTTCCTACTTCATCTGAACCGATGACGGACATAGAAGCAATTCCTGACGGCGGACTGTATTTTGTGACAGCAGGTGCTTTTTGACTTTTCGTATCAGCTGCTTTTAAATGGCTGAATTGACTGGCTTCAGCTTCTGCCTTTTGTCCTTGAAACAGCACTTTTCCAGATCGATAGGCTGTAATCGTACAGCCAGGAACCTTTGCTTGAAAAAGGGCGCCTGGTGGTAAAGTATCAGTTAAGTGGTGCGCATACGCGCTCTTCATCTTTTTAAGGTCTTCTGATGTTGCTTTTAAGACGGATTGGGGCACAGTGGATAACTCCTTTTTACCTTGATATCATTGATTTCTAAAGTGTACCATAACAGGGAAGGGCTCGTCTTTCCATTCAATGTCTAAACATGTTATGATAGAGACTAGGATTCTCGTGGAATGGAGGAGAAACGTTGTCTGACGGCGGTAAAACGAAAACAACAGTTGAGATTTACGGACAGTCCTATACGATCATCGGTCAAGAAACGAAGATGCATATGCGACACGTTGCTTCAATTGTTGATGATAAAATGAGAGAAATAAATGAAAAAAATCCATACCTTGATATAAACAAATTAGCTGTACTGACAGCAGTCAATGTCGTCCACGACTACTTGAAATTAAAAGAGCAATACGAAAAACTAGAGATTCAGCTTAAAGAAAAGGAATGAAATTACCGTGATCGATATCATCATTTTGTTTTTGCTTCTTATGGGAACGCTTGTCGGTCTAAAACGTGGGTTTATTCTTCAATTGATTAAATTGATCAGCTTTGTTGTTTCTATCTTAGTGGCTTCCATGTTTTATCAGTCACTTGCACCACAGCTTACGTGGATTCCAGCGCCTAATTTTAGCGGCGGTCAAGCGCAGCTCGCTTTCTTTAGTGGGAATCTAGAAACAGCTTATTATAATACCATTGCGTTTATCATTCTGTTTATCTTGACCAAAATCCTGCTCGCCATCATTGGCGGATTGCTCACAACCATTGCAAGTATACCTGTGATTAAGCAGGTCAACAAACTGCTTGGCGGTGTTTTAGGATTTCTTGAAACCTATCTATTTGTGTTTATTCTCTTGTTTGTCGCTGCATTACTTCCAGTCGATGCACTGCAAACAATGATGAGCACATCCATATTAGCAGATGTGATCGTAGGCAATACCCCTTATCTGTCCAGTCTTGTCAAAGACTTATGGACGACGTATGGAGTTTAAAAACTTCTCCTTTCTTGGAGAAGTTTTTTCTCATTCCATGACAGAAAGTTGTAGGATGAAGGAAAAGTTTGTATATTTATAAAGGAAGATGCCAAAGCGGCTGGAGGATGAGAGATGAATAAAAAAGATATTATCAAACTTCTTGAAACAATTGCAGTATATATGGAGCTGAAAGGAGATAATCCTTTTAAGATTTCTGCCTTTCGTAAAGCAGCGGCGGCACTGGAACAAGATGACCGCAGCCTTTCTCAAATAGATGATCTATTAGCATTACCCGGCATTGGAAAAGGAACCTTTGCTGTGATCACTGAGTATATTGAAAAAGGACAATCAGAAACACTCGAACAATTAAAAAAGGAAGTGCCTGAAGGACTTGTCCCGCTCTTAAAATTACCAGGACTTGGCGGGAAGAAGATCGCTAAGCTTTACCAAGAGCTTGGCGTCCACGATGCACAGTCGCTAAGAGAAGCATGCGAAGCGGAAAAGGTACAAGCACTTGCTGGCTTTGGCAAAAAAACAGAAGAAAAGATTCTCGCGGCTCTTGAGGAAGCGGGAAAGCAGCCGGAACGACTGCCAATTGGCTTTGCATTAGATGTGGCAGAGCGGATTGATCATGCGCTTGAAGAGACGAAAGGTATCATCCGTTTTTCAAGAGCTGGCAGTTTAAGACGTGCACGTGAAACCGTAAAAGATTTAGATTATATCATTGCGACAGATGATCCTGAGCAAGTCAGAGAGCAGCTCGTTGCACTTGATGATGTGAAAGATGTCATCGCAAGCGGTGATACGAAGGTATCTGTCATTCTTGCCCTTGATTTTGAGATCAGTGTGGACTTCCGGCTTGTGACATCAGACCAATTCGCGACTACGCTGCACCATTTCACTGGATCAAAAGATCACAATATTCGAATGCGTCAGCTTGCGAAGGAACGCGGAGAGCGCATTAGCGAATATGGTGTGGAAACGATTGAAACTGGAGAAGTGAAAACGTTTGAAGACGAGAGCGCTTTTTATGCGCATTTTCAACTTCCGCTCATTCCGCCAGAAATTCGTGAAACCGGAGCGGAGATTGATACGTATAAAGAAAGTATGCAGTTTGTAGAACTGAAAGATATCAAAGGCGACCTTCATATGCACTCGACATGGAGTGACGGAGCATTCTCTATTCGTGAAATGGCGGAAGCATGTATCGCAAAAGGCTATGAATACATGGCCATTACAGACCACTCGCAATATTTAAAAGTAGCCAACGGTTTAACAAAAGAACGTTTGCGTCTGCAAGCTAAAGAAATTGACAAGCTTAATCAGGAATTCGAGCATTTTCACATTTTCAAAGGGGTCGAAATGGATATCCTGCCGGATGGATCGTTAGATTATGATGATGACTTTTTAAAAGACATGGATTTTGTCATTGCGTCTATTCATTCTAGCTTCTCTCAGCCGGAGGAAGTCATTATGGAACGCCTTGAAAATGCCTTGCGAAATCAGCATGTCGATTTAATTGCACATCCAACAGGCCGTTTGATCGGCAGACGGGATGGCTATGCCCTAAATATAGATCAGCTCATAGAGCTTGCGAAGAAAACGGGCACTGCACTTGAGCTCAACAGTAATCCGTCAAGACTTGATTTGAAAACAGAGCATTTAATGAAAGCAAATGAAGCGGGTGTGAACATCATGATCAATACAGATGCGCACAACATCGCCATGCTGGAACATATGGAAGTCGGTGTAACAGCTGCAAGAAAAGGCTGGACACCAAAAGCAAATGTCGTGAATACTTTTACTCTAAACGAGATCAAAAAGTTTTTAACGCGTGACAGGTAGTCGTTAGGAGGCTGGACCATGCTGCAACAAAAAGTGTTAGCATCATTAGAATTTCATAAAGTAAAAGAAAAAGTGATGTCCTATACCGCATCCACATTAGGAAAAGAAAGAGCGCAGGATTTAACACCTCTGACGGATATAGAAACCATTCAGCATTTGCTGGAAGAGGTAGCAGAAGCACAAGATGTGATTCGCTTAAAGGGGTCTGCGCCATTTGGCGGGTTAACGGATATTAGACGCGCAGTTAAACGGGCAGAAATCGGCAGTACATTAAGCCCATCTGAGCTGATGGAAATCGCAGGACTATTATATGCGGTGAAAAATATGAAGCACTTTCTCACGTCCATGTATGAAGATGGAGTAGACATACCGCGCCTTCATACATATGCTGAGACGCTGATATTACTGCCTGAAATCAGAAAAGAAATCGAAAGCTGTATTGGTGATAATGGAGAAGTGCTTGATCATGCAACCCCTGCACTTCGTTCATTGCGCATTCAATTACGCTCACTAGAATCAAAGGTTCGTGATAAATTAGAATCGATGATTCGTTCACAATCGGCTTCGAAAATGCTGTCAGACACAATTGTCACCATTCGTAATGATCGGTTTGTTATTCCGGTGAAACAAGAGTACCGCTCGAATTACGGCGGAATTGTTCATGACCAATCATCATCTGGGGCAACACTTTTTATTGAGCCGCAAGTGGTCGTGGATGTAAATAACACCTTGCAGCAAACCCGTTTAAAAGAGAAGCAAGAGGTTGAAAAGATCCTCCAAATGCTGACAGAGAGCGTGTCAGAGCACATTGGGGAACTGCTTCACAATGTAAAGGAGCTGCAGACGCTAGATTTTATTTTTGCTAAAGCTAAATATGCAAAGGCAGAAAAAGCCACAAAGCCTGCTGTGAATGATCAAGGAGAGATCTATTTAAAACGAGCAAGACATCCTCTATTGCCTCGGGATCAAGTTGTCGCAAATGATATTGAGCTCGGCAAAGATTTTTCAACGATCGTGATTACTGGACCAAATACAGGGGGGAAGACAGTTACTTTAAAAACGCTGGGTCTTCTGACGCTGATGACACAGGCGGGCCTCCATATTCCAGTTGAAGAAGGCTCTGAAGTGGCTGTGTTCGACCAAGTCTTTGCTGATATTGGAGACGAACAGTCCATTGAACAAAGCTTGAGTACGTTCTCATCTCATATGGTCAATATTGTAGATATCTTAAAGCATTTGACATCTAACTCACTCGTGTTATTTGATGAATTAGGGGCAGGAACAGACCCAGCTGAAGGTGCGGAACTTGCGATGAGCATTTTAGATGAAGTGCATCAAACTAATGCACGCGTCATCGCAACGACTCATTATCCCGAGCTGAAGGCATATGGGTATAACCGGGAAGGCGTCACGAATGCAAGCGTGGAGTTTGACATTGAAACTTTATCACCAACGTACCGCCTGCTCATCGGTGTGCCTGGACGAAGTAACGCATTTGAAATTTCCAAACGTCTTGGTTTGCCTGACCACCTCATAGACCGGGCAAAAGCAGATATGCATGCAGAGCATAATGAAGTAGACCAAATGATTGCGTCATTAGAAGATAGCAAGAAACAAGCAGAAGAAGAACTGCATGAGACAGAAGTCTATAGAAAAGAAGCAGAAAAGCTTCATAAAGAATTGCAAAGACAAATTCTTGAATGGAATGAGCAAAAGGACAAACTGCTCGAAGAAGCTGAACATAAAGCGAAAGAGAAAATTGAACAAGCATCAAAAGAAGCAGAAGATATCATTCAAGAGCTGCGTTCGATAAAAAGTGAGCACCGCTCATTCAAAGAGCATGAACTCATCGATGCGAGAAAGCGTCTTGAAGAAGCGGTCCCTGAGTTTGACCGGAAGAAAAAGCCAGAGCCAGCGAAAAAAGCAGTAAGACAGCTGAAGTCAGGCGACGAAGTCAAAGTGCTCACCTTCGGGCAAAAAGGAACGCTGCTTGAACAAACAGGTGACAAAGAATGGAGTGTCCAAATGGGCATTCTGAAAATGAAGGTAAAAGAAAAAGACATGGAATTTATCAAATCAGCACCTGAATTTAAGCAAGAAAAAGCCATCACGGCAGTCAAAGGGAAAGACTATCATGTCTCGCTTGAGCTCGATTTAAGAGGAGAGCGTTATGAAAATGCCTTAAGCAGAGTCGAAAAATATTTAGATGATGCTGTATTAGCTGGTTATCCGCGCGTGTCGATTATTCACGGAAAAGGAACTGGCGCCCTCAGAAAAGGGGTTCAGGAATTACTGAAACAGCACCGAAGTGTGAAAAATGCTCGTTTTGGCGAACAAGGTGAGGGAGGATCAGGCGTCACCATCGTCGAATTAAAGTAAAAAGGAGAAAACGCATGAAAGCCTTTTGGGAAAATGAACTTGTGGAAATTGCCGCCTATTACAGCGTGGCCGTCCTATGTCTCGTCTTATTTCTAACCATTTTTGAACTCGTCACCTCCTATAAAAACTGGGAAGAGATCCAGCGGGGAAACTTAGCTGTTGCTATGGCAACAGGCGGGAAGATCTTTGGGATTGCGAATGTGTTTCAGCATTCCATCGCACAGCACAATTCCCTTCTTCAAATGGTTGGATGGGGCGTATACGGCTTTGTGATGCTGCTTGTCAGCTATTTCATTTTTGAATTTTTAACACCGCGATTTAAAGTAGACAAAGAGATTGAAAATGATAATAGAGCGGTCGGGTTTATTTCACTCATCATTTCAGTTGGGCTGTCTTACGTAGTAGCAGCCGGCATTTAAGGAGACGACATGGAAAAGCTAGCAAAAGTATTAATCGTAGTTGCCTGCACTTTTGCGGTCATTGGTGCCGTTTATCTGTTCCTGTGAAATGAAAAAAACAACGTTAGAAAGCTGTCAGGGAACCCCTTGGCAGCTTTTATCTCATCAAAGGCGGCGAATGACATGAAGCACATTCTGCAAAAAGACGAACTGATCAAGCGCATTGATACTTGTCTTCAAATGACATCCCTTCCAAGAGACATATACGAACCGTATATTGCACGTCCATTTCAAACGTCAGGATTTTTTGATGATTTGAGTCCCTATATTCAGATCGATTCGAGTGGTTATATCCTCATTCAATATGAACGAGGGATGAAAATGCTGCATAAAAGAACAAAAGTGGCGGATGAAGTTATTTACTGGATTTTAGAAGACACCATTTTTCTCACGGTTTACATTGACATGATGAGGAAGCATCAAGTCGACAACATCCAGACGCATTTACCGAATGACCCTAGTATCCATCAACAGATCGTGGAAAGAGTCAACGAGTCATTTCGTGCAATCGGCGGTTTATATGAACAGTGGCATCATGAAGGAAAAAGAGCCTCTATAGAAACACCGGCGAAAAAGTAAACGTGTGCAATTGAACCAAGCTCTATTAGAAAAAAGCAAACTGTCCTAAGGAAAAGTTTGCTATAATAAAATAGTACGAAAGTTCAGGAAGGAGGGTTTTTATGCAGTCAGATAAACGTTGGCTTCTGCATTACCCGAATCAAATTCCCCACGAACTCACCATCCCAAATGAAACATTACAATCTTACTTATTCAGCTCCGCAGAGGCTGCACCTGAGCATACAGCCATTCATTTTCTAGGAAAGAACATCACCTATGAACAGCTGCAAAAAGACGTATTGAAACTAGCCAGTCATCTGATGAAAATTGGCGTAAAAAAAGGCGACAGAGTAGCGATCATGCTGCCGAACTGCCCTCAATCGGTCATTTCTTATTATGCTGTTTTAATAGCAGGCGGCATCGTTGTTCAAACAAACCCGCTTTATACGGAGAAAGAACTGGAATATCAAATGGAGGACAGCGGCGCCAAAGTGCTGATCACGCTAGATCTGTTGTATCCAAAGGCTTATAAAATGAAAGCGCTGACAAGTATGGAACACTTAATCATTACCAAACTACAAGATTATTTACCATTCCCGAAAAACATACTGTTTCCTATTGTGCAAAGAAGAAAAAATAAAATGGTCATCCAAGTGGAGAAAAATGACACCATTCATCACTTCTCGCAGATCACGAAAGAATCGGCAGGTGAACAGCAAATTCCCGCACTTGCCTTTGAGCCGAAAGAGGATGTCGCTGTTTTGCAATATACCGGCGGAACGACCGGTTTACCAAAAGGGGTCATGCTCACACATGAAAATATTTTAGCGAATACTGAAATGTGCGCTTCCTGGATGTACAAAACGACCAGGGGGAAAGAACGCATCCTCGGCATCATTCCGTTTTTTCATGTCTACGGAATGACGACCGTCTTAAACCTTGCTGTCAAAGAAGGGCATCAATTGATTCTTCTTCCACGCTTTGATGTCGCAGATACCCTCAAAACCATTGAAAAACAGAAACCGACGCTATTTCCAGGCGCACCAACAATGTATATCGCCTTGCTGCATCATCCGAACATTGAAAAGTATGACCTGTCGTCCATCACTGCATGTCTAAGCGGCTCAGCGGCACTTCCTGTAGAAGTCAAACAAAGCTTTGAAAAATTAACAGGAGGACGCTTAGTGGAAGGGTATGGACTTTCAGAAACCTCACCCGTCACCCATGCTAACTTTTTATGGGGAGCGAACAAAACAGGCAGCATTGGCTGTCCGTGGCCTAATACAGATGCCGGTATTTATTGCGAGGAAACTGGAGGCCTAAAAGAACCATATGAGCATGGAGAAATCATTGTCAAAGGGCCGCAGATCATGAAGGGATACTGGAATCAGCCAGAGGAGACAGCGGCTGTATTACGAGATGGCTGGTTTTTCACCGGAGATATAGGGTATATGGATGAGGACGGTTTTTTCTATATCGTCGACCGGAAAAAAGATGTCATCATAGCGAGCGGCTATAATATTTACCCAAGAGAGGTCGAAGAAGCCCTTTATGAGCATGAGCTTGTACAAGAAGTCGTCGTCGCAGGTATTCCAGATCCGTACAGAGGAGAAACAGTGAAAGCATTTATTGTGCCGAAAAAGGATGCCTACTTAACAGAGGACGAACTTGATCGCTTTGTCAGGACGAGAATTGCCTCATTTAAAGTACCACGCGTGTATGAATTTAAAGAATCACTGCCTAAAACAGCCGTCGGGAAGATTTTGCGCAGAGTATTAATTGAAGAAGAAAAAAGAAAGCACGCTTCTTCATCTGAAACGCCTGCCGATCAACCGAAAACATAGCGGTCTGCATCATCCGGTCCACCGGCCGGATGATTTGAATGTTGACCGCCTGCTCTGTTATGCTAAAGGTGGAAAAGAAACAAGAAGATCACTTGACAAATCGCTCGTTTCTTTTTAACATGAAGTTATGAATGAATACTCATTCAATTCAGAAAGGGACGAAGCACATTGAAGCAGAAAAGACCGAAGTACATGCAAATTATTGATGCAGCAGTTGTGGTGATTGCAGAGAACGGCTATCATCAATCACAAGTTTCAAAGATTGCGAAACAAGCAGGGGTAGCAGACGGAACCATTTATCTTTATTTCAAAAATAAAGAGGATATTTTGATCTCATTGTTCAAAGAAAAAATGGGACAATTCATCGAACGGATGGAAACAGATATTCAAAAGAAACCGTCGGCGAAAGAAAAGCTTTTACTGCTCATTGAGGAGCATTTTCGTATGCTTGCGCAAAATCATCATTTGGCTCTTGTGACACAGCTCGAACTCAGGCAGTCAAACCTTGAGCTGCGGCAAAAAATCAATGAGGTGCTGAAAGGGTATTTAAATATGCTCGAGTCGATTTTAGCAGAAGGAAAGAAAACAGGAGAATTTAGACAAAATCTAGATGTCCGCTTAGCGAGACAAATGGTATTTGGGACGATTGATGAGACCGCTACAACATGGGTCATGAATGATCAAAAATATGATCTTCCTGCACTCGCAGAAAACGTACGTGATCTACTCTTAAACGGAATACATCAATCTTAAAGACATTTTGAAAAAGGATGATTGACATGGAAAAGATACTCACCTTACATCATGAAGGACAGACAGCACTTATTACGATTCAGCATCCACCAGCAAACGCCTTATCTTCTCAGCTGCTCACCGAGCTAAATGACATGTTTGACCAGCTCGAACAAAATGAAGAAGTAAGAGCCATTGTGATCCACGGAGAAGGTAGATTTTTCTCAGCAGGTGCTGATATTAAGGAATTTACGACGTTACAGGAAGAGTCTGACTATTCAAGCCTTGCAGACAGAGGGCAGCAGGTCTTTGAACGGATTGAGCAATGTCCAAAACCAGTCATTGCCTCGATTCACGGAGCTGCATTAGGCGGGGGCCTTGAGCTTGCAATGTCTTGTGATATCCGAATCGCAACAAAAGATGCGAAGCTTGGACTGCCGGAACTAAACCTCGGCATCATTCCAGGATTCGGCGGCACGCAGCGCCTGCCGCGCTATGTTGGTTCGGCTAAAGCTCTGGAAATGATGGGTACAGCTGAACCGATTACAGGTGAAGAAGCATTCGCCTGCGGACTTGTTTCAAAGCTGGCAGAAACAGAGGAAGAGGCGCTTGAAGAAGCCAAAACACTTGCGGCAAAATTTGCAACGAAAAGCCCAAAATCACTCGAGTATGTGCTGGATTTATTGAACGCAACAAAATTGTATTCATATGATGGCGGAATGAAACTGGAAGCCAAAAAGTTCGGTGAGATTTTCCAATCGAATGATGCTAAAGAAGGTATCCAAGCCTTTATCGAAAAGCGCAAACCGAATTTTAAAGGGGAATAAGGGATTAGAACGACACAAGGGGGAGAAATGGATGAATATATTTGTTTTGATGAAGCGTACGTTTGACACGGAAGAGAAGATTTCCATTCAGTCTGGTGCAATTCAAGAAGATGGAGCAGAGTTCATTATTAATCCTTATGACGAGTACGCCATAGAAGAAGCCATCCAGCTTCGTGACGAGCACGGGGGAGAAGTGACCGTTGTGACAGTTGGCAGTGAGGATGCGGAGAAGCAGCTGAGAACAGCGCTCGCTATGGGCTGCGATCAAGCCGTTTTATTAAATGTGGAAGACGACTTAGAAGAGTGGGATCAATATTCAGCTTCTACGATTCTTTACCACTATTTAAAAGACAAAGAGGCTTCCTTAATTTTAGCAGGGAATGTGGCAATTGACGGGGGCTCTGGACAGGTTGCCCCGCGTCTTGCTGAATTACTTGGCTTTTCATATGTCACAACGATTACAAGTATTCAAATTGACGGAGGCTCTGCTTCGATTGAACGAGATGCGGAAGGTGACGTGGAAGTAATTTCTGCCGAGCTCCCGCTTGTCGTCACTGCCCAGCAAGGACTCAATGAGCCTCGCTATCCATCATTACCAGGCATTATGAAGGCAAAGAAAAAGCCTTTAGAAGAAGTGGAACTTGATGATTTAGATCTTGATGAAGACGATGTGCCATATAAAATCAAAACAATTGAACGTTTCTTACCGGAGAAAAAAGAGGGTGGCAAGGTGCTCAGCGGTGAGCTTCAGGATCAAGTCAAAGAACTGACAGATCTACTAAGAAACGAAGCAAAGGTCATCTAAACATCCGCTTTACGATATCACGAGAACAAGGGGGAACTTGAAAGATGAGTAAAAAAGTTGTTGTACTTGGAGAAAGTCGTGACGGTAAATTAAGAAATGTGACATTTGAAGCCATTGCTGCCGCTCATCAAGTGGCAGATGGCGGTGAAGTCATTGGCGTGTTAATAGGGGAAGACGTCAAAGACCTAGCGAATGAACTGCTTTACTATGGAGCGGATCATGTCATGATTGTGGAGCATCCGCACCTTTCATACTATACATCAGATGGTTTTGCGCAGGCGCTTCAAGCGATATTAGATCAGGTTGACCCAGATGCCGTACTCTTTGGCCATACGTCTATCGGAAAAGACTTGTCGCCGAAAATAGCTGCACGCTTGCAGACTGGCCTAATTTCAGATGCGATTGATGTAAGCGTTACCGGAGAACACCTCGTTTTCACTAGACCGATTTACTCTGGTAAAGCCTTCGAAAAAGTGATTTCAACAGATCGTCTGCTTTTGGCGACCATACGGCCAAACAACGTGGCACCTCTTGAGCGGGATGCCTCACGAAGCGGAGAAATTACACCGGTTTCTGTCGATATTCAGAACCTGCGAACGATTGTGAAGGAAGTCATTAAAAAAACGTCAGAAGGTGTAGATTTATCTGAAGCAAAGGTCATCGTCGCCGGGGGACGCGGGGTCAAGAGCAAGGAAGGGTTTGAACCACTGAATGAACTCGCCGAAACGCTGGGCGCAGCAGTCGGTGCCTCGCGTGGCGCCTGTGATGCAGACTACTGTGATTATGCCCTGCAAATTGGGCAAACAGGTAAGGTCGTCACACCTGATCTCTATATTGCGTGCGGGATATCAGGGGCGATTCAGCATTTAGCCGGAATGTCTAACAGTAAAGTCATTGTGGCGATTAACAAAGACCCAGAAGCCGAGATCTTCAAAATTGCCGATTATGGAATCGTCGGTGATTTGTTTGAAGTGGTACCGCTTTTGAATGAAGAGTTAAAAAAGATGAATATCCACTCGTAACGCTCATACACTCAGAATGCCTAGGTATTCTGGGTTTTTTTGTATGTAATCAATAAACAAAGGAGCGGTTGACAAGTGAAGGGGACAGTAAAAGTCAATGACGTGATCGGACGTATTTCTAAACACATTTATGGACACTTTCAAGAGCATTTAGGAAGAGGGATTTATGACGGGATTTGGGTAGGAAAAGATTCAGCGATTGATCATATTGAGGGGATTCGTACGGATGTGCTAAAGGCTCTTCAAGCATTACATATTCCGGTGCTTAGGTGGCCAGGCGGCTGCTTCGCAGACGAGTATCATTGGGCAAATGGTGTAGGTGATCTCAGTGAACGAAAACCGATGGTGAACACTCATTGGGGCGGCACGGTTGAATCCAATGCATTTGGTACGCATGAATTTATGAAATTGTGTGAGCTGCTTGAATGTGAGCCTTATATTTGCGGGAATGTGGGAAGCGGGTCTGTTCAAGAATTAGCAGAATGGGTCGAGTATATTACATTTCCAAAGGGAACACCTATGTCTGATTGGCGTATTCAAAATGGAAAACAAGAACCTTGGAAGCTGACCTATGTTGGTGTAGGCAATGAAAGCTGGGGCTGCGGCGGGAATATGACGCCTGAATACTATGCTGATTTATATAAACGTTATCAAACGTATGTGAGAGAGTTTGCGGGTCAGACGATATACAAAATCGCGTGCGGCGCAAATTCAAATGACGTGAATTGGACAAAAGTATTAATGGAGCGGGCCGCACCTTGGATGGATGGACTCAGTTTGCATTACTACACTGTACCCGGTACATGGGAGAAAAAAGGGTCAGCGACTGAATTTGATGAGGATGAATGGTTTATCACGTTGAAAAAAGCCTATGAGATGGAACGGCTTGTCGTGGATCATGGAGAGATCATGGATCGTTATGATCCAGACAAGCGAATCGGGATGATTATTGATGAATGGGGAACATGGTATGACCCAGAGCCAGGGACAAATCCTGGGTTTTTGTATCAGCAGAACACACTAAGAGACGCCCTTGTTTGTGCTCTGCATTTTCATATATTTCATCGTCATTGCCAGCGGATTCATATGGCGAATATTGCCCAGACGGTCAATGTTCTGCAAGCAATGGTGTTAACGGAAGACGAAAAGATGCTCCTAACGCCTACGTATCATGTGTTTCACATGTTTCAAGTGCATCAAGAGGAAGAAGCACTTGAAGTGGAGTTTGTGTCAACGCCTTATGAACGCAGAGGAGAAAAAATACCTCAGGTTAGTGTGTCAGCTTCGCGTTCGTCAGATAAGATGCATATTAGCTTCTGTCACCTGAATCCGCATGAACAAAACGAAGTATCCCTTGCCATTGAAGGTTTGGATGCTCAAACGAAAGTCACGGGCCGCGTGCTGACAGCGGACCGCATGAATGCGCACAACACATTTGACGATCCTCATGCTGTCCAGCCAGCAGAGTTTCAGCAATTTGCTGTAAAACCCGGTGAATTGACCATAGATCTGCCGCCAATGTCGGTGGTGATGATCACGGTCGATCTGGCTTGATCGCATATTTAGATGTTTGATGAGCAGGATGTTGGGGCATCATACATTGTAAATGAAGCGGAAAGGGAGTTATTTATATGCTTAGAACGATTCTCATGATTATCGGTGCAATTGTTGTCATTGGTGCGATTGTACGGTTTGTTTTTTAATTCATTTCATAAAAAATGATTCGTAAGCATTTCATTCGCAAGTCACATTGGTAGATGCTATACTAAAAAGCATAATTTACATTGGAGGAATGAATAATGGCAATCGTAAAAGCGACTGACGCAACATTTTCACAAGAAACTGCAGAAGGTGTTGTTCTTGCGGACTTTTGGGCACCATGGTGCGGACCATGTAAAATGATTGCTCCAGTTCTTGAAGAACTTGATCAAGAAATGGGCGACAAAATGAAAATTGTAAAAATTGATGTAGACGATAACCAAGAAACTGCTGGTAAATACGGCGTGATGAGTATCCCAACACTTCTTGTTTTAAAAGACGGTGAAGTGGTAGAAACATCTGTTGGTTTCAAACCAAAAGAAGCACTTGCTGAACTTGTCAACAAACATCTATAAACCTGTCTATGCCCGAGTGGCATACTCACTGAAGCGGTTCTCGTAAAGACGAGAGCCGCTTTTCTTTCAACATGGTATAAAACAAATGTTCGTGATACACTAGAAGGAGTGAAAGAGGAAAACAAGGACGGATGAAAATATGAACAAACTGATCAAAGAAAAGCTATCGGTCTTGCCAGATCAACCAGGCTGCTACTTAATGAAAGATCGACAAAATACAGTCATTTATGTGGGAAAGGCAAAGGTCTTAAAAAATAGAGTGCGCTCTTATTTCACGGGATCTCATGACGCCAAAACGCAGCGGCTTGTCAGTGAAATTGAGGACTTTGAATACATTGTCACCTCTTCTAATATCGAGGCACTCATTTTAGAGCTAAATTTAATCAAAAAATACGACCCAAAATACAACGTCATGCTTAAGGATGACAAAACGTATCCTTTTATTAAAATTACGAATGAACGGCATCCTAAGCTGATCGTCACCCGCAATGTGAAAAAGGACAAAGGGAAATATTTCGGACCATACCCGAACGTACAAGCAGCCAGAGAAACGAAGAAGCTACTCGACCGTTTATATCCACTGAGAAAATGTGCAACCCTTCCTGATCGCGTCTGTCTATATTATCATCTTGGACAATGTCTCGCGCCGTGCGTATATGACATTTCTCAAGAAACGAATAAGCAGCTCGTGGACGAAATCACAAGGTTTCTAAACGGAGGGCATCAGCAAATCAAAAAAGAACTAAACGAAAAGATGCAGGAAGCCGCCGAACAATTAGAGTTTGAACGGGCAAAAGAACTGAGAGACCAAATCGCTTACATCGACTCAACGATGGAAAAGCAGAAAATGACGATGAGCGATTTATCAGATCGAGATGTCTTTGCATATGCCTATGACAAGGGCTGGATGTGTGTCCAGGTCTTCTTCATCAGGCAGGGGAAATTGATTGAACGCGATGTCAGCCTATTTCCTATGTATCAAGACCCTGAGGAAGAGTTCCTCACGTTTATGGGGCAATTTTATGCAAAGAACAATCACTTTCTGCCGAAGGAAATTTTGGTGCCAGACAGCGTAGATCAAGAGATGATTGAACAATTGCTCGAGACGAACGTTCATCAGCCGAAAAAAGGAAAGAAAAAGGATTTGCTTTTACTTGCCCATCAAAATGCCAAAATCGCCTTAAAAGAAAAATTTTCGCTCATTGAGCGTGATGAAGAGCGGTCCATTGGTGCGGTGAAGCAGCTTGGGGATGCACTAAATATTTATATGCCGTACCGGATTGAAGCATTTGATAACTCGAATATTCAAGGTGCAGACCCGGTTTCTGCCATGGTCGTCTTTCAGGACGGGAAGCCGTATAAAAAGGAATACCGAAAATACAAAATTAAAACCGTCACAGGGCCAGATGATTATGCATCGATGCGTGAAGTCATTAGAAGGCGATATACCCGCGTGTTAAAGGATGAGCTGCCGCTGCCAGATTTAATTTTAATTGACGGAGGAAAGGGACAGATCAATGCAGCGATAGATGTGCTTGAAAATGAATTGAATCTGTCTGTCCCAGTGGCAGGTCTTGTGAAAGATGAAAAACACAGAACTTCGAATCTCATGATGGGAGATACACTTGAAATTGTTGCGCTGGAGCGGAATAGCCAGGCCTTCTATTTATTGCAGCGCATTCAAGATGAAGTGCACCGGTTCGCTATTAGCTTTCACCGGCAGCTGCGCGGAAAAAATGCATTTCAATCTATTTTAGACGATGTACCAGGTATCGGAGAAAAGCGTAAAAAACAGCTTCTTAAACATTTTGGCTCTGTGAAAAAGATGAAAGAAGCCTCTATCCAAGACTTTCAGGAGGCTGGCATCCCGAAACAGACGGCCGAACTTTTAATGGAAGCATTAAAAAAATAGATTGTACTTTTTCCAAAAGTCTGTTAAGATTGTGACTAAATTTAATAAATGAACGTGTTGTTTGTTGAAGATAGAGGTGCGAACTTCAAGAGTAAGCCTTCAGAGATCGATGGGATCTAGGAAGAGGGCTGAAAGGGGAGCGTCGCCGAAGTGAATAAAATCCACTCATTTTATTCGCTGGCTGTACATTGAAGAAATGTAGGGCTGTCAAGAATATATTTCTTGGAGGGCTATCTCATTGTTTGCATCGTTTAATGATGATTTTAAAGCAATGGGAGATCTGTTCTCTCATTGCTTTTTTATTTGCAGTGAGCAGGCAGTCTCCAAAGCCGCTTCTTGCCTCTTCTCTCACACGTGATCTTTTGAAAAAGGGTGGTAGACATGGGACTAATTGTACAAAAATTTGGCGGAACGTCCGTTGGATCAACAGAAAAAATTCGCAATGCCGCAGAGAGAGTCATCGCTGAACGCGAGGCCGGACATGATGTGGTTGTGGTTGTGTCGGCAATGGGTAAATCTACGGATGTTCTAGTAGACCTAGCGAAAGAACTCACAGATCATCCAAGCAAAAGAGAAATGGATATGCTGCTCGCAACTGGAGAGCAAGTGACCATTTCCTTATTAACGATGGCGCTGCAAGCAAAAGGCTATGATGCCATTTCCTTTACAGGCTGGCAGGCTGGTATGAAAACAGAGCAAGTACATGGTAACGCAAGAATCGTGGATATTGATGAATCAAGAATAAAAGAGGAATTAAGTGCGGGGAAAGTCGTTGTTGTAGCTGGCTTCCAAGGAATTGCAGATGACTTACATATCACAACACTTGGACGCGGTGGATCAGATACAACGGCTGTGGCACTTGCTGCCGCATTAAAGGCTGATAAATGTGATATTTACACAGATGTACCAGGAGTGTTTACGACAGATCCGCGTTATGTACCATCCGCGCGGAAACTTGCAGGTATTTCATACGATGAGATGCTCGAACTGGCTAATTTAGGAGCTGGCGTCTTGCATCCGAGAGCTGTTGAATTTGCAAAAAATTATCAAGTCCCACTAGAAGTCCGTTCTAGTATTGAAAATGAATCGGGTACGTTAATTGAGGAGGAATCATCCATGGAACAAAATTTAGTCGTCAGAGGCATTGCATTTGAGGATCAGATTACACGCGTGACGGTGTGCGGTCTTTCAAGCGGCCTCACCACATTGTCGACCATCTTTACGACGCTTGCGAAGCAAAATATCAATGTCGATATCATCATTCAGTCCGTCACAAGCACCAATCAGACGTCCATCTCTTTCTCTGTGAAAACGGATGATTTGTCCAAAACAGTTGAAGTATTAGAAGAGTATAAAGGAGCGCTTGGCTACGAGCAGATCGAGACAGAAAGTAAATTAGCCAAAGTATCTATCGTTGGATCTGGTATGGTCTCAAATCCAGGAGTAGCCGCTGAAATGTTCGCTGTGTTAGCGGAAAAAGACATACAAGTGAAAATGGTCAGTACGTCTGAAATCAAAGTCTCAACAGTGGTTGGCCGAGATGATATGGTCAAAGCAGTTGAAGCGCTGCATGATGCGTTTGATTTATCAAAGGTAGCTGCCCATTCTTAAACAGGCAGGGAGGTGTATCTCTTAAAAGAGTGCTCCTCTTTTTTATATTCGAAACCGCCGCATACAAGAAAGGAAAACGTGCGTAAACCCATTCACTAAGTATGCTATGATAGAAGAAGGCAAACAAAAAGGCGTGACCTGAAGTCCGCGCCTTTCATAAAGAGTGTTAGCTAGGGTCTCTTAAATCCCATTTAACGGTTAAAATGACTTTATCAGCACGCTTTTTCACTTGTTCATAAGATTCAGCCACGTGCTCGTTGAGAAGCTGGATTTGTTCAGCAATAAAACCTGCTTCCATCTGAAAGCATGGCTCCTTTTGATAGGTGATTCGATTTGATACAAGTGGACCTTCGAGCTCAAACTCAATTTCCTGTTTTTTCGAATGGACCATCGTGAGCGTTCCCCATCCGGCATCATGGAAAAATTCGGGGATCTTCTCCCATGACTCTTGAGGAAATTTACGAGCAAGCAGTTTACCCGCAAAATACATCATAGATGAATGATCCTGACCCAAAATATCAGGCAGCAGAACTTCGCGTATCAGCTCGTAGGCAAATCCATTGACTTCAATTTCTTTTAGCTGTTCTAAGTTAGATTCGAATTTATTCATTGTACGGCTCCCCTCTTTCAACAATTTATTATAGCTTATGTAAGCATATGATGACAGAGTTTTCCCTGAAGTCTAAGAAATTCTTATTGTAGTAAAACGAATTTTGATTTAAAACTTTTAAATTTCGGAAAATTTTAATTTATGTACGCGGTTTCTTGACGCTTTTTTGACATAGGAGTAAAATGAAATTGTCAATAAATTTGAATAAAGTGCTTACAATTGAAAGAAGCGGGGGTAAGACAATTTTCAGCAATTGCACTTTTTACTAGGGGGTAAAGTAATGTCGGGGAACAAAGAATTTTTTTATCGGAGATTGCATTCTTTGCTTGGCGTCATTCCGGTCGGTCTATTTTTAGTACAGCACTTAGTGATTAACCACTTTGCGACGAATGGACCAGAGGCGTTTAACAAAGCTGCACACTTTATGGAACAGCTTCCATTCAGATATGCACTTGAGCTGTTCGTGATTTTCTTACCACTGATCTATCATGCTGTTTATGGGGTGTACATAGCCTTTACGGCACAAAACAACACGTCTCGCTTCAGTTACTTAAGAAACTGGTTGTTCAGACTGCAAAGGATTTCAGGTATCATCACATTAATTTTTGTCACTTGGCACGTATGGGAAACACGAATTCAAGCTCAGCTTGGAGCTGAAGTGAACTATGACATGATGGCGAATATTTTAAGCTCTCCATTTATGCTAGGCTTCTATATTGTCGGCGTTTTATCTACTATTTTCCACTTTGCTAATGGCTTGTGGTCATTTGCTGTCAGCTGGGGAATTACTGTTTCACCACGCTCACAAAGAATCTCCACATATGTGACATTAGGTATATTTATAGCGCTTTCATATGTAGGGCTAAGAGCAATTTTCGCTTTTGTTTAAGAGGAAATAGATTAGTAGAAGAGGGAGAGGGGCTACAATGAGTAATTCTAGCATCATCGTTGTCGGAGGCGGCTTAGCTGGTCTCATGGCAACTATCAAAGCAGCAGAAGCGGGAACAGCTGTTAAACTATTTTCAATCGTACCTGTGAAACGTTCGCATTCTGTCTGTGCACAGGGCGGAATCAACGGAGCGGTCAATACAAAAGGTGAAGGGGATTCACCTTATGAGCATTTTGATGACACGGTGTATGGCGGAGATTTCTTAGCGAACCAGCCGCCAGTAAAGGCAATGTGTGAAGCAGCGCCGTCCATTATCCACTTACTTGATCGGATGGGTGTCATGTTTAACAGAACACCAGAGGGATTACTGGACTTCCGCCGCTTCGGGGGAACACAGCACCACCGTACAGCATTTGCTGGAGCTACAACAGGTCAGCAGCTATTATATGCACTAGATGAGCAGGTTCGCCGCTATGAAGTAGCAGGGCTTGTCACGAAATATGAAGGCTGGGAATTCCTTGGCGCTGTGTTAGATGACGAGGAAGTATGCCGAGGCATTGTCGCGCAGAACTTGACGACAATGGAAATTGAATCCTTCCGTTCAGATGCAGTGATCATGGCAACTGGTGGTCCTGGAATTGTGTTCGGTAAATCAACGAACTCGATGATCAACACTGGATCTGCTGCATCCATCGTCTATCAGCAAGGTGCTCATTACGCAAATGGAGAATTCATTCAAATTCACCCAACAGCGATCCCTGGAGATGACAAGCTTCGTCTCATGAGTGAATCGGCTCGTGGTGAAGGCGGACGTGTTTGGACATATAAAGACGGGAAACCTTGGTACTTCCTTGAAGAAAAATACCCAGCATACGGGAACCTTGTACCGCGTGATATCGCAACGCGTGAAATCTTCGACGTATGTGTCGAGCAAAAGCTTGGCATCAACGGAGAGAACATGGTATACCTCGATCTTTCTCATAAAGATCCAAAAGAACTTGATATTAAACTTGGCGGCATCATTGAAATCTATGAAAAGTTCATGGGTGATGACCCGCGTAAGCTTCCAATGAAAATTTTCCCTGCTGTTCATTATTCAATGGGCGGATTATGGGTTGATTATGATCAAATGACGAATATCAAAGGTCTATTCGCTGCCGGAGAATGTGATTACTCTATGCACGGCGGAAACAGACTTGGTGCAAACTCACTGCTTTCTGCGATTTACGGCGGGATGGTCGCTGGACCAAATGCGGTCAAGTACATTAGCGGCCTTGAAAAATCTGCGGAAGACCTATCTTCTGCAACATTTGACAGCGCTGTGAAGAAAGAGCAGGAGAAATGGGACAACATCCTCAGCATGGACGGAACAGAAAATGCATACGTGCTTCATAAAGAGCTTGGAGAATGGATGACGGATAACGTCACAGTTGTTCGTTACAATGACAAACTCTTAAAAACAGATCAGAAGATCGAAGAATTAATGGAGCGCTACAAGCAGATTAACATCAACGATACAGCTTCATGGAGCAACCAAGGCGCTGCCTTCACACGTCAGCTTGACAACATGCTTCAGCTGGCAAGAGTCATTACGATCGGGGCATACAACCGGAATGAAAGCCGAGGCGCACACTACAAACCGGATTTCCCAGAGAGAAACGATGAAGAATTCCTAAAAACAACGATGGCTACGTTCAAAGGGAAAAATCAAAAGCCTGCATTCCACTATGAGGACGTCGATGTATCGTTAATTGCACCTCGTAAACGAGATTACTCGAAGAAAAAGGTGGAGAAATAAGATGAGTGAAAAAAACACGATTCAATTCATTATCACACGTCAAGATACAGCAGATGGAAAGCCTTATGATGAAGAATTCGAAATCCCTTACCGCCCAAATATGAACGTCATTTCCGCCCTTATGGAAATAAGACGGAACCCGGTCAATAAACAAGGGGAAAAAACAACAGCGATTAACTGGGATATGAACTGTCTTGAAGAGGTGTGCGGAGCTTGTTCCATGGTCATTAATGGAACACCGCGCCAGTCATGTACAGCACTCATCGATCAGTTAGATCAGCCGATTCGTCTTCAGCCGATGAAGACATTCCCGGTTGTGAGAGACTTGCAGGTTGATAGAAGCCGGATGTTCAATTCCTTGAAAAAGGTGAAAGCATGGGTACCGATCGATGGCACATATGATCTCGGTCCTGGACCAAGAATGCCTGAGAAAAAACGTCAATGGGCGTATGAGCTTTCTAAATGTATGACATGTGGTGTCTGCCTTGAAGCTTGTCCAAACGTGAATGATAAGTCTTCCTTTATGGGCCCTGCACCGCTTTCACAAGTCCGTTTATTTAACGCACATCCGACAGGTGCGATGAATAAGTCTGACCGTCTAGAAGAAATTATGGGGGACGGCGGTCTTGCGAACTGCGGGAACTCCCAAAACTGTGTGCAGGCTTGTCCGAAAGGAATCCCGCTGACAACGTCAATTGCAGCACTTAACCGAGATACAACTTTACAAGCATTCCGTAACTTCTTCGGAAGCGATCACGCAGAATAACATCACATTCAGTCCTCTTTGCCAATTATGATGAGTGTTTAAGGGGCTGGATGCAACATATAAACAAACGCCTCTTCCAATACGGGAGAGGCGTTTTGTTTCCAAATAAGGAGATGATCAAGTGAGATTTCCGTCATATATTGAAGAACCGTTTGAAGAGTGGAGGGCATCCTTTCGATTTTATGTCGAAACCACCGTTCGTTTTTCAGAAACGGATATGTTTGGCCATATGAACAATGTCACCCCTTTTGTGTATTTTGAAGAGGCACGAATTGCCTTTTTTCAAAAGACGGGAATTGTTGATAAACGGATGAAACGTGTGAGAGAGACCATGACAGTCGTCGCAAACCTGCAATGTGATTACATCAAGCAGGTAGAGATTGGGGAGAGGCTTCGTGTGTATGTCAAGCCGGAAAAGGTCGGATCAAGCTCACTCATCCTTCATTATTTAGGAGAAAATGAGCAGCAGGAACCTTGCTTTACAGGCTCAGTCACCATGGTGCAAATTAGTAAAGACACAGGCGCATCTGTCCCGTTTACAGAGGAAGAAAAAGAGACGTTTCAGGCGCAGCGAAATGAGTAATATGCTGGCTCATCAACATGCACGCTTCATTTTGTTATAATAAAAGCATCATATCAACAAGAAACAAGAGGAGAACACATGAAGATTTTTCAATATGACACCATTGATAGTACAAATAATGAAGCGAAAAGGCTCATGCAGCAAGGAGAAAAGCCCTCATTTGCTGTCTATGCACGCCAGCAGACAGCAGGAAGAGGCAGACTCGGCAGGCCGTGGGAAACACCTTTAGGGAATGTGGCGGTGACCATGACAGTCTTACCGCCAGCAGAACTCTCCAACCAGTCAACGATCGCCCCGCTGACAGCACTAGCAATCTATGATGTGCTGAAACCACTCATGAGAGCGGAGGATCAGCTGGCGATCAAATGGCCTAATGATATTCTCATTAATGAAGCAAAGGTATCCGGCACATTAATTGAAGCAGACCGCAGTTCCATTTATATCGGTGTTGGCATCAATGTAGAGACGAAGCCGGAGCATGTCCCGTACAAAACCATTTGCTTATCAGAGCTGACAGAGGTGAAAGCCGATCAGCTAGTGAAAGAACTGGCAGCGGCTTTTGAAAAATACCATTCACGCTGGCAGAATGAAGGGTTTGAAGCACTGACTGCCCTCTATAACAAACGGTTATATCGTCTCAACAAGCCCCTTCGCATTTCGTTAGATCGTGAAAAACAAACATGGGAAGAAGGCATTTGCTGCGGAGTCAATCGCTACGGTCATCTCCAGTTAAAAGATGAGAAAGGGCAGATAAAAGCTCATTCTGCTGGAGATATTGATGCCCCGCTTCAACATTAAAAAAAGCAGACGATGTTCTCGTCTGCTTTAGGCTTCTCTTTTGATCTGAGGCTGCACGATATAGTCTTGTTTTGTAAAGACAACCCCGTCTAGAATTTCTCTTGCGGTTCGAATGACTTTGACTCTGTTTTGAGAGATGTCAATTTCAGTTTGCATAATACCAGCAGGATGCCCAATACGAAGTGTGTCGTCATGCCCTTTAAACAGCTGAGCCGGAAGCGTTTCATCCAAGAAACAGCTGGCTGTCACGCAGACAGAGCCGGTAATGGCAAGTGCTTGGTGCGGTCTTTGCATCGATAGCATACGAACGATGATGTCCATATCGGCTGCTCTTCTCAAGATTCCATTAGTATCTACATAATCAGCAGGCTCGCTAATGAGCGCAAGCTTTGGAACAGCTGGAGACTGTAATGTCGCCTTTTCTTTTGGTGCAAAGTGACACATTTCAGCAGCGATAGAACGAATTTCTTCTAAATCATCCAATAATTCGTCTGTAAACTCTTCAGGCAATTCAGTTCCTTTTAATTGAATATCTTTGGCACGAATAAAGGCAATTGGATTTGCAATGTCAACAATCGAGATGGGAATCTCTCCAAACTTTGTTTGAATCGTATCAATTTTGTTTCCAGTCGGAAAGGTTTTACCTGTGACAGCACCTTCAGGATTTTCAAAAGATAAATAAATGGGAGAACCTGTCCCTTTTACTCCTGGAATTTCTGCCTGTCCCTCAAATTTTACTTCTCCATTTTCGACTTCGACCTCTGCTGTAATGACTTTATTTGTGTTGGTATTGAGGATACGTACAGTCGTAATGGGCTCGACCGCTTGAACAAGTCCTTTAATGATGGCATATGGTCCAACAGCTGATGAGATGTTCCCACAGTTTCCTTTAAAGTCGACAAATCTCTCATTAATGCTGACTTGTGCAAATGTATAGTTCACATCCACATCTGGGCGGATGGCTTTATCGATAATGGCCACTTTGCTTGTTAAAGAATTACCGCCGCCGATTCCATCGACCTGCAACCGGTCAGGGCTGCCCATAATGTCTAGTAGAAATGCCTCGAGCTCATCGTGTTCAAATGGTGCATTGTTTGCTTGAATGAATACCCCTTTACTTGTACCGCCTCGCATGATTGTGATTGGAACTTTTCTCATTACTCTCACCCTCAATTTTTTAATGAACTGTTTATCTAATCAAAATGGTAAAGTATAATAAGAAATAAGTTAAATACATTATTTTGAGAATAATCGATAAAAATATTTTATAATTAGTAAAAAAGGAGGGCATAAAATGGATGAAAAAGATTGGCGGTTTCTAAAGGTGCTTTATGAAGAAAAGAACATCACAAAAGCGGCAGAAAAATTATTTGTCTCTCAGCCTGCCTTAAGCTATCGATTGAAACAGCTTGAAGAGGAGTTTGATATGAAGCTTTTCTTTAAAAGAAAACGAGGAATCGAATTTACGTCAGAGGGCGAGTACTTGGCTAAATACGCAAATGACATGCTCAAACAGCTCCAACAAACGAAAGATGGCATGCTGAATATGCAAAAAAAGGTCAAAGGGACAATTCGGTTAGGGGTCTCAAGTAACTTTGCTCAGTATAAGCTGCCAGAAATTTTAAAAGAATTTTCTAAGCAGTATCCACATGTTCAATTTATGGTAAATACAGGCTGGAGCACGAAAGTCATGGACTTATTAGGCACATCAAGTGTCCATTTAGGGATTTTAAGAGGGGATTACGACTGGAATGGAGAGCGGTTTTTGCTCGATAAAGAGCGGCTTTGTATCATTTCAAAATCAGAAATCCAGCTGAAAGACCTCCCAAAGCTGCCGCTCATTGACTATCATACAGATAGTTCATTAAAACGATTGATTAACAGATGGTGGCAGGAAACGTTCACAATGCCTCCGCTTGTGACGATGGAGACAGACCGTCAGGATACATCAAAAGAGATGGTCAAGCATGGTTTAGGCTATGCCATTGTCCCAGAAATTTGCCTCAGACCAAGTGATGAGCTATTTGTAAAAGGTCTTTCGTATAAAGATGGACAGCCCGTTTTAAGAGATACATGGCTTATGTACCAGCCAGACTCCCTTCATTTATCTGTTGTGAAAGCATTCATTGAGTTTTTAAGAAGTCAGCAAGGTTGATTATAAAAGAATTTTATAGAATATACGAAAAAATCAATATTTTCATTATAAAAAGAGCTATTATATCCTTGAAATAGAAAGCGCTAACATTCATCGCAAGTGCAAAGGGGCGCTTGCTGATCGCGTAAAGAAGAGGATGGAGGGATATAAAGTGCTAGCTATTTTAGGGATCTTGATGGTCTTGACATTTACATTTCTCATTATGACGAAACGTATGCATCCGGTGGTGGCTCTAACCGTTGTACCTATCATATTTGCATTGATCGGTGGCTTTAACAAAGGATTAGGGGACATGATGCTTGATGGACTGAAAACTGTTGCACCATCAGCTGCTTTACTGTTATTTGCGATTTTATTCTTTGGTGTCATGCTGGATGCTGGATTGTTTGATCCTCTGATTAAACTCATTTTACGTATTGTGAAAGGTGATCCTGTCAAAATTGCTTTTGGGGTAGCGATTTTGTCTATGCTTGTTGCTTTAGATGGTGATGGAACAACAACCTATATGATTACCGTATCAGCAATGCTGCCACTTTTCTTAAGAATTGGGATGAACCCATTAATTTTAGGAACGATTTCATTATTGTCTTTAGGAATTATGAGCGGAATGACGCCTTGGGGCGGTCCGGCAACCCGTGCCATCGCGGCGCTTGGATTAGATGCTGGTGAATTTTTTATTCCATTACTTCCAACAATGGTTGGAGGCGGTCTTTTTATTCTTTTTACTGCGTATGTGCTTGGAAAAAAAGAGCGGAAACGAATTGGGGTTGCAGAGATTCAGTACAAAGAAGAGGCCTCGATCTCCCCTGAATTGGCAGCGTCAATCGAAGATGGAGTAGAAGACATGAAAAGACCCAACCTCATTTGGGTTAACTTCTTCTTGACGATTGCGGTGATGGCGACACTAGTCCTAGATATTATACCAATACCTGTACTCTTCTTAATTGGATTTGTCATCGCTCTCATGATCAACTATCCAAAGGTTGAAGATCAGCGCGAGCGAATTTTATCGCATGCAGGAAATGCCTTAACGGTCATTACCCTTGTGTTTGCAGCAGGAATTTTCACAGGCATTTTTTCGGGGACAAAAATGGTGGAGTCCATTGCTAATTTGGTCATTTACATGATTCCGGATTCCTACAGCTCATTTTTTCCACTCATTGTCGCTTTAACGAGTATGCCATTTACATTTGTTCTTTCAAATGATGCTTACTATTTCGGAGTGCTGCCAATCTTGGCTGAAGCCGGCGCAGCATACGGAATTGATCCGGTGGAGATTGCACGTGCCTCTATTATAGGACAGCCTGTTCACTTGCTGAGCCCTCTTGTGGCTTCAACGCTGCTTCTTGTCAGTATGCTGAACAAAGATATTGGCGATTTGCAAAAATACGCACTGCTGTGGACTGTGTTAACAGCCCTTTTTACAACATTGATCGCTTTGTTAACAGGAGCCATTTCTATCTTTTAAATACGTGTATGAAAAGGACGATGTCTCGGATAGGAGACTCGTCCTTTTTTGTGCTGATAAAAGCGCACAAATTGGACGCTCATATGCGGGAATTCTCGATTTTAACGTCACCTACCTCGGGCACCCGGCATATGATATCTCGACTATACAGAATCCCATTCTATAGAGACTAGAGCTCTCACCTTAGCAAGGAGGGTTACAATACTTGAAGGAGAAAGAGTTTCAATCCAAGCCGCTATTAACCAAAAGAGAAAGAGAAGTATTCGAATTGCTCGTCCAAGATAAAACAACTAAAGAAATTGCAAGCGAGCTTTTTATTAGCGAAAAGACTGTTCGAAATCATATTTCGAATGCCATGCAAAAGCTAGGAGTCAAAGGTCGTTCACAGGCCGTCGTCGAGCTTCTGCGTATGGGTGAGCTAGAGCTCTAAAGTCAGCCGGTTTTCCTTCCACACTAGGGAGGAACCGGTTATTTCTATATGGTTTCCATGAGTCTCTTCTTGCATTTTCTCTGAAAAACGAGGAAAATAGGAATGTACGTTTTAATCAAAGTGAGATGCTATAGTGAGGTATCAATGAAATGGAAACGAATGAGTTCGACCATGTAGCAGAGATTGAGAAATCATTGCGCCATATTGCTGCAATTATTAAGCAAAAAGGCAGAGAAATCCTGAATCAATATACGATTACACCTCCTCAATTTGTAGGGCTTCAGTGGCTTTATGAATTCGGAGATATGACAATAGGTGAGCTATCACAAAAGATGTATTTGGCTTGCAGTACAACCACCGACTTAATTGATCGAATGGAGAAAAGTGAACTTGTTGAACGAGTAAAAGATCCTTCTGACCGCCGCGTGGTTCGCATTCATTTATTACCTGAAGGCGAGCGGATCATTCAAGAAGTGATTGTCAAACGCCAAGAATACGTCAGTGAACTTCTAGGGGCTTTCTCAGAAGAAGAAGCCATCGTTTTCAACCAATCCTTAACGAAACTACAGCAGCAAATGAAAAGAAAATGAGGCGATTTTGTTGGATCAACCAATCGGCGTGATTGATTCCGGCGTCGGCGGTTTAACCGTTGCAAAGGAAATCATGAGACAACTGCCAAAAGAAAAGATCATTTACGTAGGCGATACAAAACGGTGTCCGTATGGCCCGCGGAAAGAAGAAGAGGTTCTTCAATATACTTGGGAAATGGCACACTACTTATTAAGACATCACCATATTAAAATGCTCGTCATCGCATGCAACACAGCGACGGCGATCGCACTTGATGAAATCAAAGCAACGCTTGATATTCCGGTCATTGGCGTGATTCAGCCCGGCGCCCGTACAGCCATCAAGGTGACAAACAATCAGCAGATTGGTGTCATTGGTACAGCCAATACGATCAAAAGCGAGGCATACAAAGAAGCACTGCTATCCCTAAAAGCAGGACTAGCGGTTCAAAGTCTGGCATGTCCGCTGCTTGTCCCATTTGTGGAAAGCGGTACGTTTTTAGATCAGACAGCAGATGAAGTGGTGAAAGATTCCCTTGAACCAATGAAAGAAACAGGAATTGATACGCTCATTCTTGGCTGCACGCACTATCCGATTTTAAAAGAGCCGATTCAGCGCTTTATGGGCAGTGATGTGAGCATTATTTCATCAGGGGATGAAACAGCTAGAGAAGCCAGTACGATTCTTTCGTATAAAGGGCTGTTAAACACTTCTCAAGAAGCACCTGTTCATACATTTTATACAACAGGGCAGCAGCAAAATTTTCAAAACATCGCTCGTGACTGGTTTGGCTACCTCCCAGGGAAGGTCGAAACCGTATCACTTGAACAGGTCTATCAGCAATAACCCGCTTCTTCTTGAGGTGGGTTATTTTTTTATGAAAAGGGTCTAATCCACATGAGGAGCTCGTATACATAGTAGTACAAACTACTAGAGGAGGGTGAAGTATGCTGAAAAAAGGATCTACAGCAGCTGTGACGTGTATCGCGTCAGCCATGCTTTTGTCAGGATGCGGATTGTTTCAAACAGACCAAGCGAAAACAGAGATTGACCCGCCACAAAACGTCACATATGTGAAAGAAAATAAAGAAGATAAACAAACAGCCAAAGAAGGAAAAGAAGAGAAGAAGGCAGATACAGTCATGAGAGAATTATATTTAATTGATAAAAACGGGTATGTCGTCTCTCAATCCATTCCGCTGCCGAAAAACGAAGGAAGTGCCAAACAAACCCTTGAATATCTCGTGGACGGAGGACCGATTTCTAACCTCATGCCAAATGGGTTCCGAGCTGTTTTGCCGGCCGACACGAGCGTATCTGTCGACATTAAAGACGGAACGGCCGTAGTGGATTTTTCAAATGAATTTAAAAACTATAAAAAAGAAGACGAACAGCGCATCCTGCAATCTGTCACTTGGACGTTAACGCAGTTTGATTCTGTCGCCAAAGTCAAATTGAAAATGAATGGACATGAACTAAAAGAAATGCCTGTGAACGGTACACCGATCTCCGATGATTTAAGCAGAGAAGACGGTATAAATATTCAGCACGAGGCTGCCGCTGATATGACATCGACAAAGCCAGTGACGGTTTACTACTTAGCTGAATCTGATGAACAGACGTACTATGTTCCTGTGACCAAAAGAGCGCCAAAAGACGAGGATGATCCGATTACAGCAGCCATTGATGAGCTCGTCTCTGGACCAAGCAAAAAAAGCCATTTGCTCACAGACTTTGATCAAGATGTAAAGCTGAATGATGTCCCGAAAGTAAAAGACGGACATGTGACACTTGATTTCAACGAATCCATTTTTGGCAGTGCAGATGAAAAGAAAAAGGTCATTTCACAAAAAGTTCTTGATAGCATTGTGCTCACATTAACAGAGCTGCCGGACGTCAAAAGTGTATCGGTTAAGGTAAACGGCAAGGCTGAGCTTGTGAACGAAAAAGGAGCAGAGCTGACAAAGCCGGTTTCAAGACCAGAACAAGTGAATACAGGTAGTTTTTAACGGCACACATTGATATAATGGAGAAAAAGAGGCATGCATATTCGCTGCCTCTTTTTTATTCCAAGCGATTAGAACGAGCCTAGGTTGTCAAAGTTAGTAGGAGAACCCCGCTGGCACCCGCGCGGAATGTATATCGTAATGGAGGTAAATCATGAGATTAGATGAAAGACAATATGACGAATTAAGAAAAGTTGAAATAGAGGCAGGCTACATTAAGCATCCAGAAGGCTCTGTCTTAATCTCATCGGGAAATACGAAGGTGATTTGTAACGCATCCATCGAAGACCGTGTACCTCCTTTTTTAAGAGGAGAAGGAAAAGGCTGGATTACAGCAGAATATAGCATGCTTCCAAGAGCAACCGCACAAAGAACGATGAGAGAATCTTCTAAAGGAAAAGTGACAGGACGTACAATGGAGATTCAGCGCTTAATTGGACGAGCACTCCGTGCAGTCGTTGACTTAGAAAAGCTTGGCGAACGCACGATTTGGATTGACTGTGATGTCATTCAAGCAGACGGCGGAACACGCACAGCATCTATTACCGGTGCTTTTGTCGCCATGACACTTGCGATTCAAAAGCTTCGAGCAGAAGGAGTTATCAAAGAAAACCCGATCACTGATTATTTAGCGGCGATATCCGTCGGAATTGATTCTCAGCAGGGTCTTCTGTTAGATTTAAATTATGAAGAAGATTCTTCAGCTGAAGTAGATATGAATGTCATCATGACAGGCGCTGGACGCTTTGTTGAACTTCAAGGGACAGGCGAAGAAGCGACATTCTCAAGAGAACAGCTAAACGGACTGCTTGATTTAGCCGAAAAGGGCATCAAAGAATTAATCGAAAAGCAAAAAGCAGTGACAGGAGAAGTCATCGAATAAAAAGAAGGGTTTGATCAGGATGAAAACAGCCATCATTGCAACGCACAATGCGGGCAAAGCGAAAGAATTCAAAGCCATTCTTGAGCCAAAAGGATTCACGGTCAAAACACTAGCAGACATCGGCTTTACTGAAGAGATTGAAGAAACAGGACAAACCTTCGAAGAAAATGCCATCATCAAAGCCGAGGCGATTCAAGCCAAAGCAGGTGAAATGGTCATTGCAGACGATTCCGGTTTGTCGATTGACTATCTTGGCGGAAAACCTGGCGTATATTCAGCGAGATACGCTGGTGAGCATAAAGACGATGCTGAGAATGTGGAAAAAGTGCTGAGCGAGCTTCAAGGAATTGAAAAAGAAGACCGCACAGCCAGATTCAGATGTGCCCTTGCTGTCAGCATACCGGGCAAAGAAACAAAGACGGTAGAAGGATCAGTAGAAGGCTTCATCGCAGAGGAACCAATCGGCGAAAACGGCTTCGGATATGACCCCATTTTCATCGTCAAAGACAAAGACCAGACGATGGCCGAATTATCACCAGAGGAGAAAAACAAGATCAGCCATCGAGCGGTCGCGCTTCAAAAGCTTTCATCACTGCTAGACGCAAATGAATAAGGGGGAATGAAGCCATGAAGATACTCATCATGAGTGACAGTCATGGACTCACAGACGAACTTCAAACCATTGCCAAACGGCACGCGGATGAAGTCGATATGATGATTCACTGCGGAGATTCAGAACTCGAAACGAACCACCCAGCACTCGAAGGATACAAAGTCGTCAAAGGAAATTGTGACTTTATGGGCGATTTTGAAGAAGAGCTCCTGCTCCCACTTGATGGAGGCGGAAAACTATTTCTCACTCACGGACATCTGCATGGCATCAAACAATCCTTGCTTCAAGTCTACTACCGTGCAGAAGAGCTAGGCGCAGACATTATCTGCTTTGGCCACTCGCACATCCCAGGCAGTGAGCTGCTGAGAGGAAAACTGCTCATTAACCCGGGCAGCGTGCACCTGCCAAGAATGCGTAAAGAGCGCAGCTATGCTATACTGACACTAGATGGAAGCGAAGCGAACGTACAGTTTTTCACAGACGAAGGTCAGGTCATACAAAACCTCGAAAATACTGTCACATTGGAAGGTATTTCATAAGGGTGCAGCATTTGCCCCTTATGAAAAAACTTTCGAAAAACCGTTGACTTTAAAGAACAATAGTAATATAATAAATCTTGTCGGTGAGGTACTCACCACCAGAACACTACATAACAACATGTCCCAGTAGCTCAGCTGGATAGAGCAACGCCCTTCTAAGGCGTCGGTCGGGAGTTCGAATCTCTCCTGGGACGTACTATTTTAAAAGCCTGAAATCCTTGGTATGAAAGGATTTCAGGCTTTTTTTTGTTTTGAAATTTAAGTTTAGCTTTTGCTTTAAATTAGAATTTTGAAAGTGTATACCAAAAGAAAGGGAGCTGCATAAACAACAGTTCCCTAGATGAAGAGTTAATTTTTCTTTTTCTTGTAGTCCTTTATTAAGCTCGAAACCACTAAACCCATAACACTAAAAGCCACAATATAAAATAAAACATTTGTTACAGGTGTATCAATTTTCCCTAAGATCATCACAAGGGCAATAATAGCCCCGGGTAAAGTAATTAATAACGTTTTGGATGGCTTGCTTTGCTGTGTCATTGAAGGACCTCTCGGTTGATCCATTATTTAGGTATTTTAGTTAATTTTAGCATATAGAGATTATACGAACAATATAAGGAAGGGGAGCAACACGCTTTTAGACGAAACAAGGAAACCCACTGCTGCTTGTGGTCGAAATCAATCTAGACTTGCGTATATCCGATTTTGTGGAAATTATTTCAATTGAACCTTTTGTGTAATAAAATGTATATGATTTATACAAAGGGGTGAGATGGCGGTGAAGCATTTTTTAACGGCAATCGTAGTGGCTGTGATTGTGGGGATCATTGTTTATGTTGCAGATGATCGGTTAAGCATGTTTCCGTTGATGCTGATTTTAGCGGTTGCGATCTATATCGTAAGCAGGATTAGCGAAACATTGATAAAAAAATATTCCAAAGAAAATAGTTAATAACACAGCCCCTCCATTGGAAGGGTGTTTTTTAATTAACCTTCCATTTATTTTTAACTAATGAAAAAGACATTGCAAAGCGGTAAATATTCAAAAGAGAGAATATTCTTTCTCCAACTAAAAAAATTAAGGTGTATAGTAGAAGGAGAAGATGAAGCGAGTGTTAAGTGAGAGCTTGCATTATCAAATGGACAGATAGAAAGCGATTTACAGGGGAAATTCTTTTCAGGGTATGGAGTTGATACTGGAAATGGATGTTCTATGGATGATCATGCTTTGAAATTGAAAAATACATAATCTCAAACGTCTCAGAAAAATAATGAAAGGAATGATCCCTTGTACAACATCGATCCAACAAACTTAATTTTTGAAAATGGAGAGAACAAAAGCAGCTCAGAAGGTGATCAATTATTTGTCAAACAGTTAGGACATATCGAGATCACAAGCGGTCATATCGTTGTCTGTGATCCTTTTGTTTCAGAGGGAGACCAATCTTTTTCTAAGAAGGTTCATCCGGGAAAATATCCTATTCTACTTATGGTTAAGCGATTAGAAAGCGGTGACGAACGCGTCGCCTATGCAATAATCAAGTTCACAAACGAGCAAGCAATAGAATGGGAGCTTGCCACAAGAGCAGGTCAGGAACCCGTTCAATTAACAAAAGATGAGTTCTTCGGCTACGGTGTGAATACGGGTATGGGCTGTTTCATGGATGCGGAAGCAGCACTATATTTACAAGCCTATGAGGATAAGCGATATAAAGAGGACAATGATTTTTTATCTTTATGAGGAATTTGCAGAAGCTCTTGCGCAAAACTACAAGCACACATGGGACTGGCTCGTCACCCGTTTTCATGACAAAGTGGACATTGCCATGTTTACAACAGGCTTCGGTGACGGGATGTATCCAAGCTTTTGGGGGATAGATCAAAACGGAGAACCCACTTGTCTTGTGACGGATTTTTTTATAATGGATTGATGAGATACCCATGAAACTATGGGTTTTATCAAGATATAATGGAGGAAATATTTACAGAGACGTTAATATAAAACAAATTTTCTTAAATTTACCTTAAAATTGTTGAAAATCTAATTAATATAATATAATATCTTTATTCAAGTAAATTTCTAATAAACTATAAGGAGTATTTAACATGATGAAAAAAATAATTTCCACACTATTAGCTCTATCCGTATTTACCTTTGTTTTACAAGCACCAGCAAAGGCATCAGAAAATGAAACTGTTGTAATTAACACAAATGATTTTGTATCATCTGAAGGAGAATTAAATCCTGATCAACTTGCAGAAACTAAATTTGCCATCCCACTTCCTTTCTTCTTTATTCCAGGGTTAGGACAAGCTGCAGTATTAGCAACTGGTGCTGTCATTGTAGGTGGTATGATATTTTCTTCAAACTCTTGGGAGGCTCAAGTTGTCAAACATCATAAAATGACAGCAGACCAATTCATCTCTAAGAATAGAAAAGGGTCAATCAGAAAAGAGTTTCCAAGTGAATACTTAAATAAAACGATAGAACAAATCAACAAAGACGCAAAAAAGGGAAAAAAGAATGCTAAAAAAGCTAAAAAACTGTTAACAGACAACAGATTTAAGAAAAAATGAAATGAAAGGTGATAATTTATGTACGATATTTATTCTGTAAAAGTTTTATTTGAATCAACAACTTCGCCACGATTAAGCCCTGAAAAAATATTTGAAGAGAGAATTTTTCTAATAAAAACAAAAAAACCAGATGAAATTGAAAGTATCATACACGAAAACTTTCCAGAAGAAACTTATGAAAATTCAGAGGGTGGAATGACTACTAACAAAGTAGTTGCAATTTTAGATACCTTTGAATTAGTAGATAATTTAGAAGAATCAGTACATCTAAAAGAAGTTTATAGTCGTTATCTTGTGTTTGATAAAGAAACGTCTCCAGAAGAAGCTATTGAAAGATATTCTCTAGATAAATAAAATTCGCACAAATTCAATGTAATTGAAATCAAAGCCATCTAGGCAAACTAGGTGGCTTTTACGTTTATTCGACAGCTTTCAACAATTTTAAGGCAAATTTAAACTTGAATTTCATTTCAAATACATTAAATCTTTGTTACAATAAGACAGCTTTGCCTAAAGACACGTTTATCGATTCGACATCTTTTTTTCATGATTTCTTAAAATTTTTATGTTTTGGTATGAAACTCTTTTAATGATTCATGCGTCTCTATAAGTGTCAAAAGAAAAGAGGTTATCAATATGCTATTCAAAAAGCTATCAGAAAATAAGTCTGTAAAATGGATAGGATATACGAGTTTTTACTTACTTATTTTGCTATTATTGTTCTTTATTTACGGATTCCATACAGCAAATACGGGATCATTCATTTACAACGATTTTTAATTGGAGATTAAACTATGAAACTATTACACACGATTCATGAATACCAACAAACGAAACCAACACAGCCAGCATTTGTTTCTCAACATGCTTCGATCACATATGATGAGCTTTGGCATCTATCAGACCAAATGGCTGGTGCGATCGATGCAGTCGCAACTGGCAGTGCACCTGTCATTGTATACGGTCATATGGAGCCAGAGATGCTGATTTCTTTCTTAGGTAGTGTGAAATCAGGCAGACCTTATATTCCGGTCGACATCTCAATCCCTGCCGAGCGTATCGTCTCAATTATTGAAAGCTCAAAAGCCAGTCTGTTGATTTGTGCAAATGAGCAGAATGTACTAGATGTAGAAGAACACATTGAAGTGAAAAGTGCGGCATCTCTTTTAGCTCTTGAAAAAGAAGCACCGCCATCCTCGCAGTGGGTTCAACAGGATGATGTTTTTTACATCATTTATACGTCTGGCAGTACCGGAAAACCGAAAGGCGTTCAGGTAACAGCCAATAATTTAGAAAGCTTTACAGAGTGGATGTGCCGAGACTTCCCAATTGGTGAGGGGCGCACATTCTTAAATCAAGCACCGTTTTCTTTTGACTTATCAGTGATGGATTTGTATCCAGCGCTTCAATCAGGCGGTACTCTGTACTGTTTAGTGAAAGATCTAGTGAATAAGCCGAAGGATATGTTTGCAGCACTTGGTCAATCTGACGTTGAAGTGTGGACATCAACACCTTCCTTTGTGCAAATGTGCTTAATGGACCCTTCCTTTACAGGGGAGCTTTTACCAGAGCTGAAAGTCTTCTTGTTCTGCGGAGAGGCACTTCCTGTATCTGTAGCAAGTGCGCTCCTTGAGCGTTTTCCAAAAGCGCAGGTCTTTAATACGTATGGTCCGACTGAAGCAACTGTTGCGATCACATCGATTGAAGTCACGCAGGCGATTCTTGATCAGCACGATTCTTTACCAGTCGGCTACGCCAAACCGGATACAGATATCGTCATTTTAGATGAAGAAGGCAAGACCCTTCCTGATGGTGAAAAAGGGGAAATTGTCATCGTAGGGCCAAGCGTCACGAGAGGCTACTTAGGTGAACAAGCCTTAACAGATAAAGTGTTCTTTGAATACGAAGGACGCCCTGCTTACCGTACAGGTGATGCAGGTGTGGCGCAGGATGGTTTGATTACATGCCACGGTCGTCTGGACTATCAAATTAAGCTGCATGGATACCGAATGGAGCTTGAAGAAATTGAATATCATGTGAGCGAGACAACGTATGTCAATGCTTGTGTGATTGTGCCGTTCCAGCCAAACGGTCATGTGGAGTACTTAATTGCAGCCATTGTTCCAGCAGCGCATTCTTTTGAAAAAGAATATCAGCTGACAAGTGCAATTAAGAAAGAAATGGCGGATTCACTGCCTGCGTACATGATTCCAAGAAAGTTTGTCTATCTTGAGCAGCTGTACATGACGCCAAACGGGAAGGTTGACCGTAAAAGAATCGCGAAAGAGGTTCTTCTATGATTCCGTTTAGTTCATTCTTTTTCTTCATTCTAATTGGTGTTCTTCTTTTGCCGACGATCATTCTTGGTCTTCGCGGCAAAAGAATGCAGGGCTACAACATGTTTGCAACGGTTGTGGCGCTCGCGCTTATTTTCTCAAAGGATGCACATGGCGCATTGCTGCTCTTCTTGTTTACAGTGTGGCAAATCTTGATCATCCGCTTGTACCTTTCGTACCGGCTGAAGGCGAATCAAGCGTCTGTCTTCTATATGGCAGTGGTGGCATCTATTTTGCCGCTTGTGCTATCGAAGATTTTACCGTTCTTTTTAACTCATCAGCCGCATCAACCGCCGCCAATGAACTGGCTGAGCTTTTTAGGAATCTCGTACCTAACATTTAAAGGTGTCCAGTTAATTATCGAGACAAGAGACGGCTTGATTAAGAAGAAAATTCCGATTCATCGTTTGGTCTATTTCATTGTCTTTTTCCCGACGATTTCATCAGGTCCGATTGATCGTTACCGCCGGTTTGAAAAGGATATGGATACGCCGCCTGAAAAGGAAGCGTACAGTGATCTTCTATACGCCGGTATTCATAAAATTTTTATCGGCTTCTTATATAAGTTCATTATTGGTTATCTGATTCACACGTATATTCTCATGAATATTCATCACATTAGCAGCAGTCACTTTGTTCAACAGTTAACGTATATGTATGCGTACAGTATGTATTTGTTCTTTGACTTTGCTGGATATACAGCATTTGCTGTTGGTGTGAGTTATATGATGGGCATTAAATCACCAGAAAACTTTAACAAACCGTTTATCAGCCGGAACATTAAAGACTTCTGGAATCGCTGGCACATGTCCCTCTCCTTCTGGTTCAGAGACTACGTGTTTATGAGATTTGTGTTCTTTATGACAAAAAAGAAGTGGATCAAGAACCGTATGGCTGTATCAAATATTGGGTACTTTGTCCTCTTTCTATTGATGGGTGCTTGGCATGGTCTAGCACTTCAATATATTATTTACGGACTATATCACGCAGTTGTGATGTCCGGTTACAATTTATTTGAGAAATGGAATAAAAAGCACAAGTGGTGGCCGGATAATAAGGTCACAATGATTGTGTCGATCATTATTACATTCCATGTGATTTGTTTCGGATTTTATATTTTTTCAGGAAAACCATTTCATCATTAATCATTAAGGGAGTAGAAAATTATGGAATTTAAAAATCAAGTATACGGTATTATTGCAGAGGTTTGTCAGGACGACGTTGTGAAAGAAAATCCAGAGATTGCAATTTTTGAAGAAGGTCTTCTAGATTCATTTGGTACAGTAGAACTGCTTATGGCAATTGAAAGTCAGCTCGGAATCACTGTTCCGATTACAGAGTTCGATCGTGATGTGTGGGATACACCGAATCACATTGCTGAGCAGCTGGCAGAGATGAAGTAATGAAAAAGCGTTTTTTTGGGCCGCTTATTTTAGCGGCTGTTCTATTCATTGGTGTTCTTCTTGTACCAAATGCATGGCTCTCACATCTGATCCCAAAAGACAAATTACAAAAGTCAGCCACAGAATTAGATCCAGGGATGTTTCAGGGGCTTTATTTACAAGATGAAATGCTAAAAGATCCAACTTATTTGCCGATCTATGGATCTTCTGAACTATCACGTTTTGATCCATATCACCCTTCGAATTTCTTTCATGAGAATCCTCAAGGGTTTACACCTTATCTTATTGGAAAAGGTGGGTCACAATCATTAATTCATGCGATGAACTTCGCATCGCATATGGATGAATTAAAAGGGAAGAAGCTTGTGTTTATCGTGTCCCCGCAGTGGTTTGTGAAATGGGGATCAGACGAGAATCACTTTGCACCGAACTATTCAGCGCTTCAAGCGCTTAATCTCGCTTATAATAAAGAAATTGATCCAGCTGTGAAAAAAGAGCTGATCAAGAGAATCATGACGTTTAAAGCTGTAAAGAACGACATGGTCATCACAGAACTTTTTAAAGCAGAGCTTTCTGGGAACAAATTCGCTTATGGCGCGATTTCTCCTATTGCAAAAATGTATTATGGCATGCTTCAAAAGAAAGACATGTACTATACAATTGGATCGGGGAAAGAGCGTAAGCTTCATCCGTCTCCTTCTGTCAAAGGAAAAACATGGACTGAGCTTGAAAAAGAAGCAAGTGTCTTAGGTGCGGAAAAAGCAGGGAACAACCCGTTTTATATTAATCAAAAACTATTTGACCGCAAGCTGAAACCGATCATGAAAAAGATGAAAGATTCTCGTGAAGACCACTCTTATGCGGAATCACCAGAATACAAAGATTTTCAAATCATGCTGGATATTTTAAAACAGGCAGGGGCGAAGCCTTTGTTTGTGACGATTCCTGTCAATGGAAAATGGTATGATTATACCGGTTTCCCGAAAGAGGGGCGTACAGAGTATTATGAGAAAATCAATCGTCAAATTCGAGATAATGGGTATGAAGTCGCAGATTTGACTAAACATGAATACGATCCTTACTTCTTTAAAGATACAATTCATGTGTCTTATAAAGGATGGGTCTACATCGATAAGGCGATCGAAAAGTTTTACAAAGAGCAGTAGAATGCAGCAGCTTTCTGCTGCTTTTTGTTTGTCGAATCGGCGGATATCTTGTATAACGAAGGGAAAAGGGCTATGCTGTAGATGGAGGCGATATGATGAACCGTTCTGAGAAAAAAGAACTATTAAAGCGTTCGAAGAAGCATTTTAATGATCATGCCTTTTGGGAAAAGTTAAAAAAGACGGCACAAAAGGCTGGTGTCTCTCTTGTCTATGCTGTGCTATTACTTTACTATACATTGCAAAAACCCGAAGTGCCTGTCAAAGCAAAAACCCTTATTATTGGGGCACTCGGATACTTTATCCTTCCTATTGACCTCATCCCTGATACATTGATTGGTGTCGGCTACACAGATGATTTAGGAGCGATCACATTTGCTCTGCTCCAAGTAGCGATGTACATTGATGATGATGTGAAAGGAAAAGCGAAGGACAGGCTGTCAAAATGGTTCGGTGAAAAAACCGATACGTCTCTTATTGATCAAAAGCTTGAAGATGGCGGGATGCCGTCTGCACGCTGAAAAGAAGACAAAGGGCTAAAATAAAAATCATTTTAGCCCTTTGTCAACAAGCTGAAGCCCCCAAAACGGAGGCTTTTTTCATTATCCTAAAAATTTCACGCAAACTGGATGAGGAACAGTGATGTCTGATTGTAAGACAGTGAGTCGTCCTGTTTCTTTGTCGCGTTTGTATAACACTAGGTTGCTAGATTCTTGGTTTGAACCGACGAGGAATTCTTCAGTTGGATCAAGCACAAAGTCTCTAGGCCAGTTTCCTTCAGATGAAGCAATCTCGACAAGACTTAATTGGCCGTCGGCGTCTGCTTTAAAAATCGCAATGCTGTCATGTCCGCGGTTTCCTGCATAAACAAATTGCCCGTCTGAAGAGACGTGAATGGCACTGCCTTGATTGTTCTCTGTAAAGTCGCTTGGAATGGTTGCGATCGTTTGGATCTCTTCGAAATGACCATCTTCAAAGTAACGAAGCACAATCACCTCTGAGCTTAGCTCTGTCATCACATATGCCACAGGTTTCGTTGGATGGAATGTGATATGGCGAGGACCGGTGCCTGGTTTTGTTTCAAATGTATGAGCGAGCTCGAGTTTGCCGCCCTCTTTCTTATACGTATAAATGCCATCTGTCCCAAGGTCAACAGCCACTGCAAATTGTTCATCTGGTGTCAGACCCATAAAGTGAGTGTGCGGTTTTTCCTGACGGTCTTCGTTTGGTCCAGTTCCTTCATGCTGCGCCTGTGACAGCGTGCGGATGACTGAGCCATTTTCAGCATCGATTTCATACATCTCTGCTGTTCCTTTATGATAGTTTGCTGTAAAAGCTGTTTTTGTTTGATTGTCCACGCTGACGTGGCAAGGAGAAGCGCCATCGGCAAGCTCTTGGTTGATGAAACGAAGTGTGCCGGTTTCTGCATCAATTTGATACGCAGCCACGCCGCCCTGTGATCCTTCTTTCACAACAGAATACACAAATTTTTGAGAATCTGAGACGGTTAAATATGTAGGATTTTCAAGTTCAGCAGCTACTTTTACTTGTTCGATCTGCTGCTTGTCCGTATTTAATGTGAAAGTATAAATGCCTTTACTGTCTCCCTTTGTATATGTTCCGATATAACCTCTGATGTTAGCCATGTATTGCCCTCCTTCTATAAGATGCTCTCATTCTATCATAAATTCATAGGAAAACGCTTTAGAAAGGCATGCCGAAAGAAAATCAAAAGCGTTGAAATCTACCAGTATTCATTAAAAACGATGTGAAAAAATATGACAAACGTTTTCTCAAAAGAAAAGCGTTCAGGTAAACTAAATAAATTGAAGAAAAAATACAAAAAATTTTAAGTTTTTTCATTCCTTGTCTAGCAAAGGTGTAAGCGTATACATTTAATTTTGATTAGTCTAAATTGTCTAATAATTTTAAAAATGCTGTTGACACTGTATGGAAAGCGGCGTAAGATGGGTTCAACAAAAGCTAAACAAACACGCAGAGCAAGCGTGAGAGGCTTCAATAAAAAGTGTCTGAAAATTCAACTACTTTTTGCTTGAAAGAGAGGGTGCTCACTGAAAATGGAAGACCAAAAGGAACAGTGGATCTTTTTAAACGATGAACTCGTGAAAAAAGAGGATGCAAAAATTTCAGTTTATGATCATGGCTTCTTATATGGTGACGGTGTGTTCGAAGGGATACGCGTGTATAACGGAAATATCTTTCGAATGAAAGAACATTTAGACCGCCTGTATGATTCCGCCAGATCCATTATGCTGAACATTCCATATTCACTTGAGGAACTCACGGAAAAAATGATTCATACAGTTGAAAGGAACGGCCTAAAGGATGCCTATATTCGTCTTGTTGTCTCAAGAGGAGCTGGTGATCTTGGTTTAGATCCAAACAACTGCGGGAGAGCCAACACAGTGATCATTGTAGAGCCGCTGGCCATCTTTCCAAAGCACCTATATGAAACGGGTATTGATATTGTAACGGTACCGACGAGACGAAATCGTCCCGATGTACTGAGCCCAAAAGTGAAATCATTAAATTATTTGAATAACATCCTTGTCCGAATCGAAGCCCATATGGCCGGTGTGAGTGAAGCGCTGATGCTGAACGATCAAGGGTACGTGGCAGAAGGTTCTGCAGACAATGTGTTTATTTATAAAAAAGGTAAGCTTTATACACCGCCAGGTTATATCGGCGCTCTTGAAGGCATCACAAGAAATGCCATCATGGAGATTGCGGAGGACTTAGGCTACGAAGTGAAAGAAGAACCATTCACAAGGCACGATGTGTATACAGCAGAAGAAGTTTTTCTGACAGGAACCGCAGCCGAAGTGATCGCTGTTGTAAAGGTTGACGGCCGTACAATCGGTGAAGGGAAACCTGGGGTCCACACAAACAAACTTCTTGAACAATTCCGCAAGCGAGTGGTTGAAGAAGGAGAAAAAGTCGTATTTACAGATGAAAACATTCACGCAAGCTAAATAGATATCGATAAACGTTGAAGAGGACTAGTAGCTTTAGAGTCAGTATCTACAGAGAGCCGGTGGTAGCTGGAAACCGGTGTTACTTTCTAAAGTGAACTCACCTCTGAGTGTCTGCTTGAAATGATAGTAGGGCAGACCGAGTGACATTGCTCACTCGTTACCAAAATGGATGAAAGATGTCCATGAGACGGCAGCAGATTTTGCCGTGAACAAGGGTGGTACCGCGAAAAACAAAGCTTTTTCGCCCCTTTGACCTAGTGAAAAGTAGTGTCATTGTGGGGTGAGAAGGCTTTTTTATATGGTCTAAAATCTCGATCTTGAATAGAAAAGGGTGAAAAGACTTGACTGAAGCAAGACAAAGAGGAGGAAATCAAATGGGGACAAATGTACAAGTGGAGACGGAAACATCTAAAGCACCACAAACGATGAACGGTGCACTCATGTTAATTGAAGCACTCAAAAGAGAAAAAGTAGAAGTCATTTTCGGATATCCAGGCGGAGCGGTTTTACCGATCTACGATAAAATTTATGATTCTGGTTTATTTCATGTCCTGCCAAGGCATGAGCAGGGAGCGATTCACGCAGCAGAAGGATACGCAAGAGTATCTGGCAAACCGGGTGTTGTCATTGCAACATCAGGACCTGGAGCGACAAACCTTGTCACAGGAATTGCAGATGCAATGATTGATTCACTTCCTCTTGTTGTCTTCACAGGACAGGTGGCAACCTCAGTCATTGGATCAGACGCTTTCCAGGAAGCAGACGTGCTCGGCATCACAATGCCCATCACAAAGCACAGCTACCAAGTAAGAAATCCAGAGGAATTACCGGGTGTCATTAAAGAGGCGTTCCACATCGCAACAACAGGCAGACCTGGTCCAGTCTTGATTGATATTCCAAAAGATGTGGCAGGCATTGAAGGAACGTTTGAATACGATCAGCCAATTGATTTACCTGGTTATCAGCCAAAAGTCGAGCCGAACTATTTGCAAATTCGCAAATTAGTAGAAGCTGTAAGCAGAGCGAAGAAACCAGTCATTCTAGCAGGAGCTGGCGTTCTTCATGGCAAAGCATCTGAAGAATTAAGGCAGTATGTAGAGCAGCAGCAAATCCCAGTCGCTCATACACTGCTTGGACTTGGCGGATTCCCAGCAAAGCATCCTCTATTTCTAGGGATGGCTGGTATGCATGGCACATATGCGGCGAATATGGCCCTTCACCAATGTGATCTGCTCATTTCAATCGGTGCAAGATTTGATGACAGGGTAACTGGCAACCTCAATCACTTTGCGAAACATGCGAAGGTAGCACATATTGATATCGATCCAGCGGAAATTGGCAAGAACATTCATACCCATATCCCGGTTGTTGGAGACAGTAAGCTAGTCCTTGAAGAGCTGATCAAGCAAGACGGGAAGCAAGGGGAATCAAATGAATGGAAAAACCAATTAGATGAGTGGAAGGAAGAATATCCACTCTGGTACGTTGAAAACGAAGCAGAGGGCTTTAAGCCTCAAAAGCTGATTGAATACATTCATCAATTCACAAAAGGTGAAGCCATTGTGGCAACTGATGTCGGACAGCATCAAATGTGGGCAGCGCAGTTCTATCCATTTGAAAATGCAGATAAGTGGGTCACATCTGGCGGCCTTGGTACGATGGGCTTCGGTTTACCGGCAGCCATTGGCGCTCAGCTGGCTGATCAAGAGGCAACGGTTGTGGCGATTTTAGGAGACGGAGGTTTCCAAATGACCTTGCAAGAACTTGCCGTTATCCGTGAGCTGAACCTTCCAGTGAAAGTGATTGTTCTGAATAATCACAGCCTTGGAATGGTAAGACAATGGCAAGAAATTTTCTACGAAGAACGCTACTCATATTCTAAATTTTCAGAGCAGCCAGACTTCGTTAAATTATCTGAAGCTTATGGCATTAAAGGAATCAGAATCTCATCAGACGAAGAGGCGAAAGAAAAGCTTGAAGAAGCGTTAACCTCTAGAGAGCCTGTTTTCATCGATGTCAATGTAGCGAGAGATGAAAAAGTATTCCCGATGGTCGCACCGGGGAAAGGACTTCATGAGATGGTGGGGGTGAAACCTTGAAAAGAATTATTGTGTTGACTGTATTAAATCGATCAGGCGTACTGAACCGAATCACTGGCCTTTTTACCAAAAGACACTACAACATTGAAAGCATTACGGTCGGCCATTCTGAGATTCAAGATGTATCACGCATCACGTTCGTCGTCCATGTAGACCAAGAGAAAGACATCGAACAGCTGACAAAACAGCTGAACAAACAAATCGATGTTCTGAAAGTAACAGACATTACAAACCAATCAATCGTTCAGCGAGAGCTGGCTTTGATAAAAGTCGTTTCTGCACCGGCATCTAGAATGGAGATCACAGGGGTCATTGAACCGTTTAGAGCTTCTATTGTAGATGTAAGCAGAGAGAGTGTCGTCATTCAGGTGACAGGTGAGTCTTCAAAAATTGAAGCACTCATTGAATTACTTAAGCCATACGGCATTAAAGAAGTCGCCAGAACTGGCACCACGGCCTTTGCGAGAGATAATCAGCAAAAGCCGCAATCAAATAAAACAATTTCAATTGTCTAAACAAAAGGAGAGAGTCAAATGGTAAAAGTATATTATAACGGTGATATTCAAGAAAACGTATTAAATGGTCAAAAGGTTGCTATCATTGGGTATGGATCACAAGGTCATGCACATGCATTGAACTTAAAAGAAAGCGGCGTAGATGTGATCGTCGGCGTGAGAAAAGGCGGATCTTATACAAAAGCACAAGAAGACGGCCATCAAGTATTCACAGTAAAAGAAGCGGCAGCACAAGCAGATGTCGTCATGGTACTACTACCAGATGAGCAGCAAAAGAAAGTATATGACGAAGAAATCAAAGATCAATTAGAAGCAGGCAACTCACTTGTTTTCGCACACGGATTCAACGTTCACTTTCATCAAATTGTTCCTCCAAGTGACGTAGATGTGTATCTTGTGGCTCCAAAAGGTCCAGGACATCTTGTGAGAAGAACATATGAGCAAGGCGCTGGTGTACCTGCCCTATTTGCCATCTATCAAGATGTATCTGGCCAAGCGAAAGACAAAGCACTTGCTTATGCAAAAGCGATCGGCGGAGCAAGAGCGGGCGTTCTTGAAACAACATTTAAAGAAGAAACAGAAACGGATCTATTCGGTGAGCAAGCGGTCCTTTGTGGAGGTCTTACTTCACTAGTGAAAGCAGGTTTCGAAACGTTAACAGAAGCTGGTTATCAGCCAGAGCTTGCATACTTCGAGTGTCTGCATGAACTGAAATTAATTGTTGACCTTATGTATGAAGAAGGATTAGAAGGCATGAGATATTCAATCTCTGATACAGCACAATGGGGTGACTTCGTATCAGGACCGCGTGTTGTGGATGCAAACGTAAAAGAATCTATGAAAGCCGTCTTGACTGATATCCAAAACGGAACATTTGCAAAAGAATGGATTGTTGAAAACCAAGTGAATCGTCCACGTTTCAATGCGATCAATGCAAATGAAAATGAGCACCAAATTGAAATCGTCGGAAGAAAGCTTCGTGAAATGATGCCTTTCGTCAAACAAGGAAAGAAAAAGGAAGCGGTGAGCGTCGGTGCGGAAAATTAATTTTTTTGACACAACACTTCGAGATGGAGAGCAATCACCAGGAGTGAACTTAAATGCACAAGAAAAGCTAATCATTGCAAAGCAGCTTGAGCGCCTTGGGGTTAATATCATTGAAGCGGGTTTTCCCGCTTCATCCCGAGGGGATTTCTTAGGCGTACAAGAAATTGCTAGAACGATCAAAAACTGTTCAGTTGCTGGTCTTGCACGATGTGTGAAAGGTGACATCGATGCTGCATGGGAAGCGTTAAAAGATGGAGTGGAACCAAGAATTCATATCTTTATCGCTACTTCTGATATTCATCTGAAGCATAAACTAAAGAAAACACGTGAAGAAGTCGTAGAACAGGCTGTCTCAATGGTGAAATACGCGAAAGAACGTTTTCCGGTTGTCCAGTGGTCCGCAGAAGATGCGTGTCGTACAGATCTAGCTTTCTTAGCAGAAATTGTAGAGAAGGTCATTGACGCTGGGGCAAGTGTCATTAACTTGCCAGATACAGTTGGATACTTAGCGCCAAAAGAGTACGGCAATATCTTTAAATATATGAAGGAACACGTTCCAAATATCGACCGCGTCAACTTGTCTGCTCACTGTCATGATGATCTAGGAATGGCTGTAGCAAACTCACTTGCTGCCATTGAAAATGGAGCAAATCAAATTGAAACGGCTGTTAATGGAATTGGAGAACGTGCAGGAAATGCCGCTTTAGAAGAAATTGCAGTCGCTCTTCATATTCGAAAAGACTTCTACCAGGTCGAATCAACGATTCAATTGAATGAAATTAAGCGTACAAGTGATGTAGTGAGCAAATACTCAGGAATGATTGTACCGCGCAATAAAGCAGTCGTTGGCAACAACGCTTTTGCACATGAATCAGGTATTCACCAAGATGGTTTCCTCAAAGAAAAAACAACCTATGAAATCATTTCTCCAGAGCTTGTCGGTGTGACAACAGATGTACTAGTCCTTGGAAAACACTCCGGAAGACATGCGTTTAAAGATCGTATGAAAACGCTAGGATTTAAACTAACGGAAGAAGAAATCAATAAGTTCTTCGAAACCTTCAAGAACTTGACGGAGAAGAAAAAAGAAATAACTGATGATGATTTGATCTCTATTATATTAGAAGAAAAAGTAGCAGACCGAAAAATTGGCTACGAATTTGAAAGTCTTCAAGTGCACTATGGGACAGAACAAATGCCAACAGCAACGGTCTCTCTGAAAAATCAAGAAACGCAGGAAGTCATTCAAGAAGCAGCTACAGGCGCAGGCAGTGTAGAAGCTGTGTACAACACGCTGGAGCGTTGTATGGAGGAAAGAATTCATTTGCTAGACTACCGTATTCAATCGAATGGAAAAGGCAGAGATGCACTAGCGGAAGTATATGTCACTGTTTCAATAGAAGGAAAAGAAACAGCTGGACGCGGTGTGGCGCAAGATGTGCTGGAAGCATCGGCGAAAGCCTACGTCAATGCAGTAAACAGGCATTTAATCTTTAAATCAAATCTCATTGAAATTGAGAAACATCACGCGATTTCATAGGAAAGGAGGTAGGTTCTCATGAAAAAGAAAATTGCACTTTTGCCCGGCGATGGAATCGGACCGGAAGTAGTGACATCAGCGGTCGCTGTCCTCAAAGAGACAGCGGCTCAATTTCAACACGAATTCGAATTCGAAACGGCGCTCATTGGCGGTATCGCAATAGATGAAAAAAACAATCCGCTCCCAAAAGAAACGGTTGATGTATGCAAGAGCGCTGATGCGATTTTATTAGGAGCAGTCGGCGGACCAAAATGGGATCAAAACCCGCCAGAGCTTCGTCCGGAAAAAGGCTTGCTCGCTATTCGTAAACAACTGGACTTATTTGCAAACATCCGTCCTGTCAAAGTGTTCGATAGCTTAAGCGAGGCGTCACCGTTAAAACAGGATCACATTAGCGGAGTCGATTTTGTCATCGTTCGTGAATTAACAGGCGGTCTCTATTTTGGTGAACCAAGCGAGCGTTACACGGATGAAGAAGGAAAAGAAGCTGCGGTTGATACGCTTCTTTATACAAAGGAAGAGATTGTCCGTGTATTAAAAGAAGCATTCGACATGGCCTTAACGAGACGGAAAAAAGTAACGTCTGTGGATAAAGCGAATGTTCTTGCTTCTAGTAAACTATGGCGGGATGCGGTAGAAGAAGTGGCTTCTCAATATCCAGACGTCGAATATGAGCACATGCTCGTTGATAATGCCGCCATGCAGCTGATTTATAAGCCTGCTCAATTTGATGTCATTGTGACAGAGAATATGTTTGGTGACATTTTAAGTGATGAGGCTTCAATGATTACTGGGTCACTCGGTATGCTGCCATCTGCCAGTCTATCAAGCACTGGCCTCCATTTATATGAGCCGATTCATGGTTCAGCACCCGATATTGCGGGGCAAAACGTCGCAAACCCTCTAGCAACCATTTTGTCGGCAGCTAGCTTGCTTAGAACATCCTTTGCATTAGAAGAAGAAGGGGCTGCAATAGAAGAAGCTGTGGAAGCTGTTCTTGCCTCTGGCAAACGAACAAAGGACTTATCGGCAAAAGAGGGAACGTATCAAACAACTGAAGAAATCACTCATGCAGTTGTAGACGCACTCAAGCAGCGCGTGAAAACAATTGTATAAATAGAATCTTGTGGAATTAGGTAGAGGGAGGAAAAGGGTTATGCCTCGAACAATCATCGAAAAAATATGGGATCAGCACGTTGTCAAAAGCGGCGAGGGGAAACCAGACCTTTTATATATTGATCTGCATTTGGTGCATGAAGTGACATCACCTCAAGCATTTGAAGGATTAAGACAAAAAGGGCGCAAGGTGAGAAGACCTCAAAACACGTTTGCGACCATGGATCACAACATCCCGACTGTGAATCGATTTGTGATCAAAGATGAGATTGCTAAAAAACAAGTGAGTGCTCTAGAGCGCAACTGTGCTGAATTTGGCGTCCGTCTAGCTGACCTTCACAGTGTAGACCAAGGGATCGTCCATGTTGTTGGACCGGAGCTTGGGTTGACACTTCCAGGGAAAACAATCGTTTGCGGAGATAGTCATACATCAACTCATGGCGCGTTTGGTGCACTTGCTTTTGGAATCGGTACAAGTGAGGTTGAACATGTACTTTCCACACAAACGCTTTGGCAGCAGCGTCCGAAAACATTAGAAATTAGAGTAGACGGAAAGCTGCAAAAAGGGGTAACGGCCAAAGATGTCATTTTAGCAGTCATTGGTGCGCATGGCGTGAAGTTCGGATCAGGTTATGTGATTGAATACACTGGGGAAGTATTCAGAAACATGACGATGGATGAACGCATGACGGTTTGTAATATGTCGATTGAAGCAGGTGCAAGAGCAGGATTGATTGCACCTGATGAAGTCACCTTTGAATATTGCCGCGGCCGCAAATATGCACCGCAGGGAGAAGACTTCGAAGCAGCGATTAAAGAATGGGAAGAACTTAAAACAGATCCAGGTGCAACCTATGATAAAACGATTGTTTTAGATGGGAATGAGATTTCACCAATGGTCACATGGGGAATTAACCCAGGAATGGTGCTGCCTGTAGATGCGTCGATCCCAGGGCCTGAGGATTTTGCACAAGAGGATGATCAAAAAGAAGCGATTCGTGCGTACGAATACATGGGTGTTCATCCGCATCAGCGTATTGAAGATATTACGATTGAGCATGTGTTTATCGGCTCATGTACAAACTCAAGAATGACTGATTTACGCCAAGCAGCTTCTATGATAGAAGGACAAAAGGTAGCTGATCATGTCAGAGCGATTGTCGTGCCTGGCTCTCAAAGCGTCAAATTGCAAGCAGAAGAAGAAGGTCTTCATGAAATCTTCCTTGAAGCAGGATTTGAATGGAGAGAATCTGGCTGCAGTATGTGTCTTAGCATGAATAACGATGTGGTACCAGAAGGCGAACGCTGCGCATCCACATCAAACCGTAACTTTGAGGGACGTCAAGGAAAAGGTGCGAGAACGCATCTTGTCAGCCCGGCAATGGCTGCAATGGCTGCAATACATGGCCGATTTGTCGATGTCAGGAAGTTTAATCAAGAGAAAACAGTCGTGTAAGGAGTTGTCATAGATGGAGCCTTTAGTCACACACAAAGGGAAAGCCGCTGTGCTTAACCGTATCAACGTAGATACAGATCAAATTATTCCGAAGCAATTTTTGAAAAGAATTGAACGAACAGGATATGGCCGGTTTGCCTTTTTCGACTGGCGGTATTTAGCCGATGGCAGCCCAAACCCTGATTTCGAACTGAATCAGCCGATTTATGAAGGAGCATCCATTTTGATCGCAGGAGAAAACTTTGGCTGCGGATCATCAAGGGAACATGCCCCTTGGGCACTTGATGATTATGGTTTCAAAATTGTCATCGCACCATCATTCGCAGATATTTTTCACCAAAACTGCTTTAAAAATGGGATGCTTCCGATTCGTCTTGATTATGATGTGTGGAAAACATTCGCTGCGTCATATGAGAACAAAGGGTATGAGATGACGGTTGATCTTGAAAAACAGCAAATAGAAGATCACGAAGGGAATATCACTCCTTTTGATGTGGATCCTCACTGGAGAGAAATGCTCCTGAATGGCTATGATGAGATCTCATTAACTTTACTACTAGAAGATGACATTCAAGCATTTGAAGAAAAGCGCAGCAGCTGGCTGCGTGCGTAAACAACAAGAAGCCGTCCGCCCGAGGTGTGACGGCTTCTTTTTTGCATGAAAACCTCTCGTTACTTGTGTTTACTAACCTTCGTTGGTAAACTGATAAAAAATATGCGCCCGAAAGGAACGTAAGCATGAAACATGACAAGAAGAAAGATAATGTCATTTTGTTTCCTGGTCTGAAAGAAAGACTGATTGAAAAAGGAATGGCAGCATTAAAAGATAAACAGTATCAAGAGGCGCTTCACTTGTTTTCAGAAGCAAAATCTTATGATGACGATGAAGAATCCGATATTCACCTCGGCATGGCGATTTGTTTTCTGGAGCTGGGCGAGCTGCAGGATGCAAAGCGTGTTTGTGAAAAGATGTTGCATGAGGGATATGGTCATTACTTCACCGTGCTTCAAGTGTATATGACGATCTTAATTCAGCTGAAAGAATATGAAGAAGTGAAGCAGACAATTGAGGCAGTACTTGAGGAAAATCACCTTCCAGCAGAAAGCGCGGAGCATTTTTACAAGCTGCTCGAATTTAGCAGAAAAATGATCGAATCACCTGAAAAGATTTTAGATGAAGATGAGGATGGCGCCGGTGAAATCAATATAGATGATATGCTTGAGCGGCCAGAAGAGCAGGTGCAGTTCATCCATTCGTTGAAAGACCGGAACATCACACCACACATGGGTCTATTAAATACGATCTTACAAAAGCCTGATGGAAACCCTTTGGTCAAATCATTAATCCTGCAGCTTCTGTCAGATCATGATGTGGCAAAGCCGGTTCATGTGACGAAATTCGGTGATTCTTTAACGCTTGTTCCTTCTGAGGCTGTTAAGCCAGAGCAGATGCCGCTGCTTCAGCAAGTCCTTCGTAAGCTCGATGACACACTCGGCAATGAGAACCCAACCCTTTACCAAGGCGTGGAAGAGTTATGGCGCCGGCACTTATTTGTGCTTTATCCATTTCTTCCTAAATACACAGATCCGAATCTTTGGGCAGCAGCACTTCATAAAGTCGGCTATGAAATGCACGGGATTGAGATTGACCTCGAAGAATTGCATCTATTGTATGAATTTAATGAACGAGAGCTGAGAGAAGCTTGCACAATGCTGAAAGATATTGAAGAAATTTCTTATTTGTAATTTGTCGATTTAGTTGAAAGACGGACTTGTTATGTTATAATATAATGGTTGTATTTGTGCATATATCGTGCAGTTGTAGATTCCAACGGTTGAAAGACGATATGTATAATCAAGTCAAATGTTGTATACATAATACCGCTTCTTGAGCGGCGTGCGTGGTTTTTGATTGGACGAAGTCTTTATGATGCTTTAGAATGTAACAACGCACAATCTGAATAGATTTTTGGAGGGAAACACACATGTCAGTAAAATGGGAAAAACAAGAAGGTAACGAAGGCGTCCTAACTGTAGAAGTTGATGCTGAAACATTTAACAAAGCACTTGATGATGCGTTTAAGAAGGTTGTCAAGCAAGTATCGATCCCTGGATTCCGTAAAGGGAAAGTACCACGTGGTCTTTTCGAACAGCGTTTTGGTGTAGAATCTCTTTATCAAGATGCATTAGATATTCTTCTTCCAGTTGAATATCCAAAAGCAATCGATGAAGCTGGTATCGAGCCAGTTGACCGCCCTGAAATCGATGTTGAGAAAATCGAAAAAGGCGAAAGCTTAATCTTCACTGCAAAAGTAACAGTGAAGCCTGAAGTGAAACTTGGTGACTACAAAGGTCTTAACGTAGAAAAAGACGACGCAACTGTCACTGATGAAGATGTACAAGAAGAGTTAAAAGGCATGCAAAACCGTCAAGCTGAGCTTGTTGTCAAAGAAGAAGGCGCAATCGAAAACGGCGATACAGTTGTTCTTGATTTCGAAGGATTCGTTGATGGAGAAGCATTCGAAGGCGGAAAAGCTGAGAACTACTCTCTTGAAGTAGGTTCAGGTTCATTCATCCCTGGTTTCGAAGAGCAGTTAGTTGGTCTTGAAGCAGGCGCTGAAAAAGACGTAGAAGTCACTTTCCCAGAAGAATATCATGCTGAAGACCTTGCAGGTAAACCAGCTGTATTCAAAGTGAAAATTCACGAAATCAAAGCAAAAGAACTTCCAGCACTTGACGATGAGTTCGCGAAAGATGCTGATGAAGAAGTAGAAACTCTTGCTGAACTAACTGAAAAAACGAAGAAACGTCTTGAAGAAGCGAAAGAAAACGAAGCAGAAGGTAAACTTCGTGAAGAGCTAGTGGAGAAAGCTTCTGAAAATGCGGAAGTTGACATCCCTCAAGCGATGGTTGACACAGAGCTAGACCGTATGATGAAAGAATTCGAACAACGCCTTCAAATGCAAGGAATGAACCTTGAGCTTTACTTCCAATTCTCAGGACAAGATGAAAATGCGCTGAAAGAGCAAATGAAAGAAGATGCTGCTAAACGCGTGAAATCTAACCTAACACTTGAAGCAATTGCTGCTGCAGAAAACTTACAAGTGTCTGATGAAGAAGTAGAAGAAGAACTTTCAAAAATGGCTGAAGCATACAACATGCCAATTGAAAATATCAAACAAGCGATCGGATCTACTGACGCAATGAAAGAAGATCTAAAAGTTCGCAAAGCAATTGATTTTCTTGTAGAAAACCGTTAATATGGTGCATAATAATAAAACAGGGCGCGAGTGACTCGTGCCTTGTTTTGTACAATTTTTGACTTATCATCGCTTCTTTTGGAAACGATAGTGTAAGTCGCATCTTTCTGTTATACATATCTCAATGTGCAGTGTTAGAAACACATCATTACCGTCTTTTAGGAAAGTATGGTAAAATGCATACATACTGGACCCAGAAAGGTAGCTGACTGTTAGCTACAGGCAAGTGAAGAAGAATAAGGGGTGAAAGAATGTTTAAATTCAACGAGGAAAAAGGTCAATTAAAATGCTCGTTTTGCGGAAAAACGCAAGATCAAGTGCGTAAACTGGTCGCAGGACCTGGCGTATATATATGTGATGAATGTATCGAGCTTTGCACGGAAATAGTTGAAGAAGAGCTCGGCACTGAGGAAGAAGTTGAATTCAAGGATGTTCCGAAGCCTCATGAAATTCGGGAGATTCTTGATGAATATGTCATCGGACAAGAAAATGCGAAGAAATCCTTAGCTGTAGCGGTGTATAACCACTACAAACGGATCAATTCCAACAGCAAGATTGATGATGTTGAGCTTTCGAAAAGTAATATCTCTATGATTGGGCCAACAGGAAGCGGTAAAACTTTACTTGCTCAAACGCTTGCTCGTATTTTAAATGTGCCATTTGCGATTGCAGATGCAACATCATTAACTGAAGCAGGTTATGTTGGTGAAGACGTAGAGAATATTTTACTAAAGCTGATCCAAGCAGCCGATTATGATGTAGAAAAAGCGGAAAAAGGCATTATCTACATCGATGAAATCGATAAAGTAGCAAGAAAATCAGAAAACCCTTCTATCACTCGTGATGTATCTGGGGAAGGTGTTCAGCAAGCGCTATTGAAAATTCTTGAAGGGACTGTCGCTAGTGTACCGCCTCAAGGTGGACGTAAGCATCCTCATCAAGAATTCATTCAAATCGATACAACAAATATCCTCTTTATTTGTGGTGGAGCCTTTGACGGCATTGAGCAAATCATCAAACGCCGCTTAGGTCAAAAAGTCATTGGATTCGGTGCGGAAAATAAAATCGAAGATCTTGAAAAAGAAGTTCTTCTATCAAAAGTACTCCCAGAAGACTTGCTTCGCTTCGGTTTAATCCCGGAATTCATCGGCCGTCTACCGGTTATTGCAAGCCTAGAGCCGTTAGATGAAAAAGCACTTGTAGAGATCTTGACGAAGCCTAAAAATGCGCTCGTTAAGCAGTATACAAAAATGCTTGAGCTTGATGATGTAGAGCTTGAGTTTGAAGAAGATGCTCTTAGCGAAATTGCGAAAAAAGCAATTGAGCGTAAAACAGGAGCTCGTGGTCTACGTTCAATCATTGAAGGCATCATGCTTGATGTGATGTTTGACCTTCCATCACGTGATGATATTGAAAAATGTGTGATCACTGGTGCAACGGTTGCCGATGGCGAGTCGCCGCGTCTTGTGTTAAAGGACGGCACAGTCGTCAATAAAGATACGAAAACATCTGCATAAGGGTAGTCTCACTCCTGAATCTTTTTGATTCAGGAGTTTTTTATTTATCGTGGAAGTTGTGTTTATTCCGTCCAGCTCTAGGAAATACTAGCAGACAGAAACCAATACATACGATAGATGAAGGAGGGAGCACCGATTGAGCTGGACAGGAATCGTATTATTCATACAGCTGTTCTTTGGTATCGTCATCGGGCTGTACTTTTGGAACTTACTGCAAAATCAGCGCACACAAAAGGTGACGATAGACAAAGAGTCAAAGAAAGAAATGGAAGCACTCAGAAAGATGCGGTCAATCAAGCTGAGTGAACCTTTATCAGAGAGAGTCCGGCCAAAGGGGTTTCAAGATATTGTAGGGCAGGAAGACGGCATTCGTGCACTAAAAGCGGCACTATGCGGGCCGAACCCTCAGCATGTCATCGTCTACGGACCACCGGGAGTCGGTAAAACAGCCGCTGCCCGTCTTGTGATGGAAGAAGCGAAGCGTCACGCTGATTCTCCGTTTAAAAAAGATGCGGTCTTTGTAGAGCTCGATGCGACAACCGCGAGATTCGATGAACGAGGCATCGCAGACCCGCTCATTGGTTCTGTGCATGACCCGATTTACCAAGGGGCTGGAGCAATGGGACAGGCAGGCATTCCGCAGCCAAAACAAGGAGCCGTCACACATGCTCATGGCGGGGTTCTGTTTATCGATGAAATTGGCGAGCTGCATCCGATCCAAATGAACAAAATGCTCAAAGTGCTTGAAGATCGGAAAGTCTTTTTAGACAGTGCCTACTACAGTGAAGAAAATACCCAAATCCCCAATCACATTCATGATATTTTCCAAAATGGGCTTCCGGCTGATTTTCGATTGATTGGTGCCACGACTAGAACACCTGACGAAATTCCACCAGCGATCCGGTCAAGGTGTCTCGAAATTTTCTTTAAGGACCTTGACCAGCATGAACTGAAAATCGTCGCTGCCAAGGCTGTCCAAAAAATTCAAAAGGAATTAAGTGATGAAGGGCTGAACCTTTTAACATCCTATGTGAAAAATGGACGTGAAGCGGTCAACATGGTGCAGATTGCCGCTGGTATGGCTGTCACGGAAAACCGAAAAGACATCACGATCGAAGATGTAGAATGGGTCATTCATTCAAGCCAGCTGACACCAAGATATGAACAAAAAGTACCAGAAAAGCCAAAAGTGGGGGTAGTCAATGGACTGGCCGTTTATGGACCAAACAGCGGCGCCCTGCTTGAGATTGAAGTGAACATTTGTAAGGCGCTTGAAAAAGGCAGTATCAACATTACAAACATTGCAGAAGAAGAAAGCATTGGCAATCAGTCGAAATCCATTAGACGAAAAAGTATGGCCAAAGGGTCAGTTGAAAATGTATTAACGGTGCTTCGAAATTTAGGCATTCGGACAAATGAATATGACATCCATATTAATTTTCCAGGCGGTGCCCCTATTGATGGACCGTCTGCTGGGATTGCCATGGCGACCGCGATCTTCTCAGCCATACATCAAATCCCGATCGATCATCTAACAGCCATGACGGGTGAAATCGGATTGCAGGGTCAGGTGAAGCCGATCGGCGGTGTGATACCGAAGATTAAGGCAGCGAAACAAGCTGGTGCCACAACTGTCATTATTCCTTATGACAACCAGCAGTCGATCTTAAAAGAGATTGAAGGGGTCACCATTGTGCCTGTGAAGCACTTCCAAGAAGTGCTGGATCAGTGTTTGGTCAACCCGCCAGACGAGAAGAAAGATGGACTAGAAGACGAAATGAAAAGTAAATCTGTTTAATCCCCATCACATATGGGGATTTTTTAGTGAAATAGATCTTTTTTTCTTTTTCATGATAAAAAGAAAGGGTATACTACGGTAAGATCAACATTTCTCAAGTCTTTTACATTGTACAAGACTGAAACAGGTATATTATAATGATTCATACTAGTGACGGAGGTGTCAATCAACATGGCAGATGAAATCAAAAAGAATGTTCCGCTCCTTCCATTGCGAGGTTTACTTGTTTATCCAACAATGGTCTTGCATTTGGACGTTGGACGCGAGAAGTCTGTTCAAGCATTAGAACAGGCGATGATGAACGATCATATGATTTTTCTAGCAACACAGCGGGAAATTTCAATAGATGAACCAGGTGAAGAGGAAATTTTCAAAGTCGGCACCTACACAAAAATTAAACAAATGCTGAAGCTGCCAAATGGAACGATTCGTGTACTCGTTGAAGGCTTGAATCGAGCGCAGATCGAATCATACGTAGAGCTGGAGGACTATACGTCCGTCGACATAAAAGAATTGGCAGAAGAAGAATTAAAGGACGCAGAAGCAGAAGCACTCATGCGCACATTGTTAGATCACTTTGATCAATACATAAAAATTTCAAAAAAAATCTCAGCTGAAACATATGCAACAGTGACGGATATTGAGGAACCAGGGAGAATGGCAGATATCGTCGCTTCTCACCTGCCGCTCAAATTAAAGGACAAACAAGAAGTACTGGAAACAGTGGATGTCAAAAAACGGCTGAACCGGGTCATCAGCTTAATACACAATGAAAAAGAAGTACTGGAGATTGAAAAGAAAATCGGGCAGCGCGTGAAACGTTCAATGGAACGTACGCAAAAAGAATATTATTTGCGTGAACAAATGAAAGCCATTCAAAAGGAGCTTGGAGACAAGGAAGGGAAAACTGGCGAAGTCAGTTCTTTAATGTCTAAAATCGAAGAGTCGAGCATGCCGGATTCTGTTCGTGAAACAGCGCTCAAAGAATTGAACCGTTATGAAAAAATTCCTTCAAGCTCTGCTGAGAGCTCTGTCATTCGAAATTATATTGATTGGCTGATCAATCTTCCATGGGGCATTTATACAGAAGATCGTCTAGATTTAAAGCTTGCAAGTGAAATTTTAGATGATGAGCATCACGGGCTGGAAAAGGTCAAAGAACGGGTGCTTGAATATCTTGCTGTACAGAAGCTGACCAATTCATTAAAAGGACCGATTCTTTGCTTAGCAGGGCCTCCTGGGGTAGGGAAAACGTCACTTGCCAAATCTATTGCCAAATCACTTGACCGAAAGTTTATCCGTATCTCCCTTGGCGGTGTGCGTGATGAGTCTGAGATTCGTGGACATAGAAGAACGTATGTAGGTGCGATGCCTGGCCGTATCATTCGCGGGATGAGCAAGGCAGGAACGATGAATCCGGTGTTCCTTTTAGATGAAATCGATAAGATGTCCTCTGATTTTAGAGGCGATCCATCTTCTGCGATGCTCGAAGTCTTAGACCCAGAGCAAAATCATAACTTTAGCGATCACTATATTGAAGAAACATTTGATTTGTCTCAGGTGCTATTTATTGCCACTGCCAACAATTTAGCAACCATTCCAGGTCCACTTCGTGATAGAATGGAGATTATCACGATTGCAGGGTATACAGAGGTTGAAAAAGCAGAAATTGTGAAAGATCACCTTCTGCCGAAGCAGCTAAAGGAGCACGGATTAAAGAAAGGGAACTTGCAGCTTCGTGAAGCAGCGATTTATGATACGATTCGCTATTACACAAGAGAAGCGGGTGTTCGTGGATTAGAGCGTCAGCTTGCGGCAATATGCCGTAAAGCGGCAAGAGCGATTGTGGCTGAAGACCGCAAACGCATCACGGTGACGGAAAAGAACTTATCTGAATTTCTCGGAAAAAGACTTTACCGTTATGGCCAGGCTGAAACGACAGACCAAGTGGGGGTTGTCACAGGACTTGCGTATACCACTGTTGGCGGAGACACCTTGTCGATTGAGGTATCACTCTCACCGGGTAAAGGCAAGCTCTTGTTAACAGGGAAGCTTGGTGATGTCATGAGAGAATCTGCACAGGCGGCATTCAGTTATATTCGTTCGAAAGCAGATGAACTGAACATTGATCCTAATTTTAATGAAAAGCATGATATTCATATCCATGTTCCAGAGGGTGCGGTTCCAAAGGACGGGCCATCAGCTGGTATCACCATTGCGACGGCTCTTGTATCAGCACTCACAGGACGACCTGTGTCAAAAGAGGTTGGTATGACAGGAGAGATTACGTTAAGAGGAAGAGTGCTTCCAATTGGCGGACTAAAAGAAAAAGCATTAGGCGCACATCGCGCAGGACTGAAAACCATTATTCTTCCAAAGGACAACGAGAAGGATATTGATGATATTCCTGAAAGTGTGAGAGAAGGACTAACCTTTATTCCGGTCTCACATTTAGATGAGGTGCTTGAGAAAGCGTTGGTAGGAGAGGGAAGATGAAAGTAACAAAATCAGATATCGTCATTAGTGCGGTAAAACCAGAGCAGTATCCGAGCGGGGGACTGCCTGAAATCGCTCTTGCTGGACGATCAAATGTTGGGAAGTCCTCGTTCATCAACTCATTGATTAATCGTAAAAATTTAGCGCGTACGTCTTCTAAACCAGGTAAGACTCAAACGCTTAATTTCTACATCATCAATGATATGCTCCATTTTGTGGACGTTCCAGGCTACGGCTTTGCTAAAGTATCAAAGACAGAGCGCGAAGCCTGGGGGAGAATGATCGAAACGTATATTACAATGCGTGAAGAATTAAAAGCAGTCGTCCAAATTGTGGACCTGCGTCATAAGCCATCAGTAGATGATGTGAACATGTATGAATTCCTGAAATATTACGGAGTTCCCGTAATCGTCATCGCAACAAAGGCGGACAAAATTCCAAAAGGCAAATGGGAAAAACATGCGAAAGTCGTCAAACAGACACTCGACATTGACCCATCAGATGAACTAGTCCTGTTCTCTTCTGAAACGAAAAAGGGAAAAGACGAAGCCTGGAATGCCATCCTTGCGAAGATTAACAGCTAAAAGAAAAGGCATCTGTCATGGACAGATGCCTTTTTATTGTATAAGTTATTTCCTTTTTAAAAATAATAAGAGGAGACTGACAGCAATCAGTACATAAGGCCAGTACAATTCAAAACCGGAAGTAGGGATCGAAAGGGAACTTAGCTGTTTTGTAATTTGCTGAAAGAAATAAAGGAACAGACCGAGTGCAATGAGAACAACACTTTCAATACGATATTCTTTTTTCTGAGATGATTTCACAAAGAGTGCAAGTCCAACGATGAATACGATCATCGTAAATGTGTCTGGCCAGTGGTCTAATTTTGGCTGAAGAATAAAGTGTAGCGAAAGGCCCGTCATAAGCATACCGATAAACACATGAGCGCTTTCTTGCTCCTTCTTTCCTTGATATAAGAAAGCAAGGCCAAAAAGCAGTATGAGTGTATACCATTTCTCTTGATCCTTCCAAATGTCAAATTGACCTCCTGAGAGAATGGCATATAGCGCTACAGCCAGCAAAGTGAGCGGCAGCAAAATGGATTTCTTCTTCAAAGATGTCACCTTCTTTTAAGCAGATCATTTGTCCGCACGCGCCAAATCTGGTAAATTGCTTGAAGTGATGATATGGCATAATTAGTGTCGAACATTTTTCTACTATATCACAACATTTTTGAAATCTGTTCACAATTTTCATCCAGTTAAAAATGAATATATGTTATAATCATTATAAATAATAAATTCTATATTGTAATTATTATAAATTAGACAGGGCGTTGGGGGTGCAAGCTGAAGTTATGCATATTCTTGTTGTGGGTTTAGATTATAAAACAGCCCCTGTTGAGATACGGGAACAGCTGAGCTTTGAACCGAGCGAGCTCGGAACAGCGATGTCCAAGCTTAAAGAAGAAAAAAGCATTCTAGAGAATATCGTCATCTCAACATGTAATCGAACAGAGATCTACGCAGTGGTAGATCAGCTTCATACTGGACGGTTTTATATAAAAAGATTTTTAGCCGATTGGTTCGGTTTAGAAAAAGAAGATGTCTCTCCTTATTTGAAGTTCTATGAAAATGATGGAGCGGTTGAGCATTTATTCCGTGTGGCTTGTGGACTTGATTCCATGGTGATTGGCGAAACACAAATACTTGGTCAAGTGCGCTCTAGCTTTAAAGTAGCTCAAGAGGAGAAGACCATTGGTACCGTTTTCAATTATTTATTCAAACAGGCGGTCACCGTTGCAAAACGCTCTCATGCGGAAACAGACATTGCGTCTAATGCCGTGTCTGTCAGCTATGCAGCTGTCGAGCTTGCAAAAAAAATCTTTGGACGTCTTTCTGATAAACATGTCCTGATTCTTGGTGCGGGTAAAATGGGCGAACTAGCGGCTCAAAACCTTCAAGGTCAAGGGATTGGTCAAGTAACGGTCATCAATCGAACGTATGAGAAAGCAAAAGAATTGGCGGGTCGTTTTTCAGGAGAGCCTAAAAGCTTAAACCAATTGGAAAAAACATTATCCGAAGCGGACATTTTAATTAGCTCCACTGGTGCGAAACAATTTGTCATTACAAAGGAAATGGTCGAAAGTGCGAATAAAAAGCGGAAGGGCAGACCTCTATTTATGGTGGATATTGCTGTGCCCCGTGATTTAGATCCAGCTATTTCTGAAGTAGAAGGTGCTTTTTTGTATGACATTGATGACCTTGAGGGCATCGTGGCAGCCAACTTAAAAGAGCGCCGTGCGGTGGCTGAGCAGGTTGAGCTCCTCATTGAAGCAGAAATTGTGGAATTTAAGCAATGGCTGAATACGCTTGGTGTGGTTCCTGTCATTTCTGCACTTAGAGAAAAGGCGCTGACGATTCAAGCGGATACGATGCAGAGTATTGAACGAAAGCTTCCGAACCTCACACACCGTGAAATGAAGCTATTAAATAAACATACGAAAAGCATTATTAATCAAATGCTGAAAGATCCTATCTTAAAGGCAAAAGAAATTGCCGCGGAGCCGAATGCAGAGGAAAAACTTTTACTCTTCAAAGAAATCTTTGATTTACAGGTTGAAGATGAAGAGCAAAAGGTGGAGCCTGTACAGGTGGAGCAAGGGTCATTTCAGCTGTTCAAACCAAATATGGCACAAGGCTTTGCTACAGTTGCCAGTGAGTGATTAAGCGATGATGGAATCCATTGTAGCGAGACTAGGCGAAGCGACGACCTTGATCTATGCTCTAAGTGTCTTGTTCTATTTCATAGATTTTCTTCAACACAACCGGAAGGCTGGAAAAATGGCTTTCTGGTTGCTTTCTATTGTCTGGCTGCTGCAAACAGTCTACATGTTCTATATTATGATGGAAACAGACCGATTCCCTGTGTTGAATGTAGCAGAGGGTTTATATTTTTATACGTGGGTGCTTGTGACACTTTCACTTGTTCTCACAAAAGTATTGCGTGTTGAATTTATTGTCTTTTTTACAAATGTCATCGGTTTTTCCATGATGGCGATTCACACCTTTACACCATCTGATCTCCACTCAGCAGAACTAACGGGGAAGCTGACGAGTGAACTGCTTGTGATTCATATTACGATGGCGATTTTATCATACGGTGCTTTTTCACTTTCATTTGCTTTCTCCCTTCTCTATCTCTTTCAATATCGTTTGCTGAAAAAGAAAAAATGGGGAAAATGGCTTCTGAGAATTGAAGATTTATCGAAGCTTGATCATATGGCGTACGTATTAAACATTATTGGTGTGCCAATGCTCTTGCTTAGTTTGATTCTTGGCATCATTTGGGCATATATTTCGTATGATACGTTGTACTGGACAGATGCAAAGGTGCTTGGTTCGTTTATTATGCTGTTTTTATACGGCTTTTACTTATATATCAGATTGGTGAGAAATATGCAGGGCAAAATCGTGGCACTGTGGAATGTCGGTTCATTCATTGTGCTGATGATCAATTATTTTCTGCTTGGTAGCTTATCAACCTTTCATTGGTTTCAATAAATAGTGATGAGTCTAAAGGGCATTGTCGGGAGGAAGACGTATTGCGTACAATTAAAGTAGGTTCTAGAAGAAGTAAGCTTGCAATTACACAAACAAAATGGGTTATTCAAAAGCTGTCTGAACTAAACCCTTCTTATTCTTTTGAAATAAAAGAGATTGTGACAAAGGGTGATCAAATTTTAGATGTGACCTTATCAAAGGTTGGCGGAAAAGGACTGTTTGTCAAAGAAATTGAACAGGCGATGCTGAATCATGACATCGATATGGCGGTTCACAGTATGAAGGATATGCCGGCTGCTCTTCCTGAAGGTTTAGTCATTGGCTGTATTCCTGAGCGTGAAGATGTAAGGGACGCTCTTATTTCGAAGGATCATCTGCGTCTTCATGAACTGCCGAAGGGTGCTGTTGTGGGAACAAGCAGCTTACGGCGCAGTGCCCAGCTTCTTCAGGAAAGACCAGACCTTGAAATTAAATGGATTCGAGGAAACATTGATACAAGATTGGAAAAGCTGAAAAATGAAGAATATGATGCCATTATTCTAGCGGCTGCTGGGCTGTCCAGAATGGGATGGAGCAAAGAGGTTGTGTCGGAATTTTTATCTCCTGAGACTTGCCTGCCCGCCGTTGGCCAAGGCGCTTTGTCGATTGAGTGCCGCGGGGATGATGAAGAGCTATTGCAGCTCCTCGCTCAATTTACGAATGAATATACGAAGAAAACGGTTCTCGCTGAAAGAGCCTTCCTCAAACAAATGGATGGCAGCTGTCAGGTGCCGATCGCTGGCTATGCAACGATGAATGAGCGTGATGAAATTGAACTGACGGGTCTTGTGGCATCTGCTGACGGACACACGATTATTCGAGAAACTGTATCAGGCACTGACCCTGAGGCAATTGGGACAGCATGTGCGAAGCAGATGGCTGATAAGGGAGCAAAGGATTTAATCGACAAGGTGAAAAAGGATCTGTCCTCCCAATGACCATAGGCAAATCGCTTCACGGACAGACGGTGCTTGTCACTCGAAATGAACGTCAAGCGGGTGTGTTTCAGCAAAAGATTGAAGAGCTGAACGGCCATGCTGTTTTAACCTCTCTTATTAGGTTTGAGCCTACGCTCACAAAAGAAAAAGCGCAGGCCTTTTTAAAGGACTTAGAAAATAGCCAATGGCTTGTTTTCACGAGTGTGAATGGTGCGTCTTTTTTTCTGAGCTACATAAAGGACCATCATTTACATAAGAGTTTATCGCATTTGAAAGTGGCTGCTGTAGGTGAGAAAACCTCTGCCTATCTTGAGCAGCACGGCTTGAAGGTGGATGTGGTACCAGAACGATTCATAGCGGAAGAGCTCGCAGATGCGTTACTTGACCATGTGCGTCCAGGAGAGCGTGTGTTTGTAGCAAAAGGACACCTGTCTCGAGATGTCGTGAAGAAAACCCTCATTCCGCTTGGCATAGAAGTAAAGGAATGGATTTTATATGAAACCGTCAAGGATGAGGAAGGTATTGCCGCACTCAAAACGGCGATGACGAAGCAATCATTTGATTTTATTACATTTACGAGCTCATCCACTGTCCATTCATTTATGCATGCCATGGAGGCAGATGCAGCGAAGCTGGCTGCTTCTGGCACCTGTTTTGTGACGATCGGTCCTCTGACAAAAGAGGCACTGCTTCAATACGGGATTTCTTCTGAAACCCCAGATACTTATACGATAGACGGAATGCTTGAATTGATGTGCCGTTTATCTGAAAGGAAGTTGAACCAATGATGAAATTTAACAGACACCGCAGACTGCGGACAAGCGCAGGAATGAGAGAATTAGTCAGAGAAACCTTTTTAAGACCATCTGATTTCATTTATCCGATCTTTTTTGTAGAGGGAGAAAATGTCCGAAAAGAAGTCCCTTCAATGCCGGGTGTTTATCACATTTCAGTGGACCTTGTAAAAGAAGAAGTCCAAGAACTAGTCGACCTAGGCATCAAATCAATTATTGTATTTGGTGTTCCAGATCATAAAGACCATGTGGGCAGTGAGGCGTATCACGACCATGGCATTGTTCAAAGAGCGACGCTTGAGATCAAAAAGCATTTCCCAGAACTTGTGGTCATTGCAGACACTTGCTTATGCCAATATACAGATCATGGACATTGCGGCATCGTTGAAGATGGTGAAATTTTAAATGATGAATCTCTTCAGCTTTTAGCGAAAACAGCTGTTAGCCAAGCGCGCGCAGGTGCAGATATCATTGCTCCTTCCAATATGATGGATGGATTTGTTGTGGCCATTCGTGAGGCACTTGATGAAGCTGGCTTTATTCATGTACCTGTCATGTCATATGCTGTGAAATATGCAAGTGCTTTTTACGGCCCGTTTCGTGACGCGGCGCATAGCACACCGCAGTTTGGAGATCGTAAAACATACCAAATGGACCCTGCAAACCGTTTAGAGGCACTCAGAGAAGCGCAGTCTGATGTAGAAGAGGGGGCTGATTTCCTCATTGTCAAACCATCCCTTTCTTATTTAGATATTATGCGTGATGTCAAAAATGAATTTACACTCCCTGTTGTTGCTTACAATGTGAGCGGAGAATATGCAATGGTCAAAGCCGCTGCTCAAAATGGCTGGATTTCTGAAAAAGAGCTTGTTCTTGAAATGCTGACAAGCATGAAACGTGCAGGAGCAGAGCTTATCATTACGTATCATGCAAAAGATGCAGCCAAATGGCTCTCAGAATAAAGAACGGATAGACAGGAGGACGTTGAAATGGGACGTAGCTATGAAAAATCAAAGCAAGCATTTGAAGAAGCACAGCATTTAATGCCTGGTGGTGTCAACAGCCCTGTGCGTGCATTTAAATCAGTTAACACAGACCCGATTTTTATGGAACGAGGCAAAGGCGCCAAGATATATGATATTGATGGAAATGAATACATCGATTATGTCTTATCATGGGGACCGCTAATTTTAGGGCATACGAATGACCGTGTGGTTGAAAGTATTCAACGAGTTGCGGAACAGGGGACAAGCTTTGGTGCTTCCACGTTAGTTGAAAATGAATTAGCTAAGCTTGTATCAGAGCGAGTTCCTTCCATCGAAGTCATTCGTATGGTCAGCTCTGGTACAGAGGCGACCATGAGTGCACTTCGTCTAGCTCGCGGCTTTACAGGCAGAAATAAAATTGTGAAATTTGAAGGCTGCTATCATGGCCACGGCGATTCTTTGCTCATTAAAGCGGGTTCAGGTGTCGCAACGCTAGGGCTTCCAGATAGCCCAGGTGTACCTGAAGGGACTGCAAGCAACACGATCACAGTGCCGTACAATGATTTAGAGAGCATTCAAGTTGCTTTTCAGGAGTTTGGAGACGATATTGCAGGTGTCATTGTCGAGCCGGTTGCAGGAAATATGGGGGTTGTTCCTCCGCAAGAAGGTTTCTTACAAGGGCTGAGAGACATCACGGAGCAATACGGAGCTTTACTCATTTTTGATGAGGTCATGACTGGCTTCCGTGTGGATTATCACTGCGCGCAAGGCTATTTTGGCATCACACCTGATCTGACGTGCCTTGGTAAAGTGATCGGAGGCGGTCTCCCGGTCGGTGCTTATGGCGGAAGAGCGGATATCATGAGACAAATTGCACCAAGCGGTCCAATTTATCAAGCAGGAACGTTATCTGGTAACCCTCTTGCGATGACAGCAGGCTTAGAAACCTTAAAACAGCTGACACCTGAGTCTTATGAAGAGTTTAGACGAAAAGGAGACCGGCTGGAAGAAGGCATTTCAAAAGCGGCGAAAGTACACGGAATTCCATTAACGTTTAACCGTGCGGGTTCGATGATTGGATTCTTCTTTACAAATGAAGAAGTGGTCAATTATGACAAAGCAAAAACCGCTGATCTCGCTTTATTCGCTGAATTTTACAAGGAAATGGCGGATCACGGCATCTTCCTTCCTCCTTCTCAATTCGAAGGACTGTTCCTGTCAACAGCTCATACAGATGAAGACATCGAATATACGATTGAGACAGTGGAAAAGGTATTTCAAAAACTGCGTCGATAAACGAAAGCCGGTATGGGGACATATCGGCTTTTTTGTGTTGCTGAAAACCAATCATATTTTCACTGCCTCTCACATACATCTGTATTGACATCTAATTTTATTTTGAAGGATTAGATGAAAGGAGGACACCGACTTGTCTCAAAACAATCGATTACAGTTTTCGGTAGAAGAATCCATTTATTTCAAAAGCGGACAGGAAGTCAGTGAGCTGCTGTCAATTTCTCTCGATCCTGACATTCTCGTTCAAGAAGTGAATGATTATGTTTCGATTAGAGGTTCACTCGAGCTAACAGGAGAATACAACATAAATCAAGAGGAGCTATTGGGTGAATTGAGTTCCTATGCATCATACAGGGAAGCTGATGAGGTGAAGGTAAGAGTAGACGGAACGGCGGAGCTTCTGCATCAATTCCCGGTCGATATCACCATCCCTAAGAATAAAATCAGTCATTTAAATGATGTGTTTGTGTTTATTGATGCGTTTGATTACCAGCTGACAGAAAATCGTTTGCTCACCATTCAAGCTGATCTGGCGATTGAGGGTCTATTAGACGAGAAAATGCCTCAAGCGCCTGTAGAGGAGCCGTATGAATTTGTCCATCGTCCTCAAGAAGAATATGGCGATGTGACCTACGATTATCAGCTGCAGCCAGAGCATGAGGAACAAGAAGAGCTGCAAGGCAATGAACGTGAGGTCTATGAGGAACAGGCTGTATTACAGCATGATACACGCGCCGAGCAAGAAGAACAGGAAGAAGAACGGGAAGAAGAAATTGAGATAGAGCTGGTGAGTAGGGAAGAAGAGGGAGAAACCGAAGAACTTGAAGAATCGGAAGAACTGGAGGAAACGGAGAGCCAAGAATATGAGGAACAGGCTGTATTACAGCATGACACACGCGCCGAGAAAGAAGAACAGCAAGAAGAACAGGAAGAAGAAATTGAGATAGAGCTGGTGAGTAGGGAAGAAGAGGGAGAAACCGAAGAACCGGAAGAATCGGAAGAACTGGAGGAAACGGAGAGCCAAGAAGAAGTGGCGCTTGGTTATCGCTCCTTACCTGAAGATCAGGTGCAAGAACCACCATTTTTTGAACCGCCTAAGCTCTTAGAAGAAGAGAAGCGGGAAGATACGTTCTTTGAGGTGGAAGTGAGAAAAGATCCGGAAGCAGCCGAAGAGCTGGAAGAAACGGTTCAGCCGTATCCAATATTTGAATCACCCACTTACCACGTAGAAGAGGAGCAAGAGGAACAGGAACAGGATGATACAAACCAGCTCGGACGGTTATATGAACGAGAAGCACCAAAAGTATATGAGTCAGCTCAAGAAGAAGAGGAGCCTGAATATGACGAGAGAGAAACGTCTGGCAGTGAGAACTCTCTTTATTTAACAAAGCTATTTGCTAAGCAGGAGGAGGAAGATTTTTCTCGCATGAAAATATGTATAGTTCAGCAAGAAGATACGGTCGATCTTATTTGTGAGCGATATCAGTTGAATGTGCAGCAGCTCCTTCGCACAAACTCATTATCGGTTGATGCGGAGCTTGAAGAAGGGCAGATTCTTTATATTCCTGAATATCAAAAAAGCAATGCATAACAAGCGATGACCGACCGAGAAAATGTGGTGAGTGAACGTGGATGAAATCCAGTCTATCCTATACGAATACGGGCTTGAGGCGGAATACATTGAACCTGTCAGTCCTGCTGTCGTCAAAGTATATACAAAGCAGGGCGTATTTGCCCTAAAGCGAGTAAAAGCCAGTCGACATATGCAGTTTACAGAGCAAATGCTTGAACTAGAATCAAAGGGCTATCGCTCTTTTGTGCCGATTTATCGGACGAAGAGCGGTTCTTTTTTCTCAAGTCATCGAGAAAGCCAGTACGCATACTATCTCATGCCGTGGCTGACGAATGAAAAGAGAGAAGAGCAGGACGATAAACATGAATATTTATTTCAAGAGATTGCAAGACTTCATAAGCGGACTGAAGTGATGATGGATATCACAGAGCAAGAGATAGAAGCGCACTACACACAAATTAAGACCAAATGGGAAACAGAGAAAGACATGTATGAACGATTCATAGAGCGGGCAGAGCAGACTTGGTATATGTCGCCATTTGAACTGGCTGCTGCGATGTATTTTTCAGAGGCGATGTCTGCCAGCGAATTTGCGCTTGAACGATTAGAAGATTGGCATGATGAAATGAAAGATCAAGAGACAACACGTGTTGTGTTAAATCATGGGCAGCTGTCGATTCATCACTTTTTGTATAATGATGTGGGCACAGGACATTTCACCAATTTTGAGCGGTCTAAAAAAGCCGCCCCCATTTATGACCTTCTGACCTTTTACTTTCGGACATTCAAAACCTATCCCACGTCTTGTCCTGAATGCACTTCCTTGTTTTATACGTACCAAAAAGGAAATCCTCTTCGGGAGGAAGAGCTGCATTTGTTTCTTAGTTACCTTGCTTATCCGCAAGGTCTGTTTGATACAGTAAAAGCCTATGAAGCAGGCGGACAGGATGAAATGGAAAGCTGTCAGCGGCTGTTAAGAGCGTATTGGCAGATGAAAAATTCAGAGCCGATCGTCATGAAGATTCATGAGATTGAGCAGGCTAGACGGCTTGAAGAAGAACAAAGTGCCTCGTCATCAGCGGAATGACGAGGTTATTTTGTGTTCATATTGGCCGGTACATAAGCGCGAGTGTTTAAAACCAATCAAGGTGAAAGGCGCAGGCGAGAAAAATCAGAATACCTAGGATGAGGACGTCAAATGTCGTGGGGAAAATGATCGTACGAAACCCTTGAAATATCGCAATCGGTAGAACGACTTGGGAGGCAACTGCCCGAATTTGTCTCAGCCAGGGGGGAAGTGTGTAAGGGTTGATTTTCTTCAAAGCAAACGCCCTCCTTCTTCATTTTGTTATTATCATATGGGCAAAGGTAGGAAGGGTGCCTGCTCAATTTGTATAAAGAAGAAGAAAAGCGGAAAAGATGATTGACGAAAACAAAAGGCATTTAGTAATATAAATAAAAGATGAGTATGTGCTGATGAACGTGATATATCGTAAGCGTGGATCAGGAAGAGTACGAGCAAGACCCTAAAGAGAGGGGGACCATGAGCTGAAAGGTTTCCTAGGATGTACTTGTTTGGAAGGTCGCCTGTGAGCTTAATTTCTTGAATGAACAAGTAGAGAAATTCGGGAGAACCCCGTTATCCTTTAGAGTGTATGGGACACGTCTATGTGTTCCATGAAAAAAGGTGGTACCGCGAAAAAGCTTTTTCGTCCTTTTATAAGGATGGAAAGGCTTTTTTTATGTTTCATCAGCCGAAAAAATGTGGAGGTTACACAAATGGGAACAAATAATCAAGAAATGCCAACAAAGTACGATCCAAATGCGATTGAAAAAGACCGCTATACGTACTGGCTTGAAGGGAAATTCTTCGAAGCACAAAATGACAAAACGAAAGATCCATATACAGTCGTCATTCCTCCACCAAACGTGACAGGAAAACTGCACCTTGGGCATGCATGGGATTCTACACTTCAAGATATTGTGACGCGTATGAAACGGATGCAGGGCTATGATGTTCTATGGCTTCCAGGAATGGACCATGCCGGTATTGCGACCCAAGCAAAGGTAGAGGCAAAGCTTCGCGAAGAAGGCGTGAGCCGTTATGACCTTGGCCGGGAGAAATTTGTGGAAGAAACGTGGAAATGGAAAGAAGAATATGCGGACTTTATTCGCAGCCAGTGGGCGAAAATGGGACTTGGTCTTGATTATTCACGTGAACGTTTTACATTAGATGAAGGTCTGAATAAAGCGGTACGCCAAGTGTTTGTCCAATTGTATGAAAAAGGACTTATCTATCGCGGAGAGTACATCATTAACTGGGATCCAGCGACGAAAACGGCACTTTCTGATATTGAAGTCATTTATAAAGATGTTCAAGGTGCGTTTTATCACTTGAGATACCCGCTTTCAGATGGCACGGGTTCAATTGAAATTGCGACGACAAGACCTGAAACCATGCTTGGGGATACAGCCGTTGCCGTGCACCCTGATGACGAACGCTATCAGCATTTGATTGGAAAAACAGTGGTCTTACCAATTACAGGCCGAGAGATTCCAATCGTTGGTGATGACTATGTCGATATGGAGTTTGGTTCAGGAGCTGTGAAAATTACACCTGCCCATGACCCGAATGACTTTGAGCTTGGAAACCGCCATGAGCTAGAGCGTATTCTTGTCATGAATGAAGATGGCACAATGAATGCAAATGCACTGCAATACAAAGGAATGGACCGCTTCGAATGCCGTAAACAGCTTGTGAAAGATTTACAAGAAGAGGGTATTTTGTTCAAAATTGAGGACCACATGCATTCAGTTGGTCATAGTGAGCGAAGCGGAGCTGTCGTTGAGCCTTATTTATCTACTCAATGGTTTGTAAAAATGCAGCCGCTGGCAGACGAAGCCATCAACCTTCAAAATGGGGACGACCAAGTTCAATTTGTTCCAGACCGCTTTGAAAAGACGTATTTACACTGGATGGAAAATATCCGTGACTGGTGTATTTCTCGTCAGCTATGGTGGGGACACCGCATTCCGGCTTGGTATCATAAAGAAACGAAAGAAGTATATGTTGGACTGGAAGCGCCAGAAGATCTGGAGAACTGGGAACAGGATAACGATGTGCTTGATACATGGTTTAGTTCAGCGCTTTGGCCTTTCTCTACAATGGGCTGGCCAGATGCAGACAGTGAAGACTTCAAGCGCTACTATCCAACAAACCTGCTTGTTACAGGCTATGACATCATTTTCTTCTGGGTCTCTCGCATGATCTTCCAGGGTCTTGAATTCACAGGAGAAAAACCGTTCAAAGACGTTCTGATTCATGGACTGATCCGCGACGAACAAGGACGTAAAATGAGTAAGTCGCTCGGCAACGGAATTGATCCAATGGAGGTCATTGATCAATACGGTGCAGATTCATTAAGATATTTCTTAGCGACTGGAAGCTCACCAGGTCAGGATCTTCGCTTTAGCTTTGAAAAGGTTGAATCCACTTGGAACTTTGCGAACAAAATTTGGAACGCATCGCGTTTTGCTTTAATGAACATGGATGGCTTAACGTATGATGAACTTGATTTGACTGGAGAAAAATCAGTCGCTGACCAATGGATTTTAACCCGCTTAAATGAAACGATTGAAAGTGTCACACAGCTAGCTGACAAGTATGAATTCGGTGAAGTGGGCAGACATTTATACAACTTCATTTGGGATGATTTCTGTGATTGGTACATTGAAATGGCGAAGCTTCCACTTTATGGTGAAGATGAAGCAGCGAAGAAAACGACTCGTTCGATCCTTGCGTACGTATTAGATCAAACGATGAGACTTCTTCATCCGTTTATGCCGTTCTTAACAGAAGAAATCTGGCAGCATCTTCCGCATAAAGGTGAGTCCATTACTGTAGCGGCTTGGCCTGAGGTGAAGCCGGAGCTTTCAAATGAGCAAGCTTCTGCTGACATGAAACTGCTTGTTGAACTCATTCGCTCTGTTCGTAACATTCGCAGTGAAGTAAACACACCAATGAGCAAACAAGTCGAACTTTACATCAAAGCATCCACATCTGATGTACAAGAACGTTTAGAGAAGAATCGTTCATATATTGAGCGCTTCACGAACCCAAGTGTTCTTGAGATTGGCACAGATGTCCCAGCTAGTGATAAAGCGATGACGGCTGTTATTTCTGGAGCAGAGCTCATTCTGCCGCTTGAAGGCTTAATTAACTTAGATGAGGAAATTGCTCGTCTGCAAAAAGAGTTTGATAAGCTGACAAAAGAAGTAGAACGCGTCCAGAAAAAGCTTGGCAACGAAGGCTTTATGAAAAAAGCGCCTGAAAGTGTTGTAGAAGAAGAGCGTGCGAAAGAACGTGACTATGTCGCAAAACGCGAAGCTGTTCAAAAGCGTATTGAAGAGCTGAAAGCATAAGGTTGAAAAGGCGGCTCCTAACACAATGGAGTCGTCTTTTTTGAAAATTTCGTATGAAATGAGAGATGACATTGTTTACAACCTATCATGAAGCCATTGAGTGGATTCACAGTAGACTGGCCTTTGGTGTAAAACCGGGTCTTGAAAGAATGAAGTGGCTGATGAACAGACTAGGCCATCCGGAACAACGCATAAAAGCGGTGCATGTTGCAGGGACAAATGGAAAAGGTTCAACCATTGCGTTTACTCGTTCCGTTTTACAGGCTGCAGGCTATTCGGTCGGAACCTTCACCTCCCCGTTTATTTTAACGTTCAATGAACGAATCAGCGTGAACGGAGCGCCTATACAGGATGAAGAATGGCTGAGTTTGGTGAATAAGATCAAGCCTTTTGTTGATGAATTAGATCAAACAGAGCTTGGCGCAGCAACAGAATTTGAAATCATTACCGCATGTGCATTTGCTTATTTTGCCGATGTGCACCAAGTAGACTTTGTCCTATTAGAGACAGGGCTTGGCGGAAGACTTGATTCAACAAATGTTGCCGTACCGATCTTAACAGCGATTACGTCGATTGGTCATGATCATATGGCGATTTTAGGTGACACACTTGAACAAATTGCATCTGAAAAAGCGGGCATTATCAAAGAGAATATTCCGATGATCACCGCAGTTCATCAACCGGAAGCACTTGGGGTCATTCAAAACATCGCAAAAGAAAAGAATGCGGAATGCATCTCATTACAGCATACTTGTACCTTCGGTGAGCAGCAGCCAACAGAAACAGGCGAACGGTTTACGTTACACACATCAAAAAGGCAGTATCCGCAGCTTGAAACAGGATTAATTGGAACGCATCAACGGCAAAATGCTTCTCTTGCCGTTCTACTCATTGAATGGCTGGAGCAAGAAGGCTATATTAGTGTGACAGAAGAACAGGTATATGAAGGTATTCGGAATGCAGTTTGGGCTGGAAGATTTGAAAAAGTCAAAGACCATCCAGCAGTTTATTTAGACGGCGCTCATAATGAAGAGGGAATCGACCGTTTAATTGAAACGATACAAGCTCATTTTTCTGGTAAACAAGTGCATGTTTGTTTTAGTGCTTTAAAGGATAAGCCGTACAAGCAAATGATTCAAAAGCTTGAAGCTGTTAGTTCATCTATTCATTTTGTTTCGTTTGACTTTCCAAGAGCTGAATCAGCTGAAAAACTTTATGCGTGCAGTCTGTTAGAGGCAAAATCGTATGATGATGATCCTCGTGCAGTGCTTGAATGGATTCAGAAAAAGAGTGATGATCCTTCAGCGGTGCTCCTTGTGACAGGCTCTCTTTATTTTATTTCAGATATACGAAATCGTATGATCGGGTAACGAAAAGACGCAAATGGCTTTGATGCCTCCTGCGTCTTTTTCTTTTTATATGTAGAAAAGGGGGAAAATCATATTTTCACTAGATGCTTTAGTGGATAGGGTCATGGTAAAATCCGGTCTATCTTATTCCCGGAAGGAGCACCATATATGATTGAGATTTTTCTGTTTCTTGCAGGCATCACGATGGGGTCGTTCTTTCATCTCGTTGGCGAAAGGCTGCCAGTGAAGCGGTCTATTCTCTTCCCTCGCTCTCACTGCACAGTCTGTAAACAGCCGCTTTCCCTGCATGAGATGATCCCGCTCGTTTCTTATGTTGTATGGAGGGGGTCTTGTAAACATTGCGGCACTCGGTTGTCTTGGCTATATCCAACGGTTGAGCTGCTGTCAGGCGGTCTTTTTTTGTTCATTTATAGAATCGCTGGTTTTTCGTTTGAAGGTCTTTTCCTTGTGATTCTTTGTAGTTTATTCGTGATTGCTGTCGTGAGTGATCTTCTCTATATGAAGGTGCCGAACGAGCTGTTTCTCTTCTTTTTCCCTCTTTTCGTCATATACCGCACGCTGGAACCGCTTCTTATCTACTGGGAAGGAGCGGCTTCCCTGATTTGTTGCATTCTTTTGTTTTCTAGTCTAGATTATTTTAAGCCAAATAGCATGGGCGGAGCTGATATGAAGCTGTTCAGTTTGCTTGCGTTTTGCTTTGGCTTCAAGCCGTTCCTCCTCATGCTTTTTCTCTCATGTATCGCTGGAATGGTCTATGCGAAGGTCTTTTCCTTTCAATTAGACGAGCCATTCCCCTTTGTTCCTGCGATCGCTTTTTCTTTTTGGCTGTATCTCTTTGGTGCTCCTGTCTTGTTTCTATTTGACTAGTCGAAGGGATGAAAAAATTGGCGAACACTTTTTTGCCCTGCCGACAAAAGTCTTGTTCTTTTTTTTTACTGCTATGTTAAAGTGTGAAACAGAAAGAAGGACGGGTTAAATTCGCGCTGATTCATTGGACAGAAAGGTCTTTCTTACAAACATGTCAGAAAGCGGGGAATGACAGTGAAAAAGAGGCAGGCAAAAAAACAAGGGCTCAAGGTCAATATTAATGGCAAGGAAGAAATGCTGCATGAAGATGATCATCAGCCGCCAAAACAGCAAGAAGATCAAGTGACGTTTTCGAATTGGGAGGAAAAGAGGCAGTCGGAACAGGAGACAGCGGCTTCTCAGGAAGATTCGTCTAAACCGAAAGAAGAAGATTTCCAGTGGGATGATGCAGCTGATCATATTTATCATTCTGATCCAAAGGTCGTCACGCCTTATCAAAAGAAAAAAGGCTCCTTTGATCAGAAGTTTGGTAAAAACCGCGGCCCCTTCAAGAGAGTGATGACAACGATTGTGTTTGCGGTGGTTCTTGGGACAGGCCTTGGGGTGTTTGCGCTTAGTTTAAGTCAAGATGGTACACCAAGTCCATCAGGTGGAGATATCAGTGTCTCGGCATCTGGATCTGGAAATCAATCATCGATGAAAGCCGGCGGGGATGCGCCGAAAGCAGATACTACGGATGAATCAAAAGAGAACAACGATGAAAAAAGTGCCTCTGGCAGTTTGTCAACCTTTGTTGTACAGGCTGGGAAATTTTCCTCTGAAAAAGGAGCAGATGACTTAGTTGGCAGTTTAAAAGATGCAGGGTATGCAGGGAAAAAGATCTCAATGGATGATGGATATTATGTCATTGCTGGGCTTGCGACAGAGCAGGGAATGACAAGCGCTGTAGGGAAGAAGCTGATCGATCAGCACTTTGAGGCGTGGGGAGGAAAGGAGCTCTCATTTCAAGTACCGGATGAGCTGACTAGTTTAATAGAAAAGGCATCTGTATTATCCTCTAAAGTGATTGCCGGCGATGAAGTGGATCAAAAGGAAGTCACGCAGCTGGTTTCTGAGCTTGAAAGTGCCAAAACAGCGGACGCATCGGCTAAAAGCAGTTTGCTAAAAGCTGTGCAGCTATTAAATGACCCAACTGCTGAAAACGGCTGGAAATCTCAGCAGGCACTGCTTGATCAATTAAATACGTAAAATCATTTTTTTAGAAACGAAACTAGTCAAAAAATGACTAGTTTTTTTCTTTTACATCCAACATAATGATGAAGGTACATGAAAAATGAATTTTCGTAGATTGTCGGTAAGATGTACATTTGCTAGGATGAATGGGTATCTTACTTCTTAGGCTAAACCCTGAAAGGATGAACAAACATGAACCAATTGATTCTCGCATCTCAATCACCTAGAAGAAAAGAATTGCTTGATCTAGCAGGGTTTTCTTATGACATTCAAGCAAGTCATTTAAAAGAAGAAATAAATCGAAACCTTTCTCCTGCTGAGAACGTCCAATGGTTGGCAGAACAAAAAGCAAATGATATTCAAAGATTAAATCCTAAAGCTGTGATCATTGGTGCAGATACAATTGTTGCAATTGACGGCAAATGTCTTGGGAAACCAAAAGATAAGAAAGAAGCGGCTTTCATGCTTCAATTATTATCAGGAAAGACACATCAAGTCTTGACGGGTGTCACGGTTCAGTCAGAGAATAGAAAAGAAACATTTTATGAACAGACAGAAGTGACATTTTGGACGCTGACTCAAAATGAAATAGACCGCTATATCAATACGGGCGAGCCCCTTGATAAAGCGGGAAGCTATGGCATTCAAGGGAAAGGCGCACTGTTTGTTCAAAAAATAGATGGTGATTATTTTTCCGTTGTAGGTCTACCTATTGCGAAAACAGTCAGAGTGCTTGAAACCTTTGGAATCACCCCTTTTTGAAGACAGGAAGGAATTCTAAAAGGAGTGGTCATCCTGAACGATTTCCCTATGCTGCTAAAGCATTTCCCTCATGATGAAAAACCGAGAGAACGATTTATCAAATACGGGCCCAGCAGTTTGTCAAATCATGAACTTGTTGCGATCCTTCTAAGAACAGGCACAAAAAAAGAATCAGTTCTCCAAATTTCCGCAAGACTTCTGCAAACATTTGGCGGTCTTCGCTCTGTAAAAGAAGCCTCAATTGAAGAAATGTCGAAGATCCGAGGAGTTGGAAAGGCGAAGGCGATTTCTCTTTTAGCTGCTTTAGAACTCGGCACTAGATTACACCATCAAACGACGGATAACCGCTATGTGATCCGCACACCAGAAGACGGAGCGAACTTTGTGATGGAAGATATGAGATTTTTGACACAGGAAAATTTCGTTTGTCTTTATCTCAATACCAAAAATCAAGTTCTTCATAAACATACCGTGTTTATTGGAAGCCTGAATTCATCGATCGTTCACCCGCGTGAAATTTTCAAAGAGGCCTTTAAACGTTCGGCGGCCTCATTTATATGTGTGCACAACCATCCATCTGGAGATCCGACGCCCAGCAGGGAAGATATTGAAGTTACACAGCGACTTTTTGAATGTGGAAAGCTGATTGGAATACAGCTGCTTGATCATCTTGTCATAGGTGATCAAAAATTTGTGAGTTTGAAGGAAAAAGGGTATTTGTAACACTTTTTTTTTCAATGTTTTACGATATAATAGAGTTTATGAGTTTTTCCCTAAAGGGAATTTTGGTTTAAGAAAGGAAGATACATACATATGTTTGGAATTGGTACAAAAGACCTTGGAATAGATCTTGGAACAGCGAATACGCTTGTTTTTATTAAAGGAAAAGGCATTGTTGTAAGAGAACCTTCGGTCGTAGCTTTGGAAACTGATACGAAGTCTATAGTGGCGGTCGGAAATGACGCTAGAAACATGATTGGCCGTACACCTGGTAATGTTGTGGCACTACGCCCGATGAAAGACGGAGTCATTGCAGATTACGAGACGACAGCAACAATGATGAAATATTACATTAATCAAGCATTAAAAGGCAAAGGGCTTTTTGCTCGTAAACCTTACGTGATGGTATGTGTACCATCTGGTATTACAGCTGTAGAAGAGCGTGCAGTCATTGATGCAACAAGACAAGCTGGTGCACGTGACGCATACCCGATTGAAGAGCCATTTGCTGCGGCGATCGGTGCTAACCTGCCTGTATGGGAGCCAACAGGAAGTATGGTTGTAGACATTGGCGGCGGTACAACAGAGGTAGCTATTATTTCTCTTGGCGGCATTGTGACCTCACAGTCGATCCGCGTGGCAGGAGATGAAATGGATGATGCGATCAGCAGCTACATCCGTAAAACGTATAACCTGATGATCGGTGACCGTACGTCAGAAGCCATTAAAATGGAAATCGGTTCTGCACAGCCTGATGTACATGATGAGATGGATATTCGCGGCCGTGACCTTTTAACAGGTCTGCCAAAAACGATCTCTATTACGGCAGATGAGATTGCAAAAGCGCTTCGCGATACGGTGGAAACAATTGTCGATGCGGTGAAAATGACACTTGAAAAAACCCCGCCTGAGCTGGCAGCAGATATTATGGACCGCGGAATCGTTTTAACAGGCGGCGGTGCATTGCTGCGTAATCTTGACAAAGTCATTAGTGATGAAACGAAGATGCCAGTCATTATTGCTGAAGACCCGCTTGACTGTGTGGCAATCGGTACAGGAAAAGCACTAGAGCACATTCATTTGTTCAAAGGAAAATCTAAAGATAATCGATAATCGGGCGTAAATAAAGAGGTGTAAGACATGCCGCAGTTTTTTATGAATAAAAGATTAATGTTGCTCCTTGTCTGTGTCATCGTACTGGTGGCCATGATTGGTTTTTCAGTGAAAAGCGGCAGAGGTGCTTCATGGCCGGAAAAATTAGTGGGGGATACGACAGGCTTTTTTCAAGGTGTCTTTCATAAACCATCACAATTTATTGCCGGTATTTATGGGAACGTACAAGATTTAAAGAACACATATGATGAAAACGAGCGTCTTCGAAAAAAACTTGATGGACAAACTCAATATGAGGCGAAACTTCAAGAACTAGAAGATGAGAACAAAAAGCTTCGCAAGCAGCTCGGATATGTGAACTCTATTCGTGATTATACGCCAATTCTATCAACGGTTATCGCGAGAAACCCGTCCCTTTGGGATAGCTTTGTGATGATTGATAAAGGGAAAAAACAAGGCGTTGACAAAGATATGGCGGTCACAAATGAGAGTGGTGCGTTAATTGGGAAAATTGAAAGTGATAAGCTCAACAATTTTACTTCAACTGTAAGGTTGCTAAGCTCTACGGACCAAAATAATAGAATTTCAACGAAAATTTTTGCGAAAAAGGGCAAAGAAGAACTCAACGGAATTATTAACGGTTATGACAGTAAGAAAAAAATGCTGACAATGAATATTCTGAAATCTGATGCAGATGGAGATGTCAAAAAAGGAGATCTTGTTGAAACATCTGGAGCAGGGGGCGTATTCCCGCAAGGCTTGACGATTGGTAAGGTGAGTGAAATCGAGCCAGATCATTACGGCCTGACAAAAATCATTTATGTAGAACCAGCGGCTGAACTCAACAATTTAGACCGCGTGATTGTGGTGAATCGCAGCTCAAGTACGGCAGATGCATCTGAATTGACGAAGGAGGAAGGCTCGTGAGACGTGTCCTTCTTGCTTTCGTCATGTTGTTTATCTTCGTATTTGACAGTATTTTTGTCGATCTAGTGAAGCTCCCATTTGTTTCAGACAATCAAATTTTAGCTCCTCATTTCATCTTACTCGCACTTGTATTTATGACTGCTTTTGTGAATCAAAAATATGGTGTGATTTTCGGTTTTATCTTTGGACTTTTATATGATATTTCGTATACAGGCATACTTGGTGTTCATATGTTTGGCTTTGGAGCGCTCTGCTATTTGCTAGCGAAAGCCTTTAAAGTTCTGCAAACGAATATGCTAGTGGTCGTCTTTCTGTCGATTATTGCTGTTTCCGTGATGGAGTTTTATGTATACGGCGTTCAAGCGACAATTCAATCAGGGATTATGCCGTTTAATACGTATGTCATCGAACGCTTTATTCCAACGATTCTTTTAAATACTGCTGCGTCTCTCATACTTGTTGTGCCGCTTAGGCTCTTTTTCATCAATATGAAACAAGGACTGATCGACGAATAAAAGCAGGAGTTTGTCCAATTACGGCGAAATGAGTATGTTGTTGAGGTGAGCATCTTGAAAACTCAAAAACAGCAATATGTGACGATAAAAGGTACAAAAAACGGATTAACATTACAGTTAAATGATGACTGTTCGTTTGATGACCTTCTTTCTGGCTTGCGAGAGGTTCTTTTACTTGAGCAATATACAGATGGTAGAGAAGGGCATAAGGTCAATGTGCATATTAAGCTTGGTTTTCGGTATTTAACAGAGGATCAGGAAATGCGTTTGACTGAAGCGGTCTCTGAAAATGAACATCTCGTCATTCACTCCATTGAAAGTGACGTCATGTCAACTGAAGAGGCGAGACGATTAAAAGCAGAGGCCGAAATTACCTCTGTAGCCAAAATTGTGCGCTCTGGACAGGTGCTGTATGTCGAAGGAGATCTCTTATTAATAGGAGATGTCAATCCTGGCGGAACGATTCGTGCAGGGGGAAATATTTTTGTGCTCGGCGCTTTAAAAGGCGTGGCACATGCTGGATGTAATGGGAATAAACAAGCTGTCATTGCGGCATCTCGTATGATTCCAACACAGCTTCGCATCGCACAAGTGTTTAACCGTGCACCAGATCAAAAAGAAGATGGAAACGAAATGGAATGTGCTTATTTAGATATAGATGGCAACATGATCATTGAACGCCTGCAGCAATTGGCTCATATAAGACCTAATCTGACAAGGCTTGAGGGAGGAATGTGAAATTGGGCGAGGCTATTGTGATTACCTCAGGAAAAGGCGGCGTTGGCAAAACAACAACATCTGCAAACTTAGGCACAGCACTAGCAATTCAAGGGAAAAAAGTGTGTCTAGTGGATACCGATATTGGCCTTCGGAATCTAGATGTCGTGATGGGGCTTGAGAACCGCATTATTTATGATCTAGTCGATGTAGTAGAAGGAAGATGTAAAATTCACCAAGCGCTTGTAAAAGATAAGCGTTTCGAGGATCTTTTGTATCTTTTACCCGCTGCTCAAACAAGCGATAAAACGGCTGTAGAGCCGGAGCAGATCAAAGAATTAATTCAATCATTGAAACAAGACTTTGATTATGTCGTCATTGATTGCCCTGCTGGAATTGAGCAAGGCTTTAAAAATGCTGTATCTGGTGCAGATAAGGCAATTGTCGTGACGACGCCTGAGATCTCAGCTGTGAGAGATGCTGACCGTATCATCGGCTTGTTAGAACAAGAAGATATCGAACCACCTCGTTTGATTGTCAACCGTATTCGTACACACATGGCGAAAAGTGGCGATTCAATGGATGTGGATGAAGTTGTACATCACTTATCGATTGATCTTCTTGGCATTGTCGCAGATGATGATGACGTGATTAAGGCTTCAAACAATGGTGAACCGATTGTCATGGATGCTAAAAACAAAGTATCGATTGCGTATCGTAATATCGCCCGCCGTGTACTAGGCGAATCTGTTCCGCTTCAATCATTTGAAGATGAAAACAAAGGAATGTTTGCGAAGCTGAAAGCATTTTTTGGTGTAAGAGCATAAGCATTCAAGTAAGATGAGACCGATTCGATGAGAATCGGTCTTTTTGTTGCATATCAGATGAGGTCGTCACATAAAATGTACAAACTGTTTGTATGTAAAGGGTGATCTCATGAAAAGAGTGGACGAGTACCGAAAGAAAATTGCGCAGCGCCGCAAAACGAAGCAGCCAGCTGCTCCACCTAAGAAGACGACTTTCAAGAAAAAAGAAGATATCCCTCCATGGGTCATGCTGACAGAGGAAGAAAAGCATTCAGGGTCGTCTTCCTTTGAGTCGTTGTCTCACCAGCCGAAGAAATATCGGCATCCGTTATTTAACCCCAATGCTTTTGTGCTTAAATGTTTATTATCTGCGTCCCTTGTGTTGATTGCAGCCATTTCATTTAAAGGTCAGGCAGGGCCGTTTCAGCAGCTGAAGCCGATCATTACGCAGACCTTTGAGCAAGATTTTCAATTTGCTGCTGCCAATCACTGGTTTGAGAAAACAGTTGGAAACCCCCTTGCCTTTTTAACCGACAAAAAGGCAGACCAAAAAGATGTACAAGCGAACCAAGAACTGGCTGTACCTGCTTCTGGAAAAGTGCAGGAATCCTTTACGCAAAATGGAGCAGGTGTCAAAGTCGAAACATCGGCTGAAGCAATTGATAGTATGAAGGAAGGCTATGTAGTAGAAGTGAAAAAGAAAAGTGACACAGGGCTTACAGTGGTCGTGCAGCATGCGGATAACAGCTATAGCTGGTACGGTCAATTAAAGGAAGCCGATGTGGCCTTATACGATTTTGTCGATAAGGGTGAGAAAATTGGCCAGATCTCACTTGATGATCAAGGAAAGGGCACATATTACTTTGCCATTAAGCAAAATGAACAGTTTATCGATCCTATTCAGGTGATGACCTTTGAATAGATGGCTGGTCATGCTGACGAAAATTCACATTCATCCGCTGCTGTGGATTGTGATGGCGTTTGCGATTCTCTCTGGTCAAATCAAGCCGCTGCTTTGTCTGCTCATCATCGTCTTTGTCCATGAGCTTGGACATGCAGCGGCTGCTTGCTATTATCATTGGCGCATTCGGCGGATTTTTTTACTGCCATTTGGCGGAGCGGTAGAAGTAGAAGAGCATGGGAACCGTCCGCTAAAGGAAGAGTTGGCGGTCATTTTATGCGGGCCGCTCCAGCATGTACCGCTCCAGCTTATGGCATGGATTTTCATGGAAACTTCTCTTATTTCGCACGACATTTTTACGATGTTCACTTTTTATAATATGGCGATTTTTCTTGTGAATCTTTTGCCTATTTGGCCGCTTGATGGCGGGAAATTATTCTTTTTGCTCTTATCAGCATATTACCCTTTCCAACGTGCACATACCCTTGCCATAAAAGGCTCACTTGTCTTTTTCGTTCTATTGACTGCAGGGTTGCTTTTGTTTGCGCCGCTGCAATTCAACGGCTGGGTGCTGCTCACTTTTTTAGCCTATTCACTCGTAATGGAACACCGGCAGCGGCATTACGTCAGGGTCCGCTTTTTACTAGAACGCTATTACGGTAAAAAAGAGCAAAAGGTAGAAAAGCTTATTCCGCTGAGAGCGAGCGCTGAGGAAAAAGTATATGAAGTAATGGCGCGATTCCAAAGAGGCTGTAAGCATCCGATTATTATTGAAAGAGATGGCGTGAAAATGAGCCAGCTTGACGAAAATGAACTGCTCCATGCGTATTTTTCAGATCGAAGAACCACCTCCTCAATGGAAGAGCTCCTTTTGCCGTACTAGTGATGAAAATACGTTGACATTCTGCGTCTAATTTGATATATTTTTTAATGTTATGGATATGTAGCACCCGTGCTACAACCGCGCGAAGCAGGTGTAAAGAGCCTAAGGCCCCCTGTATTCGGCGAGTCTGAGTTTATTAGGAGGTGCAGAGATGTACGCAATTATCGAAACTGGTGGTAAACAAGTAAAAGTTGAAGAAGGTCAAACTGTTTATGTTGAAAAACTAGCTGCTGAAGCAGGTGAAACAGTAACTTTCGAAAACGTATTGTTTGTCGGCGGAGACACTGTCAAAGTGGGTAACCCTTCAGTTGCTGGAGCAACAGTAACGGCTAAAGTTGAAAAACAAGGTCGCGGTAAGAAAATTACTGTGTTCAAGTACAAACCGAAGAAAAACAACCACAAGAAACAAGGTCATCGTCAACCTTACACTAAAGTTGTTATCGAAAAAATCAACGCTTAAGGCGTGTGAGTGATATGATCAAAGCAACCATTACTCGGTCGGCAGCAGATGAAAGCATTACGTCTTTTCAGATGACTGGACATGCCGAGTTTGCTGAAAAAGGTCAGGATCTCGTTTGTGCAGGTGTATCTGCTGTTGTTTTCGGCTCAGTCAATTCAATTATTGCACTGACAGGAATGGATCCACTGCTCGATATTGGTGAAGAAGGCGGCTATTTCTCTTTTGAATTGCCAGCTGATACAGATCCAGTATCCTTTGAAAAAGCCCAGCTGCTTTTAGAAGGCATGGTCGTTTCCTTAGAGACAATCGAACGAGATTATCACGATTATGTGAGAATATCTACAAAAAAATAGGAGGTGAACTTCATGCTTAGATTAGATCTTCAATTTTTCGCATCTAAAAAAGGGGTAGGTTCTACAAAGAACGGACGTGACTCTGAGTCTAAACGTTTAGGCGCTAAACGTGCTGATGGTCAATTCGTAACTGGTGGTTCTATCCTTTATCGTCAACGTGGAACGAAAATCTATCCAGGTGAAAACGTTGGACGCGGAGGCGACGACACTCTTTTCGCTAAAATCGACGGAACGGTTAAATTCGAACGTTTCGGTCGTGACCGTAAAAAAGTGAGCGTATATCCTGCGGCACAATAATTGCTAAAAACTCCGGTCATTGACTGGAGTTTTTTTCACTTTTTACAAGTAGTATCGAAGATGATAAAAGAAGATGCACTCCATAAATATCAAAGAACGTTTGCTGACTTTGCCTCATTTTCTCCTATAGATCAGAAAAAACAACCTTTCCTCACATAACTAGTGTTTTTCTATGCTGTCTTCTCTGTTATAATTCAGGGAGACATAGTGATGATAAGACTCCTAAAAGAGAGACCAAACGATTGGGAGTGCGATAATGGAAGAGATACCAAGTAAACAAAACGAAAAATTAACTCACGTTGCATTAACAAATGAATTGATCTATCTGCTCAGTCGTTCAAGACACGACTGGATGAATAAATTGCAGCTGATTAAGGGAAACTTGACATTAGAAAAATATGACCGGGTGTTTGAAATTATAGAAGAAATGGTCATTGAAGCACAGCATGAATCCAAACTCTCAAATTTAAAAATTCCCCAATTGGCCTATTACTTTCTAACATTTAATTGGGAGTCGCATTTTATCACCCTAGAATATGAAGTGCTTGGTGAAACCCGAGACTTATCAGCATATGAATCGCAGCTGCTAACGGTATCACAGGAGTTGTTTTCGATATTCGATCAATCAGTTTGCCAAAAAACTGAAAATCATTTAACGGTCACGTTCCAAACAGATCAAGAAGAGAATGATGTGGTCTTATATTTTGATTTCAAAGGAAAATTAACAAGTTTGGATGCGTTAAATGCGTTTCATGACGCAAACTATCCATGTATGAGTGTAGCTCAATTTCATGTGACAAGTCATGAGTCCATGATTGAGCTTTGTTTGAGGCAAGAACGAGATATGTGATGCAGAGAAACGGAGGAAGTTATGTTTGTAGATCAGGTTAAAGTGTATGTTAAAGGCGGTGACGGCGGAAACGGTATGGTGGCGTTCCGTCGTGAAAAATATGTGCCAAAAGGCGGACCAGCTGGCGGCGACGGCGGAAATGGTGCAGATGTTGTATTTGAAGTAGACGAAGGACTCAGAACGTTGATGGACTTTCGTTATAAGCGCCATTTTAAGGCGGATCGCGGCGAGCATGGAATGAGTAAAAACCAGCATGGCCGAAATGCGGAAGAAATGATTGTCAAAGTTCCGCCCGGTACGGTCGTGACAGATGCAGAGACGGAACAAGTACTCGCTGACTTAACAGAGCATGGACAGCGGGCAGTCATTGCAAAAGGCGGACGAGGCGGACGTGGAAATTCACGTTTCGCAACACCGGCAAACCCTGCACCGCAGCTTTCTGAAAACGGTGAGCCGGGAAAAGAACGTGACGTCATCTTAGAACTAAAAGTACTTGCAGATGTTGGACTTGTTGGTTTCCCAAGTGTCGGGAAGTCGACACTGCTTTCAATTGTCTCTTCTGCGAAACCGAAAATTGCGGATTATCATTTCACAACGCTTGTGCCGAACCTAGGAGTTGTCGAAACAGATGATAACCGAAGCTTCGTCATGGCGGATCTGCCAGGACTGATCGAAGGAGCGCACGAAGGCGTTGGCTTAGGTCATCAATTTTTACGCCACATTGAGCGGACACGGGTTATTGTCCATGTCATTGATATGTCAGCACTTGAAGGACGTGACCCGTACGAAGATTATGTGACGATTAATGAAGAGCTTGAGCAATACAATATGAGATTAACTGAGCGTCCACAAATCATTGTAGCGAACAAAATGGACATGCCAGATGCAGCTGACAATCTAGCGGCATTTAAAGAAAAATTAACGGATGACTATAAAGTGTTCCCAATTAGTGCGATCACAAGAGAAGGGCTTCGTGAGCTTTTATTTGAAATCGCCAATCAGCTTGAAACAACACCGGAATTCCCGCTCTATAATGAAGAGGAACTGTCTGATAACCGCGTGATGTACAGGTTTGATGAGGGAGACGCGCCATTTGAAATCACAAGAGATCCTGACGGTACGTTTGTCATAACGGGTAAAGCACTTGAGCGACTGTTTAAGATGACAGATTTCTCAAGAGATGAGTCCGTGAAACGATTCTCTAGACAACTGCGCGGAATGGGTGTCGATGATGCCTTGCGTGAGCGTGGTGCAAAAGACGGCGACATCATTCGTCTGCTTGAATTTGAATTTGAATTTATTGATTGATCAAAAGGAGGGTCCAGTCCATGGGCTCTCCCGTTTTTAAAAGGGGAGAAAACAGGTGAAAGAAGAAACGTTCTATTTAGTAAGAGAGGATGTCCTTCCAGATGCGATGCGAAAAACGCTTGAAGTCAAAAAGCTTCTCGATCGCAAAAAAGCGGATTCAGTTGCCGATGCTGTTCAACAAGCGGATTTAAGCCGCAGTGCTTTTTATAAATACAGAGATGCTGTTTTTCCATTTTATACAATGGTGAAAGAGCAGATCATCACATTGTTTTTCCACCTTGAGGATCGGTCTGGGGCTTTGTCAAGGCTGCTTCAAATTGTGGCGGACTCTGGCTGTAATGTGTTATCCATTCACCAAACGATTCCGCTGCAGGGAAGAGCGAATGTCACCCTATCCATTAGCACGGCTGGTATGGCAGATGATATCAATACAGTCATGAATCAATTAAGAAAACTTGAATTTGTCGAAAAAGTTGAAATTCTAGGTTCTGGGGCGTAAAAGGAGAGATCATAGCAGATGAAGCAATTAACTGTAGGTTATTTTGGACCAGAGGCAACATTTACTCATTTGGCCGTATGCTCTTGCTTTCCAACAGATGCAGTGCAGCGTGCCTATGCAACGATTCCGCAATGTATGGATGCTGTGTCAAAAGGCGAAGTAGATTTGGCGGTCGTTCCACTTGAAAATGCACTCGAAGGATCTGTGAACTTAACGATTGATTATTTAATTCATGAGGAAGCGCTGTCCATTGTTGGTGAAATGACAGCACCGATTCGGCAGCATTTGCTTGTCCACCCATCAAGAGCGGAAAGCTGGGAGACATTAGATGTGATCCAATCACATCCGCACGCGATTGCCCAGTGTCATCAATTTCTGAAAAAGCAGTACCCAGATATTCCGCATCGTCCAGTAGAATCAACAGGTTATGCAGCAAAATATATCAGTGAGCATCCGGATGAGGCTGCTGGGGCCATTGCCAATGAAATTGCCGCACAAACGTATGGTTTAACGATTGCAAAAAAAGACATTCATGATTATCCGCACAATCATACACGCTTTGTTATTTTACATAAAGATCCTAAGGCGTCGTTCCCAATGAATGCTGGGTTCTCATCGAAGCCAAAAACGACCATTGTGGTCAGTCTGCCAAAGGATGATCAATCAGGTGCATTGCATCGCGTGTTATCTGCTTTTTCTTGGCGGAATCTCAACTTGTCAAAAATTGAATCTCGTCCGACAAAAACAGGTCTTGGACACTATTTATTTATTATAGATATAGAAAAAGAAATGGATGATGTCCTTGTCCCTGGCGCGATTCAGGAATTAGAAGCGATTGGCTGTGAGGTCAAACTGCTCGGCAGCTACCAAACATATGAACTAACGAATGAAAAATAGTGTCCCTTGCAGGACACTATTTTTTTAGTCTTTAATTAAAAAACCAGCGTCATCGAGCGCTTGAATGGCTTGGTCAAGCTGCTTTTGACTGTAAGAAGTGAGTGTATGTAAATGCACGCCGTCTGTTAGTTCTGACAAGTAGGAGGCGCCCGTGTTAGAAATGTGATGAACGAAATCAGCTACTTGCTTGCGAGTACTGACGCGAATAGAGGCCGTTAGTTCACCGTAAACAGGGTGCTCTATGATCACATCTTTCACTGTCACACCAAAGTCTACAATCAAGGTCAGTTCCTCTTCTGTGCGAACAGGATCATGCTTGCAGGCGATGATTTGTTCAATTTCTCTTTCTGGCGCATGCTGCGGTGCCATATACACATAGCCTTGACTTGTGGCAATAATGGGTTCGTTTTTTGCTTTTAATAGTGACATATCTTGTACAATGACTTGTCGAGAGACAGCCGCCTTTTTAGCCAAAAAACTTCCGGTGAGCGGTGTATCTGTTTCTTTCAGCCACTCTAAAATGGCGTTTCTTCTCTCTTCGCCAATGAGTTTCCTCTCTTGCTCCACGTCTTATGCTCCTTTCTTCTCCTTTTGCAATTGTTCAAATGTATGCAAAAGCTGATCGATGTCCTCTTTTGATGACTTCGATCCAAATGATAGTCGAATGAATTGAAGGGCATCACGATCTGATATGTGCAATGCCTTCACAGCGGGGGAAGGATGATGATAACCTGAAGCACATGCGCTTCCAGTCGATATACAAATCCCATGCCGGTTACATGCTAACATTACATATTGTCCTTCAAACCCTTCAAAAAAACAACCAATAATATGAGGCAGCATGCGGCGATTGCCATTGTTTTGAAGTGTACGAACAGGAAGTTGTCTCATTTTCAGCTGCTGAAGAAAATAATCACGAAGCAGCTCATTCTGTTGATGCTGCTCATCTAGCTTAAGCATCAATTGTTCGCTCGCAGCAGCAAAAGCACCGATGCATGGAACGTTCACTGTTCCAAGGCGGAAGCCATTTTCCTGAACTGCACCTGAATATAAAGGCTTCCAAGCAACATGTGCGCCCATATAGACAGCACCAGCGCCCTTAGGTGCATACACTTTATGGCTAGAGATGGAAACGGCATCAACCCCAAGCTCCTTGATGGACACACGAATCTTTCCGAATGTTTGCACGGCATCTGTATGAAAAAGTATGTGCCTTTCTTTTAAAAGGGGTGCTAATTCAGCAAGCGGCTGGATAATCCCTGTTTCTGAATTAGCATGCTGAATAGATACTAGTCCTGTTTCAGGCAATAATGCTTCTTTGAGAATGTCCTTAGTGATGATCCCATCTTGATTCGGTTCAATGATTGTGACCTTCACGCCAAGACGCTCTAAGCTACTAACCGCATGATGAACAGAAGGGTGCTCTACAGAAGTTGTGATGACATGCTGCCTGTGTGCTGGCAGACCATTTGCAATCGATTGAATCGCAAGAAGGTTGGATTCTGTTCCGCCGCTTGTAAAGTAGATGCCGTCTGGTTCGCCCTCAAGAATGGCAGCGAATGATTGTCTGCTGTAAGTCAGTATGTCATTTGCTCTTCCACCTGCATCATGAAGACTGCTTGCATTCCCGTAGCAATCTTGACTTAGCTGCTGAAAAACATGCAGTGCTTCCTCTGAAACAGGTGTAGAAGCTGCGTAATCTAAATAAACCAATCCATCCATCTCCTATGAGAAAATTTTTTCTTGTATTTATTGTAGTGTTGTGTAATGATATGTGTCAAGACAGGTGTAAATGACAGGAGGGGCGAAGGTGTCATCAATCAAAAAAGTCATTGTGGTGGGATCAGGCATTGCAGCGCTTTCCTTTGCAAAAACCATTTCAGAAAGCTGCCAAGTTATCATGATGACAAAAAAACAATTTTCCTCTAGTAATTCCATGCTTGCACAAGGAGGAATCGCTGCTGCCTTTTCAGCACAGGATTCAGTTCATCAGCATGTACAAGACACATTAGCTGCCGGCTGTGATCACAATGATGAGAGGGCGGTACAAGAGATCGTAAGTCGTGGAAAGCAATTGGTGGAGCAGCTCGTAGAAGAAGGCTGTCCATTTGATCAGACGGAGACGGGCGAGCCGCAATTAGGTAAAGAGGGGGCACATACGGCTCATCGCATTTTGCATGCAGGAGGAGACCAAACAGGCAAAACCCTCGTGCAGTATTTAAAAAGTCAGCTTGGCTCACATATTCATTTATACGAATATCACCATGTCATTGATCTATTGGTCCATGAAGGAACCTGCATAGGGGTGGTGTGGAAAGATGAGAAAGGACACGTCCATACCATGACCGCAGATGCAGTTGTTTTATCCACGGGCGGCTGCGGCTCCCTATATGAAACAAACACAAATGACCCTTCTGTAACAGGAGACGGACTGATGATGGCCTATCGAGCCGGGGCACAATTAGCAGATCTTGAATTTGTTCAATTCCACCCCACCCTCTTGACGATCGCTGGAAAAGCAGTCGGTCTCGTTTCAGAGGCAGTCCGGGGAGAGGGAGCCTATTTAGAAGATGAAACAGGCAGGAGGATGATGAAAGGCATTCACCCACAAGCTGAATTAGCGCCTAGAGATGTGGTCGCTAGAGCTATTTTTCATGAGCAGCAATTAGGTCATGATCTGTATCTCAATATCCGCGAGATTCCACATTTTTCAGCTCGTTTTCCAGCAATTAATGCGATGTGTCAGCGGGCAGGTGTCGATATGGCAAGCGGCAGGCTCCCAGTTTCCCCTGGTATGCATTTTTTAATGGGCGGAATCTGCGTGAATGAATATGGAGAAACCACTGTTCCATCTCTTTTTGCTATCGGAGAAGCGGCCTGTACAGGCTTACACGGAGCGAACCGATTAGCGAGTAATTCTCTCTTGGAAGGTCTCGTTTTAGGACACAAAGCGGCACGGAGAATTGAACAGGTACCTAAACAGAAAAAAATAGTCCCATCTTTTTCTATTCAAGAAGTATGGTCCGTCCCAGCGATTTCAGAGGATCAGTTGAGACAATGGATGATGACATATGCCGCAATTGTAAGAGACGAAAAAGGGCTAAAGGCCTTGCTTCAAGTATTACAGCAAGTCCCTTATCAGCAAACGAATGTGAAGAATATCACAAGTGAACAGATCGAATTAAGCAATCAATGGGCATTAGCGATTTGCCTTGTGAAGTCTGCATTACTTCGTACAGAAAGCAGAGGCGGCCATTTTCGAATGGATTATCCAAATCGGAATGATGCTTTGTGGCGGGGCATGCAGATTGTCCATGAAAAAGGCCACATTCATATGATGAAAAATGAAAGGATCGGTGCCAAATGGAACGTTTACAGTTAAAACAAATGATGACTCATTTTTTCACAGAAGATATTGGCTTTGGAGATGTATCAGCTGATGCCATTTTTGGAGAAAAGAAAGGAACAGCATACATCATCGCAAAACAATCGGGTGTATTGGCAGGTTCTCAAGTCATTGACATAGGGTACCGCCTGCTGAATGAACAGATTCAAGCTGAGTTGTTTTTTGAGGAAGGTGATTGGATTCATTCAGGCGCTGTGCTGGCGAAAATAAAGGGGCCGGTCAGCGACTTATTAAAAGGAGAAAGGGTCATTTTGAATGTTTTGCAGCGCATGACAGGTATCGCCACATTAACACATGAAGCGGTGCAGCGATTAGCGGATCCGTCGATTACGATTTGTGATACGAGAAAAACGACTCCCGGCTTGCGCATGTTAGAGAAATACGCTGTGAAGACAGGAGGCGGAAAGAATCATCGCTTCGGCTTATCAGATGGAGTGATGATTAAAGATAATCATATTGCCGCATGCGGCTCTATTCGTGAAGCTGTAGATAAAGCAAGAGCATATGCCGGTCATATGGTGAAAATTGAAGTAGAAATTGAATCAGAAACGCAGCTAATGGAAGCCATTGATGCAAAAGCCGATGTCATCATGTTTGACAACTGCTCTCCAGACGAAGTGAAACGTTTTAAACAAATGACGCCGGAGACAATTCTGACGGAGGCTTCAGGAGGCATCACGTTAGAGACATTGCCAAGTTACAGGGGGACAGGTGTCGACTTTATTTCACTTGGTTTTTTGACACATTCTGCTCCAGCATTTGATTTTAGTATGAATATGGAATTCAGTCATAAAGGAGGAACAACTCATGTCACTGCTTGATGTACTCGCAAATCAACATGCAGCCATGATGCCAGAAGAATATAAACACCGCTCTGTTGATGAGATGAAGCAGCGTGTGTTAGACATTAAACGGGCCTTTGGATCAAAGCTTTTTATACCGGGGCATCATTATCAAAAGGATGAAGTCATCCAATTTGCAGATGCAACAGGCGATTCACTGCAGCTTGCACAAATAGCCGCGGACAATCAGGAGGCTGAGTACATTGTGTTTTGCGGTGTTCACTTCATGGCTGAAACGGCAGATATGCTGTCAATTAAGAATCAAAAGGTCCTATTGCCAGATATGAGAGCAGGCTGTTCAATGGCTGATATGGCGAACATGAAGCAAACGGATATAGCATGGGAGCAGCTCACTGATCTGTTTGGAGATACGATCCTACCGCTCACGTATGTCAACTCAACAGCGGATATTAAAGCATTTGTCGGCAAGCATGGCGGGGCGACTGTTACATCGTCAAACGCTAAAAAAGTGCTGGAGTGGGCGCTCACACAAAAAGAGCGGATTCTGTTTCTCCCTGATCAGCATTTAGGGCGTAATACGGCATTCGATTTAGGCATTTCACTAGAAGAAATGGCTGTCTGGGATCAAATAGAAGAAAAGCTCATCACCGATCAGCCGCTTTCTCGCATCAAGATGATTTTATGGAAAGGCCATTGCTCTGTCCATGAGAAATTTACGGTGCGGAATATTGAAGAAACGAGAAAAAGAGACCGTGACATTCAAATCCTTGTCCATCCAGAATGCACGCATGAAGTCGTCAGGGCTTCTGATCTTGCCGGTTCCACGAAATTTATTATTGATACGATTAAGGAAGCGCCAGCAGGAAGCAAGTGGGCGATTGGAACAGAGATGAATTTAGTCAAGCGGATAATCGATCAGCATCCAGATAAACAAATTGAATCCCTCAATCCGGATATGTGTCCATGTTTGACCATGAATCGGATCGATCTTCCTCATTTGTTATGGTCACTAGAAAGCATTGATAAAGGTGATCCGGTCGGTTTGATTCAGGTCAATGAAGACATTACCAAAGAGGCTTTACTTGCACTGAATAAAATGCTCGCCATTAAATAATAAATCAGCCCCTCCTATCAGAAAACAAGTTTTTATCATATCGGCTTGTAAATAGGCATAAATTTATGGTGAAACATATTGTACTTCTGACATAACCGTTACGTTCACGTTTTGCATAGGAGGGGAAAACGTTGAAAATTCATATTGTGCAAAAAGGAGACTCCCTTTGGAAAATTTCAAAGAAATACGGAGTCGACTTTCAAGAATTGAAAAAACTAAATTCACAACTCAGTAACCCAGATTTGATCATGCCGGGTATGAAGATCAAGATTCCATCTAGTGGTGTTCCTGTAAAAACAGATCATCACAAAGCAAAAGAAATGCCAAAGCCGAAAGAACATCCGTATGTGAAAGAAAAGCCAAAAGATGTCGTGCAAGTGCAAGATACGAAGCCGAAAGAAAAGCCAAATGAACCGGTACCTTATGTACCGCCAGTGCCAAAGATCGAGCATCCAGTTTTTCCACAAGTCGATGTGAACTATTATCAGACCAATCTCTACCAGCCATTCACGCCTCCTCCCAAAAAAGAACATCATGAGAAAAAAGATTACGTTCATGAAAAGAAAGATCATGTTCATGACAAAAAGGATCACAAAGATCATGTTCATCATGAAAACAAGGACTATAAAGATAACAAGGAACATTTTCATCATGAAAATAAGGACCATAAAGATAATAAGGAACATTTTCATCATGAAAATAAGGACCATAAAGATAACAAGGAACATTTTCATCATGAAAATAAGGACCATAAAAATAACAAGGACCATTTTTATGATGAAAATAAAGGCCATCTAAAAGATGAAGTGGCAAAGGGGTATGATCCGTTTATTCATATTCCGCATCAAAAGGAGGAGGGAAAAGATATGGAGCAAAGCAATTACCCAAACCTTCCTAATTTCCCGCAAATGCCGAATGTTGGAGGCGCAGCGGTAGGAGGAATGGCTGAGAATAAAGAGCATCATCACCATCACCAGCATCATGATTCATATGATCCTTATTATGGTTTTGGTCATGGACATTACATGCCGGCAATGTATCCATACCCGCAACAAATGGTGCCAGCATCGCCAATTTTACCAGGTTCAGGTCTTTGTTATCCTGTCCAGCCATATTATCACCATCACATGATGCCATATCCATACCCAGCTCAGCCGTATTATCCTGCGTATCAAGCGCCAGCTTATTACGGGGAACATTATGAACATCATGCAAACGACGGGCATCACTGGCACCACCATATGCACCCAAATGCCAATGCGAACGTGAATCAAGGCTTTTATCCAAACGTTTCAAATGAAGCTTATGGCAAGGAAGACTGCGGATGTGATGATGGCATGAAGCAGCATCAGCCGTGGCCAGGACATTATCCGAATCCTGTTCCTTATGGCCAAATGGGGGCTTTTCCAGCTCAGCCTTATATGCAGCCATATCCAGGTCAATCTGTTTTTGCAAGACCAGAAGAAGACGAAGAAGAGGAATGACAGAAGGAACGATCTCAATCGTTCCTTTCAGCGTGTAGACAAACCCTCGCATTCGTTGTCAGGGCTGTGCTCCGGTGCTCACGAATGTCAAATTCGCTCCGCTCCGGTGCTCGCCCTTCCTAGACTGCAAAGGTTTTCTATCACGCTGAAAAAGAGACAAAGGGCTAAAATAAAGATCATTTTAACAATCTGGAAGGAACGATCTCAATCGTTCCTTTTTTTGTTTATAACTGACAGCTTGATTTTTTCCCAAACTGTACATGCTAAAACAGAGCCTGTTTCGCGCTCATGAGATTGAATTTGTACAGGGGGTTTTTCGTTTGAGACAAAAATGGCAAAAAACGATCGCATTAGTGCTTCTTCCTATTGGGTTAACGGCATGTGGTACAAATGATAATGCAGGTGTAGATACACGTCATAATCAATCAGGTCAGCCAGTCGGATATCATTCGAATAACCGTGCGGCTGACAATAATCAAGATCATCAAGGGCCAGTTTCTGAACTCATGGAGGGGATGAACGGTGGGAACACAACGAATGTTGATTATCGCACCCGTCCTCAAGCCGATGATCGAATGCCTCTCGCAGGTGGAGATGGACGCTACAGTCATGGAGATATGAACTATCATAACCAAATGTCGTTCTCTGGCTACGATAAACAAGAGAACGTCCAGCGTTCAAGAAAAATTGCCAACCGTGTCAATAAAATGAACCACGTTGCAGACTCACAGGTGATGGTGACAGATGAAAATGTGTATATTGCCATTAAATCAGATGGACGTTTGACGTCAGAGGGCGTATCACAAGTTGAAGAAGCAGCGACTCGTTATGCAGATGGAAGAGCTGTCCAAGTCATTAAAGACGAGGGTGCTTTCACACGCTTTAGAGATATGAGAAGAACACAATTTGAAACAGGCCAAACAGGCATGACTCGATAGGTTGGAGAATAAGAAAGGCTAAAGTTCCTCAAGAACTTTAGCCTTTTCTTAAAAATAACCCTTGATGCTTGTATAAAAATCGTTAAAGAAACAGCCAAATCCAAGTAATAAAATACCTTTCTTGTTAAGGATACAAGGGGGAGAAGACCGATGTCATGAAGGAGAATCCCTGCCAAAATACCGCCTGAAGCCAGCATAAATTCAGATGAATCTGTTTTTGGATATGCATCTGCCAGTACAGCACCGAATACAGAAACCCAGAACACAAGGTTTCCAGGGGATACCGCGACAAGCAAGCCGTTTCTGTACGTTTTTGCGAATGATTTATTGACTTTTTCGCCAGCTAAATGGATGTCTTGATCCGAATTATTAAGAATACTGCTCCGATCAGCCAGAGCGGGATTTGGACAAATGGCAGTGATAAAAACTGAGCAAATTCAGCATCCATAAAGAATCCGTTTTTTAATCCCTTTTTGTCATTTCAACCGTGATCGCTCCAACTGGCAGAGGAATTGACAATCCTACGACGATAAATGCGAGAAATGTTTGCAATCGACTAGAACTTCCTTTGGGAAAATTTGTATAAAAATTCTCAGTTTAGATTAACTATACATAATAGGAGAAAAGGATCAATGATTATTTCATATTTTATCGAAATGATTGGGAGAGATGATGTATATAAAGGTGCATATCAAGCTTGCTGTATCTCTTTTGTAGTGGAAAGGAACTATTTTCCTAAAACTTCTTTTTTTCATGGCATCTCTATGCTACACTGTTGTGGAAATCAATAAATGTGACTAGGGGTGCCCGCAGTTGGGCTGAGAGAGAAGTGTATGCTTCTTAACCCTTTGGACCTGATCTGGCTCGTACCAGCGTGGGGAAGTTGAAGATGATACATGGGTCATATGAATGACATTCATGTTTATTTCTGTCGACGAAACCAGGTTCTGTTCATAGAGCCTGGTTTTTTTGCTGGTGCTGATTCCATCCTGTCCGGTGACAAGAAGAGAAGGAGAGAACAGCAAATGAAAGAAAAGAAAAATACCCCAACAACTCAATCCTTATTATCAAGCTTTGACGGCAGCCGAAAGGTGTATGAGAAAGGATCAAGACCTGACATTTTAGTGCCAAAAAGGGAGATTGCCCTCTCAAAAACTGTGACACAGGCGGGGAACATTCAAAATGAACCGATTCGTGTGTACGATACGAGTGGACCGTACACCGATGAGAGAGCCCATATTGATGTCACTAAGGGATTAAAACGCCTTAGGGCAGCATGGATCGAAGAAAGAGGGGATACAGAAAGCTATGAAGGGCGCCATGTGAAACCAGAAGATAACGGATATCGTTCTAAGGAAAAAGAGTCCTTTCATCATGTTCATACTGATTTTCATCATGAGCCGCTCCGCGCAAAACAAGGTGCCTGTGTGACGCAAATGCATTATGCAAAAAAAGGTATTGTTACGCCTGAAATGGAGTTTATCGCGTTAAGAGAAGAGCTAAGCCCTGAGTTTGTGAGAGAGGAGGTAGCCAGCGGAAGAGCAGTCATTCCAGCGAATATTAACCATCCTGAAAGTGAACCGATGATTATTGGAAGGCATTTTCACGTCAAAATCAATGCGAATATTGGCAATTCAGCTGTGACATCATCCATTGATGAAGAGGTAGAAAAGATGACATGGGCGATCAGATGGGGTGCAGACACCATGATGGACCTGTCTACAGGAAAGGACATTCATACAACGAGAGAATGGATCATACGGAATTGCCCAGTCCCAGTAGGAACCGTTCCCATTTATCAGGCGCTTGAAAAAGTAAATGGAGTGGCAGAAGATTTGACGTGGGACGTGTACAGAGACACATTAATTGAACAAGCAGAGCAAGGAGTAGACTACTTCACGATTCATGCGGGCGTGAGGTTAAGGTATATTCCGCTGACAGTCGATCGGGTGACCGGAATTGTTTCAAGAGGCGGTGCCATTATGGCAAGGTGGTGTCTTGCCCATCATCAAGAGAATTTCCTCTATACCCACTTCGAAGACATTTGTGAGATTATGAAAACGTATGATATTGCTTTTTCACTTGGAGACGGTCTGAGACCAGGCTCGATTGCTGATGCCAATGATGAGGCGCAGTTTGCAGAGCTTGAAACGTTAGGTGAATTGACAGAGATCGCTTGGAAACATGATGTACAGGTGATGATTGAAGGGCCTGGACATGTTCCGATGGATAAAATCAAAGAGAATGTGGACAAGCAAATGGAGATTTGCAAAGAGGCACCATTTTATACGTTAGGGCCTCTTACAACAGATATTGCCCCGGGATATGATCACATTACATCCGCCATCGGTGCGGCCATGATCGGCTGGTATGGAACAGCGATGCTATGCTATGTGACGCCAAAAGAGCATTTAGGTCTGCCGAACAAAGAAGATGTGAGAGAAGGTGTGATTGCCTATAAAATTGCCGCACATGCCGCTGATCTAGCAAAAGGACATCCTGCTGCTCAAAAGCGCGATGATGCTTTATCGAAAGCGAGGTTTGAATTTAGGTGGCGTGACCAATTCCACCTGTCACTTGATCCAGAAAGAGCTATGGCGTTCCATGATGAAACATTGCCTGCGGAAGGCGCTAAGACTGCCCATTTTTGCTCGATGTGCGGACCGAAGTTTTGCAGTATGAAAATTTCCCATGATATTCGCAATCAATCAGAAGAAGTGAAAAGAGAGATGGAGAAGAAGGCGAAGGAGTTTATCAGCCAAGGAAGTCAAATTTATTCATCCTAAAAAAAGAACCTCGCACATATGTTGTGCGGGGTTTTATCAGATGGCGGAAAAGGCTTTTCTTAAGAGGTGGAAAAATGCTTTTAATGCAAGTACCATCATGTCCAAACTCGGAATGAGGGCATCTGTTAAATGAAAAAAGACGGTTTGTCTTTCGGGAGATGTTCGTTTCTTTTGCCGTTTCATGAAGACAGCCTCCTTTTTAAATAATATACTTCTTTGCAAAGCAGAGGGATAGAGATGTTGTTTGAATTTAAACAAAATTTAAACTTCTTGTGTTTGAAAGGAAAGAAGGAGGGGAAACGAGTTGAATAGAGAATGAATGAAAAGAGCCGATCTATTTGGCCAGCTAACAAGAAAGAGTGGAAGGTGATCTTATGATGAAAGTATTTAAGGTAACATTTCATATGAACAATGGGGAAGTGCTTGATTTCGAGCTAAAACGCCCAGCTACCTATGATGTGTATAAGAAAATTGAAGAAGCTAATCATTGGTTTAAGCTGAATAATGAAATCATTAACTTATTAAATGTGAATAGCATCCACGTAGAAACAGATTAAAACAGAAAGCCGCTCTCTCTGAGCGGCTTTCATTATGCAGAAAAATCATTTCGATTATTAAGCTGACCGCGGGACAGCCAGTTCTTTTTATACAAATAAGCAATCACTTCAAGCCATAGACGCGGTGCTTTTTTAGGGAAAAAAGGTTTTTGATAATAAGCGTAAGCGGCTTTTAAATCATTCCATTGATGGCATGCTTTTGTTTGTGTGAAACGGGCTACGTCGATGACCCTGACCTGGCCTTCCTTTGTTAAGATCAGATTCCGCAGATGGATATCAGAAGGATTCAATCCTTTCTCGCGTGCTTCTTCTAGCGCATCATCGACTTGTTCAATCATTTGTTTTTTAATAGGAATCCCCTTTGTGAGGCATTCATAGAATGTGTAGCCTTTAATATATTCCATTAAAATATACTGATCCCCAGATTCATAAATCTCAGGGTAGTAAGACGAACCAGAAAGTTTTTCATAAATGGCGGCTTCTTTGCGGGCAATATGTTGATAAGAAGGGAAAAAGACTTTTAGTGCCATTTTCTTGCCGTCTTTTTTGTATGAAAAGACATAGGCACTTCTTCCTTTGCCGCACAGTTCAAGCTCTGCCGGTTTAAAGGCAAGCTTATGAAGACGTTTATCTTCATGATACTGAATCGATTCGGCTAATCTTTTAACATCTGACATTGACTTCACCTTCTTTGGTTTCAGTTTATGCGGCTGAAAAACGAATGATGAAAAAACCGAGTCATTCGAAAAGCAATGGATTGTATAAAACATACCATTTACGAATGAAGGATACAACGAAAGACTCTTCCCATATATTCATTCATCGATTTGGTTAATGTTTAGAAAAATGGGTCAAACTACATATGTCATGCATCGATCTCATGTTCTAAAGAGGTGTAAATAGTGAAAGTGAAGATGAAATGTTTCGTTACAGGACTTATCATGACAAGTGTGCTTTTTTTCGCTGCGGATATGGAAGGAAAAGAACACTTGCAAAAGCAGTCAAACTCTATCACCGTGCAGCTTGAAAAAGTCTATCTAGACGGAGATGTGAGTATTGAAAGACACCGGGCATCATTAGAAGACAAAGACACATTCTGGGCACAGTATAAAGGCTGGACGCTAGTAGAACAGAGAGAGGATTTTGCGCTTTTTAGAAAGCAAATTGATGATATCTCTCCATTAAGTAAAGCAAATGGATATATCGGATTATCAGAGGACGGTGTGATTTCTACGTTTCATGGAAGGCCTGACGGCTGGGCGGAGCCTATTCATCTCTTTTTTCAAATTGATACGTCCCGTTTAGAAAGTCATGTGGAGGAGCAGCTTGAGCAAGGCATTCCTTTTCGAACAAAGGATGAATTTGAGCATGTGCTTGAAGTCATGAAGCCTTACCGAAATGAAATATCGTTTTAAAGCGTGTAACAGCTTGCTGGTGTGAAGGCCGTAAGCTGTTTTTCGTGGTTTTATCGTAAAAATGCATTGAGCGAACGTATGTTAACTTTTATTGCGGTTTTCTTCTCGATTTATGTTACAATGAAGAACAGTCAAAGAGGTGAAAACGGTGATAGAGTTTGTAAAAGGGACCATTGATTATGTGTGCCCGCAATATGTTGTCATTGAAAACGGCGGAGTGGGATATCAAGTCTATACCCCAAACCCGTTTATCTATCAAGTAAACAAACAAGAAACGATTTATACGTATCATTACATAAAGGAAGACGCTTTTTCGTTATATGGATTTCAAACGCGAGAAGAAAAAGCGCTGTTCACAAAACTGTTAAATGTCACGGGGATTGGGCCGAAGGGGGCTCTAGCGATTCTTGCTTCCGGTGATCCTGGCGCTGTCATTTCAGCGATAGAACGTGAAGATGAAGCGTTCCTGATTAAGTTCCCTGGTGTTGGCAAAAAGACAGCTCGCCAAATCATTCTCGATCTAAAAGGAAAGCTAGCCGATGTCGTACCGGAAATGATTGGCAACCTATTTAATCACGAGGACCATATTCAGGTCGAAACGCAGCAAACGGCATTAGACGAAGCGCTTGAAGCCTTACATGTTCTTGGATACGGTGATCGTGAAATTAAAAAGGTTCTTCCATTATTAAAAGAAGAAAAGAATCTCACAACCGATCAATATGTGAAAAAAGCTTTACAAAAAATGTTGAAATAGGGTGATGTCTCATGGATGAACGGCTCGTCTCAACTGAAGCAGACAACCATGAATCAGCCATTGAGCAAAGTCTGCGGCCACAGACACTTAGCCAATATATCGGTCAGCAAAAAGTAAAAGATAACCTCAGTGTGTTTATTGAAGCTGCCCGCATGAGGCAGGAAACACTCGATCACGTCCTTTTATATGGACCGCCTGGACTCGGGAAAACAACGCTTGCGTCGATTATCGCCAATGAAATGAATGTTCAGCTGCGTACAACATCTGGACCAGCGATTGAACGTCCTGGCGATTTGGCGGCAATCTTAACTTCTCTTGAGCCAGGTGATGTGTTGTTTATAGATGAAATTCATCGCTTGCAGCGCTCAATTGAGGAAGTGCTTTATCCGGCAATGGAGGATTTTTGTTTAGATATCGTCATTGGCAAGGGAGATACAGCGCGCTCTGTACGGCTTGATTTACCGCCATTTACACTTGTAGGTGCCACGACCCGTGTAGGGCTTTTAACAGCACCGCTTCGTGACAGGTTTGGGGTACATGCAAGATTGGAATACTATGAGCAAAGAGATTTGGCTCACATTGTGGCAAGAACAGCCGAGCTGTTTGAGATTGGGATCGATCTTCGCTCAGCCGAAGAGATCGCAAGACGTTCCCGGGGCACGCCAAGGGTTGCCAATCGTCTGCTCAGAAGAGTAAGAGATTTTGCGCAGGTGCTTGGGAATCATGCGATTACCGAGGACATTGCGGAAGATGCCCTTGAGCGCCTTCAAGTCGACAGGCTTGGTCTGGATCATATAGATCATAAGCTGCTTTTAAGTATGATCGAAAAATTTAGAGGCGGTCCTGTAGGGCTTGATACAATCTCAGCGACAATTGGAGAAGAATCACATACGATTGAAGATGTGTACGAACCGTATTTACTGCAAATTGGTTTCCTGCAAAGAACACCAAGAGGACGGGTCGTCACAAGAGAAGCGTATGAACATTTTCAAATGGAGGTTCCGATTCGTGACTGAATTCCCTAAAATATTGATGATTTTAGGTGGTGTCCTTTTTGCCGCAGGATTAGTATTTCAATTGGTTGGTAAGCTTCCAGGTGATATTTTTGTGAAAAAAGGAAATGTGACGTTCTTTTTTCCTGTGATCACATGCATTGCCATTAGCATTGTGCTAACCATATTACTTAATATCTTTGGACGGATGAAATAACGTTAACTAGTTAACTACAGAATAGGTGAAGGAAATGAAGCTAGAACTATTTGATTTTGATTTACCAGAAAGATTGATTGCACAAGTGCCGCTTGAAAAACGAGATGCATCAAGACTGATGGTCTTAAACAAACAAACGGGTGCGATGACACATGATACATTCTCACAAATCACCGATTATTTTCAAACGGGTGATTGTCTCGTTTTAAACAATACACGCGTTCTGCCGGCACGTTTGTTTGGAATGAAAGAGGATACAGGTGCAAAAGTTGAACTTCTTCTATTAAAACAAGAGGAGGGAGACAACTGGGAAACACTTGTAAAACCAGCCAAACGGGTGAAAAAAGGAACGGTTATCACATTTGGTGATGGACGGCTTCAAGCGGTATGTACAGAAGAGATGGAACATGGCGGAAGAAAAGTTAAGTTTCAGTATACAGGCATTTTTTATGAAGTACTTGAATCCCTCGGTGAGATGCCGCTGCCTCCTTATATTAAAGAGCAGCTGGACGATCGTGAACGCTATCAAACGGTGTATTCAAAAGAGGTTGGCTCCGCTGCTGCTCCAACTGCTGGTCTTCACTTTACAAACGAGCTGCTGGATGCGCTGAAAGCAAAAGGTGTGCATATAGCTTTCATTACACTGCACGTGGGGCTTGGTACTTTTCGTCCGGTCAGTGCAGAACGTATTGAAGAACACGAAATGCACGCAGAGTTTTACGAAATGAATGAAGAAACAGCTGAAGAGCTCAATCGCGTTCGCAAGGAAGGCGGACGGATTATTTCAGTTGGGACAACGTCAACGAGAACGCTCGAAACCATTGCAAGTGCGCATGACGGCGAATTCAAAGCGTCAAGCGGCTGGACGTCAATCTTTATTTACCCTGGCTATACATTCAAGGCCATTGATGGCATGATCACGAATTTCCATCTGCCAAAATCCTCGTTAATCATGCTTGTCAGCGCATTAGCTGGACGAGAGCATGTACTAAAAGCGTACAATGAGGCTGTAAAAGAGGAATACCGATTCTTCAGCTTTGGCGATGCCATGCTGATTCAATAACATCATACAACAAAGACAGGAGGGCTCATTTTTGTCGCAATTACCGATACGTTATGAGTTCATTAAAACATGCAAACAAACAGGTGCACGACTAGGACGCGTTCATACACCGCACGGCTCCTTTGAAACACCTGTATTTATGCCGGTAGGTACACTGGCTACAGTCAAAACGATGGCACCTGAAGAACTAAAGGCAATGGATGCAGGCATCATCTTAAGCAATACGTACCACCTATGGCTCCGTCCGGGTCATGACATTGTGAAAGAAGCAGGCGGGCTGCACAAATTTATGAACTGGGATCGAGCGATTCTGACCGATTCAGGCGGATTCCAAGTATTCTCTTTGAGTGAATTTAGAAAAATTGAAGAAGAAGGCGTCCACTTCCGTAATCACTTAAACGGAGACAAGCTGTTCCTTTCTCCTGAAAAGGCCATGGACATCCAAAATGCGCTTGGCTCTGATATTATGATGGCATTTGATGAATGTCCGCCATATCCAGCAGAGTACGACTACATGAAACGTTCTGTGGAGCGGACAAGCAGATGGGCAGAGCGCTGTCTAGAAGCGCACCAGCGTCCAGAGGATCAAGGGCTGTTTGGAATTGTCCAAGGCGGAGAATACGAAGAGCTTCGTAAACAAAGTGCAAAAGATCTGGTTTCACTTGATTTCCCAGGCTACGCCATCGGAGGCTTATCTGTTGGTGAACCAAAAGATGTGATGAACCGTGTACTGGAGTTCACAACGCCATTGTTACCGGCAGACAAGCCAAGGTACTTAATGGGTGTCGGCTCACCAGATTCCTTAATTGACGGTGCCATTCGCGGTGTAGATATGTTTGACTGCGTATTGCCGACGCGAATTGCAAGAAACGGCACCTTGATGACAAGCGAAGGACGTCTTGTTGTGAAAAATGCAAAATATGAGCGTGATTTCAGACCAATCGATGAAAATTGTGACTGCTACACATGTAAAAACTACACACGCGCCTATATTAGACATTTAATCCGAACAAATGAAACGTTCGGAATTCGATTAACAACTTATCATAATCTTCATTTTCTGTTAAAATTAATGGAGCAAGTGAGAGAAGCTATCCGTGAGGATCGTTTAGGTGATTTTAAAGAAGAGTTTTTTGAACGTTATGGCTTTAACGAACCGAATGCGAAAAACTTTTAACGCATAAACGAAAGGCTTTATAATGCTTTAGAAAGGGGTGAAATAGAATGGATGGTGGTATGGGTTCAATCATTATGATTGTTGTCATGTTTGCTGTGCTTTACTTCTTGTTAATCCGTCCACAGCAAAAGCAACAAAAAGCTGTGCGTCAGATGCAGCAATCTTTATCAAAAGGCGATAAAATCGTCACAATCGGTGGTTTACACGGTGAAATCGACTACATTGATGAATCAAAAGTGGTCATCAAAACTAGCGAGAACAACCGTTTAACTTTCGATCGACGTGCTATTAGAGAATTAGCTGACAAAGGTTAATCCTCCGATACATAGCCATAAAAAAAGAGCGATATGATTCGCTCTTTTTTTATTTGCCTCGAAGATTGACGCCAATCATTCCGCCCAGCATACAAATCCCTAGAAATGCCCCATGATAGATAAACTGCTCTGGTGAAAAGGTTTCTCCAAACCCTAAATATTGAAATAAGAATACAGTGAGAGAAAAGATCATAGAAGTGATCGCGCCAATGAGCCAGCCGCGCTCCTTTGCTTTTCCTCCAGAAATGATCCCTCCTAATAAAAGTGCCACAAAGGACAAAATCATAATCATCCATTTAAACGATGATTCCTGCATACTTGTGAAGGTAAGCATGAGCGATACAAGTAAACTTGTGACAATCATCACGATAAAAATGGCCATTAAGCCGGATAAAATCCCTTTTCCGATTTGTTTCGTTTCCTGCATGTGATTCGTCTCCTCTCCAATTGACCGAAGCTTGTCTTTTACTAAAATGTATTCACCATGAAGAAAAAATAGACATGTTTCTCACGATAAAAACAGAGGCTTTCTTTTCTACATAAATAAAGTGTTTTGACACAAGCTATGGTGGAGAAGGAGGTTTACATCACATGCAGGACATCTTGATTATCTCCATGAGAACAATCATTTTATATTTTCTTGTTTGGTTTATTTTTCGGTTAATGGGCAAGAGAGAAATTGGCGAATTGAGTATTTTAGATCTTGTCATTTTTATGATGATCGCAGAAATTGCAGTTCTCGCCATAGAAGAAGTCGAAGATCACATGTTACATACGGTATGGCCGATCCTGCTGTTAACCTTCATTCAAATCACACTCGCCTACCTCTCATTGAAATTCCAAGGTGTCCGGCGCTTTCTAGACGGCAAACCGGCCCTGCTCATCATCAATGGGAAAATCGACGAGGGGGCGATGAGAAAACAGCGATACAATTTTGATGACCTGCTTATTCAATTAAGAGAAAACAACATCGATAGCATTCAGGATGTCTCTTACGCCATTTTAGAGCCATCCGGAAAGCTTGCGGTCGTTGAAAAAGAAAACAAGCACACACACGGAGCGCTTGAGCTGCCACTTATTGCAGATGGTGTTGTACAGCACGATCATCTGAAGCAAATTAATCAAAATGAACAGTGGCTGAAAGATGAGCTTGCCAAAAGGGGCTATCATGAAATTGATCAGATTTCCTACTGCAGCTTTAATCAAAAGACATTTTATATTGATTTGAAAGATGAAGTGATCAAGAAGAGATGAGCTAAAGCAGTTTCCCAATGAATGGGAGGCGGCGAAGCTCTTCACGCTTCACTAGCCCTAGACAGATTAATAGAATGACATATAGCATACACGTAACAAAGATCAGCATCACAAGCTCAATAGGGGCAGAAAAGAGCCCGTTTACTTGAGACTTCAGCCAAAGGCTGACAGCCCCGGTGCCGATGATCACAAGAACGCATATCCCATATTCCTTCATTGGTAAATGAATAGGCAGTACTTTACCGACAGTTGCCGCATGAAGCAGCGTGACAAGGACGATGCCGATTAATATCGCGAGTGCTGCCCCCATAATGCCAAAGCCCGGCTGTGAAGCAAGGACAAAAATCATCCCTGTTTTCACAACAGCACCTATCAGACTATTCGTCATCGCCGCGCCAGCTAAATTGAGTGCTTGCAGGACAGCTTGAAGCGGCCCTTGAAAATAATATAATAGAAAAAATGGGGCCATGAATTTCACATAGATAGCCGCATGCGATGAACCATACATAAAGAGCGTTAAATCTTCTGCATAAACGAAAAGAATAATACAGGAAATGCCTCCGCTGAGTAGACAAAGACGCATCGCCTGCTTCAGCCGGTATTCGACCGTTTTGCGTTTGTTCTGCTCCATTCCTTCACTGATCGCCGGGACCAATGCAGTGGATAGAGAGTACGTAATAAAGCTAGGCAGTGTCAAAAGGGTCAGCGCAAGACCAGTCAACTCCCCATACTGCCGTGTCGCTTCTACAGCCGCATATCCAGCAATAGCAAGACTTTGCGCGACAACTATCGGCTCTAAAAACCACGAAATATTCCCGATGAAACGGCTGCCTGTTGTTGGCAGGGCAATACTCATCAGCTGCTTAAACGTATCCTTACCGTCATGAATCGCCTTAAAAAATCGTTTTCGAATACGAATGGTCTTTTTATAACGAAAGGCAATCAGTAAATATGCAAGTGAAATCATCTCTCCAATGACAGATGAAATCATCGCACCAGCTGCCGCGTATTCAATCCCATAAGGAAGGAAAGCTGTTGTACATACTGCCACTAGAGAAATTCTTGCGACCTGTTCCAGTACTTGAGATATGGCAAGCGGGCTCATTTGCTGTCTGCCTTGAAAATATCCTCTCAGCACACTGGAAATGGCGATGACTGGGACAACGGGCGTAATAGCAAGAAGTGGATAGACCGTTCTAGGATCTGTCAGCATATTTTCTGCCATGATGGGTGCAAACCATAAAAAGAGCGGCGTGAATATCAGGCTGAGTGTCCCTGTTATCGCAAGGGACATGACTAGAATACGTTTAGTTTTCTGTTTGTCACCCCGGGCTTCTGCTTCTGCGACAAGCTTGCTAATAGCGACAGGCAGTCCAAATTGTGTCAGCGTCACAGCGAGAAAAAAGGTAGGGGCAGCCATCATATAAAGCCCGACTCCTTCTTCGCCAATGAACCTTGCAATCACAATCCGATTGACAAAACCCAATATTCTCGTGATAAAACCTGCTAAAATTAAAATAATCGTGCCCTTTAAAAACGTTTGCTTCGTCAAATCAAAGATCACCTGCCTTCTCAAACGACATAGAATCATATACAATAAGATATGCGTGTATATCGTCCAAGCATGACAAGTCTCTCGATAAAAACTGAAAAGGGGGAGCATCCCATTGACACAACATCCGGCTGCAATTTACAAAGACCATTTAAAGCCTTTTCTGTTCAGTAAGCTTGAAGAATTCATCGTTTTGGGCTATAAAGATGTAGATTTAGAGGAATTATGGTCATACTTAGAGAATAAGAAGTGGAAGAAAAAACAAGAGTATCCGATTCATGAAATGGTTGCAGATATTTTATCTGTGAAAATTGGCGAATTTATGAACTATGCAACCGTTCAGTCGTTTAAAACGTCTGCTTTTTTGGACAGTGAAGATGGCAAGAATATGCTAGATGAACTGTTGAAATAAGCCATCTTAATGGATTCAGGTGTTTAAGGAGGAAATACATAATGAAAAAAGGGCGCATTCTTGCGTTTTTCTTAGTGGTTCTGTTAATCGGAACTGGCGTAGGCTTACTAACAAAGCCTGTTGCGAAAGATATGACGCTAGGGCTGGATTTGCAGGGTGGATTTGAAGTCCTGTATGATGTACATCCAGTGAAAAAAGAGGACAAGATTACAAATAGTGTCCTCGTCAGTACAGTGGAGGCTTTAAACCGAAGAGCCAATGTGTTAGGTGTAAGTGAGCCGAACATCTCGATTGAAGGCAACAATCGTATCCGCGTGCAACTTGCGGGGGTAAAAGATCAAAACAGAGCTAGGGAGATTCTTTCCACTGAAGCACAGCTATCCTTCAGAGATACGAATGATAAAGAACTCCTAAACGGGGCTGACTTGGTCGAAAACAGTGCAAAACAAACATTCAGTCAAACGAATGAGCCAATTGTGACGGTTAAACTAAAGGATGCGAAAAAATTTGGTGACGTCACAAGAAAAGTAGCGGCGATGGCGCCGAATAACCAGCTTGTCATTTGGCTTGATTACCACAAAGGAGATTCCTTCAAAAAAGAAGTCTCAAAATCAAACCACAAGTATGTCTCTGCGCCGAATGTGAACCAAGAAATTAACAGCAGTGACGTGCAAATTGAAGGGAAATTTACTGTCCAAGAGGCAAAGGACCTTGCAAGTATTTTAAATGCAGGGGCATTGCCAGTGAAATTAACAGAAAAATATTCAACATCTGTGAGTGCACAGTTTGGTGAACAAGCACTGAACGAAACGGTGTTCGCAGGAATTGTAGGAATCGCATTTATCTTCTTATTCATGCTGCTTTATTACCGATTACCTGGTCTTATTGCTGTCATCACACTTTCAGCTTATATTTACATTACGCTTCAAGTGTTTGACTGGATGGGTGCAGTCATGACTCTGCCTGGAATTGCGGCACTGATTCTAGGGGTAGGGATGGCTGTTGATGCCAACATTATTACTTATGAGCGGATCAAAGAAGAACTCAAGCTCGGCAAATCTGTCCGTTCTGCTTTTAGATCAGGGAACCGCCGATCATTTGCGACCATCTTTGATGCAAACTTAACAAGTATCATTGCCGGCGGCGTGCTGTTCTTCTTCGGGACAAGCTCTGTAAAAGGATTTGCAACGATGCTCATCCTCTCGATTTTAACAAGCTTTATCACAGCTGTCTTCCTATCAAGATTCCTTCTTGGTCTTCTTGTTGAAAGCCGCTATCTTGACCGGAGAAAAAGCTGGTTTGGTGTTCGTCAAAAAGACATTATGAACATTCACGAAACAACAGAAAATACCGAGCCGAAAACGCCATTTGATAAGTGGGATTTCGTCAGCAAACGTAAAGGATTTATGATTTTCTCAACTACTATCACCATTGCGGGAATCATCGTTCTTTCCATCTTCAAGCTGAATGCCGGAATTGACTTTACAAGTGGAACTAGAATTGATATCCAAAGTGATCACAAGCTGTCAACTGAACAAATCGAGCAAGACTTTAAAAAACTGGACCTTGAGACAGACAGTGTCGTGTTATCGGGTCAAAAAGAAAATCAGGCAGCAGCGAGATTTGTCGGTGTGCCGAACAAAGAAAAGATTGCTGAAGTGAAAGATTACTTCAAAGATAAATACGGAACGGAGCCGAACGTAAGTACAGTGTCTCCGACTGTTGGAAAAGAACTTGCCCGAAATGCATTATATGCTGTCATCATTGCTTCAATCGGGATCATTTTATATGTATCCATTCGTTTTGAATATAAAATGGCAATTGCAGCGATTATCTCACTACTATATGATGCGTTCTTTATCGTGGCCTTCTTTAGTATTACGCGTTTAGAGGTGGACGTCACCTTCATTGCGGCGATTCTCACAGTCATCGGATATTCGATCAACGACACGATCGTCACCTTTGACAGGGTTCGTGAACAAATGAAGAAACGCAAACCAAAAACCATTGAAGATCTTTCGTACATTGTGAACTTGAGTTTACAGCAAACCTTTACGCGATCTGTCAACACGGTATTAACCGTACTTGTCGTTGTGATCGCACTGCTTATCTTTGGATCAGCATCTATTACAAACTTCTCCATCGCCTTACTTGTCGGTCTGTTAACAGGGGTGTACTCATCTCTATATATCGCAGCGCAAATTTGGCTCATGTGGAAAGGCCGTGAGATGAAAAAACCGGCGAAGATTGATACTGAGCAAGATATTTAATGTAGCGAGACTGCCTAATTGGCAGTCTTTTTCTGTAGTTTCTCCGGATCAGCAGTCGATTCGAAAAAAACATTTCGGGTTTCATTGATCTTGAAATGGTCTTTTGCTATAATGACATACGTTTAGATCAGTATAGAAAGCAAGTGTCCGTTTGAGGCATTTGGCTTTATTCATTGGAGGGGCTGTTATGAAGGTTCGGGAAACTGAACTGCCAGGTATCGGTCACAAAGCCGAAATGATCACAAGAAATAATGAGAAGCTTGCCATCATTACACACGATGACGGCAGAAGAGAAATGTATCATTTTCAAGAGGACGACCATGAAGAATCTATTTCTGGTATTTTGCTAAACGATGAAGAAGCAAGACAAATTGCAGCTATTTTAGGCGGCATGGTATATAAGCCGAAAGCGCTTGAAACTGTAGAGGTAGCCATTGATGAACTGATGATTGAATGGTTTAAGATTGAAAAGAATGCACCAGCTGTTCAGCAGACAATCGGAGACCTCAATGTCCGCCAAAACGATCAAGTAACAGTCATCGCTATCGTGAGAAAATCACATGAGAAGATTTTAAATCCAGGACCTGATACGGTCATTGAAGAAGGGGATACCCTTGTTATTTCTGGAGAAAGACAAGAAATAAAGAACCTCATTAAAGAAAAACTCAGCAGCTAATCATGCCCATTCTGATAGATTTTCTTCCGCTCTTTTCTTTCTGTGTTTAAAAAGGACAAGGAAAAGGGAAGAATAAAAGAAAAAGCTTGGGGGATATGTAGATGAACAAACAACAATGGACCATCATCTTCGCATTTATTTTCGTATTAATTGTCTCAGTATTTGCCGTGATCAATGTGCGGCCAGTGCAAGTTGACTACTTATTTGGAACGGCTGAATGGCCGCTGATTCTTGTCATTATTGGTTCTGTGCTCATGGGCGGACTCATTGTGGCTTTCGCAGGGATTTTCCAAATTGTGAAACTAAAACGTGAACTAAAGGCTTTAAAAGCTGAGCGTGCAGCCGCACCTGCATCTGCTGTTTCGAATAAAAAGATCGACAAAGACGTTCAAAAGAAACCGAATGTGACGCCTTTAAAAGAACAGCCAGCATCATTTGACCGGAAGGAAAAATAATCTTCCAGCACAATTTCATAAAATAAAAATTGAAACCCCTCAGGCCACTCTAGTATAATAGTGTGGTTGAGGGGTGAATTTATGTTATTATCCAAAATGCGCTGGGAATATGAACATCCAAGCGAAGAAAAAGTGAAATCACTCTCTGAAAATCTGAATATTTCAGCGCTGACTGCATCGCTTCTTGTAAAAAGAGGACTCGAAGAAGTAGAAGAAGCGAGGTCTTTTTTATTTGATCAAAAAGCCGAATTTCATGATCCATTTCTATTAAAAGGAATGAAAGAAGCAGTAGAGCGCATCAACAAAGCGATCGAAGAGCAGGAATCGATTGTGATCTTCGGAGACTATGATGCGGATGGTGTGACAAGTACGTCTGTGCTTTTACATACATTAAAAGAGCGGTCTGCGAAAGTAGACTTTTATATTCCAGATCGATTTAAAGAAGGCTACGGGCCTAATGAACAGGCTTTCCGATATATCAAAGAGCAAGGCGCATCGCTTGTCATCACGGTCGATACAGGCATTGCAGCTGTAAATGAAGCACGTATTGCAAAAGAAATAGGGTTAGACCTGATCATTACAGATCACCATGAACCAAGTGAGGAGCTGCCTGAGGCACTTGCGATTGTCCATCCTAAGCAGCCGGGCTGTGAGTATCCCTTTAAAGAACTTGCCGGTGTAGGCGTAGCGTTTAAAGTGGCGCATGCACTCCTTGGAAAGCTGCCAGCTCAGCTGTTAGATCTTGCGGCAATTGGGACAATAGCGGATCTTGTGCCGCTTCATGATGAGAATAGATGGCTCGCCAAAAAAGGGCTTGTGCAGCTTAGGCAGTCGAATAGACCGGGGCTGAAAGCGTTATTGAAAGAAGCGGGAGCTACTCTTGAAGAAGCAAATGAAGAAACGGTCGGCTTTCAAATTGCGCCAAGGCTGAATGCTGTAGGGCGAATTGAGCAGGCAGATCCAGCTGTTCATCTTCTCATGACAGAGGATAAGGATGAAGCAGAAGAGCTCGCTGGTTTTGTACAAGAACTCAATAAAGAACGTCAAAAAATTGTGAGTACGATCACAGAAGAAGCCATTCAAATGGTGGAAGAGACAGGTGATGACCAGTCTGCGATCGTTGTAGCGAAAGCTGGCTGGAATCCGGGTGTTGTCGGAATTGTTGCCTCTAAATTGACGGATAGATTTTCACGTCCGGCGATTGTGCTTGGAATAGATGAAGAGACGCAAATGGCAAAAGGATCAGCGCGGAGTATTCCTGGCTTCGATCTATTTTTCCATTTAAGCAAATGCCGCGACATTCTGCCGCATTTCGGCGGGCACCCGATGGCTGCGGGTATGACACTTCGAGCGGATGATGTTCCTTTACTAAGGGAAAGATTAAATCAATATGCGAATGAAACGTTGACAGAAGAAGATTTTATTCCGATTCAGCGGGTCGATGCCGTATGCAAGGTAGACGAATTGACGGTTGAAGCGATTGAAGAAGTGGGGATGCTGTCACCATTTGGCATGCAGAATCCAAAGCCGTTCATCATGATTGAAGATGCGAGGCTTGAAGAGATCCGAACAATTGGGGCAAATCAGAATCATATTAAAATGTCTCTGAAAGACGAAGACAAGCTACTTGACTGTGTCGGTTTTCATCAAGGTCAATTAAAAGAAGAAATTGTCACAGGCAGCCGCATTTCCGTCATTGGTGAAATGTCCATCAATGAATGGAATAATCGGAAGAAACCTCAGCTCATGCTAAAAGATGCCCGAGTAGATGAATGGCAGCTGTTTGATTTGCGCGGCAAAAAGGATTGGGAAAAGACAATCTCCACGCTTGAACCAGAAAAATATGTGGTGGTCTGTTTTGACGAAGAAACAAAACAGGAAGTCAATATCCCGATTCATCATGTCCATGCAGAAAATGTTTCAACGTTCGATGTAGAGGGCAAGTATGTCGTCTTTGCGGATGTTCCTGCAGATGAGCATTTGCTAAGGCAACTTTTAGAAAACCAAAAGCCAGCTAGAGTTTATACGGTTTTTCAAAGAAAAGAAGATCATTTTATGTCCTCTTTCCCTAGCCGTGATCAATTCAAATGGTTTTATGGGTTCTTGTTAAAACGAGGAAGTTTTCCCCTCAAAGAGCAAGGAATGGAGCTTGCGAAACATAGAGGCTGGACAAAAGATACAATGATTTTTATGACAAAGGTGTTTTTTGAACTCGGTTTTGTTAAAATAGAGGATGGTGTGCTGTCAATAGTACGTGATGCCCCTAAAAAAGATTTAACGGCATCGGCATCCTATACAGCAAAACAACGATTGATGGAACTCGATCAAACACTAACATATTCCTCAGCCAAAGAGCTGAAGGAATGGCTGAATAGCATGATGAGCGAAGTCTCACCTGTGCTTTGACGTACGAGGAGGAAAAGGAAAAGATGGATTTAAAACAATATGTGACAGTTGTACCTGACTACCCAAAGGAAGGTGTACAATTTAAAGATATTACAACGTTAATGGATAAAGGCGAAGTGTACCGTTATGCAACGGATCAAATCGTTGAATACGCGAAGGAAAGAGACATTGATCTCATTGTTGGACCTGAAGCGCGTGGATTCATTATTGGCTGCCCTGTAGCATACGCACTTGGTGTAGGTTTTGCACCGGTTCGTAAAGAAGGAAAGCTTCCTCGTGAAGTCGTTAAAGTCGATTACGGCTTAGAATATGGTAAAGATGTATTAACGATTCATAAAGATGCGATTCGTCCTGGTCAGCGTGTATTGATTACAGATGACTTACTTGCGACTGGTGGAACAATTGAAGCGTCCATCAAGCTTGTAGAGGAATTAGGCGGCGTTGTGGCAGGGATTGCATTCTTGATTGAGCTGACGTATCTGGACGGCAGAAAGAAGCTTGACGGTTACGACATCTTGACGTTAATGCAATACTAATGGAGTTTTACGCAAAAAGCACTCGGTAAGAAGGGTGCTTTTTTCCTATCAAAAATCTTTTAGCGGACTTCTTCTCTTTACATCTATCGAATTTTTCTTGATAATAAACTACAATACAGTTTTCATTTAAAAAGGTGATTCCATGGCGAACGAACAAGTTTTAACGGCGCAGCAGGTCATTGACAAGGCAAGAGAATACCTGTCCGCTGAACATATTCAATTTATAGAGCGAGCATATGAATATGCTGAAAATGCACACAAGGAGCAATACCGGAAATCTGGTGAGCCCTATATTATCCATCCAATTCAAGTGGCGGGGATTCTTGTTGACCTTGAAATGGACCCATCGACCATTGCAGGCGGTTTCCTGCACGATGTTGTCGAGGATACAGATGTGACATTACAGGATTTAAAAGAGCATTTTAACGAAGAAGTTGCGATGCTTGTTGATGGTGTAACAAAGCTCGGGAAGATTAAATATAAATCACAAGAAGAACAGCAGGCCGAAAACCATCGAAAAATGTTTGTGGCAATGGCGCAGGATATACGCGTCATCTTGATTAAACTGGCAGACCGTCTGCACAATATGAGAACGCTCAAACACCTTCCTCAGGAGAAGCAGCGAAGAATTTCAAATGAAACCCTTGAAATCTTTGCACCGCTTGCGCACAGATTAGGGATTTCCAAGATTAAGTGGGAGCTTGAAGATACAGCGCTCCGTTACTTAAATCCTCAGCAATATTACCGGATCGTGAATCTCATGAAGCGCAAACGAGCGGAACGTGAGGAATACTTGGACGAGGTTGTTAATGAAGTGAAAGACCGTGTGTCTGAGGTGAACATCAAGGCTGAATTTTCCGGCAGACCAAAGCATATTTATAGTATTTATCGCAAAATGGTCCTGCAAAATAAGCAGTTTAATGAAATTTATGATCTGCTGGCCGTTCGTATTTTGGTTGACAGCATTAAAGACTGCTATGCCGTGCTCGGGATTATCCATACATGCTGGAAGCCGATGCCAGGCAGGTTTAAGGATTATATTGCGATGCCAAAGCCGAACATGTACCAATCCCTTCATACAACAGTGATTGGGCCAAAAGGTGACCCGCTTGAAGTTCAGATCCGTACAGTGGAAATGCATGAAATTGCAGAGTACGGAATTGCAGCGCACTGGGCATACAAAGAAGGAAAAGAGTCAGCAGAATCAACGGAGGAAGCTGTCTTCCAGAAGAAGCTCTCTTGGTTTAGAGAAATCCTTGAATTCCAAAATGAATCGACAGATGCAGAAGAATTTATGGAATCGTTAAAGATCGATCTCTTCTCTGATATGGTGTTTGTGTTTACACCAAAAGGAGACGTCATTGAACTGCCGTCAGGTTCAGTTCCGATTGACTTCTCTTACCGGATTCACTCGGAAATTGGGAATAAAACGATCGGTGCTAAAGTCAACGGTAAGATGGTCACGCTCGATCACAAACTGAAAACAGGTGACATTATTGAAATTCTGACATCAAAGCACAGCTATGGGCCAAGTCAGGATTGGGTCAAACTTGCCCAAACCTCCCAAGCGAAGCACAAGATCAGACAGTTTTTCAAAAAACAGCGCCGTGAAGAAAATGTCGAAAAAGGCCGAGAACTCGTGGAGAAAGAAATCAAAAACCTTGAGTTTGATGTCAAAGACATACTGACAGCTGAAAACCTGCAAAAAGTGGCTGACAAATTTAATTTTTCAAATGAAGAGGACATGTATGCAGCGGTTGGTTATAACGGAATTACTGCACTCCAAGTCGCCAATCGTTTAACAGAAAAAGAAAGAAAACAAAGAGATCAAGAAGAACAAGAGAAAACTGTTCAAGAAGTGACAGTAGAGTCAAAGACGTATCATGGGAAAAAACGAGAAGCAGGCGTAAGAGTCAAAGGGATAGATAACCTGCTTGTCCGCTTATCTAAGTGCTGTAATCCTGTTCCAGGTGATAGCATTGTTGGTTTTATTACGAAAGGCAGGGGCGTATCTGTTCACCGTGATGACTGTCCGAACGTGAAGACAGGAGAAGCGCAGGAACGGTTAATCCCAGTAGAGTGGGAGCATGAACAGCCTGCTCGAAACCGTAAAGAATACAATGTGGAAATTGAAATATTAGGATATGATAGACGCGGCTTACTCAATGAGGTGCTTCAAGCAGTCAATGAAACCAAAACGAACATCTCTTCAGTTTCTGGGAAGTCTGACCGTAACAAAGTGGCGACGATCCATATGGCGATCTTTATTCAAAACATTAACCATTTGCACAAAGTAGTAGAGCGCATTAAACAAATCAAAGACATTTACTCTGTTCGCCGATTCATGAATTAAGAAAGGAAGTATATCGTCTATGAGGCTTGTAGTGCAGCGTGTGACAAGTGCATCTGTGAAGGTAGAAGAAGAGATCACAGGTGCCATCAATGAAGGGTATATGGTGCTCGTTGGTGTCACACATGAAGATACAGAAGAAGATGTGCTTTATTTAGCAGAAAAGCTTGCACATTTACGTATTTTTGAAGATGAAAACGGGAAAATGAATCATTCGTTATTGGATGTAAAAGGAAGCGTCCTGTCTGTGTCTCAATTTACCCTTTATGGTGATACGAGAAAGGGCAGACGACCGAATTTTATGAAAGCAGCCAAGCCAGATGCCGCGAACTCCCTTTACGAATGTTTCAATAAAGCCCTTAGAGAAAAAGGCATTCATGTAGAAACTGGTCGCTTTGGCGCGATGATGGATGTGTCATTGACCAATTCAGGGCCCGTCACCATCTGGATGGATAGCAAAGAATAGATTCGCTTTAGACTGTAGATAAACTCATGCAGGAGTTTGTTTAGAGTCTTTTTCTTTTGCGATCAAACAAAAAAGAGGCGCAGAGGCCTCTTTCTTTTTAACGGAAATATTGTTTTAATCCTTCCGTCATTCCTTCTGTGACTCGTTCTTGGTAAGAGGCGCTATAAATGATCGCTTCCTCCTGAGGATTGCTTAAATAGCCGAGTTCATATAAAAGAGAAGGGCGTTTGTTCTCTCTTAAAACAAAATAATCTCCGAATTTGACACCCTTATCAGGGATTTGAGAGCGTTTAGCGACTTCTGTATGGACATTTGTCGCTAATTGCTGGTCTTTTGCTGCTTGATAATAATACGCTGTACTTCCTCTGACACTTGGGTCCATAAAACTATCATAATGAAGACTAATAAATGCATCTGCATTTCTGTAATGAGATGTCGCGACCCTCGATTGAAGGCTGATAAAAGTATCATCACTTCTTGTTAAATAAACATTTGCACCAGATGCCCTTAATTTGCCTGCCAGTAAATTGGCGGTTTTGATGGTAATGTTCTTCTCAAATGCACCATCTGCGCCAATCGTGCCGCTGTCTTTTCCGCCATGACCAGGATCAAGAACAATCGTTTTTCCTTTTAAAGACCCAGTTCCAGACGATGAATCGTGCTGTGGTCTTGGTGCCTCGCTGCTATTTTTATTCGTTTGAACGACCCAGCTTGCCACATAACCAGTTCCGCCGTTAGATAGTGTCACCTCGTACCAGTCACCTTGCGTACGAACAATTTGATAGGCAGCGCCTTTTGTTGCTCTTTCTGCAATCCCGGCAGAGGTAGAAGCGCTTTTTCGGATGTTGGTGCCATCGTAGACCATGTATGCTTTCTTTTGGGAAGCCGAAGAAGATGAATTCTTTTCACCAGCCGAACTCGCTCCATTGCTTGTCACGATGTAATAGCTTGCAGCCCATCCTTTTACGCCTTTTGCCTCAATTTCATACCAGCCGTTCTGCTCGCGCAAAATGGTGATCTGTGTGTTGCGGGCAAGTGAAGCGACGACTTGTGCATTCGGTGCCGCCGATTGCCTTACATTCAAGCTCGATACGCCAACTGTGCCTGTCTGTTTAGAGCGAGAGGACTCGCCAGAGCTTGATTGAGAAGCTTTTTGGCCGCCTGACACATAATCAGAGTGAACCCAGCCTTCTGCTTGTTTATACGAAATTTTTGTCCATTCGCCGTTTGTTTTCAGCTTTTTAGCGGAAGCGCCTTGCGGGAAAGTTCCGATGACTTGATAGGAAGTCCCAGGGCCTGTCCGTATGCGAAGATCCGAGGCTGTCGATGTAATGGAACTGCTGCCTGATACGCTTTGATTTTGCGCCTTTGGTTTAGCAGACTTTTGGCTGCCAGATGTCGTAATCAGCCATGAGACGACCCAGCCTTTTTGACCGTTCGACAATTGGATCTGCACCCATTCTCCTTGTTTAGTGAGAATGGGATAGCTTTCTCCGCGCTTCACAACAGCTGCGATTCCATAGCTTAAACCAGGGCCCGTTCTCACATTGATTTCATCTGTTGCAACCACAGCTTGATCTGTTTGTGCTGTAGCATGTGTCATAGGCAAAGTACTTGCGATGAGAACAAAACAGGTAAGAAGCATCAACATTTGATTGTGTTTTTTTAGATTCAAAACGGTGTTTTCCCCTCCCTTGTAAAACCGATGAATGTAAATTCGTTATGTAATGGACTAATTCCTTGCAGTTTCCCTAATAAAAATGAATCAATCTGTTTATACTAAATAAAAACGTGATAAAAGGATGTACAAACATGAGATTAAGCAGAAAATTAGGACGAGTGCAATATAATGGACACCGTGATATCGATCGCTGGCAGCACGACGAAATGGATCAACCAGGCTTCCTTGAAGAAACCGCATCTGAATACGGATGTACGTCAAAAGAAGAGCTGGAAAAGAAAAAGAGGCACGGCAAGGGTTGACAGAGTGGCAGCACCGACCTTATTATAATATAAATCAACACACTTGAAAATTTAAAATGTGGAACTGATGATAGAGAATAGTAGGGTAAATTGCGTGAGCAGAGAGGAATCGCCTTAGGCTGAAAGCGAATCCGCATGGCATTTATCACGAAAGAACACTCTGTAGGTTTCCTGCTGAACGCTCTAAAAATGAGTCAATAGGCGGAGAACGTGAATCTGCGTTAAGGATTTGAGCGGGAACATGGCTGGATCATGTTCCAACTAGGGTGGCACCACGGGTATAACTCTCGTCCCTACTATACACATAGTAGAGGCGGGGGTTTTTTATATGTCCACATAAAAAATGAATGATGGTCGTAGGAGGACGAAAAATGAGTTTTAATATTCCAAGAGGCACACAGGATATTTTACCTGGAGAGTCAGAACGCTGGCAGTATGTTGAACAAATTGCAAGAGATACATGTGCAGCCTTTCAATACAAAGAAATCCGTACACCGATTTTTGAGCATACAGAGCTGTTTGCACGGGGAGTAGGCGAATCAACCGATATCGTTCAAAAAGAGATGTATACATTTGAAGATAAAAAGGGACGCAGCATCACCCTTCGTCCAGAGGGAACGGCTTCAACTGTACGTTCTTATGTTGAAAATAAATTATTTGCACAGCCCGCGCAGCCAACAAAGCTGTATTACATTGGACCGATGTTCCGCTATGAACGTCCGCAAACAGGGAGATATCGTCAATTTTATCAATTTGGGATTGAAGCGATCGGTTCAAAGGATCCTGCCATTGATGCAGAAGTCATTTCACTTGCGATGAGTGTTTATGAGAAAGCAGGCCTTTCTAACTTAAAGCTCGTCATTAACAGCCTTGGTGACAAAGAGAGCCGTGCAGACTACCGCAAAGCACTTGTCGAGCACTTTGAGCCAAGAATTGATGAATTCTGTCATGACTGTCAAACCCGTTTACATCAAAATCCGCTGCGAATTCTTGATTGTAAAAAGGATCGTGACCACGAATTGATGGCAACGGCTCCATCCATTCAAGATTACTTAAATGAAGAATCACGGACTTATTTTGAAAAGGTCAAACAATACTTAACAGATATAGGCATTGAATATGTCGTCGATCCGAACTTAGTGCGCGGTCTTGATTACTACAATCACACGGCATTTGAGATCATGAGTAATGCAGAAGGCTTTGGCGCGATTACCACATTAGCCGGCGGCGGCCGTTATGATGGACTTGTTGAAGGAATTGGCGGTCCTGAATCACCAGGAATCGGTTTTGCTATGAGTATTGAGCGTTTCCTATCAGCAATCGATGCTGAAGGGATTGATCTTCCTCTGCAAGATGGCATTGATCTATACATTGCTGCACTCGGTGATGAAGCGAAGGATTACTCTGTTTCATTATTAAATCGTCTGAGAAAAGAAGGCATTTCAAGTGAAATGGACTATACAGGGAAGAAATTAAAAGGGCAATTTAAAGCGGCTGATCGATTAAAAGCCAAGTTTATTGCAGTCCTTGGTGAAGATGAGCTGGCGCAGCGCATTGTGAATGTAAAAGATACGACAACGGGTGAACAAATTGAAGTGAAGCTTGATGAGCTGATTCAAATGATGAAGGCCCACAAGAAGGCGTAAAGAAGGAGTGGAATGTTTGTGTTTGGTAGAACTTTTTATTGTGGAGAAGTAACAGAAGACCAAATCGGTCAAACCGTTGTATTAAAAGGATGGGTTCAAAAAAGACGTGACCTTGGCGGATTAATCTTTATTGATCTGCGCGACCGTACAGGGATTGTACAAGCTGTCTTCAATCCAGACCTATCAAAAGAGGCGCTTGAGACAGCAGAGTCGATTCGTAATGAATATGTCCTTGATATTAAAGGAACGGTTGTCGCAAGAGAAGAAGCAACAATCAACCCAAATTTAAAAACAGGGAAAATTGAAATTCAAGTCGAAACGGTCAGCGTGTTAAATGAAGCGAAGACCCCTCCTTTTGTGATTTCAGATCAAGCGGACGAGGTATCAGAAGATGTGCGCTTAAAATACCGTTACTTAGACCTTCGCCGTCCTGCTATGTTTGAAACGATGAAAATGCGACATGAAGTAACAAAAGCATTCCGCCATTTCTTAGATGACAACGGCTTTCTAGATATTGAAACACCGATTTTAACGAAGAGTACGCCAGAGGGTGCACGTGACTATCTTGTTCCAAGCCGTGTACACGAAGGAGAGTTCTATGCCTTGCCTCAGTCTCCGCAACTATTTAAACAATTGCTGATGGTCTCAGGGATGGATCGTTACTACCAAATTGCCCGCTGCTTTAGAGATGAAGACTTGCGTGCTGACCGTCAGCCGGAATTCACACAAGTCGATATTGAAATGTCCTTTATGAGTCAAGAGGACATTATGACGCTTGCCGAAGAGATGATGGCAAAGGTGATGAAAGATGTCAAAGGCGTAGACCTGACATTGCCATTACCTCGTATGACATACGATGAAGCAATGAATTCTTATGGATCTGATAAGCCAGATACACGTTTTGAGATGAAGCTTGTCAACATTTCAGATACGGTAAAAGATTCCGATTTCAAAGTCTTTAGCGGAGCAGTGAAAAATGGTGGAGCTGTGAAAGCCATCAATGTCAAAGGTGCTGCAGCCAACTACTCAAGAAAAGACATTGATGCCCTTGGTGCATTTGCAGCGAACTACGGTGCAAAAGGTCTAGCTTGGCTAAAAGCAGAAGGGACAGAATTAAAAGGACCGATTGCTAAATTCTTTGATGAAGCAAAGCAGGCAGAATTAAAGGAGCAGCTGCAAGTCGAAGAAGGTGACCTGTTACTTTTTGTTGCAGATAAGACGTCTGTTGTCCATGATGCACTTGGTGCCCTTCGCCTAAAACTCGGCAAAGAGCTTGAACTCATTGATGAGTCTCTATTCAACTTCTTATGGGTTGTTGATTGGCCGCTGCTTGAAAAAGATGAAGAAGAAGGCCGCTTCTATGCTGCCCATCATCCTTTCACAATGCCAGTACGCGACGATCTTGAATTAATTGAGACAAGCCCGGAAGACATGAAGGCACAGGCTTACGATCTTGTGCTGAATGGCTATGAGCTTGGCGGAGGTTCGATTCGTATTTTCGAAAAGGATATTCAAGAAAAAATGTTTAGCTTACTTGGGTTTTCAAAAGAAGAGGCATATGAACAATTCGGCTTCCTTCTAGATGCTTTTGAGCATGGAGTTCCTCCGCATGGCGGAATCGCGCTTGGTCTTGACCGCTTAGTGATGCTGCTTGCCGGCCGCTCTAACTTAAGAGATACCATTGCGTTCCCGAAAACGGCAAGTGCGAGCTGTGTGCTAACAGATGCTCCTGGCACTGTAAGCGAAGCGCAGCTTGATGAGCTAAGTTTAGCCATTAAAACAAAGGTAAAACAGTAAAATAGACGCATGGATATGGGCATGTAAACGCTTGAAAAAGCGGCATGCCTATGATATGCTTTCTTCAATCAATAAATAAAGTCCTGATACGTACGGTGGTTACCTAGTTTTGACCGAACATTTTTTTATACGGGAGCTTGCCTTTCCTTTCTGCATAAATGCCTCTTTAGAGGACTTATAAAGTCAGGAAGAAAGCACCCACCTGCATGGTGCGGGGTTCAAAACGAAGGAAAAGCTGGCGGCGTTGTCGGGACTTTTTTGTGTTTTTTTCTTTTTCAGAAGGATGACGAAGAAGTTTGAATATGATATGATTCTTTCGATTCATTTTAAATAAAGGTGGAGTGAGGCACTTGTTACATCAGTTTTCAAGAAACGAGCTTGCTATAGGCAAGGAAGGCTTAGATATATTAAAAAACAGTACAGTTGCAGTGCTTGGTGTGGGCGGCGTTGGCTCATTTGCAGTTGAGGCACTCGCTCGTTCAGGCGTTGGCCGTATTGTTCTTGTTGATAAAGATGATATTGATATTACAAATGTGAACCGTCAGCTTCCAGCATTGCTTTCAACAGTTGGTCAGCCAAAGGTTGACTTAATGCAGGCGAGAATCGCTGATATTAATCCAGAATGTGAAGTAGTTGCACTAAAGATGTTTTATACAGAGGAAACATATGAGCAATTTTTTGAGTATCCGCTTGATTATGTCATCGATGCGTCAGATACGATTCACTATAAAATTCATTTAATGAAAGAGTGCCTGAAACGCAATGTGAACATTATTTCGAGTATGGGTGCTGCAAACAAAACAGATCCGACCCGCTTCAAAATTGATGACATTTCAAAAACACATACCGATCCAATTGCAAAAGTCGTGAGAACGCGTCTGCGCAAAGAAGGGATTCGTAAAGGAATTGAAGTCATTTTCTCTGATGAAAGTCCGATTGTGATTCGCGAAGATGTCAGAAAAGAAGTTGGAAATGATGAAGCGAAGATTCGCAAGGCACAAATGCCGCCATCATCCAATGCGTTCGTCCCATCTGTTGCAGGGCTGATCATGGGTGGTCATGTCATTATGCAGCTTTTAAAAGATATTCCAATTACACGTGTGAAGGATAAATAAACAGCCCGCCTGCTAACATGCAGGGGGCTTTTTTTATTTTTGGCGTTTTAAATTCTCATATACCTGTTTCAGTGCGCCTTCAAATTTGCCTGTTTGCTTCGGTTCATAGTATTGCTTGTTTTTCAGCGGATCAGGTAAGTATTGCTGCTTCACCCAGCCGTTTTCATAATCGTGTGGGTATAAGTAATCGACACCTCTGCCGAGTGCTGTAGCTCCTTTGTAGTGAGCATCCTTTAAATGAACAGGGATTTCACCAATTTTCCCTGATCGAATGTCACCCAGTGCCGCATCAACCGCCTTATATGCCGAGTTGGACTTAGGAGAAAGACACAGTTCAATGACTGCGTTAGCCAGCGGGATTCGTGCTTCCGGGAAGCCGACTCTTTCTGCTGTTTGAACAGCGCTTAACACACGAGGACCTGCCTGCGGACTAGCTAAACCAATATCTTCGTAAGCCATCACGAGTAATCTCCTTGAAATGCTTTCAAGGTCTCCTGCTTCAATCAGTCTGGCAAGGTAATGCAGCGCCGCATCTGCGTCAGATCCTCTAATGGATTTTTGAAAAGCCGAGAGGACATCATAATGAGCATCACCATTCTTATCATGTGAGAAGCTCTTTTTTTGTAAACATTCTTCTGCTGCGGCAAGAGTGATCATAATATGCCCAGCCTCATCTGCTTTTGTCGATAAGACAGCTAGTTCTAGCGCATTTAAAGCAGAGCGTACGTCTCCGCCGCATCCATTGGCAAAATGATTCATCGCTTCATCGTTCACTGTCACCTCATAACCGCCAAGCCCGCGATGTTCATCCTGTAACGCTCTTGTTAACGCAGCCTTGATTTGCTCTGTTTCAAGCGGTTTCAGCTCAAATATTTGTGTCCGGCTTCGGATGGCAGGGTTGATCGCATGATAGGGGTTAGCCGTCGTTGCGCCAATTAAAATGATCATGCCATTTTCTAAATAAGGAAGAAGGAAATCCTGCTTTCCTTTATCAAGCCTGTGAACCTCGTCTAAAATAAGGATGACTTGGCCGCTCATTTTCGCTTCAGCGGCGACAGCTTCCATATCCTTTTTGTTATGAATGACTGCATTCAATGTCCGAAACGCAATGCTTGTACTGCCAGCGATCGCGGTCGCAATCGATGTTTTGCCGATGCCCGGCGGTCCGTATAAAATCATCGAGGATAAATGTTTTGCCTCGACCATTCGTCTAATAATTTGACCTTCTCCAACGAGATGTTCCTGCCCAATGATGTCTTCAATATGACTTGGGCGCATCCGGTACGCTAAAGGTTTCATGATTATCTCTCCTAAAGCAATGTCTTGTTTGTATAGAGTACCGAAATTTCTTCAAATAGAAAAGGGATGCGTCCTCCTAAAGCGCAGAACCGGCAAATGAAAGTTGGCTGAAAGTATGATATAATTGCTTTTGGTCTATATATCAGCGTATATGAAATCAGAAAAATAATTGATGACATAGAATAGAAAACGCAGAGGTGTTTAACTTGAAAATTTCAACTAAAGGCAGATATGGTCTGACGATCATGATCGAATTAGCCAAAAAACATGGCGAAGGCCCCACATCATTAAAATCAATCGCTCAAAACAATAATTTGTCTGAGCATTATTTAGAGCAGCTTGTCTCACCACTTCGTAATGCCCGTCTTGTGAAAAGTATTCGCGGTGCATATGGCGGCTATGTTCTTGCACATGAACCAAACGAGATCACAGCCGGTGATATTATTCGAGTATTAGAAGGACCGATTAGTCCTGTCGAAGTCATCGAAAACGAAGAACCAGCAAAGCGTGAACTTTGGATTAGGATTCGTGATGCAGTAAAAGACGTACTAGACAATACAACTCTTGAAGACTTGGCAAGCTATACAGATGACGGGAATCAAGACGCGTATATGTTCTATATTTAGATCAGAGGTGTACCGGAAATGGAACGAATCTATTTAGATCATGCGGCCACAACGCCGATGGATCAGCGTATTGTGGACAAGATGATGCCTTACTTTACAGAGATATTTGGCAATCCCTCTAGTATTCATTCATATGGGCGCGAGGCAAGAAAGTGGCTCGATGAAGCAAGAGAAGTGATTGCAGGAGAATTACACTGTAAACCGCAGGAGATCATCCTCACAAGCGGAGGGACAGAGGCGGACAACCTGGCGATTACAGGTGTGGCCATGGCAAGACAGCATGAAGGAAAACATATCATCACAGCAAAAACAGAGCATCATGCGGTGCTGCATACATGTGAACGCCTAGAGAAGCTAGGATTTGACGTGACATATTTAGATGTGGATGAAACTGGATTGATTCATCTTGAACAACTAAAACAAGCACTGAGAGATGATACGATTCTTGTGACCATCATGTACGGCAATAATGAAACAGGTGTGATTCAGCCAATCAAAGACATTGGCGAGCTTTTACACAATCACACTGCTCATTTTCATACAGACGCCGTGCAGGCGTTTGGAACAATGCCTATTGATGTAGCAGACCTTCATATTGATCTCTTATCTGCTTCTGGCCATAAGCTAAATGGTCCAATGGGAACAGGCTTTTTATATGTAAACGAAGGCGTGAAACTTTCTCCGCAAATATTCGGAGGAGAACAAGAAAGAAAACGCCGTGCTGGCACTGAAAATGTGGCAGGGATCGTGGGACTTGCAGAAGCTGTTCAATTAACGAAGCAAAATAGAAGAGAAAAAGCCATGCATTATGGTAAGCTCAAAGAAACTATGCTGCAAGTATTCGAAGAGGAATCACTTACTTTCTCTATCAATGGGCACCCGAAAGAGACATTGCCTCATATTTTAAATGTTCATTTCCCGGGCGTTTCCATCGAATCGTTACTTGTGAATTTAGATATGGAAGGAATTGCTGTTTCAAGTGGATCTGCATGTACGGCTGGATCCGTCCTTCCTTCGCACGTGTTAAGCGCCATGTATGGCGAAGAAGCAGACAAGCTGACGTCCTCAGTCAGAATAAGCTTCGGTCTTGGGAATGAAGAGGATCATGTGAAACAGGCGGCACGCAAGATAGCAGCTGTTGTCAAACGCTTAGCCAAATAAACGTTCCTCTTTTGTTCGTGTGTGAAAAATGAAACAGCCAGGCACCTGAAGAACGAAACGCACATGCTGTTTCATTGAAAATGGAGTTGATGAAGATGACAAAAAGACCAGAAGACACAAGAGTTGTGGTCGGTATGTCCGGAGGAGTCGATTCATCAGTTGCTGCTCTTATGTTAAAGGAGCAAGGCTATGATGTAATCGGCATATTTATGAAAAACTGGGATGACACAGATGAAAATGGTGTATGTACAGCAACGGAGGACTATGAGGATGTCATCCGCGTGTGTAACCAAATTGGAATCCCTTATTATGCGGTGAATTTCGAGAAGCAATATTGGGACAAAGTGTTTCAATATTTCCTTGATGAATATAAAGCGGGCAGAACGCCAAACCCAGATGTCATGTGTAACAAAGAAATTAAGTTCAAAGCGTTCCTCGAGCATGCATTGTCACTCGGTGCAGATTATTTAGCAACAGGCCACTATGCGCGCGTCGACAGAACTGGTGATGAAGTCAAAATGCTAAGGGGTCTTGATGCCAACAAAGACCAAACGTATTTCTTAAATCAGCTGACTCAGGAACAGCTTGATAAAGTCATGTTCCCAATCGGAGATTTAGAGAAGAAAAGGGTTCGTGAATTGGCAAAAGAAGCAGAGCTCGCAACAGCAACGAAAAAAGATTCAACGGGTATTTGCTTTATTGGGGAAAGAAACTTTAAAACATTCCTCAGTCAATATTTGCCTGCGCAGCCTGGCGTGATGCAGACAATGGACGGAGAAGTCAAAGGTGAACATGATGGACTGATGTATTACACGATCGGTCAACGCCAAGGTCTTGGCATTGGCGGCAGCGGTGATCCTTGGTTTGTCGTTGGAAAAGACTTGAAACAAAATATCTTGTTTGTTGAACAAGGTTTCCACAATCCACTTTTATATTCTGAAAGCATTTCAGCCGTCAATATCAGCTGGACTCGTCCTCATATTGTCGGCGAAAATGGTGAATTAACATGCACAGCCAAATTCAGATACCGTCAAGAAGATCACCATGTGAAGGTCAAAATGACAGGTGAGCAAGAAGCGATGGTCATCTTTGATGAACCCGTTCGTGCTGTGACTCCAGGACAAGCAGTTGTCTTTTATGATGGCGACGAATGCCTTGGCGGCGGAACAATTGACGATGTTTTTAAGGACGGTCAAAAGCTGTCGTATGTGTAACATGTTTTCAAAACCTCAACGTCGCTGTTGAGGTTTTTTAATGAAAGGATGAGAGAGCGAATGAATCATAACGAAATTGGCATAGAAGCCTTAAATCAAGGCAACATCGAAAAAGCAGCTGAAGCTTTTACGAAAGCCATTGAAGAAAGCCCAAAAGACCCGGTTCCATATATTAACTTTGCGAATTTGCTTTCAAGCATCAATGAATTTGAACGCGCGTTAAACTTCTTTCAAAAAGCCATTGAACTTGATCACGCCGCAGCTGCAGCCTATTACGGGGCAGGAAATGTATACACATTAAAAGAAGACTTTATGAAAGCAAAAGACTATTTTGAACAAGCACTACAAGCTGGCATGGAAAATAGTGATTTATTTTATATGCTGGGGCAGACGCTCATCAAATTAGAGCAGCCGAAGCTTGCGATGCCCTATCTTCAGCGTGCCATCGAACTGAATGAAGAAGATAATGAAGCAAGATTCCAATTTGGCATGTGCTTAGCCAATGAACAATTGCTGGAAGAAGCGGTGACAACCTTTACCGAGGTGGTCGCGCGTGATCCGCAGCATGCAGATGCCTTTTATAATTTAGGGGTTGCGTATGCATACTTAGAGAAAAAAGACGAAGCACTTGAGATGCTAGGAAAAGCCCTTGACGTGCAGCCTGACCATATGCTGGCACTACATGCGCAAAAGCTGATTCAAGAGGCAGAATAGACGGAAGGAGGGAAGACCTGTGCAGGAACATCCAGATCAAATGAAGCTTGAGGACGAACCGTTTTTAAAGGGGACAGTTCAAGCCGTTATTTTCCATAATGAAAGTAATTTATACTCGGTGTTAAAGGTGAAAGTCATTGAAACATCGGAAAACTTAGAGGAAAAAACAGCATCTGTCACAGGCTACTTCCCAGCACTTCATGAGGAAGAAACTTACATCTTCTATGGCAAAGTCACAAGCCATCCGAAATTTGGTGAACAGTTTCAGGCCACTCATTTTCAAAAGGAAGTACCGACAACGAAGCAAGGAATCATTCATTATCTCTCAAGTGATTTATTTGAGGGGATAGGGAAAAAGACGGCGGAAGAAATTGTGGGGCAGCTTGGCAACCAGACGCTTCATAAAATTATGCGTGACCCAGCTGTTTTGTATGATGTTCCGCGCTTATCAAAAAAGAAGGCAGATAAGCTGGCCGCAGCGCTCCAGGAACATCAAGGATTGGAACAAATCATGATCAGCCTGAATCAATATGGCTTTGGTCCTCAGCTCAGCATGAAGATATACCAAGTGTACGAGAGTGAAACGCTGCAAAAGATTGAGGAAAACCCGTATCAGCTCGTCAAGGATGTCGAAGGGATCGGATTTATTAAGGCGGATGAGCTTGGCGCTAGAACCGGCATCTCAGGAAATGACCCAGAGCGAATCCGTGCAGCCCTGCTTTATACAGTCGAAACAGCAAGTCTTCAGGACGGTCATACGTACATACAAACGAAAGATTTGATCGTTGAAACCCGCAAGCTGCTTAATCAGACAGGCAATGAGTACAAAGTGACGGAAATGGATGTCGCCAATCAGATCATTGCACTTGGCGAAGGGAAAGAGATGATCATTGAAGATGAGCGCTGCTATCACCCGTCCTTATTTTATGCGGAGCAAAGTGTCGCCAAACGGATACAAAAAATCGTCTCCCAAACGGAATATGCAGATCAATTCCCTGAATCAGAATTCCTGCTCGCACTTGGCGAGCTCGAGGAACGGCTGGGCGTCCAGTATGCGCCGACACAAAAGGAAGCGATTCAAAAGGCACTCATGTCCCCGATGCTGCTTTTAACAGGCGGACCTGGGACTGGGAAGACAACGGTCATTAAAGGGATTGTTGAGCTTTACAGCGATCTTCACGGTGTATCTCTTGATCCGAGTGATTACAAAAAAGATGAATCCTTTCCATTTGTGCTTGCGGCGCCAACTGGACGAGCAGCTAAACGGATGACAGAATCAACAGGGCTTCCAGCTGTAACCATTCACCGTTTGCTCGGCTGGAACGGATCAGAGGGCTTTTCGCATGATGAGGAACAGCCGATTGAAGGAAAGCTTGTCATCATTGATGAATCAAGTATGCTGGATATTTGGCTTGCGAATCACTTGTTTAAAGCGATTCCTGATCATATCCAAGTGATCATGGTAGGAGATGAACATCAGCTTCCATCTGTCGGACCAGGCCAAGTGTTAAGGGATTTACTTGCCTCACAAGCCGTACCAGCTGTTACACTGACAGATATTTACCGGCAGGCAGACGGCTCCAGCATTGTTGAACTTGCACATGATATGAAAAATGGCGTCCTGCCAAAAGATATTACCGCACGTTCAAAGGATCGATCTTTCATAAAATGCTCAGCTGATCAAATGAAAGAAGTGATTGAGAAAGTCGTCAGCAATGCTGCTCAAAAAGGCTATTCAGCAAAAGACATTCAAGTGCTTGCGCCAATGTATAAAGGGAAAGCAGGCATTAATGAGCTCAATAAAATGCTGCAGCACATTTTGAATCCAAAAAAACCAAAGGGCAGAGAAATCCCGTTTGGTGATGTGGTGTACCGGACCGGTGATAAAGTGCTTCAGCTTGTGAATCAGCCGGAAAATAATATTTTTAACGGTGATATCGGCGAAATTGTCTCGATTTTTTATGCGAAAGAAAACACGGAAAAAGAAGACATGGCTGTGATCTCCTTTGATGGGAATGAAATCACCTTTACAAAAAAGGATTTTCATCAATTTACACATGCCTATTGCTGCTCCATCCACAAATCACAAGGCAGTGAATTCCCAATCGTTGTGCTGCCAGTCGTGAGAAGCTACTACAGAATGCTGCGGCGAAATCTGCTGTACACAGCTATTACACGAAGTAAAAAGTTTTTAATCCTGTGCGGCGAGGAATCAGCGCTGGAGTGGGGTGTGAAAAACAATGAGGATTCGCTCAGACAAACGTCCTTAACGATGCGGCTGATGCAAACTGATGAAGTTATGGATGCGGAGCTTGCAGCGCTCCAAAAAGAGCTTCCGTTTAGCGTACATGACGCAAATATTGGCATGGAGGGAATCACTCCGTTTGATTTTATGCATGAATAAAAGGCTTCCATACGGGAGCCTTTTTAGCGTGAAAAGAAATCCTCATATTACGTTCATGGAAGCCATTTCTTCGTATGAGTATCGAAGCAAACGCACACGATAAGACTGTTCCGCAAAAGGTGGTTGAGCACATTTTGAGAACATGTCGAGAGCTTGAAGGAATGTCAATCTATACAGGTGAGCTGTCTCATTCACTTGGTTCCATTAAAGATATTTGCTTATTAGCCGGAGGCAGCTGCGGAGGATATGTGTTAGATGGGAAAAAGAAAGACTGTGCACTCATTCCATTCTCTGCTGGTGATCAGCTGACAGACAAAGGCTTATATGTGAGCCGCCAGGAGGGAGTAGGCATGGATTCCTCTGCCCCATCCTTCTTATTTTCGAAATTGAAAAAGAAAATGATGCAGTCGCCTGACGGTGAAAATTTAGGCATTTTGGAAGATGTATACTTTTGCACAAATTCGGGCACAATCGTAGCATATGAACTCTCGGACGGCTTCTTTACAGAGCTATCAGGGATTCGAAAACAGCTGCAGGCTGCCGGAACCTTGATCAACGTTCAAAAGGAAGCACTTGTTCTAAACCGAACGTAAAGAGGTGCTGATTATGCTCATTTGCCCAAATTGCAAATGTAAAGACATCGGAAAAATTGGGGTCAATCAATATTATTGCTGGGGCTGTTTTATTGAATTGACGCTGTCAAAAGGCAAAATATCTACACACCAAGTGGAAGAAGACGGGACACTAAGCAGCTTAGATGATCTGTTTAGTGATGATGAACGTTCAATTCAACTATAAGTGTTAAGGGGGAATTTCGAATGGGCAAAATGACTTCTTCACTATTAACGCTTGGTGCAGGTGCACTCGCATATCACTTTGCAAGTCGATATGATATGCCATCAAAGCGGGATATGAAAAAGCTAAGAAAACGTGTTATGAGAATGATGTAAACAAAAAGGCATCCGCCAAAAGCGGATGTCCTTTTTTATGCCTGCCTGTATTCTAATCGGCGTGCAAGTAGTGATAAGCTGAAATTGACGACAAAATACATCATCGCCGCTAATAGGAAAATGGGCAGTAAGTAAGATTGGCTCTGACCGTTTAATATTTGAGCGTGATGCAATAGTTCTGGAAGTGCAATGACAACAGCAAGCGACGTATCTTTTAAAAGAGAGATGAATTGACTGACAATTGGCGGCACCATTCGGCGTAAAGCCTGCGGCATAATAATCATTTTTAACGTTTGAATATAGGTTAAACCAGAAGACCTGGCTGCTTCGATCTGCCCCTTATCAATTGATTTTAAACCGCTTCGAATAATTTCTGACAGCATCGCTGATTCAAATACGGTTAAAGCTGCAATAGCCGAGGCTGTAATGCTCAGCTTAATGCCGATTTCGGGCAGTGCAAAATACGTAAAAAAGATGATCAATAAGAGCGGCAGGTTTCGAATGGTTTCTACGACGACTGCAAGTATCTTTGATAAAACCGGAATTTGAGCGAACCGCAATGTGCCAATGACTAATCCAATGAGAAAGCTCAAAATGATGGAGATAAAAGCCACTTTTAAGGTGACAGCAAATCCTTCAAGTAAAAAGGCGAGATGATCAGGCTGGTAGGCACCTATAAAATCCATGGTGTTTCCTCCTTTCTAGTGGCTTCTTGCTAATCTTTTTTCTAAATAACCAACGCCTATACTGAGCGGAATTGTTAATAGCAGATAGAACATGGCAACAAAGATGTAGACATCAAATGTCACAAATGTTCTAGAAGCGATGAGGTCTCCTTGATACATGAGATCAAACCCTGCAATGACACCTAAAATAGAGGAGTTTTTGACAAGGTTAATAAATTGATTCCCAAGAGGGGGAATGACAATTTTAATCGCTTGCGGCAGAATGATATACCGCATCGTCCCGCCATAGGATAGACCTGAAGCGCGGGCGGCTTCCATTTGTCCAAGCGGTACAGCTTGTATCCCTGCGCGAATGGCTTCAGCAATAAAGGCAGAAGTATAAATGGCAAGGGCAATGGTGCCAGCGGTGAAGCCATCTGCTACAATACCTAGCACGGGTAAACCAAAGAAGAAAACAAATGTAATCAATAATAACGGAATATTCCGAATAAATTCCACATAAGCCGTTCCTAACCAGTTGAGCGGCCTGAGTGGCGCAATTCTCATAATGGCAATGAGTGTACCGATCAAAAAGCTTCCAATCAAAGCAATGACACTTGCACCAATGGTATATTTAAAGCCTTCTACATAAAGATTGAAGTTTTCAGTGAGAATGGAAAACCGCAGCAATCAGTTCACTTCCTTCCTGATCAACAGGGGAGCCAATGAGCGGCTCACCCTAAGATAATAGGTCTTAACAAGTCAAACGGTTATTCTTTGATCCATTTTTGATGAATCTTGTCATACTCTCCATTGTCTTTTAAGGTTTTTAGGGCTTTATTGATCGCAGTTGTTAATTCCTGATCCCCTTTCTTTACAGCAATGCCATAAGGCTCATCTGTAAAGGTGCCGCCGACGACTTCGTAATTTGAATCCTCATCTGCCATACCAAATAAGATCGCATTATCAGTTGTCAGCACTTGCCCTTGGTTTGATTTTAAAGCTGTAAAAGCTTCCTGATAGTTCTCAAATTCTAATACAGACGCTTCAGGTGCTTTTTCGCGGATATTTTGAGAAGAAGTAGATCCTTTCACTGCAAGCACTTTCGTCCCTTTTTTAAGATCATCAATCGATTGAATGTCGCTTCCTTTTTTCACAAGCAGTGATTGTCCTGCTTCAAAGTAAACATCTGAGAAATTGACTTCTTTTTTACGCTCTTCGGTAATCGTCATGGTTGCGACGATCGCATGAATATCTCCTTTTTGCAGTAAAGGGATTCTCGTTTTCGATGTCACTTCTTTGAATTCTGCTTTTCCTTCATCACCGAGCATTTCCTTTGCGATGGCTTTTGCTATATCGATATCAAATCCTTCGATATCTCCGCTGCTAGGATTTTTTAGACCGAAGAGACGTGTATCATTCTTGACTCCGAATATGATTTTTTTGTCTTTCTGAATGGCTTCTAAAGAGCTTCCTTGTTTTGCATCAGTTGAGCCTTTTTCAGCAGATCCGCAAGCAGCTAAAGCGGCAATACAGCAAGTCATAAAGAGTAGTAGGCCAAAGCGTTTCATTTTTTTCATCAAATCTTTCCCCCTAGTGATTTAAAATACGGCTTAAAAAGAGCTGAGCGCGTTTCTCACGCGGTTTCTCATAAAATGCAGCCGGTGTTGACTCTTCAAGAACTCTGCCTTCATCAATAAAGACAATGCGGTCGGCCACTTCCCTGGCAAAGCCCATCTCATGTGTGACGACAACCATGGTCATTCCTTCTCGGGCGAGCTGCTTCATCACATCTAGTACCTCTCCAATCATCTCTGGGTCCAGTGCGGATGTCGGTTCGTCGAACAGCATGACCTCTGGCTTCATCGCAAGCCCTCTTGCAATGGCAACACGCTGCTGCTGTCCGCCTGAGAGTCTTGAAGGGTAGGCGTCAGCCTTATCAGGAATGCCGACTTTATGTAAATAAAATTCGGCTGTTTCCCTCGCTTCTTCCTTGCTCACCTTTTTCACCTTCATTGGCGCAAGCATAATATTTTCAAGCACCGTTTTATGAGGATAGAGATGAAAATGCTGAAACACCATCCCGATATTTTGCCTGACAAGATTAATGTTGGTCTTCGGATGCTGAACAGGCACTTGGTTAACGAGTACCTTTCCCTCATCAATGCTTTCAAGACGATTGATGCATCTGAGCATCGTGCTTTTACCTGATCCTGAAGGACCGATGATCACGACCACCTCACCTTTTTGAATATGTAGGTTAATGTCCTTAAGTACATGGAACTGGCCATAATGCTTGTTGACTTCTTCGAATGTGATCATGAAAAACCTCCTCTTGTACATGATGGAATATTCAGTGGAGATATTTTAGTGACTTTTGATGGAGCTGTATGTTTCATGTGTATTCATTTTTAACAAAGTTAGGACAAATTTTATTTACATGGATAATTGCAGAAGAAGGTTAAACAATAAGAAAAGAGGTGAAAAAGGTGAAGAAACGTCCGATCCAATTTCTGATATATGCTGCAGGGGTCCTGCTTGTCCTTGCATCCTTGCTCATTTTACTGCAGCTCGACGAGTTATGGATGCCTATTTTTTTGTTGTTAAAGGCGGTTCTGATTCCGCTTCTCATTGCTATTTTTATTTCTTATCTGCTTTATCCGATAGTGGAAAGATTGCACGCAGGGGGCTTACCAAGGACTGTTAGTCTCTTATTGATTTATGTACTGTTTTTTGGCGGGATTGGGCTTGCGGTTTATAAAGGGGCGCCTGTCATGATCAAGCAGTTAAATGAGCTGTCAGAACAAATTCCTGTGCTTGCTGAAACGTATAATGGCGCTTTATCACATATTCATCGTCATACAAGCCATTGGCCTGACGGACTTCACGACCGCTTGGATCGCTTAATTGTTCAATCGGAGACATATGCAGCTAACGGCGCTGAGCGGATGATTCTTAGCTGTAAAGTATTACTTGATTACGCATTAGTTGCAGCGCTCATTCCTTTTCTTGTTTTTTATATGGTGAAGGACATGAATACGATGAAGCAGGCTGCATGGTATTTAACGCCGCCCTCATTTCGGAAGAGGGGACATGCGTTTGTGAAGGCAGTTGATGAATCGCTTGGTAATTATATTAGAGGGCAGCTGCTTGTCTGTTCCTTAATCGGCGGTGCAGCAGCCATTGTGCTCTGGCTGTTTCATATCCCGTATCCGCTTGTCCTAGGTATGCTGATTGGCGCAACGAATGTCATTCCGTATTTTGGACCGATTATTGGCGCGATTCCCGCTGTCTTTATCGCGTTTACCATCTCGGTCAAATCGGTTATTATTGTGCTGATCACAGTAGCAGTGCTGCAATTTTTAGAAAGCAACGTCCTCAGTCCGATCATCGTAGGGAGAAGTCTCCATATGCATCCTGTCGTCATTATGCTTGTCTTGCTCGCAGGAGGAGAGTTATTTGGCTTAATTGGGATGATTTTAGCGGTACCTACAGCTGCTATAATCAGGGTGATCATTGTGCAATATATCCTCATGAGACGAAGCGTTCATTGACAAGAGGAGCCGAGTTGTCTATAATAATTTCGATTCATACATACTGAATTCAATGACGGACCCGAGTACGTTAAAAAGCTGTTGCAGAGAGAGGCTTTATTTTGCTGAGAAAAGCCTTATCAGACCTTTAACGGAAGCTAGTCCCGAGTGCAGATAAACACTGCCGCTCTCTTCCGGCGTTATCGGATGTGAAGGTGATAGACGAATAGGTCTATAATCAGGGTGGTACCGCGAGAGCATCTCGTCCCTGTGTAAGTCGTTTTGTGCTTGCATAGGGCGGGATGTTTTTTCGTTTGTGTGGAGATTGATGAATGATAAGGGAGGATTTTTGAATGAAAACTTTAACTTCAGCTCAAGTACGCCAAATGTTTTTAGACTTTTTTAAAGAAAAAGGACATGCTGTAGAACCGAGTGCGTCACTCGTACCGCATGATGATCCGACACTTTTGTGGATCAACAGCGGCGTGGCAACATTAAAGAAATACTTTGATGGCCGCGTCGTACCTGAAAATCCGCGTATTTGCAACGCGCAAAAATCAATTCGTACAAATGATATTGAAAATGTAGGAAAGACAGCACGCCATCATACGTTCTTTGAAATGCTCGGCAACTTCTCTATTGGTGATTATTTTAAAGAAGAAGCGATTGAATGGGCGTGGGAATTCCTCACAAGTGACGAGTGGATTGGCTTTGACCCGAATTTGTTATCTGTCACTGTCCATCCAGAGGACGAAGAGGCGTATGTTCTATGGAGAGATAAAATCGGTGTTCCTGAAGAACGTATTATTCGTCTTGAAGGAAACTTCTGGGATATTGGCGAGGGCCCAAGTGGACCGAATACGGAAATTTTCTATGACCGCGGCGAATCATACGGTGACGACATGAACGATCCAGAATTATATCCTGGCGGAGAAAATGAGCGTTATCTAGAAGTGTGGAACCTTGTGTTCTCTGAATTTAACCATAATCCAGATGGGTCATACACGCCGCTGCCGAAGAAAAACATTGATACAGGGATGGGTCTTGAACGAATGGTATCCGTCATTCAAAACGTACCAACGAACTTTGATACAGATCTATTCATGCCGATTATTCGTGCAGTTGAAACCATCTCTGGAGAAAGCTATGGCGAGACAAAGGAAAAGGATACAGCATTTAAAGTCATTGCTGACCATATCCGGACGGTTGCCTTTGCTGTAAGTGATGGAGCGCTTCCTTCCAATGAAGGCCGAGGGTATGTGTTAAGACGTTTGCTTCGCCGTGCAGTGCGTTATGCAAAAACCATTCACATCCATCGCCCGTTTATGTTTGACCTAGTTCCAGTTGTGGCGGAAATCATGAAGGATTTCTACCCAGATGTACAAGCAAAAGAAGAATTTATTGCGAAAGTCATCAAAAATGAAGAAGAACGTTTCCATGAAACACTGAACGAAGGGTTAGCTATTTTGTCAGAAGTCATCAAAAAAGAAAGAGACAAAGGCAACACGCAGATTTCAGGTGAAGATGTCTTTAAACTGTATGACACGTATGGATTCCCTGTCGAGCTGACAGAAGAATACGCAGAAGATGAGAACATGACAGTGGATCGAGAAGGCTTCCAGGCTGAGATGGAGAAGCAGCGTGAACGTGCAAGAAAAGCGAGACAAGATGTCGGCAGTATGCAGGTTCAAGGCGGCGCTCTAGGAGATATTAAAGTAGAAAGCACATTCGTTGGCTACGAAAATCTAACGGCAGATGCCCACATTGTCGAATTGCTTCAAAATGGTGAAATTGTCACAGAAGCACATGAAGGCGATACGGTACAAATCTTGTTAGATGAAACACCTTTCTATGCGGAAAGCGGCGGACAAGTGGCTGATAAAGGGACATTAAAAAGCGCTGAAGTCATCATCGACATTAAAGATGTGAAAAAGGCGCCAAACGGTCAGCATGTCCATGAGGGAGTGGTTGTAAGCGGTACAGCCAAAAAAGGACTTGAAGTCACTGCAGAAGTGGAATCAGCTCTTCGAAAAGGCATTGTGAAAAACCATACAGCGACACATCTTTTGCATCAGGCGCTAAAAGATGTATTGGGCAGCCACGTGAACCAAGCGGGATCATTGGTGAATGAAAACAGACTTCGCTTTGACTTCTCTCACTTTGGACAAGTGACAAAAGAAGAATTGTCTCAGATTGAAAAAATCGTGAACGAAAAAATCTGGGAAGGCATCTCTGTTGCGATTGACCTGAAGCCGATTGCTGAAGCAAAAGAAATGGGTGCAATGGCGCTCTTTGGCGAGAAGTATGGCGATATTGTCCGCGTGGTCCAGGTAGGCGATTACAGCATCGAGCTATGCGGCGGCTGTCACGTGCAAAACACGGCGGAAATCGGGTTGTTTAAAATTGCGTCTGAATCGGGTATTGGTGCTGGAACACGCCGGATTGAGGCTGTGACTGGTAAAGGTGCATACGAAGAATTAAATGACCAGCTGGCCATTTTAGAACAGGCAGCGAGTGAGCTGAAGTCAAATACGAAAGACGTACCAAAACGTATCGCCGCATTGCAGGCAGATTTAAAAGAGGCTCAAAGAGAAAACGAATCTCTTCTTGCAAAATTAAGCCAGGCTGAAGCAGGCTCTATTTTAGAGAAAGTGACAGAAATCGGCGGAGTGAAAGTGTTAACTGAAAAAGTAAACGCGAAAGACATGAACCATTTAAGAACAATGGTTGATGACTTAAAAGCCAAATTAGGATCAGCTGTCATTGTGCTCGGAGCCGTTCAAAACGGAAAAGTAAACATTTCAGCAGGAGTAACAAAAGACGTCATCGAAAAAGGTCTGCATGCAGGGAAACTTGTGAAGCAGGCAGCTGAAATCTGCGGCGGAGGCGGAGGCGGACGTCCAGACATGGCACAAGCAGGCGGTAAACAACCGGAAAAGCTAGAAGAAGCACTGGCAACTGTCGAAGAATCTGTCAAATCCGTTTTATAATCAGGCGATGTAGTGTAGAATAATGGTATTAGATGAGCGGTTAGAAAAAAGCTTGCTAGTAGAATGTTGGAAGAGAGGTGCAAGAAGCAGTGAGTTCATTTGATAAGACAATGAAGTTTAACTTCTCTGATGATTCAGCTGAAACCAATGTGAATGAAGTGCTCATTACAGTATATGACGCACTCCAAGAAAAAGGATACAACCCGATCAATCAAATTGTCGGATACTTGCTGTCAGGCGACCCTGCTTATATTCCAAGACATCAGGATGCACGCAACCTAATTCGTAAACTAGAACGAGACGAATTAATTGAGGAATTGGTTAAATCGTACTTAGAGACACATAAAGAGGCGTAAAACATGAGAATTTTAGGCTTGGATTTAGGCACGAAAACCCTTGGTGTTGCGATCAGTGATGAAATGGGATGGACAGCGCAAGGGATAGAAACAATTAAAATTGATGAAGCAGGCGGAGACTTCGGTCTCAGCCGCCTGTCTGAGATCGTCGCGCAATACGGAACGGATAAAATCGTACTTGGCTTTCCAAAAAATATGAACGGTACGGTCGGTCCTAGAGGCGAAGCCAGCCAATTATTTGCGAAAGTGTTAGAAAACACGTACAATGTTCCTGTTGTGCTTTGGGACGAGCGTCTGTCGACAATGGCAGCGGAAAAAATGCTCATCTCTGCAGATGTGAGCAGACAAAAGCGTAAAAAAGTCATTGATAAAATGGCGGCTGTTATGATCCTGCAAGGGTATTTAGACAGCTTAAATTAAAATGAGGTGAATCAAATGGAACACGGAGAAAAGCAAATTACAATCGTTGATGATAATGGAAATGAACAGCTTTGCGAAGTACTATTTACTTTTGAAAGCGACCATTTTAACAAATCATATGTTCTTTACTACCCAATTTCTGAGCAAGACAATGAAGAAATTGAAATTCATGCATCAAGCTTCACGCCGAACGAAGACGGTGAAGATGGCGAGCTAGAGCCTATTGAAACGGATGAAGAGTGGGACATGATTGAAGAAACGTTAAATACGTTCTTAGATCAAGAAGAAGACGAAGAATAGAACGAATAAAAGGCCTGTGAACGGATCTTGGTGATCTTTCTTCACAGGTCTTTTTTTACGATCAATATGTTAACTTTATTTTATTTTATGTTGACATAATAAACTGTACCTTTTACTCTAATTTTAATAACGAATGAGTGAGGGGCATGAATGTTGAAAATTCAAGATATGATGCAAATGGCGTTAATGACAGCGGTTATCGGAATGTTAGGGTTGATCCCGCCGATTTTTCTTACGTTTACACCTGTACCAATCACATTGCAAACGGCAGGTCTTTTGCTTGCTGGGGGGCTGTTAAAACCAAAACAGGCACTGATCAGTTTACTTCTGTTCCTCTTAGTTGTGGCAGCAGGCGCACCTCTTTTGTCTGGTGGGAGAGGCGGAATAGGAGTCTTTTTTGGACCAAGCGGAGGTTTTTTATTAGCTTATCCAGTGGCTGCTCTTATGATCAGTTTTTGGCTGAACCGACTAAAAAAAGTGACCGCTCTGCGTCTTTTTATGATCTTTGCGGTATGCAGTATTGGAATTTTGTATCTATGCGGCATTCCTTTTCAAGCCATGATGATGGATATAAAGGTCACTCAGGCAGCTCTTCTTAGTCTGATTTATATTCCAGGTGATCTCATCAAAGCGGGCATGTGTGCCGTTCTCACGGTGAAAATCATTGAGGCCATGTCATATCGAAAAAGGGATGTGCATAAAGGGAGGCGTGCGGTTTGAACAGAATAACGGATAGCTATGCATTACATGCAGAAATGAACCCAGATCATATCGCCATCATTGATGGAAAAGAAAGGGTCACTTATCAAGAGTGGTATGAACGTGTCCAGACATCGGCACAATGGCTACAACGAACGGCTCATGAGAAAAAAAGAGTCGCTTTTTTATTATCAAATGGTGCTTCTTTCTTGCAAATATTTGCTGGCGCTGCTTGTGCAGGCTGGACAGCTATCCCGCTTGATCCGAGATGGGGCCATGAGGAATGTGTAGAAAAGCTTTTGTTAAGTGAGGCAGCTCTCGTCATTATAGAGGATCGATATATGAAAAGATTTGAAAAACACAGCGTAGACATGCCGGTTTTTTCTTTATCTGAATGGAAGGAAAGAATGAGCCTGATCACACAAGGTCCATATAACAAAAGCGACAGCGAGAACGACCCTGTCTTTTATATGGGATTTACGTCAGGATCAACGGGTTCACCTAAAGCCTTTATCAGGCGTCAGCAGTCATGGATCGAAAGCTTTCGAACGACAGCGGTTACATTTGGAATCACTCATCAAGATCATGTTCTTATAGCAGGCACACTCTTATCCTCTCACTTTTTATATGGTGCCATCAGTACCCTATACTTTGGCGGCACAGTGACGCTTTTAGAAAAATTCACGCCAGTGAAAGCAAAGAAAGCTTTAGAGACAGGAGACATCACTGTTATGTATACTGTCCCGACAATGACAGAATCGTTACTGCAAATTAATGTTTTTGAGGGAGATAACCCGCTTCTTGTCATATCATCCGGAGCAGATTGGGGCATCTCATCAAAAAAACAACTTGTCACCAACTATCCGCATGTCACTTTTTTTGATTTTTACGGCACATCAGAGTTAAGCTTTGTTTCCTACTTATCTTCAAATGACTTTCTGCAAAAACCTTCTTCTGTCGGACGACCCTTTTCTTCCATTCAAGTTGAAGTGAGGCGGGCCGATCAATCTGTCTGCCAGCCAAATGAGACAGGAAGAATTTATGTGAAGAGCCCAATGTCTTTTTCAGGCTACTTACATGAGGTGAAACCGCCGGAGGAGTGGCTGACAGTTTATGATATGGGCTGGATGGATGAAGACGGCTATTTGTATATGAGCGGCCGTGAGAATGGCATGATCGTCTATGGGGGGCTGAATATTTTTCCGGAGGAAATTGAACGCGTGCTAAATGAACAGCCCGAGGTGAAGCGGTCGATTGTGGTTGGCGTTCCTGACCCATATTGGGGTGAAATTCCTGTTGCCATTATTGAAGAAGGACAGCAGACAAAGACGGTTCGGCAAGCTGTCAAAGAAAAATTGGCTGCCTACAAGATGCCTAAAAAATGGCTTGTCATTGATCAAATGATTGAAACATCTGGGGGAAAAATAGCACGTGCCAGCATGAAAAAGTGGGCGGAGGAGCAGTTGTCATGCAAGCAGTAATCGTACAAGCAAAACGGACACCCTTCGGTGATAAAAACGGGATGCTGAAGGATTATCGTCCAGAGCAATTAGCCGCGCCCCTTATTCAGCATTTGTCTCAAGGGATGACGCCGGACGACGTCATATTAGGCAATGTTGTAGGAGGCGGCGGAAATATGGCCCGTCTGTCCTCATTAGAAGCAGGGCTTTCTTTGCACGTTCCTGGTATGACGATTGATAGGCAGTGTGCCTCTGGTCTTGAAGCAATTCGAACAGCTTGCGTCATGGTTCAATCAGGGGAAGGTTCAATGTATATCGCTGGCGGGACTGAGAGCATTTCCAGATCACCAATGAAAGAAAGAGCCCGCTTTTCACCTGAATGGATAGGAGATCCGGCTATGGGCGAAGCAGCAGAGCTGACCGCCTCGAGATTTTCTGTGACAAGAAAAGAACAAGATGATTATGCGCAATTAAGCTGGGAAAGAAGTATAGACTCAATCAAACGTGGTACATATTCAGAGGAAATTGTTTCGATTAGCGGACTGAGCATTGATGAAGCGGTCGCTAAAATAAGACCGATGGAGAAGCTGATCCAGCGGGCAAAGCCTGTATTTTCACCGGGAAAAGGAACTGTGACTGCCGCCAATAGCTGCAAAGAAGCAGACGGGGCAGCAGCGGTCGTTGTGATGGAAAGAGCGTTAGCGGAGGCGAATGATTTTCAGCCGATGCTGCGATATGCTGGAAGTGCTGTGACGGCGATGCATCCACATTTTCCAGCTGCTGCGCCGATTGATGCGATCAAGAAACTTCTAGATCAAGAGAAAATTAAGGCAGAGGATGTAGCGCTGTTTGAAATCAATGAAGCCTTTGCTCTGAAAATAGCGTTGATTGCTCGTACGCTTGGTATTCCTTATGACCGGATCAATAAAAGAGGCGGTGCACTTTGTCTTGGTCATCCATACAGCGCATCGGGAGCTGCTATGATGGTGAGACTATTTTACGAAGCACGCGCTTTACCAAATGGAAGCTATGTCATGGCTGCTATTGGGAGCGGTGGCGGCATTGGTTTAGCCGTATTATGTCAAGTTCTGTCATGACATGCATGAGCAAGTAATTGCCGAACTCCGTCGAATCATGTACTATAAAAGCTAGATGTGAGGAGGGCCATGCATGTTTTCAGAACAAAAGAAACGACCATTTTTTAAAAGAAAAATGGGGATCGTCCTGTTATCTGTTCTTGCTGTCATCATCATTGCAGCATTATCAGGCTTTTTATATGTTAAATCAGCACTTGGACCGGTCGATCAAAAAAGCAAACAAACGATTAATATTCATATTCCTAATGGGACATCTGTCCGTGAGATTGCGGGCATTTTAAAAGAAAATGGGCTCATTTCGAATGACACGATTTTCACTTATTATGCAAAATACAAAAATGCGTCCGGCTTTAAAGCAGGATACTTTCATTTGAAACAAACGATGGACGCAGACACGCTGATTCAAAAGCTGACATCTGGAGGGACAGACTACGCCTTTCAGCTTGTGATTCCAGAAGGAAAACAGCTGTCTGATATTGCGTCAGTTATTGCAAACCAGACGCATTTTTCAGCGAAAGAAGTGGAAGCGAAGCTGGATGATCCTGCGTTTATTCAAACGTTAATGAAAAAATATCCGAAAACGGTGACATCACAGGTAAATGGCAAACAGGTGAAACATCCGTTAGAAGGTTATTTATTCCCTGCGACGTATCCATTTTATCGCGAGGATGAATCACTCGAAACGATCATTGAAACAATGATTAAACAAACAGATCAATACGTGAAAACGTATGAAAAAGACATGAAAAAGACAAACATGTCCATACATGATGTGTTAACGATGGCATCACTGATTGAAATGGAAGCGACGGAAAAGACGGATCGAGCAAAAATCTCCAGTGTATTTTATAACCGGTTGAAAAAGGACATGCCGCTTCAAACCGACCCAACCGTTCTTTATGCACTGGGTGAGCATAAATCGCGCGTTTATTACAAAGACCTTAAGGTGAAATCTCCTTATAATACGTATAATAACAAGGGGCTGCCGCCTGGACCTATTGCAAATGCTGGTGAATCTTCATGGAAAGCCGCACTGCATCCAGAGAAAACGGATTATGTGTACTTCCTTGCGAAGAAAAATGGAGAAGTTGTCTTTACGAAAACGTTAAATGAGCACAACAAAGCGAAAGCAAAATACATCACAGGCAGTAATTAATGTACATGTGAATCGAAAAAGACTGTAGACAATACAAGATTGCCTGCAGTTTTTTTCGTTGAAATATCCATTTTATAGGTTCGCAATTACCACTTCTTTGTGGTAAAATATATCGGGTTGTTTTTACTTAGATGAACGAAAGATTGACGAGAAAGAGAGCTGCAATAGGCAGGACTCTTCTTTTTCAGGTCATGAAGGAGCTAGACAAATAATGACTATCGAAGATGATCAAATCAATGATTATATTGAACATTTAATTCACCCAAGTCCTGATGCAATCGCTCAATTAGAGGTATACGCAAAAGAGCACCATGTGCCAATTATGGAAAAGGTGAGCATCGAGCTTTTACTGCAGCTGCTGTCGATGAAAAAGCCGAAGAAAATTCTTGAGGTTGGGACAGCGATTGGCTACTCCGCCATTCGAATGGCGACAGCTCTGCCAGATGCTGAGATTTATACGATTGAGCGAAATGCGAAACGCTATGAAGAAGCGACACGGAACATTGAGGAATTAAAGTTAAAAGAAAGAATACACGTGTTCTTTGGTGATGCCATGGAATCGGCTAAAACGGTCCAAACGATGGCGCCCTATGACGTGATCTTTATTGATGCCGCAAAAGGGCAGTACAAACGTTTTTTTGAGCTGTTTGAACCGATGCTTGCTCATGACGGAATGATTATTACAGACAACGTATTATTCAAAGGCTTAGTGGCAACGAATTATGAAGATGAAATTGAAGATAAACGAAAAAAACAATTAATTGGAAAAATTGATCGATACAATCAATGGCTCATGTCAAACCCTGATTTCCAAACGTGTATTATTCCAGTTGGAGACGGGATCGCCATTAGTACAAAAAGAGGTGACCAATCATGAAAAAACCAGAATTGCTTGTGACGCCAAGCAAGGTGTCAGACGTACTGCCATTAATCGAGGCGGGAGCTGATGCATTCTTCATAGGCGAACAAACATACGGTATTCGTCTTGCAGGCGAGTTTTCAAGAGAAGATGTGAAACAGACGGTTGAGCTGGCACATGCGCATCACAAAAAAGTGTATGTGGCGATGAACGCGATTTTTCATAATGACCGTGTGCAGCTGCTTGGAGATTATTTAACCTTTCTCGATGCATTAAACGTAGATGGCGTCGTCTTTGGAGACCCAGCCGTGATCATGGCCGCAAAGGAAACTGGGGTGAGCCTGAATCTCCACTGGAGTACAGAAACGACTGGGACAAACTATTACACTTGTAACTACTGGGGCAGAAAAGGCGCAACGCGTGCTGTTCTTGCCAAAGAGCTGAACATGGACAGTGTAATCGACATTAAAGAAAATGCTGAGGTGGAAATCGAAATTCAAGTTCATGGCATGACATGTATGTTTCAATCGAAACGTACGCTCATTGGCAACTACTTTGAATACCAAGGCAAACAAATGGACGTTGAAGGCAGAAATATGGAGGAAGGACTATTCCTTCATGACCAGGAACGTCAAAACAAATACCCTATTTTCGAGGATGCAAACGGCACACATATTATGAGTCCTAATGATGTGTGTATGATTGACGAATTAGAAGAATTTGTTGACGCAGGCATTGACTCATTTAAAATTGACGGAATTTTAAAGTCACTTTCTTATATGACAGAGGTGACGTCACTATATAGAAAAGCCATTGATTTACTAGTGACTGATAAGGAAGCCTATGAAGATCAGAAAGATGAATGGGTGGAGCGGATTGAAGAGATTCAGCCTGTCAACCGTTCAATCGATACAGGGTTCTTCTTTAAAGAAACGGTTTATTAATATAAGAGGAGGCAGAGGAAATGGCACTATTGAAAGATGGTATTTCTGAAATAATTGATGGAAAACGTGTCATTACAAAAAAACCAGAACTGCTTGCACCAGCAGGAAACTTGGAAAAGCTGAAAATTGCTGTACATTACGGAGCAGACGCGGTCTTTATTGGCGGAAAAGAATTTGGACTTCGCTCAAATGCCGATAACTTTTCAATTGAAGAAATGGCTGAAGGCGTCGCATTTGCAAACAAATACGGTGCACGAATTTATGTGACAACGAATATCTTTGCCCACAACGAAAACATGGACGGACTTGAGGAATACCTTCAAGGGATTGAAGGCGCTGGAGTAGCGGGCATTATTGTGGCTGACCCGCTGATCATTGAAACGTGTAAACGTGTCGCACCGAAGCTTGAAGTCCATTTAAGCACACAGCAATCTCTTTCGAATTGGAAAGCTGTTCAGTTTTGGAAGGAAGAAGGTCTTGAGCGTGTGGTGCTTGCTCGCGAGACAAGTGCGCTGGAAATTAGAGAAATGAAAGAAAAGGTCGATATTGAAATTGAAACGTTCATTCACGGTGCAATGTGTATTGCTTACTCTGGCCGCTGCGTGCTCAGTAACCACATGACGGCAAGAGATTCTAACCGCGGAGGCTGCTGCCAGTCCTGCCGCTGGGATTATGATCTTTATAAACTAGAAGGTTCTGAGGAAGCGCCATTGTTTGGAGAGGAAGACGCACCATTTGCGATGAGTCCAAAAGACTTAAAGCTTGTCGAATCCATTCCTCAAATGATCGAAATGGGAATTGACAGCTTGAAAATCGAAGGGCGAATGAAATCAATTCATTATGTGGCAACTGTCGTGAGTGTATATCGCAAAGTCATTGACGCCTATTGTGCTGACCCGGACAATTTTGTCATTCAGCAGGAATGGTTAGATGAACTAGATAAATGCGCAAACCGTGACACAGCGCCAGCCTTTTTCGAAGGTGTACCAGGAACGGATGAACAAATGTTTGGCATTCATGGAAAGAAAACGACATTTGATTTCGCAGGTCTCGTTCTTCATTATGATGAAAAAGAACAAATTGTCACATTGCAGCAGCGCAACTTCTTTAAAGCTGGCGATGAAGTCGAATTTTTCGGACCAGAAATTGAGAATTTCACATGCAGAATTGAGACGATTTGGGATGAAAAAGGAAATGAACTAGATGCCGCTCGTCATCCGCTGCAAATCGTAAAATTCAAGCTCGATCAAAAAGTATACCCTAGCAACATGATGAGAAAGGGGAAATAACAGGCACATGAGGAGTAAACCAGTTGTCATTGGAATTGCTGGCGGCTCGGGTTCAGGTAAAACGAGCGTCACCAATTCGATCTATGAAAAATTTAAAGGACATTCCATCCTCATGCTTCAGCAAGATTTATATTACAAAAATCAAAGTCATATGCCATTTGAAGAGCGCTTGCTTACGAATTATGATCATCCGCTTGCATTCGACAATGACCTGATGTTTGAGCATTTGGAACAGCTCCTAAGGTACGAATCCATTGAAAAACCAATATATGATTTCAAGCTAAACACACGTTCAGAAGAGACTGTCCATGTTGAACCAAAGGATGTCATCATCGTTGAAGGCATCTTTGCACTAGAAGATGAACGTCTGAGAGACTTAATGGATATTAAACTGTATGTTGATACAGATGCAGACCTTCGCATCATTCGCCGCATTTTACGCGATACAAAAGAAAGAGGCCGTTCAATCGATTCTGTGATTGAACAGTATGTATCTGTTGTCAGACCAATGCATAATCAATTCATTGAACCGACAAAGCGATACGCCGATATCATCATCCCAGAAGGCGGCCAAAACCATGTGGCGATTGACCTAATGGTGACAAAAATTCAAACGATTCTTCAAAACCGAGCAGAGTAAATGGTGGAGAAGAAAAAGACCTTTACATTGTAAAGGTCTTTTCAACATCATGATAAAGAGAATAAATACCAATATTTCACTTGTTTCTATAAGTAGAAACTGCTTAAATATTTTTAGAAGGAACACCTTGAATGAAAGATTTGGTATGATAGGAAAACAATGATGTGAAATAGATGTAGAAAAATGCCGTTTTCAAGCTGAATATTGAAGTTGTTTCGATTTTGTAATAGTATATTAAAAAAACGACAAACAAATCATCACAAATTTTCAAACAATTCTTGATCAAAAAGCAATTTTGTAATAATATAGCATAGACATATCGTACACTGACCATATTATGTATTGGAAGATGGAGAATGGATAAGCTATTCTTCTACATATGATCGAAATGGCGAACGAGGTACAGGAGCTTCCTGTGCCTTTCCACAGTTTGTGCGATGAAGATAGATCATCTTTAGACCACTGAGAGTGGTTCTGTCTGAAAAAAGGCATAATAGTTGCATCTAAAAGGGACGCCATGTAAGATGGACTTTTACAAATATGGGACAGAAGGAATGAGGGCCTGAAGAAGTCCTCATTCTTGTATATTTCAGTCGTCACTCACGTGCAGAAAGTTTGTATGATGAGGATTAATAGAAGGAGTGAATGATTCATGGCACAAGAGAAAGTATTTCCAATGACAGAAGAAGGAAAACGTAAATTAGAAGAAGAGCTTGAATATTTGAAAACGGTTAAACGTAAAGAGGTTGTAGAGCGTATTAAAATTGCTAGAAGCTTTGGAGACCTCTCTGAGAACTCGGAATATGATTCTGCTAAAGAAGAGCAAGCATTTGTAGAAGGCCGTATCACAACGCTTGATAATATGATTCGCAATGCCAAAATTATCGAAGATGAAGGAAACTCAAATATTGTCTCACTTGGTAAAACAGTCACTTTCGTTGAATTACCAGACGGAGAAGAAGAGTCTTACACAATCGTTGGAAGTGCAGAAGCTGATCCGTTCGAAGGAAAGATTTCAAACGATTCACCAATCGCAAAAAGTCTGTTAGGCAAACAAGTAGACGACAAAGTAACCGTTCAAACACCTGGCGGAGAAATGTTCGTCCAAATTGTAAAAATTTCGTAATCACGTTTATACGATAAACACCTCGTCCACAATAGGGACGAGGTGTTTTTATGCGCAAAAAACGTAGAATTCAATGGACAGGTGCTATTATTTTTATGCTGCTGCTCGGTCTTCTCATGAGACTGGCAGAAATTCAACTGTTTTTCACAGAATCTTTTTCAAAGCTTGATATCAATTTAATACAAGAAAGTGTCAAACAGCGTACAGAAGAAGTGGTCATTTCAGATGGCCGCGGTGAATTTTTAGATCGAAACGGCGAAGCGCTTCTCACAAAAGAACAGCCCGCGGTTATCTTATTTCCTTTTCTGCAATATGATCTTCCTCATTTTAAACAAACTGCCTCTATTCTTGAGATGGAAGAAGATGAACTCAAAAAACAGCTGATAGAAACCAAAAAACCTCTGATTCTCAAAGATGACATCACGAAAAAAAAGTTGAAAGACATCAATGATATGAAATATTCAGGTGTTTACGGCGTATATATGAAAGAGAAGGACAAAAAAAGACTTGCCCTCCACACATTAGGCTTCACGAGTGAAAATCCAGAATTGCTCAGAAAGCGTTATCCTGACAAAAAAGAGCTTTCCATCCGTACAGAAATCGGTACTTTTGGGCTAGAAAGTACCTTTGACGAATTTCTATTACCCGAGCAAGACACAAAATTGTTATATCATGTGGACGGAAGGGGAAACCCTTTGTTTGGAATGGACGTCAAATATACAGCAGAGGCTCATTCATTTTATCCTCTTCAGGTTCAAACAACAATTGATGAAAACATGCAAGCTGAAATGGAGAAAGTTCTGAAAGAACAAGACGTCGAAAAAGGCGGGGCCGTTCTGCTCGACATTGAAAGCAGCAGCGTGCTGGCGATGGCGAGTACGCCAAATGTCACAAGCAAAAACCGGCATGAGGCAAGAAATTATATGCTGACTGCCATGGCACCAGGCTCTGTCTTTAAAACCGCTGTACTTGCCGCAGCAATCGAAAAAAACCTCGACCAGCCACAAACGATGTATGACTGTCGAAAGAATTTATATGGAGAGCCAGAAGGAACGCAGGAAGTGCTGAATCTGTCTGAGAGCTTTTCGCAGAGCTGTAATTATACCTTTGCGACACTTGCTGGCAAGCTTATCCAAACAGATGATCAAATCATCGAAAAGACGGCTGCAAAGCTTGGACTCATTGATCGAGCTGGCTGGGAAGGGGATGTCTATCATAAGCAGCATTTCAAACAGTTTGATCGTGAAGAAACCGGCAGTGTGTGGGGAGATAAAAGAGACAAGCATGTCAAAAAAGCCATTGCCCAAACCGCAATAGGACAAAAAAATGTCAAAACGACTCCTTTGCAAATCGCCAATATGATGGCATCGATTGCGAGAGGCGGAGAACGAAAAGAAGTGAAAATCGCTGAAAAAGTGCTGTATCAAAACGGAACAACGATGCTAACCTTTCAAAACAAACGACCGGAAGGAGACAGTATTGACCGCTATACAGCTCAAAAGCTGCAAAAGTACTTAAGGCAGGTGGTGACGTCTGACAAAGGAACAGGAAGAAGATTTCAAGATCTTCCATTTGATGTAGCGGGGAAATCAGGCACTGCCCAAACCGGCAGTAAAGATAAAAAGGGGAATCCGCTTTATCATAAGTGGTTTGCTGGGTACTTTCCGGTGGAAAAACCAAAATATGCTCTTGTCGTTGTTCACCTTGATGAGGCAAGTGGCCGGGCTAAGACAAATGATGCGTTTTATGATATTGTAAAAAAGGTCAATGAAATTGAAAAGAAACAGACATAGAACATCCCTTCATGTCATGTTAGAATAGTAACGACTTAGGGAACGAGGCAAAGGAGTGCAGAGATTTTGAGTAGAAATTCTCGATTTGAACATCGTGATAAGCGCAGAAAGGCGAATATGGTGCTTAACATATTAATTGGTATCGTTGTGGTGCTTATTTTGGTTGTCGCATCGAGTTTGTTAATTTTTAATAAACCGAAAGATACAGATGTAGCGAAAGAACCATCAAAAACGGCGCCTGCAACAAGTGAAAATAAACAAAACTCAGAAGAAGATGTGAAAGATCAAAAGAAAGACACATCCGATGATTCAGATGCAAAAAAAGAGGACTCATCTGATCAAGACGACGATACGAAGAAGACAGATGATGAAGAAGAGCCTAATAAAGATGCGTTAAAAGACGCCAAAGAAACAGACGGCGGCAAAACGAGTGACGTAGACAAAACATATGAAAGCGATGACTGGGAGCCTGTAGGAACAGAGCAATCCGGTTCACATACAGCAACCTATGATTCTAACTCAAAAGACTGGAAAGAAATGATCAAAGCCATGTCCTATGCGACGGGGATTTCAGAAGATCAAATGACGGTTCTTTGGTTAGGAAATAACGGAGGTCCTCAAGATGCAAAGGGAACCATCCGTGACAAATCATCAGGTGAACGCTACCGCGTGGAAATCACATGGGTAGATGAAAAAGGCTGGAAACCTGTAAAGGTTGAAAAATTAAAATAAACATGAAAAAAAGATAGCAGCCATGCTATCTTTTTTATTTAGATATTCGCCTTAAAATGAACAACCGCTGTATACAAAATCCGGTCATCAATCACAGTTGTTTGATGACTGACAGAATGAACAGTCAGCAAGATTGCCTGATTATGTTCAATTTGTTTTTGGATCTTTTGTTCAAGTTCTTTTAAAGACGATGCTTCAAAGAATTCAATTTTATCCTTTAGAAAATCCAACTGAAAATCCATTTGATTCACTCCTCCATACTCTCCATTCATCTTAATCTCTCTCCTCTAAAAGGGCAAATATTTTTCTACCCCTCCCAGTATTTTTTAGTAGGAAAGAAACAGAAGATGTGGTAGGATAAGAACTGTTCGACGAATTAAAGCATACTATACGCATAGGAATAAATAGATAAAGTGGAGGGAAAGAAAATGGGACGTGAGTTTCTTTCTTTATTTGATCATTGGGCTGAGTCTTATGACGAGACGGTAAGTGGTCATGACGAGCAGTATGAAGAAGTGTTTCGCCGGTATCCGGCCATTTTAAAAGAGATTGTAGAACGTTCAGGTCAATATGTCCTTGAGTTTGGAAGCGGCACGGGTAATCTAACAGTGGCACTGCTTGCAGCTGATAAGAACGTGTTTGGTGTTGAACCATCAGACGCCATGAAGAAAGCGGCTCTTCAAAAGGGAGTACCCGATGTGTTTCATGATGGGGATTTTTTATCATTTCCAGCACCGCCATTTGAGCCGGATACGATTGTCAGTTCATATGCTTTCCACCATTTAACGGACGAAGAAAAAAAACAAGCCATTCACACCTATAGCAACATCCTTCACTCAGATGGTAAAATAGTCTTTGCTGATACAATGTTTCAAAATCAAGCAGCACATCAAGCGGAAATCGACAAAGCGAAAGCCGCAGGATTCGATCAGCTTGCTGAGGATTTAGAAACGGAATATTATCCATCCATTGATGTGCTAAAGCAAATCTTTGAAGAAGAAGGTTTTAGCACGTCCTTTCATCAAATGAATGATTTTGTTTGGATCGTAGAAGCGAAGAAAAGGGAATGAAAGGATGTTTTTGATTTGAAAATCGCAGTCATAGGTGCAATGGAAGAAGAAGTGACAATATTAAGAGATCAACTAAAGAATGCTACACAAGAAAACATCGCTGGGTGTGAATTCACAACAGGTGTTTATGAAGATAAAGAAGTGATTTTATTAAAATCAGGGATTGGAAAAGTAAATGCAGCGGTCAGCACAACACTTCTGCTTGACCGCTTTCAGCCGGATTATGTGATCAATACAGGATCTGCTGGCGGTTTCCATCACACATTAAATGTAGGGGATATTGTCATTTCTACTGATGTTCGACATCATGATGTGGATGTGACAATCTTTGATTACGAATACGGACAAGTACCAGGGTTGCCAGCTGCTTTCGCTGCAGACGAAAAGCTTGTGAAGCTGGCAGAGGCATCGGCTTTAGAGATCGATCATATTCAAGTGGCAAAAGGAACAATTGCAACAGGAGATTCGTTTATGAATGATCCGGATCGTGTAGCGTTTGTGAGAGAGAAGTTTCCAGAACTATATGCGGTGGAAATGGAAGCCGCAGCTGTTGCACAAGTTTGCCAGCTCTTTGGAACGCCATTTGTTGTCGTTCGAGCGCTATCTGATATTGCAGGGAAAGAATCCAATGTCTCCTTTGATCAATTTCTTGAGCAAGCAGCGATTCACTCAACCGACCTTGTCTTGCGTATGATAAAGCAAACTCAATAAAAGAAGGGGGTTCCCCCTTCTTTTCCATACAAAGGAAGGGAATCATATGGCTGTCATAAAGGATATTACAGAATTAATTGGCCGCACACCGCTTTTAAAGCTGTCAGGGATTGGCATCCCAGATGGTGTAGAGGTGTATGCAAAGCTTGAAATGATGAATCCGGGTGGAAGTATTAAAGATCGTTTAGGTGATATGCTCATAAGAGAAGCATTGGCATCAGGCAAATTGCGTCCAGGCGGAACCATCATTGAAGCAACTGCTGGAAACACAGGAATTGGGCTTGCCCTCAGTGCAAGAAAGCATCAATTGCGGACCATTTTTTGCGTACCAGAACATTTTAGTCAAGAAAAACAACAGCTAATGAAGGCGCTCGGTGCAGAGATTATTCATACACCAAGAAAAGAGGGCATGAAGGGTGCGATTGATCGAGCCCTTGAACTAGAGGCAAGCCTTGACAATGCCTATTGCGTTTTACAATTTAAAAACCAAGTAAATCCATTGACTTACTATAAAACGCTTGGCCCAGAGTTATGGTCCGACCTACAAGGAAACATCGATGTATTCGTAGCAGGAGCGGGATCTGGAGGAACTTTTCAAGGGTGTGCTGCCTATTTAAAAGAGCAGCATCCGGCGTTAAAAACAATTGTTGTCGAACCTGAAGGATCGATTTTAAATGGAGGAGATCCGGGCCCGCATAGAACGGAAGGAATCGGCCTTGAATTTATCCCAGATTATATGGAATCTGCTTTATTCGATGAGATTTACACGGTCAGTGATGATGATGCTTTCCAAATGGTGAAAGAAGCTGCTGAAAAAGAAGGCGTTCTCATTGGAAGCTCTTCAGGTGCCGCATTATATGCCGCTTTAGAGGAAGCAAAGAAGGCAGCACCTGGGACAGTCATTGTCACCATTTTTCCTGACAGCAGTGAACGGTATTTAAGTAAAGGAATTTATGAGGGAGGAAAATAGAATGAAACCAAAAACAATGATGATACACAGCGGAACAACTGGTGATGAAAAAACGGGCGCTGTGTCTGTTCCGATATACCAAGTGAGCACTTATAAGCAGCCGAAAGCAGGCGAACATACAGGGTATGAATATTCTAGAACAGCGAATCCAACAAGAACGGCACTTGAAACCGTCATTCGTGATCTTGAAGGGGGAGCAAACGGCTACGCATTCGGTTCAGGGATGGCTGCCATTACGGCAGTCATGATGCTGTTTAACAGCGGAGATCATATTGTCCTGACAGATGACGTGTACGGCGGAACCTACCGCGTCATTACAAAGGTACTAAACCGTATTGGCATTCATGCGACCTTTGTGGATACAAGTGATCCTGAAGCGGTGAAAAAAGCAATTTTACCCGAAACAAAAGCGGTTTACATTGAATCACCAACCAATCCTTTACTGAAAATGACTGATCTCAAAGCGATCGGCCAATTGACAAAAGAAGCCAACATCTTAATGATTGTTGATAATACATTTTTTACACCTTATTTCCAAAAACCGATTGAATATGGGGCGGACATTGTCCTCCATAGTGCCACTAAATATTTAGGCGGCCACAGTGATGTCGTAGGCGGGCTTGTTGTAACAGCGACGAAAGAGCTTGGAGAAGAACTTCATTTTGTTCAAAATTCTACAGGTGGAATTCTTGGACCGCAGGATTCATGGCTTCTCATGAGAGGGATCAAAACGCTTGGACTAAGAATGGAAGCACATCAACAAAATGCGCAGAAAATCGCTGAGTTTCTAGAACAACATCCAGCGGTCACACGTGTTTATTACCCAGGTCTTGGTGCTCACCCTGGACATGAACTTGCGAAAACGCAAGCATCAGGCTTCGGCGGAATGATCTCTTTTGATATTGGAAAAGAAGAACATGTCGATGTGTTTTTAAGCCAGCTTAAGCTGTTTACAATCGCAGAAAGCCTTGGAGCGGTTGAAAGCTTAATCTCTGTTCCTGCTCGAATGACTCATGCGTCCATTCCGAAAGACCGCCGGGAGGAGCTTGGCATCACTGATGGTTTAATTCGTATATCCGTTGGGATTGAAGATGTGGATGATTTACTGAATGATATGAAGCAAGGACTAAACGCACTAGTGAATGGATAGATTTACATGCCACTACCTTTCTTTTACTATGTTAAGCTATCAATAGACATGTTAAACAGGAAGGTGATTCAAGTGAAGAAAAAGTGGAGTGGTTTAGTGACAGATTACAAGCAGTACGCTTTTATTTTGCTTGCTGTCAGCACCTTTTTATATATTGGTACGATCATACCGAACCAGCACATCGAAGCATCTCCAAAAATGCTGATGATGGGAATTGATTGTGTTTTCTTATTAGCAGCTTTTCTTTGTGTCAGACGCGCGATCTTTTTTCAAAAGAAACTGCAAGAACTAGATGAAGATTAATTCGAAAAGTCTCCTCATATACGTGAGGGGGCTTTTTTGATTGTATTGGACAAACGGACAAGAATAACTGTAGAAATTTAGTCAAAAACACAAAAATCATCTATATTACTAAAAACAGGTTTACAAAATGGTGCTTGCTGGATATACTTACAAAGTAATTAAAAACGTAAAGGAGGCTGAAGAATATGTTATTCGTATCTACTTGTGATCAATTCAACCAACAATTTCATCATGTCATCAGCCTGTGGAAGAGCTCGTGTCCTTCCTTTACCTTATACGGTGCACGCTTCAAAACTGTTTAAGTAAACGAGGATTTCACGCATCATCCATTGCAGGTTGGAAGACATTGTCTTTTGATCTGCATTTTTGTGTGCCCGCAGGTCAACTGATAAAGAAGATCTGCGGGCTATTTCGCATGCTGCGAACTGAAGGGAGGTGAGCGTATATGACAATCCATTTATTCTTTATTACATTGACGATTCAGCGTAAATACAAAGACATTGAGACCGTTCTTTATGAACAACAAGTCGAAACATTTTATGAAGAAATGAAGCAGAAACAACTAAAGTATATGAACTAAAACAGGAAAAGAAAAATTGGAAAAGGAGGAGATTGACATGTTTATGATGCTTGCAATGCTTGATTGTTATACTAGGGAGAAGGACCAGGTTTAGACACGCTCCACATTGATCACCTGCACATATGATATCCGTAAAAGGAGATTGTGAGGTGATCAATGAATGTCGATGTCACCATATATGAGGTTTCCGTCAGTGGGGCACGGGTATACGTCCATTCCGCATTCCTTAAAGCACGGGTACGGCAATCCATACCGGATGCAAAGAGAGCAACAAGAAATGCTTAGACGCTATATGTACAATTACAATTATCCAACTTATTGGTATTAAAGAAAAGGAGCAGGAAACAATACGTTTCCTGCTCCTTTTACATTAGTAAATCCAGCTTGCACCGATGATGATCAACAAAATGAACAGTACAACAAGCAATGCGAATCCGCCTGCAAAACCGCCACCGTAACCACCGCAGTCTCCAGAATAACCGCCACCAAAGCCCATAATCTAGCACCACCTTTATCTAATCAAGATACATTTATAAAATATGCAGCTCATGCAGAAAACGAAATCAATCTGAGCACAATTAATGAAAACGCCTATTCAGAACAAAATTTTTTAAAGTTCTGCGAAACATTTTCTGAAAAGATGCCGTCTAATCAATGACAACTAATTAGGACTAGGTCTTAAACTTTGTTAGGCGAGAGCCGATATGAAAAGTAAGAAAATTCGTAAATAGTTTTATTTACTGGTGCAAAGCAGGTGTTAACATTGATTCAAAGCTGGATTGGAAAACAAATGAGGGAACCAAAAGGCTTGTTCTCAAAATGGGTTGCCCGCTATATGGAAAAAAATCATCATAATATCAATGAATGGACGATTCAACTCTTAAATATACAAGAAAACGACCGGATTTTAGAAATCGGGACTGGAAGAGGCATGACATTATCGAAGGTAGCAGAAAAACTTGATCGCGGTAAAGTATATGGAGTGGATGCCTCTCGTCATATGATCAAATATGCAAAAAGAAAACATAAGAAGCTTGTGGAACAGGATAAAGCCGTCGTGACTCTTGGTAAAGCTGAGCATTTACCTTTTGAAGACAGATCATTCAATAAATTATTTACGGTACAGACCATCTATTACTTGAAGGATATTGAGCAGGTCATGAAGGAAGTGTACCGCGTTCTTCAAGTGGATGGAGAAGTATTCTTATCTTTCCAACAGCAGGAACTGATGAAGGAACAAAAACGGTCACAATCTTTTTCATCGTATAGTGAACAAGAGATCAGCCGCCTATTTTCAGCGTATCACTTTAGAGAAGTTTCGGTTTATCACTATGATACATACATCTGTATCAAAGCGTTAAAATGATGAAAATATTTCCCAGGTAATGAACAAGCGTTTAAAAAGAGGCTCTTCGTCAGAGGAGCCTCTTTGCTTACAATTGTATCCGTGATTGATGGGACGCAAAGTTAAAAAAGACTCTTCATCAGAAGAGTCTTTTCAATGTTATGTAGGCGCCAGCCAGGTGTGTAAGGAATGATAGTATATATAAGGAATTTGTTTGTCGATTAAGGATACCTGTCTGGCTTATTTCTTATATCGACACCGTTCTTCAAAAGTTTAGCTTTTTTTTCAATATTTTCTTTTTTATTTGACTGGAAGATACATTTTTCTCTCCGTGATAGACATTCTTCGCTTTTTTTTTCATCTATTGTGCCATTTGAAGCAGGGAATTGCTTCATAAATAGAGAAAATTGTAGAGACTTCATTTTTAAACAAAAAGGGAGGAATGAAAACATGTCGGGAAACAAAGGTGTCGTTTATAAAGGAGCAGGAAATGTAGCAGTTGAGGATATTGGATACCCTGATTTGATTTTAAGAGATGGCCCGGGTGTACCGAAAGCCAATGTGGGGCGCAAATGTGAGCATGGCGTCATTTTAAAAGTAGTGACGACGAATATTTGCGGAAGTGACCAGCACATGGTGAGAGGGCGTACCACTGCGCCTGCAGGACTAGTCCTTGGTCATGAAATTACAGGTGAAGTCGTTGAGGTTGGACGAGATGTGGAGTTTATTCAAAAAGGAGACCTTGTGTCCGTTCCATTTAATATTGCTTGTGGACGCTGCGTCATGTGCAAGGAACAAAAAACTCATGTGTGCTTAAATGTAAACCCGGACCGTCCAGGCTCTGCCTATGGATACGTCGATATGGGCGGATGGGTTGGCGGCCAATCCGAGTACGTCATGGTCCCATATGCAGATTTTCAGCTGCTCAAATTTCCAGACAAAGATCAAGCGATGGAGAAAATACTTGATCTGACGATGCTTTCCGATATTTTCCCGACAGGTTTTCACGGTGCTTATACGGCTGGAGTAAAGCCTGGTTCGACTGTATATATTGCTGGTGCCGGGCCAGTAGGTCTTGCCGCAGCACATTCCGCTCAGCTCCTTGGCGCCTCTGCGGTAATTGTCGGTGATTTGAATGAACAAAGGCTGGAGCAGGCCAGAAGCTTTGGCTGTGAGACGATCAATTTACGAAAACATGATCGAATCGGCGAACAAATCACGAATATCTTAGGAGAGCCAGAAGTTGACTGTGCCGTCGATTGTGTCGGCTTTGAAGCTTCAGGTCATGGAGATCAAGGAGAAGCACCTGCAACCGTTCTAAATACAATTATGGATATTACCAAAGTTGGCGGTAAGCTCGGAATCCCAGGGCTTTACGTCACAGAAGACCCAGGTGCCGTGGATGCTGATGCAAAAGTTGGTTCTCTGAAAGTGCGAATTGGACTTGGCTGGGCAAAAGCCCATACCTTTGTGACAGGTCAAACCCCTGTCATGCAATATCACCGCAGTCTAATGAAATCCATTTTAAGCGGAAGAGCACAAATCGCCAAAGCGGTAAATGCGACCGTCATTAACCTTGATCAAGCTCCTCAAGGATACAGCGACTTTGATTCGGGTGTGGCGAAGAAATTTGTGATTGACCCGCATGGGATGATTTCTCGATAATTTTTTACATGGAAGGGGCCGCTCAATAAAATGGGACGGCTCTTTATTGTGGAAAATCACATAGAATATACAAATCCATTTCAAAGGGGAGGAATCAGATGAATTCAGATCAGGCTAAAAGAAGAGTTGTAGAACAATTTGGGAGAAATGCAGAAAAGTATGTGATGAGTCAAACTCATGCAAAGGGAGCAGACCTAGATCTAATTGTTGAATGGGCAGCTCCAGAAAAAAGCTGGATCGTACTCGATATAGCAACAGGTGGCGGGCATACCGCAAAAGCACTGGCTCCATATGTGAATCAAGTGTTTGCGACAGATTTAACGAAAGAGATGCTTTCTAATACATCACTTCATTTAAAAGCGTATCCACAAATTTTTTATGTAGTAGCGGATGCAGAAAGCCTTCCTTTTTTAGATGGAACATTTGATATGGTCACATGCCGAATTGCAGCACACCATTTCCCGCACCCTGAACAGTTCGCCAAAGAGGCGTCTCGCGTATTAAAGTCAAATGGTCTGTTTTTCTTTATTGATAATGTTTCGCCAAATGATGAAGAGCTTGCACTATTTATCAATCAGCTAGAACGATTGAGAGACCCAAGTCATGTATCCTGTCTATCTACAGAACAATGGAGGAAATTGTTTTTAGAAGAGGGAATAAAAGAAGTAAGATCAATGGAACGAAAAAAACGTTATCCTTTTCAAGAATGGGTCAAGCGCACAACGAAAACTTTAAAGGAAGAAGAGATTGTTACAGAATACTTGTTAGATGCTAACGAGAAAATAAAGCAATATTATAGATTAAAAATGACAGAGGAAAAAATAGAATCAATAGAGGTGGATGACTGGATCGCTCTTTTCAGGAAAGAATAAAAGTACTTCATTCATATTAGTTATAGAAAGGAATCAATCATATGCTACATTTTAAAGGGAAAACCGTCGTCATCACAGGCGCAGCCAATGGAATTGGTGAATCGATCGCCTGGGGCTATGCAAAAGGAGGAGCGCGTGTGGTGCTTGCAGATATAGATGAAGAGAAGGGCAAGCGTTTGGAGGAAGAGCTGAAAAAAGAATCGTTAGAAGCTTATTTTAAAAAAACGGACGTGACAAAAGAGAAGGATATTCAACACTTAATGTCGTTTGCAGCGGAGCGCTGCAAAACGATTGATATCCTCATCAATAATGCTGGTGTCATGTGCACAGTATCGCCTTATGAATTAACGGTCGATGAGTGGGATCGTGTGTTACATACGAACCTAAGAGGGACTTTTCTATGTGCAAGAGAAGCAGCACGTTATATAAAAGAGAATCCAAAAGGCGGTTCTATTGTGAACATTTCATCCACCCGCGCGACCATGTCAGAGCCTCATACGGAAGCATATGCTGCATCAAAAGGCGGAATATCAGCACTGACTCATGCCTTGGCTGCTTCTTTTAGCCCGGATCACATCACGGTGAATAGCATTTCCCCTGGATGGATTGAAACGAAGGATGAGGAGAATCTTCGAGAGGTCGACCACAAGCAGCATCTTTCCAATCGAGTCGGGGCGCCAAAGGATATTGTGAAGGCTTGCTTTTATTTAACAGATGAAGACAATCAATTTGTGACGGGTACAGATTTAGTCGTTGATGGTGGCATGACCAGAAAGATGATCTATGCTGATTAACTTGAAAAAAACATTGACGCTTTGATCGAGGCGCAGTACAATATGTAACAATTCAGCTGAAGATCGTGATGAAATAAAGACACAGCGCAAATAGAGAAGAGTACATCATAGCTGTCCCGCACAGAGAACTCCGTTAAGCTGAGAAGGAGCTGGGAAGCATGATGGAACCAAGCCTCTTAGCTCTGCACCGGATTCCTTCGGATGGTGGTGCAGCGACATTCTCCCGTTACAGAGATGGGTTCATGATGACCTGCTAAGGTTCATCTGGCAACAGATGAATAAACTGAGGTGGCAACGCGGAGTAAATCCCGTCCTCAAGACAGAAATGTCTTGGGGGCGGGATTTTTTTATGACAAATAGGGGGAACAGCTATGAAAAAACATTGGCGGGATATGAGTTTGCTGCTTGGAGCCATCGGAATTGCGAACATAGGAGAATGGATTTATATGATTGCTCTCCATCTGCTCATTTTTCAAGAAACGGGCTCTGTGCTGGCTGTAACAGCCGTCTATATGCTGAGACCGGCTGCAGCTCTTTTGACAAACAGCTGGTCTGGCAGTTTGGTTGACAGGCTGAATCAGCGGAATGTGATGATCAGCTTAGATATCACCCGGGCTATCCTGATCGCATGTGTACCCTTTGCGTTATTTTCAGGACATCTGCTGATCCTGTATGTGATGGTGTTTCTTATTCAAATGGCACAAGCGATGTTTCATCCAGCTTCGATGGTATATATGACAGGATTGATCCCGGCGGATAATCGAAAACGGTTTAATGCCATTCGCTCATTATTACAATCGGGTGGATTTTTACTTGGACCCGCAGCAGCAGGTCTGCTTTTTTTAATCGGTACACCTGTTTTTTCAATTTATATAAATGCGATCTGCTTGTTGATATCTGCTCTGTTAACGATGTGTTTACCGAATTTGCTAAAACAAGATGCTGGCCAAAACGGCTTTTCCCTTTCAATGTTAAAAGAGGATGCGAAGCTTGTTCTTCGGTTTAGTTTGACATCACGCCAGATTATGGCGGTGTATTTGTTGTTTAGTGCCGCCATCACGGTACTTCCTACTGCCATTGACTCTCTTGAAACAGCCTTTGCAAAAGAAGTGCTGCTGCTGACTGATACAGAATATGGTCTTCTTGTCAGTATAGCTGGGGCAGGCATCATCACAGGCGCAGGTCTCAATTCGGTGATTGTGGAGAGGCTGCCTGTTTCGATCATGCTTGGGATTGGCAGTTTGTTTGTTGCATGTGGCTATCTCATTTATGCTTTTTCCAGCACATTGTTTGTAGCCGCTGTTGGTTTTTTTATACTAGCATTCTTCTTAGCATTTGCGAACACAGGTTTTATGACTTTCTATCAAACGAATATCCCGGTAGAGGTCATGGGGAGGGTAGCCAGTTTTTATGCTTTGGTTGAAGCCATTCTGACGATGATGATGACAGGGGTCTCTGGTGGACTTGCACATGTTTTATCAATCCGAACCTCCGTTGTCATCGGGTGTGTATGTATGCTTTTTGTCTGTTTATTACTATGTTTTGTCATCTTTCGTCCATTGAATGTCAAAAAAATAGTGCATCCTACTTAGAAAATTAAAAAAATTATGTTATGATTATTTAAGTAAGTTAATCAAATTGATGAGAAAAGGAGTCTTACACATGAAAGCACTACGCTGGCACGATCAAAAGGACATTCGACTAGAGGAAATTGACGAACCAACAGTTGCTCCAGGAAAAGTGAAACTAAAAGTAAAATGGTGCGGCATTTGTGGTAGTGATTTACATGAATATTTAGGAGGACCGATTTTCATTCCAGTGAATGAACCTCATCCACTTACAAAAGAAAAAGCACCCGTTACGCTGGGACACGAGTTCTCTGGTGAGGTTGTTGAAGTAGGAGAAGGCGTGAGCAATTACAAAGTAGGCGACCGAGTGGTTGTTGAGCCTATTTTTGCGACTCACGGCCACCAAGGTGCTTACAACTTAGATGAAAACATGGGCTTTTTAGGACTTGCCGGAGGCGGCGGTGGATTCTCTGAATATGTATCTGTCGATGAAGAATTACTTCATTTATTACCAGACGAAATCTCATATGAGCAAGGTGCGCTTGTAGAGCCTTCTGCAGTTGCTTTATATGCTGTTCGTTCTAGTAAAGTACAAGCTGGGGATACAGCGGCTGTGTTTGGCTGCGGACCAATTGGCTTACTTGTCATTGAAGCATTAAAAGCAGCTGGTGCTACTGATATTTACGCAGTAGAATTATCTAAAGAACGCCAAGAAAAAGCTAAAGAGCTTGGAGCGATCATTGTTGATCCTTCTCAATATGAAGATGTTGTTCAAGAAATCGCAAGCCGTACAAACGGTGGCGTCGATGTTTCTTTTGAAGTGACAGGTGTACCTGTAGTATTGAAGCAAGCAATCCAATCAACAAGAATTTCAGGTGAAACAGTCATTGTGAGCATTTGGGAAAAAGGCGCAGAAATTCTGCCAAATGACATTGTCATTAAAGAACGTACAGTCAAAGGAATTATCGGCTACAGAGACGTATTCCCATCTGTATTAAACTTAATGAGAAAAGGCTATTTCTCTGCAGATACGCTCGTCACGAAAAAAATCAAGCTGGACGATGTGATCGAAGATGGTTTCCATGCATTAATCAATGAAAAAGATCAAGTGAAAATTTTAGTTAGTGCTGAATAAGTAGGATGACAAAGGGAATGGCAGAGGCCATTCCCTTTTTTTGTGCACATATTCTGCTCATTTTCATAAAGAGGCATGCGGTTGAATAGTGATAAGTGAAAAGATGTTTTGATAAGGGAGATGACATCATGTTTTATCACATCAAAGAACTGCAATATGAAGCAAAGCCCTCAAAGCCTGATCCGCTTTACGCGAAAAAGCTGCAAGAAGTATTAGGCGGACAGTATGGAGAAATTAGTGTCATGATGCAATATTTATTTCAAGGCTTTAATTGCCGGGCAGATCAAAAATACAGAGATTTATTGTTTGACATAGGGACAGAGGAAATTGGTCATGTCGAAATGCTGGCGACGATGATCGCGCGTTTACTAGATAAAGCACCAGTTAAGGAACAAGAAGAGGCGTATCAAAGTGACCCCGCACTAGCAGCTGTTATGGGCGGAATGAATCCTCAGCATGCAATTGTTGCCGGTTTAGGAGCAATGGCAGCAGATAGTCAAGGGTATCCGTGGAATGCCAAGTATATCATTGCAAGCGGAAATTTAATGGCTGATTTTAGGGCCAACTTAAATGCAGAATCACAAGGGAGGCTTCAGGTCACAAGGCTCTACGAAATGACCGATGATCGCGGCGTGAAGGATATGCTTTCTTTTCTTATTGCCCGTGATACATATCATCAAAATATGTGGCTTGCGGCCATTAAAGAATTAGAAGAACGAGAAGGGGACGTCGTCGTACCAACCACCTTCCCGCGCTCACTAGAAAAACAGCAAGTATCCTATGATCTGTTTAACTTCTCAAGAGGAGAAGCAAGCAAGGAAGGCAGATGGGCATATGGCCGAAGCATGGATGGAAAAGGGGAATTCAGATATATTTCTGCACCAGTCGTGTTCGGTTCCGCACCAAAACTAAAACCCGCACCAAAGGAACTGTTTAACACACCGAAAAAAGGCGAATAAAAAAAGCCGGTCAGGTATTTGAGCCTGATCGGCTTTTTTAACGTCCGAGAGATCTTCCGTACACGCTGACACGTTTCTCTAACAAGGCAAAAGCGAGTTCAAAGAAAATGCTCAGCAGCCAATAGATCAAAGCAGAGACGAGGTACGTTTCTAAAAACTGATAGCCGTCATTCGCAATGATCCGGGAAATCCCCATGATTTCAAGTACTCCAATCGTAAACGAAAGAGAGGTGGCTTTTAATAGCTGAATGAGCTGATTGCCTAGATTCGGTAAGGCGACCACAAAGGCCTGCGGCAAAATAATGCGCATCATCGCCTGGCGCGTCGTCATACCCACAATTTTTGCCGCTTCAAGCTGCCCTTTGTCTACCGCAAGGAGTGCACTCCGAACCACCTCTGTTAAATGGGCGGCTGAATGGAGGCTGAAGGTAATGAGGGCAACAGCTAATGGGGAGACCATATCTGGATGAAAGGTCAGCCCGAATGTACCGCTCACTTTGGTTAGAACAAAAGGGAGTCCATAAAAGAAAGCGAACAGCTGAACAATAAGAGGCGTTCCTCTAAAAAAGGAGACATAGAGTGTCACAAGCTGCCTGAGTACAGGAATGCGAAAGAGACGAATGAAAGCAAAAACAGATCCGAGCAAAAGGCTCACAGCCATGGAAACGAGTGCAATCAATAAAGTAAAAGGAACGCCTTTTAGAATATGAGGTACTTGGTCAATCGCAAATTGAATATCAATGGTTTGCATCAAATCGCCTCCTTAACGTGACAGGCTGGTGCGGCCTTTTACAAATTTCCTTTCAAGCAGCATGGTGATCAGTTCAATGCTCATGCAAATGAGCCAATACACAATCGCAATGATCGCGTACACTTCAAACATGCCGATCCCGTAGTTATTTCCTAAAATGATCTTCACCTGTCCCATGATATCAATAAGTCCGATTGTAAAGGCAATCGCTGTGTCTTTCACGAGATCAATGGTGTAATTTCCGAGGTTTGGTAGTGCAATGAGAAAGGCCTGCGGGATAATAATCCTGATCAAGGCCTGTGTATCTGTCATCCCAACAATGTAGGCGGCCTCCAGCTGGTCCTTCCCAACAGATGAATACGCACTGCGAAAGACTTCAGATAAATAAGCGCCAGTATGTAAAGAAAACGTCATCATCACAAATAACACACGATCCCAATGATTGATTTGCATCCCTGCGACAAGTAAAAGCTGAGGCAGTCCAAAATAAATCAAAAACAACTGAACAATTAAAGGCGTACTTCGTGTAAAAGATAAATAGATAACAGCCAATTGCTTAAGCACTGGGATTTGCTTGATACGAATGAAAGCAAATAGCAACCCGATGATGATAGCAAAAAACAATGACACCGTAATAATGAGAAAAGTGAGTGGCAGGCGTTCAAGCACCTGTAAAAAGATGCGCAGCCAATCTCCAACTGTAAACGTCATGACGCTTCCTTCCTTTCTTCATTTTGATCCCCTTGCTCTGAGATGTCATCAATATTTTGAAAGAAATCAACACCAAACCACTTTTTCGCAAGCTGAGGCAGTGTTCCATCATCAATCATTTCTTGTGTGATCCGGTCCAAATCTGCTGCAAGCTGCTTCTCGCTTGGCTGTAAGACAAGATAGATAGGCTCCTTTGACACAATGCCGCCAACTTTGACCTTTAGGTTCAAATGCTTTTGAATGGTATCAAAGGTTGAAATGTTCATAAATGCTGCATCGGACCGTCCGCTTTCAACACGTTTTAAGTTGAGTTCATTTGAAGGACTTTCAATGGTCGTCAGTGGAATATCCGGATCATGCTCTTTATTATATTGATTTAATATCGAACGCAAGCCTCCGCTAGGACTGACAGGAGCCAGTTTTTTAGATGTCATATCATCAAGCGATCGAATCTCCTTGTCTGATTCATTCACAATTAAACCTGTCATCGAAAAGCCATACGGGACCTTAGGGTAAAGGAACCGCTTTTCACGTTCAGGGTTACTAAAAAACCAATTAGCCGCCATTTCAAACTTCCCTGCGCCTACGCCGATTAAATTCGATTCTTCCTCGCCAAAAATGTAATCAAAATGTACGTGGGGAAGCCTCTTTTCCACTTCATTTAAATAATCAATGTTATAGCCAATCGGTTCGTTTCGGTCATTTGTTGCTAAAAAGGGTGGATTGACCTCTGCACTCAGTGCGACTTTCACAATTTGTCTGCCGTCATCTGTCGTGGTTTTCACACTGCTGCAGCCAATCAGAGAAAGGAGAAACAGAAGGACACCGGACATCATGAATGCTGTCTTTTGCTTCATTTGTCTTTCTCCGATCCTTGCCACATTCCGCGATGAATCCTTGATAAAAATTGTTTCGTTCGTTCATGCTGTGGTTTCAACAGGACGTCTTCTGGTGAGCCTTTTTCAACGATTTCGCCATCTGCCATAAAGATCACCGTATCCGCCACGTCCTTTGCAAAAGAAATTTCATGTGTCACAATGACCATTGTCATTCCTTGGCTCGCAATATCTTTGATCATTTCAAGAATTTCTCCTACCATCTCTGGGTCCAGTGCCGACGTAGGTTCATCAAACAAAAGCACTGAAGGGTTCATCGCAAGAGCGCGGGCTATGCCAATTCGCTGCTGCTGACCGCCGGATAATTCACTCGGAAATGCATCCTTTTTATGAAGCAGTCCAATCCGCGTTAAAAATTGCTCTCCGACCTTTTCTGCTTCTTTTTTAGACATGTTTTGAGACACGATCAATCCTTCTGTAATATTTTCAAGTGCTCGTTTATTCTGAAACAAGTGATAATGTTGAAACACCATGGAAGATTGCTGCCTGAGTTTTAGCAGATCTTTTTTATGATATCGTTCAAATTGAATCGTGGCTTCACCAACTGTCAGCTCTCCTTTGTCTGGAATATCAAGGCTGTTTAAGCTGCGGAGAAGGGTGGTTTTTCCTGATCCGCTCGGTCCAATAATGGCGACCACTTCACCTTCTTGTACGGTGAAATCAATGCCTTTTAACACATGGGTCTGCCCATAAGATTTATGTAGATTAGTAGCTGAAATCATAAAAGCATCACGTTCCTTTGACATATGTACTTAATATTGATAAAATTTAACACATTAAATCCTATAAGTAAAGTATGTTTTGTTTATTCCGATTGGAAAAATCAGATATGATAGATTGTGAGATACAGAGGAGTTGGATACGTTTTGTCTAAAGCATTATTTGTTGATACCGATTTTCAAAAAACATGGCTTCATCAACTAGAATCTCTTCGTGAAACGATCGAACAAACGGCAAAAGAACACGATGAAGGCGCTTATTTTCCTGAAAAAAACATTGAATCATTAATAGAGATGGGCTATACGACGTTGTCTCTTCCTGCTGAATACGGAGGCGGAGGTCAATCTGTGAAGGATATGGTTCTGTTTCAAGAGACGCTCGGCAGTATGGACGGAGCGACTGCCTTATCCATCGGCTGGCACCAAGGGGTTGTAGGCGAAATCTACGAAAAGAAACAATGGAGTGAAAAGCAGCTGCAATTCTTTGCGGAAGAAGTGAAGAAGGGCGCCCTTGTCAACCGTGCCGTGAGCGAGGCGCAGACAGGCAGTCCAACAAGAGGGGGCAAGCCTGGGACAACAGCCACTAGATCAGGTAATGAGTGGATCATCAATGGACGTAAAATTTTCACAACGATGTCACCAGCGCTTACATACTTTTTAGTCGGCGTATGGATCGAAGAAAAAGAGGCGATGGGTTTCTTCTTAATTCATCGTGAGACAGAAGGTGTTTCAATAGAAGAAACGTGGAATGTTGTGGGCATGAGAGGAACTGAAAGTCATGATTTAATCTTAGATCAGGTTAAGGTCTCAGATGACATGCTTGTTGAAGTGCAAAAAGGGCCGCGGGGTGGTACGCTAAATCCTTGGATTGCACACATTCCTTCCTGCTATTTAGGAATTGCGCAAGCGGCAAGAGACTATGCTGTTCAGTATGCCATCACCCATTCACCGAACAGCATCAGCGGAACGATTAGTGATCTGCCAAATGTCCAAACACTTATTGGTGAAATCGACTTACTATTAAAGCAGGCACGCCACGTCATCTACTCAACGACCACATTGTATGAAAAGCCGGAGAAAAGAGAGCTGTTAACCAATGAATTCGGCGCTGTGAAACATACAGTCGTCAATCACAGTCTGCAAGTTGTTGATAAAGCCATGCGTTTAGTCGGTGCAAAAAGCTTAAGCCTTGACTGTCCACTGCAGCGTTACTATCGAGATATTCGTGCCGGGCTCCATAACCCGCCAATGGACGATATGACGATTTCAAAAATCGCGAAGCAAGCCATTGAAGAGAAAAAAGAAAGCTAATATACAGCAAAAAGCCGGATATAAACCGGCTTTTTTTATTTGAAAGAAAAGAGGACAAGCGTACCTTATGTCCCATCGCTTAAGCATGCTACAATCATGTAAATCATGAGAAAAGGAGCGATTGTTTTGAAGAAAAAGTATATAAAATGGCTCATTACTGGCATGATGCTGATGTCACTTTGTATAAGCCAGCCTTCATCAACTGAAGGAGCATCACCAGCATGGTCAGTAGATGAATTCATGAAAGACCGGGAAGGCACGTTTGTAATTCAAGAAGTAAAAGAAAAGTCGCCCTGGGTGTATAACAAAAAAAGAGCGAAAGAGCGCTTTGCACCTCAATCGACATTTAAGGTAGCAAATGCCTTAATCGGACTCCAAACAGGCGCAGTGAGAGATGAATATGACATCAAATATTGGGACGGAGTGAAAAGAGAGATTGACCGCTGGAATAGGGATCATACACTAGGATCTGGCATGAGAGATTCAGTCGTCTGGTACTATCAAGCCATGGCCCGTGACATCGGTGAAGAACGCATGAGTCAGTGGGTGAAAGCCATTCATTATGGGAACGAAGACATATCTGGCGGAATCGATCAATTTTGGTTAAGCAGTACGTTGCGTATTTCTCCAGTTGAACAAGTTCGTTTCCTCAAACAGCTATATGAAGAGACTCTTCCATTTGACCTAAAGAACATGAGAACAGTCAAACGAATGATGGTACAAGAAGAAGAGAAACATGCCACCCTATACGGCAAAACAGGCTCCGGATCAGACATCGGCTGGTACGTAGGTTTTATCAAACATGAACACAAAACCTACATCTTCGCCACAAATATCAAAGGCACAGGCATAGAAGCAAAAGACATTACCTATCGCATTTTGAAAAAATATCATTTGATAGAAGCATCCGTTTAGGGTGCTTTTTTATGTGTGAAAAAGGGGTTATATAGATAAGTTGATGATATATGGATTAGTTTGAAAGAATGATATATTTATAGAAATATATTGAAGTATCATTTCAAATGTATTATTATATATGGCGTAATGTTACAAATGTTACAAATATATGATAAGGAGATTAATATGAACCTAAAAAGAAAAGTAAAATGGAAAAGGAATATCGCGGCACTACTAGCCTTTGTGATGCTTTTATCAATGTTACCTTCTGATATTTTTGCAGAAGAACATGACAAAAATACAAAATCAAGTCATAACAGCTTAGAAGAGTTTGATGATTCAAAAGCCCTGGAAATGGCAGGAATTGACGAAGATGAAATTGGAAAAGACGGAGAAGTTCTTTCAGAAAGAACAGAAAACAGCAAACTTTTTTATGAAGGAGAGGGTGTATTTACACAAGAGGTGTATCCTGATCCTATTCATATTAAAGAGGCTCCAGATGCAGAATGGGAGGACATCTCTCCAGAATTAAAGACGATCTCGAAAAAAGAAATAGAAACAGAAAATGCGAAATTAGAAACTACTTTTCAAAAGCAAATGAAACAAGGACTATATGCGACATTTGAACACAAGAAGCATCAAATTGAATTTTCAATTTTAAAAGCTTCAGGGAAAAACAAATCAGAAATCAATTCCAAAGATTCATCTGCACAATTTAAAGAGAACACCAACGATCTTACATATGAAGAGGTATTTCCAAATATAGATTTACGATCATTTACCTTTAATGAAAACATCAAAGAAGATATTGTACTCAAACGATATGATGGCTACAATTCTTTTACATTCAAAATAAAGACAGACCTCACTGGAGAAATTGAGGAAGACGGTTCTATCACATTTTATGATCAGAAGAAACGGACCATTTTTCAAGTCCCAAAACCGTTTATGACTGATTCTAATTTAGATGAAAAGTCAGGTGAAGTGGCTCGCTCAGAAGATGTGAGCTTTAAATTAGAAAAAGAAGACGATGGCTATTTACTTCATGTGACAGCAGATGAAAAATGGCTCAAAGATCCTGAACGAGTTTATCCTGTGTCTATCGATCCTTCGACTTCTTTATCTGTATCAGCAGACACATTTATCATGAGTAAGTACCCAACAACAAATTATTCATCCTCTACGCAAAAATGGGACGCTAAACTTAAAAGTTATGTACTCAAAACAGGTTATTACGATAAAACAACTGGTACAAACTATGCGTTCATGAAGTTTAACTCATTCAAACCGATTCAAAATATGAATGTAACGAAAGCGACGCTCAAAACATATGTTGCTCATTCATATTACGGGACGAAGGCTACTGGTCTTTGGCTGGATACAGTGAATGCCAACTATGATCATACAAAACTAACGTGGAACAATAAACCAAGCTCCAAAAACATCGGCAAAGCCAATGTATATAAAGGACAATGGGCGAGCTATGATGTGACTTCAACCATCAAAGCTTGGAATAGCGGAACAGCTAACTATGGCTTTAAATTACATGCAAATGGAAATGGGCAAGACCATTGGAAAAAAATAATCTCATCAACAAACTCTACCAATAAACCAGTCATTGAAGTAACGTATACCATTCCACAGGCAAATGCACCAACTGTAAAAGGTTTTAGTAATGGAAATGGTACAGGCTACTTCAATTTAAGTTGGAAAAAGGTAGCTGGTGCAAAAGGCTACAAAGTGTGGTTATACAACGGAAAAGAGTATGAAGCCATTTCAGTTGGAAATGTGGCATCATGGAGTACAAAAGGAAAGAATATATGGCCAACAGCAAGCGAGATTGCAGCTAAAAAATATAAACTTCATTTAGACGGAAAAGGTGGAACTGAATTAGCAGTTGATCCTTCCCCAGTTTACAAAAACTCAGGTGGCAATTATGCAACAAGTAAAAATTATTGGGTAGCTGTAAGTGCGATTTTTGACCAAGGTGAAGGCGCAATGTCAGCAAAAGTAAAACCTGTCATGCCGAATGTGGCTAGAGCGAAAGCACCTAGTACAAAAGGATTCAATAATAATAATGCAACAGGTTACTTTGATCTTTCTTGGAATTCAGTTTCCGGTGCGACCGGTTATAAAATACAAATGTTTAATGGGAAAAGCTATGAGACGTTGGATCTTGGGAATCAAACTTCATGGTCAACAAAAGGGAAAAAAGTATGGCCGACAGCTGCTGAGATCAAAGCAGGTAAATATGCATTGCACCTCCAAGATGAAAAAGGGGCAGAGCTTCCAATTCATCCTGGTGCGACTTACAAAAATGCTGGAGGAGATGCGGCTCAAAAACATTATTCCTTCAGAGTGATTGCCTATAATAAAGATGGAGAAGCTATTGCTTCACCGCCAGCTGGACCAACTTTACCTGATTTATCTAGACCGAAAGCTTTATCTGGTTATGCTTATACCAATACAAAAGAGAGCCAAACAGGTTATATCAATTTACATTGGGACAAAGTGAAAAATGCAAAAGGATATAAAATTAACATCTATAATGGTAAGGCATATCAATCATTTGATGTGGGTGATGTCGATCATTGGACAACACAAAACAAGAATATTTGGCCGACTCCTACTGAAGTTAAAAGTGGGAAATATGTGCTTCATACAGATGGAAAGGGTGGAGAATTAGCGCTAGACCCATCACCAGTATATGAAAATGCAAATGGAAATTATAAAGGACGCAAGAACTACTCCTTTACCCTTTCCGCCTACGATGCAAATGGAGAAACGATTCCGACACCAGCCTTTAACCCGACATTCCATGAAGGGGCCGAATTCCTTGGAACAGAGGATTACTGGTCGATTATTGATATACCAGACGGTCAGCTTAATGGTGCAACTGGGAATGTGATTGTCAGTGAAGAAGAAATGTCGATTGATGGAAGAGGACCAGGACTTGGAATGGGTCGAACCTACAATAGTTTAGATGCAGCTGACCACCTGTTTGGTCAAGGGTGGTACGCAGATGTAGAAACGAGTATCACGCCAACAAAAGAAGGTGTCATCTATCTTGATGAAGATGCCACAACTCATGTTTTTACAAAAAAAGCAGATGGTACGTATCAACCACCAACAGGTATTTTCCTTGAATTAACGGAATCAAAAGATGAATACATGTTAAAAACGAAGGATCAAACCTTTGCGCACTTTAGTAAAAACGGTGGGAAGATCACCAAGGTTGTAGATGGACATAAAAATACAACGACATACAAATATAACGAAAACAATCAGCTCACTTCAATGGAAGATGCATCTGGCCGAAAAATAACAATGGATTATGATGAAGATGGTCATATCATTTCGGTTCAAGGACCAAAAGGGAAAAAGCTTTCATATGAGTATGATGCAGGTTTACTAACGAAAGTCATTGATTCAGATGGAACAAGTATCTCATATGAATACGATAAAGAAGGCAGATTGATTAAACAATTCTCTCAAAACAGTACAAAAGATCAGCCTGTTTTTACAGAATATCAATATGAAAATCATCGTTTAGTCAAGGCAATCAATGCAAAAAAAGAAACCTTTGAGTATGCATATGATTTATCTAAAAAGACACTCATGCTAACGCAGCCAAACGGGCGAAAAATACAGTATACGTATAACGAAGCAGCCAATCCAATTCAAGTTGTAGATGATGCGGAAGGGCTTAAAATCACCACTAAAACGAAATATGAAGGCAATCAAATCGTAGAAGAAACTGACCCAAATGATGTAGAGAAAGGAAAAGCTACAGAAAGCTATTCGTATGACAAAAATGGCAACGTCATTCAGGCGAAAGATGCTTATGGGACAGAAACCTACGAGTATAACAAAAATAATGATGTCACTAAAGTGAAAGATACAGAAGGAGATATTACAGATATCGCCTATGATGGATTAGATGCTGTATCTGAAACGGATCAAAGTGGAAATATGTCTTCAGCAAGTATTTATGACTCGTACGGGAATTTGGTACAAACGAGTAAAGAACTTGCTGCAGGTGCGAGTATATTAAAAAATGGCAGTTTTGAAGATACGCTAACTGGCTGGAAGCTTACAGCATCTAAGGATGACGGGAAATTAGCGCAAACAGCTGGGAAAAGTGGTGTGTTATCTGGCGGCCGGGTATTAGAAATCAGTTCACAATCGACAACTGAAGGAACAGAACTTGGCTATTCTTCTGCTACTCAAGAAGTGACACTAGAGCCAAATACGACGTATACACTTAATGGAAAAATAAAGACAGAGCTAACGAAAGCAAGAGCATTTTTTAACATTGATTTAAGAGATACAAATAACAAACGAATTCAATGGATCAGCAACGGTTACAGCACATTATCAGGCAAAAACGATTGGACAAAACGCCAAGTCACGTTTACGACGCCGTCTCATGCAGGTAAAGCTGTGATCTATATGGAAGTAGATCATCGAGATAAGGCTGGAAAAGGAAAAGCCTGGTTCGATGAGATTCAGCTGGAAAAAGGCGAAGTTTCATCAAGTTATAATCCAGTCAAAAATAATTCCTTTACGGATAAAACAGCAAGCTGGAGCGGAACAGGTGGTTCATTAGATAATGAAGAAGGCTTTAATGATGACGTTTCGTTAAAAATGACCAGAACATCTTCATCTCAAGCAAATGCCATCTATAAACAATCTGTACCGATTGAACAAAGTGCGAATGATCAATCTGTGTATGTCACATTGACTGGGATGTCTAAGGCTGAAAATGTCAAAGCCTCAAATGAAAATGATTACTCACTTCAAGCGTCCGTTACGTATACAGATGGCACAACAGGAACGTTTAATGCGAAATTCCCAACCGGTACACAAGAGTGGAACCGAGCGGCGGTTGTCATACCAAAAACAAAACCATTGAAAAAAGTTGACGTTCAGATTGTTTTCCAAAAAAGCGCGACTGGAACGGTTTGGTTTGATGATATCCGTCTAGTAGAAGGTAGTCTGTTAACGAAAACCACTTACGACGAGAAAGGGAACTATGCTGTTAAAGAAGAGGATGAGCTTGGTTACTCATCTCAATCTGCCTACGACGAAACGGGCAAAAAGCTTTCTGAAACCGATGCGAAAGGCGAAAAAACAACATTCGAATATGACCAGGCCGATCAGCTGAAGAAAATCACTTTATCTAACGGGACATCCATTGTGAGAACCTACGATAAAGAAGGTAATGAACGGTCGAAAACCATTCGTGCAGAGTCAGATCAGACGTATCAATTTGAATACGACCCGATGGGCAAATTGACAAAAACCATTGATCCATTAGGAAATGTGTTGAAAAGTGAATATGATGCGAATAGCAACTTAATTAAAACCACTTCTGCAAATGGACATGAAGTTTCTCTCACGTATGATGGAACAGACCGAGTGAAATCAAAGTCATACAATGGAACAGAAAAATATAACTTTAGTTATGATAAAAACGGAAACGAAACAACGGTTGTCAACAAAGAACAAAACACAACCAAAAATCGAACGTTTGACCAACAAAACCGCATCACAAAGTTAACAGAGCGTGGCAGCAGTCAAACTTGGACGTATCCAGCCGATTCAGATAAACTAAAATCTTTTGAGTGGACACACGGAAATCAAAAAGGGACGAACCAATTCAGTTACAATAAGCTTGATCAAATGACGCAGATGAAGGATTCGAGTTCTACGTATTCGTTTGATTATGATGAAAATGGAAATGTCCAGTCCTTTATTACAGGTAACGGCAGTGGTGCTAGTTTTGCTTATGATGAGCGCAATTTAATCAATGAATTGCATATTGGAACAAGCCAAGGGGCAACGATCTTAAACGAAGCTTACGAATATGATCAAAATGGAAACAGAATAACGGTTGATCAAGGAAGCAACGGGAAGATTCGTTATGAATATGGAAAATTAGATCAATTGATCAAAGAAGCTCATCCAGATGGCACGGTCATTGAGTACACATATGATGGGTTTGGAAATAGAAAAACAGTCACGACTGAAAAAAATGGCACTAAGAAAACAATCAGTGCATCATTCAACATCATGAACCAACTGACAAAGGTAAATGATGAGACTTTGACTTATGACAAAAATGGCAACCGAACGTCTGACGGGCAATTCCTTTATGAATGGGACGCAGAAGATAACATAACGGCCATCACGAAAAAAGGGGAAGACAAGCCATTTGTCACTTACAAATATGATGAGCGTGGATATAGAATTCAAAAAACAGTGAATGGAAAAATCACCAATTACTTTTATGACGGCGACAGCCTGAATGTTTTATACGAAACAGATGGAGACAACGAAGTCACAAAAGCATACACATACGGTGAGAGTGGACAACTACTTGCATTCACACAAAACGGGAAAAAATATTTCTATCACTACAATGCACACGGTGATGTCATAGCCATGACAAATAGTGCAGGAAAAATCGTTGCTGAGTACGAATACGATACATGGGGTGTTCCAACAAAGGTAAAAGAAGATGAAGAAGTAAAAGGAAACCCATATCGCTATGCTGGGTACCGCTTCGACGAAGAAACAGGACTTTACTATTTAATCGCCCGCTACTATGAACCAAGAAACGGCGTATTCCTATCACTTGACCCAGACCCAGGAAGCGATGGAGATTCACTAGATCAAAACGGATATACCTATGGAAACAACAACCCAGTCATGAATGTGGACCCAGACGGACATTGGGTATGGTTTGTTGTCAATGCTGGATTTGCGGTATATGATGGATACAAAGCACATAAATCAGGAAAAGGTTGGAAGGGTGTGGCGGTAGCAGCCGCATCAGGATTTTTGGGTGGTGGAAAGTTAAAGGGAGCGAAAAAAGTATTTAGTGCTGGGAAGAAGTCTTATAAACTTTCAAGGAAGAAAGTTAAAGCAAAAAGAACGTATTCTAGTTATAGAAATGTAAAAAAGAAAACAGCTATAGTCAATAACAGGGCTACTAATGTAACAAAAAGGAACTTTGAGAAAAATCTTAGAAGGCAAGGATGGAAAAAATCGATAAGTAAAGATAGGCAAGTAATCATTATGAGTAAAAAAGGTTCAAGATATACATTGAGAAATAAGTCAAGAGATTATAATGGTCCTTCTGCAGACTACATTCCTAAAGGAGCTAAGAGACCTTCGCTTAAAATAAGATTAAAGAAGTAGGTGTTTTTATTGGATAACAGTAAAGCATTGTTTATTCATTCAGATAATGAATTCAATGCATATAGAATCTTGATTGAAAAAGCTTTTTATACAAATAAATATTTGCCTCATCAAGTATTTCGAGAGAATTTTAATTGTTTTTTGTTTCAAGAGTTTGATTGGGCTTTGAGTGATGAGGTTTTAACAACGATAAAAAAATTATCAGGTTTAACAAATGATAAAGAATTTTTAACGGCAGTACTTAAGCCGGATCCAGTAGAATACTATCTAAGAGAATTTGGTTATTATAATTGGCTCAGAACGGGTGTTGAAATATCTGGTAAGGATTATGTAAATGCGCTTTGGACTAGCCCAGAAGGTTCGATAGCTGATGATATTGCAACTAACTCAAATATAGTTGTATGGTTATCTAATTCTTTGGATTGGGCAATTTGGGCAGATAGGGATTTAGAGATTTGTATTTTAGCCTTCTCACCTAAAAACTATTCTATACAAAATCTATTATCAAAAGAAGGTTGGAAACCTCTTAATGGTATTTTGAAGGAATGGTTAGAACTGTTATTTAATGATAGAGAAAAATTCGACGAATTTTGGGTAGAGTTAACGAGTAATTATTCCTAAGTTAAATTTTAATTTTGAATAGTTTAAATATATATAAATTTGGAGATTATTCGTGAGAAGTAATTGTTTTTCATCTACAATTTGTTAAGCAACTTCTTTTAAAAAAAGCTGTCAAGGGAACTTGGCAGCTTTTTCCTATTATTTAATAAGGAGTTATTTTAAGGCATATCACTATAAGGGTGTTTAGATGAACAATCCAGAACATAACAACTATTTCGACATTACTTTCTAAAGCAAATCAATGAATTTCACTACTTTAAAGAGTATAATGAACATTACGACTTGATCAACTGTATTGTTCTGCACATCCCATATGAATCCTCGAATCTACAAGCAGACATCCATCTAAAATTCACCAATGTATCTTCTGTTCAAATCAAAGATTTGGACTTAACAAACGATTCTAGTCTATATTTAAATATTGAGCCTTTGAATAGAGGCTGGGAAAATTTGAATTACTTTGTAGAAGACTATGAAGAAGATTATTTTTCATTTTATTGTCAAACAGTTCAAGTCATACAAGTCGTATCAAATGAATCGTGCTAGTCTATCTACATATGTGCTAATCATGCTTCTTCATCCCAACATAGAAAGGTGCAATGACATTGAAACGAATCACGAAATGGCTCTTATTTGCGGCTGTCATCGCGGGCTTATTGGTATGCGCATTCTTTGTGTTCCGTTTAAACCAGCCTAAGCCGACGACGAACATCCATTATGCAGACACACAAAACAAACAGCAAACACTCGATATGTATATGCCAAAGGGCAAAGATGAAGACAATAAGAAGAAGCATCCAGTCATGATCTATCTCCATGGCGGCGGCTGGACAGGCGGCGATAAGAATAGAGTCGCTTCAAAGGCTGATTATTTTACGGATCAAGGGTATGTGTTTGTTTCGATGAATTACAGGCTTCACCCTGATGCCAACTATGAGCAGATGGCAGATGATACGGCAAACGCCATTAAATGGGTCAAGGATCATGCAGATGAGTATCAAATTGATTCATCAAAAATCAATGTCATGGGTCACTCAGCGGGCGGTCATTTGACGGCATTGGTGGCCACAGATTCGACTTACTTAAAACGTGTGGGGCTGTCGCCAAAAACGATCAATTCCATCGTGATTTTAGATGGGCCGTTAAACATCAATCAATTTATACAAGCCATTCCATCGTATAAAAAAGTGTTTGGCAAACAGGAGAAGAACTGGACAAAGGCCTCACCTGTCACTTATATGAATCAAGCGAATGTACCGCCTGTTTATTTAGTCACAGGCTGGGAAAATCCAGAGGTGTACCGATTTGCAGAAAAACTGAATCATGATAAAGGCTCGCGATTTGTTTTTCGGGTTCATTCGCTGAGCCACAGTGACTTGAATAAATGGTTTGGATCAGACAGGGCGCCAAAAGAAGCGCAAGACATGACAAAAGCTGTTATGGCTTTTGTCAAAAAACAAAATCAATAACGAAGACCGTATGCTAGGCAATCCATTTTGCCGCAGTATATGATAAAGCGTAAATGGTTTGTACCAAAGGAGTGTATGTCGTTGTCATCACGTATGGAAAATAAAGTGTTTAATTGCGAAAAAGAGCTGACGCTGAATATTATCGGCGGTAAGTGGAAAATGCTGATTTTATGGCACCTTGGCAGAGAAGGGACAAAACGGTTTGGTGAGCTAAAGTCGTTAATGCCTGGGATTACGCAAAGAATGCTTGTCAATCAGTTAAGAGAATTAGAGGAAGATCACATTGTGCATCGGGAGGTTTATCCTGTCGTTCCGCCAAAAGTTGAATATTCCCTCACAGAACTAGGAGAAAGCTTAATGCCGATTTTAGAGGCGATGTATGATTGGGGAAAACAATATCTCGATAGCAATTTTTTAAAGGATGATAAATAGAAAGACGACCGATGAAGACAAAGGGCTAAAATCACTTTATTTTAGCCCTTTGTCTTCTTTTCAATCACGCTGAGATACTGGTCGAAAAGACAGTGTCTTTTTTGTGACCATATGCGAAAAAGTATAGTATGTAAAAAAAAAGTGCGTACTTGGATTGCTGCCATCCTGTTGTTATACTCATTTCATCGTTCAAGAAGCACCATCCGCGAAGCTCTTGAAGATGAGATGAAAAAACGGGAGTGAAAGTGAATGAAATTACAATTAGCATTAGATTTAGTGAATATACCAGAAGCGATTGAGCTGATCAAAGAAGTAGAAGCATCTATTGATGTGGTCGAAATTGGGACACCTGTTGTGATCAATGAAGGCTTGCGTGCTGTAAAAGAAGTCAAACAGGCTTTTCCGAATTTACGTGTACTCGCTGATCTGAAAATTATGGATGCTGCCGGCTATGAAGTGCAGCAGGCATCTGAAGCTGGAGCGGATATCGTCACCATTCTTGCAGCGGCAGAAGATATGTCCATTCAAGGAGCGGTGAAAGAAGCGAAAGCAAGAGGGAAACAGATTTTAGTTGATATGATTGGTATCAAAGATATCGCTGGCCGGGCAAAAGAGCTGGATGAGCTTGGAGTCGATTATATTTGTGTGCACACAGGCTATGATCTGCAAGCGGTTGGTCAAAACTCATTTGCTGACCTTATGACCATTAAACAAGTCGTCAAACAAGCGAAAACAGCCATTGCAGGCGGAATTAAGCTTGATACGTTACCTGAAGTCGTGAAATTAAATCCTGATTTGATCATTGTCGGCGGCGGTATCGCAAGCCAGGACAATAAAGCAGAAGTGGCCGCACAAATGAAGCAGCTGATCGCACAATCATGAAGACCAGTGACTATGTGAAAGCCATTTTGAATGAGCTTTCTGAGCACTCGCCCGCTATTCAAGACGAACAAACGGAGCGGCTTGTCTCAAGCATTTTAGCTGCAAGAAAGGTCTTTGTGGCAGGGGCTGGCAGGTCTGGTTTGATGGGAAAATCATTTGCCATGAGACTCACACATATTGGCGTCAAGGCTTATGTGATCGGTGAGACCAATACTCCTTCCTTTACAGAAGAAGATCTCTTGATTGTGGGGAGCGGCTCTGGTCGAACAGAGACCTTGCTTGTCCTTGCAAAAAAGGCAAAAGCAATTGGCGGAAAAGTGGCAGCTTTCACGCTTTCAGCTGAGTCACCTCTAGCTGATCTATCGGATGAAGTCATTTTACTGTCAGGTGCGCCAAAGGATCAAAAGGAAGGAAGCCATCATACCATGCAGCCAATGGGCTCACTATTTGAGCAATTGCTTCTTCTGACATACGATGCGGTCATTTTACGTTTAATGGAAATAAAAGAGCTCGACACACATAAAATGTATGGTCACCATGCAAATTTAGAATAGTCATTTTCAAAGCCTTTCCTTTCTTAGAAGGAGAGGCTTTTTTTATCTAAATCAAGAGCAGAATCTTGACATCATCGATTGGATGTAACTATAATAGTTACATCGTTAAAGAAAAAGCGTAAGCATGGAAGGAAGATAAAGATGAAAGTACAAATCTGGTCAGATATCGCCTGTCCTTTTTGTTATATAGGAAAAAAACAGCTAGAAACAGCGCTTGAACAATTCCCTCAGAAGGAACAGGTAGAAATAGAGTTTAAAAGCTTTGAGCTTGATCCGCATGCACCTGCTCAGGTCGATTATGATGTCCATGATATGCTCGTCAAAAAATATGGGATGAGCCGCAGCCAGGCCATGGCAATGAATGAGCAGGTGAAGCAGGCCGGCAAAGAGAAAGGAATCGATTTTCAATTTGATCCACTCGTGTTGACAAACACCTTTGATGCCCATCGATTGGCGCAATATGCTGGTCAAATGGGGAAAGGCGATTTCGTCATGGGAGAGTTGTTTCAAGCGTATTTCACAGATGGAAAGCATGTTGGTGATCGTCAAACCCTTTTAGATATTGCAGAAAAAGCAGGTCTTGATTTGAAGGATGTGCAGCAAGTTCTAGACGGCGAAGAGTTTGCAGATCATGTACGAGAGGACGAAAAAGAGGCGAGACAGCTTGGTATTTCTGCTGTTCCTTTTTTCTTATTGAATAGCAAATATTCAGTGGCAGGTGCACAGCCAGCCGATACGTTCCTGCGTGCACTTGAAACGGCTTGGACAGAAGAAGTAGCTCAAGCTGAGAAAGAAGCTGCCAATTCATTTGAAGCCGCATGTGCAGATGGCGTATGCGCAGTGCCTGCCCCTAAAGAAGATATCTAATCATATAAAAAATGAGCCTCCTGCGGCAAGGGCTCATTTTTTTCTTGCATTCATTTGTTTGATCGTTTCACCTGGAACCAATTCAGGTTCGTAAAAGGTTTGATGAGGGAGATTCTTTTTTCCTTGAACTTTTTTAATCATCCAGTCTGCCGCATCCCGGCCCATTTGCTCCTGAGGGTGGGTCAATGTTGTCAGCTTCACATGGGCATTTTTCTGGGCTATATACGAATTATCCTGTCCAATAATGGAGAGATCTTCTGGAATGGACAGCCCGATGTCACTGCATACATTGGCAACTTCTAATCCAACCTCGTCGTTATAGCAAACAAGGGCAGTCAGCTCATGCTGATGCTCTATTAAGAAAGTTTTGATATCATCTCCCAAATGCTGCTTCGATTCTGTATCGAAAAAGAGGACGTGCTCAGGCAGAAAATTAAGCTTGGCTTCACCGAGCGCTTGAATATATCCCTTCATTCGGTACTTTCCCTGTAAGTCATCTGTTTTTGAGATCAGGCCGATTTGCTGATGTCCAGAGGTGATCAGCTCTTTTGTGGCTAAATAGCTGGACTTCACATCATCTAAACAGAGAAAGGGAACCTCTAACTGCTCGTAATAGGCATTGATCATAATGAGCGGTACATCCTGTTCTTTAAAAGATAGGTAGTACGAGATGTTCGGATTATATAAATTGCTTTTCGTCGGCTCGACAATGAGTCCGTCCACACCAAATGACAGCATCATTTCCAGCGCTTTTTTCTCCTGTTCCACATCATTATTCGTACTTGCCAGTAACAAAGAATAGTTCTCTTCGTTTAATCGGCTTTCAATGCCTCGAATAATAGAAGGGAAAATGTAATCGGATATGTATGTCGTGATAACCCCAATCGTTTTCATATGTGCATGTCCAGCAGGCTTTGCTTGATATTGATTGGTCACAAATGTACCTGAGCCCTTTTCACTTCGCAAAAACCCTTCGCTCGACAATTCTAAGATGGCCTTTCGAACCGTATGCCTGCTCACTTGATACATCTCCTGCAGGCTTGATTCGGTTGGAATACGTTCCCCGATCCGGTAATCCCCTGTGAGTATTTTGCTTTTTATATCATCGATAATGATCTGGTACTTCTTTTTCATCGTTTCACTTCTTTCTCAGTTGATCATCTACTCGGATTGAGAAGAAATTGTATGGACATATTTTAACATGGTTGTCGAATCAAAAACAGGCGCTTTCCCGTTCTGTCGTCTCAGCTTTAGAAAAGTGAAGGTTTTTGTCATATTGTGTATGTACAACTATATTTAATATTGACATATGTACGTACAAATATTATATTGTGAATGTGCACAGAGAATCAATGAATCTAGAAAATTAAAATTGAAACCGCTATCAATTATGGAGGTGAACGCAGAATGGATCATGAAGAGACGACCAAAGCCTTAAAAGAAGGACGGACATCTTTAGGGATTGAATTTGGTTCAACACGAATTAAAGCCATTTTAATAGATGAAGCGTTTCAGCCAATTGCTCAAGGTACATTTGAATGGGAAAGTTCTCTCCAGGAAGGAATTTGGACGTACAACTTAATTGATATCATTACAGGTCTTCAAGTGGCGTACCGGGAGATGAAAGAGCAAGTCGAGCAAAGGTATGGCGTGACCATTCAAACCATTGGCTCAATTGGAGTATCAGCTATGATGCATGGCTATGTGGCATGTGATCATACAGGAGAGGTCCTCGTTCCATTCCGAACATGGCGGAATGCAACAACCATTGAGGCGAGTCAAAAACTGACGGATGTCTTCCAATTTCATATTCCAGAAAGATGGAGCATTGCCCATCTGTACCAAGCGATATTAGAGGAGGAAAAACATCTTTTCCGTTTAGAATATATGACCACCCTATCAGGGTACATTCACTGGCTGTTAACCGGAAAGCAGGCCATTGGCATTGGTGATGCGTCAGGCATGTTTCCAATTGATGAACAAACGAAGGATTACAATGAAGTAATGCTCCATCAATTTGAAGACTTGATCGTAGAAAAAGGCTACCCGTGGAAGCTGCGTCACCTTCTGCCGCGTGTTTATTTAGCAGGCGAGGAGGCTGGCGTGTTAACGGCAGCAGGAGCAGCCATTTTAGATCAAGGCAAACACTTGAAGCCAGGCATTCCATTTTGCCCGCCGGAAGGTGACGCTGGAACGGGAATGGTGGCAACAAACAGTGTAGAAAAACGGACAGGGAACATTTCAGTTGGGACATCTGTTTTTGCCATGATTGTGCTAGAGCAGGAGCTAAAGGGTGTGTATCCAGAAGTGGATATGGTCACAACACCAGACGGACTGCCAGTCGCAATGGTTCATGCGAACAACTGTACAAGTGACTTAAATGCTTGGATGAATATATTCAGAGAGGCATTTGAAGCATTGGGTATGCAAGTGGCGTCAGAAAAGGTATACGAAGCCTTATTGCAGCAGGCGTTAGAAGCAGATCGAGATGGCGGCGGACTCTTAAGCTATGGCTATTATTCTGGTGAAAATATTACGAGACTGCCAGAAGGAAGGCCTCTTTTTGTCAGATCAGCTGAAAGCCGCTTTAATCTGGCTAATTTCATGCGTACCCATCTTTTTTCTGCTTTTGGTGCAATGAAAATAGGGATGGATCGTTTAAAAGAACATGAACAGGTTGTGATTGATCGTTTACTAGGGCATGGGGGGTTATTTAAAACCCCGCTCGTTGGTCAAAAAATGGTGGCCGCAGCGCTTGATACACCTGTATCAGTCGTTTCCACTGCGGGAGAAGGCGGTGCGTTTGGGATGGCTGTCCTTGCTTCCTATATGGTCCATCATCAAAAGCAAACATTGGCTGAATTTCTCACGCATCAAGTGTTTGCCCATACATCAGAAGAGCTCATGGAACCCGACCCGCTTGATGTCAAAGGCTTTGACGAATTTTTAAAGCGCTATCAAGAGGGCCTTGCGATTGAAGAAGCGGCAGTAGCACATCTGATGCCAAAGAAAGGAGTGACAACCGTATGCTAGAGCGCTTAAAAGAAGAAGTATTTGAAGCAAATTTAGATTTGCCGAAATACGGACTTGTGAAATTTACATGGGGCAATGTCAGTGCGTGTGATCGTGACAGCGGTCTATTTGTTATTAAGCCGAGCGGTATAGCGTATGACCAATTATCAGCAAAAGACATGGTTGTGGTCGACTTTGACGGTGAAGTAGTGGAAGGGGAATTCAGTCCTTCATCAGATACAGCAACACATGCTGTTCTTTACAAACACTTTGAGGAAATTGGCGGTATATCACATAGCCATTCCATGTGGGCAACCGTTTGGGCGCAGGCAGGTCTTGATTTACAGGCAATGGGCACAACACATGCCGATACATTTTACGGCGCTGTTCCGTGTGCTCGATTTCTGACAGAAGAAGAAGTCAACCGCGGTTATGAGGTAGAAACGGGCCGGCTGATCATCGAAACGTTTGAGGAAAGAAACCTAGATGTGATGGCGGTGCCGGGTGTATTGCTTCAAGGTCACGGCCCATTTACGTGGGGAAAAGATGCAAAAAGTGCGGTCACAAACAGTGTGATTTTAGATGAAGTCGCCAAAATGAATCTGTTCGCAAAGCAATTAAACGAATACGCGGAGCCTCTCCCGCAGCGAATTTTAGATAAACATTACTTAAGAAAACACGGAGAACATGCGTATTACGGACAAAAACCTTCAAGATAAAGAAAAGAGGGATTTCTATGTTAACAAGTCAACATAAAGAATGCTGGTTTATTGTTGGATCGCAGCATTTATATGGAAATGAAGCACTGCAGAAAGTAAAAGCAGATGCTCAAAAGATGACGGATGCCTTAAATGAGAGTGGTTTACTTCCTTACCCAGTGATCTTGCAGGAGCTGGCTGTCAGCGCGGATCAAATCACAAAGCTCATGAAAGAAGTCAATTATCGCGATGAGGTTGTCGGCGTGATGACATGGATGCATACATTTTCACCGGCAAAAATGTGGATACGCGGAACCGATCTCTTGCAGAAGCCTCTTTTGCATCTTGTCACACAGTATTATGAGAAGATTCCGTGGGACACGATCGACATGGACTATATGAATCTTCATCAATCTGCCCATGGAGATAGAGAATATGGCTATATCAATGCGCGCTTAAATAAACAAAATCAAATTGTCGCCGGTCATTGGTCTAAGCCGGATGTGCAGCAGCAAATCGCTGATTGGATGGACGTGGCGGCTGCTTATCATGAGAGCTTTCAGATTAAAGTAGCTAGGTTTGGTGACAACATGCGCCACGTGGCTGTAACAGAAGGCGATAAAATAGAAGCCCAGATTCAATTAGGGTGGACTGTTGATTACTTTGGAATAGGCGATCTCGTCGAATATGTAAATGCAGTAGAAGAAGCAGAGGTAGATGCATTATTTGCGGAGTATTTAACGCAATATGATGTGGATTATGGAACGTATTCAGTTGAAGAATGGGAAAAAAGTGTCAAGGTGCAAGCGCGTTATGAAATTGCCATCAAACGCTTCTTAGATGAAGGCGGCTACAATGCCTTTACGACAAACTTTGAAGATTTACATGGAATGAAACAGCTGCCAGGACTTGCGGTACAGCGGCTAATGGCAAAGGGATATGGCTTTGCTGGGGAAGGCGATTGGAAAACTGCTGCACTGGACCGATTATTAAAGGTGATGAGTCATCATCAATCCACTGGTTTTATGGAGGACTACACGTATGAAATGACCTCTGGACAGGAAGCGGTGCTGCAATCTCATATGTTAGAAGTAGATCCAGCGCTCGCCCATACGAAACCAGTGATTGTCGTATCTCCACTTGGTATCGGAAACAGGGAAGATCCAGCGCGTCTTGTGTTTGATGGAAAAGCAGGCGAAGGTGTTGTTGTTTCCATTGCTGACTTTGGAACCCATTTCAAATGGCTCATACAAGAAGTCGAAGCCTTTGAGCCGGAGGAAGCAGCACCTCATTTACCGGTTGCACGTGTGCTCTGGAAAATCAAGCCGAATTTTCAGGACGGAGTCAAAGCATGGATTAAGCAAGGCGGGGGTCATCATACAGTCGTATCCCTCAATTTAACGGTTGATCAAATTGTTCATTTTACAAAGCTTGTTCATGCAGAATATGTGGTTTTATAGAAGGGTGAAACGTCTTCTACTGTTTACAGTAGAAGCACCGGGAGAAATGAAAGCGGTTAATTAAGTGAGGGGGTCATCCACTTGGAGAAAAAAGTGTCAAGCAAATTTATCTTCTTTTTCGGGTCCTTTGCAGGCATCTTATTCGGATATGATATTGGAATTATTGCAGGGGCAGAAGGACATATTCAGGAAGAATTTCAGCTCAGCCCATTATGGCTTGGAATCGTTGTCTCTTCATTAATGGGCGGGGCCATCATTGGCTCCATTTTAAGCGGTCTCTTAGGGGATAAATATGGCCGCAGAAAGCTTATTTTGGTCTCATCCGTTATCTTTTTTGTCGGAGCTATCGGATCAGCTATCGCACCAGAAGAGATTTCATTAACCATTGCACGTATCTTTTTAGGCACAGCAGTAGGAACAGCCTCATCTTTGGTGCCGGCATACATGTCTGAAATTGCTCCTGCTAAAATCCGCGGGAAATTGTCTGGGCTCAATCAGCTTATGATTGTGAGCGGACTATTGCTGAGCTATATTGTCGCGTTTGTGTTTGAACCTATTCCAGACAGCTGGCGCTGGATGCTGGGAAGTGCCGCTTTATTTGCTATCGTGCTTTATATTGGTATGCTGAGGCTCCCTGAATCTCCGAGATATTTAATTAAACACGGAATGGCTCATAAAGCACGGGAGGTATTAGGATCACTGCGTTCTTCCCGTGAAGAAATCGAAGCAGAAATGCAGGAAATTTTAGAAGTCGCGAAAGAAGAACGCTCTGGTATTCGTGAATTGTTCCAAAAGAAATTCAGAATGGCTCTTTTCATCGGGGTTGGGATGGCGACCCTTCAGCAAATACAGGGCGCCAATTCCATTGTGTATTATGCAACGAGTATTGCTCGGAATGTAGGCCTTGCGCCGCAGGTCGCAGCAGGCTTTACAGTCATTGTCGGTGTCATTTTCGTCGTGACAACCGTTATCTTTTTACAATTTGTCGACAGGTTCGACCGCCGAACGATTCTCACCGTAGGGGGCACAGGTATGGCACTTTCCTTCTTTGCACCAGCGGCATTAGGTGCACTTGGCGTTAGTGAAGGGATTTTAAACTGGGTGACATTGATTTCCCTTTGCTGCTTTATCTTGTGTTACGCCTTCTCATGGGCACCGATCACGTGGATCATCATCGGCGAAATCTTCCCGCTTTCTGTTAGAGGTATCGGAGCAGGTATCTCATCTGCCTTTAACTGGACGGGATCGTTAGCAGTTGGACTCGTTTTCCCTATCTTAGCTGATAAGTTCAGCTTTGGGGTCATTTTCTCCTCATTTGGTGTCATCTGCTTAATCGGACTATTGTTCACCCGCTTTGTACTAGTTGAAACAAAAGGAAGAAGCTTAGAGCAAATCGAAACCGATATGGCAGCACGTGTATAAAGAAACCCCTCTATCCCATGTGGATAGAGGGGTTTTTTACTCAAGCGTCTGTTTTAGCTCAGCGGGCAATAAATCAATCAATTGATCATAAGAAGATAAATCCAGCACTTCAAGCAGCGCATAATATTTCGCATAAACCTCACTCAACTGATCAGGATGATTCGTTTCATATCGATTCAAATGCAATTGAGTCAGTTCAAGTGCAATGTCAAGCTTGTTTCGTTCGATTGGTTGTGTCGTATTGATCATATCGTTCACCTCGTATTTGATAAGTGGGAAGGTTATGGGCCACAATTTCTTCTACCACAATATATCATATTGTATAATATGTTAAAATTGCCCTTTTGTAAAGAAAGAGAAAACGAGATGAATAGTGGATTTTTTTAAAAATAGACAAGCATCTAGTCACGAAATGCGCTTCTTACATACGATAGAGTGTAAGTGAAAGACAACTTGAAGGGGTGTTGAGATGAGCCGAAATCGATTAGATGACTTTTTCTTTGGTCCTCGCAGAGGAAACCAAGGAGGAGATGAAACGGTTGTTTTCCCCACACGTCAAATTGTCAACACGACAACGAATGAACAAACCATCAGAAAAATTCATCCAACGCATATCACAAACGTCAATAAAAACATCAAAAGAATTGAAAACTACTACCCTGTCACTCAATCTACTCATAACGAGTACATTGTGGAAGAATACGATTGCGGCAGGGATATCAAAAAACCTTGCTGCCGTCCAGTGAAACGCTGTAAGTGGTAATGTGATCGAGAAAAAGAAGAGAGGCATCCTTTTATGGGATGCCTTTTGTATGTCTAACGTTCCACTTCGTTTAATTGTCCTTGATCCAGCTGGAAGAAACGGTTTCCTAATTCTGAATAAAGGTAGCGCTGATGGCTGGTAAATAAAACACATCGATGTGAGAATTCTTTTTTTAATAAAGAAATCGATTGTATCTGTGAGGCCTCATCAAGAGAGGTAAAAGGCTCATCAAGAATGATCAGCTCTGGAGATCTTGCCACCATACAATTAAAGAAAAGTTTATATCTCATGCCCAATGAATACTGTTTGACTGGCATCTTTAGGGCATGCGTTAAATCAAATGCATCACAAAGCGTTAGAAAGGTCTCTTTGTATAACTCTTTTTCTGACTTGTTCATTTTCCATAAAGACTGAACAAGCTCCATGTGCTCAAGACCAGTGAGCGCATCATAGACTAAAGGCTTATCAGGGATGTACGCCACCAGACTTTTATATTGAGTGGTCCTGGGGTGAAGCTGTTTGTTGAGTAAAATCGTTTCTGATACAGATGGAAGCAGACCAGCGATGATCTTTAAAAGAGTCGATTTACCGCTGCCGTTCTTTCCAATGATACAAGCTCGATCACTTCCTTTCAGATCAAACGAAACTTGATCGAGAAGGAGAGAGCTTTCTTCTGTTGTTTCATAGCGAAAAGATAGCTGAGACACTTGAAGACTAGCCATTGATGAATCCTCCAATAACAAACACAGTGGTCACCAGCATATACAAGATCACTGTCGCAAGGGCAGCCTTTTTCGACCCTTCTGCATAGTAAATGATGCCATCATAAAGGATGCGCAAAAGATATAAGTTGATGAAGAAGGAAATTGCTTGGATCAAGATAAAATAGTGGTCTAATTGTAACACCATCACACAATAGATCGCTGCACTATTCACTAATAAAAGAAATGCATTATAAACCAAAATGACAAGATACATTTTGCGTAAAATAAAAGCTTTATGAAAAAAATACATATAAATTGAAGTGAGAACAGTACTGAGAAAATTCAAAATGAAATAAAGCGGGATCGTCAGCAAAAAAATAAAAACAATGCTGGCTACTTGTTTTCCAGCAGGTAACGGTTCATCTACTAACAAATCAATAATAAAAAATGTTAAAAAGACAGTCGAAACAAATAATGATAGTAAGACAAGGCCTACAATGGTTTTAATCGATTGATTCTGATTGAAAAATTCCTTAGGTCGTAGAAGTAGCTCCATGGAACCACATTCCCCTTTCTTCTATGGTAGATGTACATGGCTAACGTATTCCTCTAAAAGAGATGCTGCGAATAAGAGAACAATTGCTGCAAAAATCAATTGAAGCACAGTCACAGTCAACTTTTTTAAATCAATTGTTTCTCCTTTTATAAATCGATAAAGATAAATAAAAGGAAAAGAGCTGACAATTGAAAACAGGATGAAACCAAGAATCTCTACGAAAGCATGAGGCAGTAATCCTGTGAATATCTGCTGCACTTCTTGATTGACAATCAAATACTGAACTAGTTTGCCAATAATGTATCCGTTGTAAAAAAGAATGCCAGCAGCCATGATGCCGCCTGTAAAAGCTCCGATCCCTAATATCGCCATCCCAACTTGCAAATTGTTTAAGAAAATAGATAGAAAAAACATCTCTTCATCCTTTTTTAAATAAGGAATCTGATCATAAGGAAGAAGGCTACCAATCAGCACTGCTGCAATAAAGATAGCAGCATAAATGTAGCCGAGGCGTAAAATCAGTCTATTCTCCGATAGAAAATATCTTATTTTTTTCAACATACTCAATCCCTTTATAGATGGTCTTGCGGCATAACACCCAGCAGATCAATGAAACGATCACAAAATATAAAGCAAACAGAAAGTTTATGAGACCTGAGGATTGCTGCAAAATAGGTAGAAAAGAGGTCAAGATCATGTAGTACATAAAAGGTAATACAAGAAAGTTTCTTGCAAAAGCCTGCCCTTTATCGATAACTTCTATTTCCTCATTGGTTGTCCCTATTTCATGCTCATGAATAAAATTGAATTTCGTTGTAAATGGAAACAAGTAAAGCTGAATCAAAGGGAAAATGAAAAAACCAATCCCTAATGCCACAAATTGAATGAGCATCTGAATATCAAAAAGCTGATATACACCCATGATTGATAGATTAATGAATAGCAGAAAGAGAGCTGGTATGGAAAATAAACAATAAAATAACTGGATTTTTGATAAGAAAAACTGAATAAGAGATGTTTGAGAAAGCTCAAAAAGCCAAATATTCTTTTTTTCAGCACTTAAAGAAAAAATAGAAGGGGTCAGCATTCTCATCTCATACGTTTGATTTGCTAAAATCATCACATTTAATGTAAAAAGCAGCTGAATCTGCAAAGCCGGATGATCAATAATGGAGATCAAACTAGTCATAACCCCGATATAAAAGAAGGCTTCATATGACATAAACATATAATTAAAAAACTCTTTAGACAGCAGCCATCTTTTTTCTTTTAACACCTTGAGGTCTTTTTGGATCAACATATTCTTTTGAAACAGCGAGCCTTGAATTTTATTAAGTACTTGAAAGTACCAATAAAATAAATCTCGAAAATGTGTTGAGTTTTGATCATGATCTTTCCCAGTTGGAATCCAGCGTACAGGACTCTTCATGACGAGTATAGCTGCTAATATCACCACGAAAAATGTGACAGGTGAAGTGAAAAGCGCTTGAAATTGTAGAAATACAGAATCCTTTGAGAATAAAGCATGATGGATATGCTGAAGATCATTTTGATATAAAGCCACCAAATTGTTGGAAAGTGTAATCCAAAACGAATCCTCTGCAAGCGATGAAATCGACTGAAAAAGTTGTTGGAAGGTGTGATAAAAAGGGAAAATAATGTTCAATATCAGGACTCTTCCAAATAAGAAAAAAAGTAAAGAGATGCTTGCGAAAAAAAGAACACGAATGATCCCGATTTTTTTCACGACAATATTATAGATGTAAGCACCAAATATCTTATTGCTGATGATAAATAGGAAGAAACCTGTCAACATGACATTGAGATGCTTTAACCAGAATATCCAATCATGTGTTTGAGCAATAGAATATTGAAACAGAAAATAGATTAAATAAGTACTCAAACTGGTCAACATCAACCAGAACAGTTCTGAAAACAAAAGCGTTTGGAAAAGGTGTCTTGAGGAAACAGGTGCAAGCTGTATCAATTCTTCAAAAGGAAGAATATGAGTTCTTCTATAAGATTCAATCCCTTTGACGATAGAGAAAAGAAACAAAAATATCACAAAAGCACTTTCCCATTCTATTTGATAGATCGGAGAGTAAAGAAATGAAGAAATAACGATTACAATCATACATCCGAATAAAGTATCAAGGATACAAGAAAATAATATGTACTGTTTAGAAGAAAACGATGTGAAAAATGGAACCTTACGTATTATAAACTGAGCTAGATTTGAATATTGTTGTTGAATTCTAATTGATAGAAGTAGTGATAATAATGGATATAACATCTTCTCACCTGCATCAAAATTTAAATAGAAGGAGAACAAAGTCTCCTTCTATTGAGTCATAAAAATGAATTACCAAGCAATAACGGCTTTACGGCCTTTTTTCTTAATTTGGGCTTTAAGGTACTGACGAATGGTCTCTTTACCAGCCGCTGCAATAAGTGAAAGACCACCTGATCCTACAGCAGTTAAAATGGAGACGATTGTTGTAACAGCTCCGCCCGCTTCAACAACGTTCAAAACAACAGCTGCAACACTGCCTGGAATACCAAATTCTTTTGCTAGATCAGCAACTGGCAGCATCTGTAGCGAGAAGGAAAAAAGAGCTAGCATAAGGAAACCTACTGCTAAAGCACCAAAAAGAACATGTAGTTTGATTTCGTTTCTTGTTTCTGTCATATCAAATTCCTCCCTTTTTTGTCTTTTTGTTACTATTCTATCTTATGATATCTTTTCATTCATAGGAATCCTTTTTTTTCTTTTTTTTCATGAATTAGTTATAGATTAATATAAAAAAGGTCAAAAGATAAGTGAGAAAAGAATCGTTTTTGCTAGGATAAAACGAGTAAACATGATCGGAAATACCTTGTTTTCACAGATGGATAAGCAAGTCTAATTGCATATAGGAAAAGAGATTGGTGCTAAGAGATCAATATCCTTTGATCAAAACCTCCTTTCAAGATAAAATTGGAAGTATCAATCATTCTGTTGGAGGTGGTTGTCTGAATATTCAATTGTTAACGCAGGTGATCTGAAGAATATACAGCATTAAGACTAGAAGCACTGCGATTACATCCAGAGGGCTTTGCAATGAGCTATGAAGAAGAACAAATAGATACAAAAGACAAATATGCGGCTCGTTTTGCTTCGGCACAATCTATGTGGATCTTTGGCACCTTTTATCAAGGGCAGCTTGTGGGGACGGTCACGCTCATCCAAGAAACCTTACAGAAATTAAAGCACCGAGCGAATGTAGCAGCGATGTATGTAACGGCTGGTGCCCGCGGAAAGGGAGTAGGCAAGGCTTGATGACGGAAGCTCTTTCCTTCGCACGAGAACGACAGGACATCGAGCAAATGTATTGATCAGTGCACTAAAATGGACGGATACATATGCAGATGAAGAAAAAATGGGTTTATTTTTATCATCGTTTGGAGGAGATACAAGTGGAACAACAGACCATGCGCATCACATTAGCAACAGGACCAAATAGTGAGCTAGAATCTTTTGCCCTGCGTGCAGCATTTGAGAACTTTGGTGCAAAAGTCGATATGCATTGGATAGGCAGACCCAATGATCTGATTGATGTGTTATCTGGGAGAAATAGAAGGGAGACGGACTACTTTCTTTTATCTTTTCATGGGGAAGAAGGAGCGTTTCTCATGCCGGAGTTAGGGGAAGATGTATACGAAGATGGGGAGCCTAGAGGTGTAACTTTTGGAGCGGATGAAATCAAGCGGTATGCTTCGTTAAAAGGGGTTCACGTCATATCAACCGGCTGCACACTAGGTGAGAAAAAACTTGCAGAAGCCTTTTTAGAAGCAGGTGCTTTGTCCTATACAGCGCCTGATGATTACATTGATGGAGATGCGGCATTTATCTTTGTCCTGACAATGCTGTATGAGCTCATGAACAATACGAAGACGGTTAGAGCGGCTTTTGATCGAGCGAGTTCTATTGATGAAGAAACGAAATTATTTCAACTATATATGCAAAAATAATCAAAGGGCTGAGAGATCAAGCCCTTTTTTTCAACCTCTCTTAATTGTGACGAAAATGTGACAAATGTGTTTTTTGAAAACTAAATCGAGTTCACGCAAAGTCTATCCTACAAACACACGTCATCAAGACATGACGCCATCACGAGAGGGGAATCATTGTGTCAATGAAATGGAAAATTAGTCTCGTCCTATGCGGACTTGCAATCATCATCGGAATCGCTGCGTTTTATCATAATCAGCAGGCAAGCGGGACAGAGAAGAAGAAGGTAGAACCAGATGCGAGCTATAAAGAAGTTGAAATTGTCACTCTCGTGAATGACGGGAGATACTTGAGATATGCTGTGAACTATCCAGTGTTTCATCAAAAAAAGCTAGATCAAGAGATGAAAAGATTTGCAGAAACAGCGCTCGACAAATTCAAAACATCATTTAGTGAAGCAAGCGATGTCGATGAAGATCATCGATACGAATTAAACATAGATTACGAGATTACTCATTATGCCAAACAAACTGCTGCGATCAAATTCAATACATATGAATTGAAAGGCGGAGTAAAAGGCGCACATGAAACGAAGATATTCAATTTTGATTTCAAGAAACAGCATTTTTTATCTATAGATGATCTATTTTTATCAAAGAAAGAAAGTCTGCAAAAACTGTCTCAAATGACATTTGAGGAATTAAAAAAAGATCGCACTCTTGCTGAAAACGAGCATTTGCTCAAACAAGGAACGTCTCCTGCGGCAGAGCATTATCAGTATTTTGCCATCAAGGATCGTTTTATAGAATTCTACTTTCCAGCAGGGCAAATCGCACCAGACAAAAAAGGCCCTCAAGTGCTGGCGATTAAAAAAACAGTGCTTAAAGGCATGTTAAAGCCTGAATATATTCATAAAGAAAAGAACAAAAATGAGAAAAAAGAACCGATCTCAAAAAGAAAGCTTGTAAAACTGCCAAAACAGGCAACATTCAACCCAAATCAAAAAGCCATTGCCCTGACATTTGACGATGGACCAAATCCATCCACGACCTCAAAAATCTTAAAAGCCTTAAAAGAAAACAAAGGACATGCGACATTTTTTGTATTAGGCAGCAGGGTTCAATATTACCCCGATATGCTGGGTGAGATCAGAAAGGGTGGGAATGAAATCGGAAATCATTCCTATAGCCATCCTTTACTCACAAGACTGCCGTTAAAACAAGCTATCAAACAAGTAGAAGATACGCAGCAAATTATTGAAAAAGCAGGCGGATTCACACCGACTCACTTTAGACCGCCATATGGTGGAACAAATGGGCAGATCAACGAAGCTGTCAACATGAAAGTCACGCTTTGGGACGTAGATCCTGAAGACTGGAAATATCGCAACAGCCAATACGTCGCCAACTACATTCTCACACATGCGTCTAGCGGAGAAACGGTCTTAATGCACGACATCTATGACACCTCGGCAAACGCAGCTGTCACGATTATCAAGGAATTGACCAAACAAGGATATCAATTATTAACAGTTTCAGAGCTTGAGCAGTGGAAGGAAGCGCGCGCGAAGAAAGGTGAATTGAATACGTAATGATCATGCGAATCTTAGTGGATTCGCATCTTTTTTTAAAAGCCAATCATGAAAATAAAGGGAAAATATGTTAAAGTGAATGTAGAAAGGGAGGGCTTCGGATGGTATTGATGAGGTTGATCAGTCTATATATGCTGACAGCGTTTTGTTTGGGTTTTATCGTCAACTATGTACCTGGTTTGATGCTGCCCATCTATATTCTTGCGATGATCGGGCTCATTTTATGTCTCGGTCATATTGCGCTGCATTATATTCGTCGAATCAGATATATGTTGCTTCATGAGAAACGATAAGAATAATTGCTTACTCTAAAAACCTCTCTCTAAAAGGGTGAGGTTTTTATTTTTTCGGTTTTTGATGTTCTAACAGTTGTATGATTTTCTCGTTTGACTCTTTCATTTGTCTTAATAAAGAAACGATATTCCCTGTAAATCCAATGAGGACAATAAGTAAAATGATGATGATCCACATGCTGTGGCCTCCAATCTGCTGACTAATTCCTATTTAGTTTCTGTATCCATTATCTTATATCAAGGATACAGTATAATGAATGTATTGAAATGAACAGTTCGTTCTATTTATTCGACAATTGATGTAAACAGAGAATGGTTGGGGGGATTTCTTTGAAACGAGTAGACGTAGTATCAGCTATTATTTATGATGAGGAAGAAAATATGTTAATGGTCAAAAATGTAAAGGGATATTGGGAACTTCCAGGCGGTACTGTAGAAAAAGGTGAACACCTGCAGCAGGCCGTGGTCCGTGAGGTGAAAGAAGAGACAGGGTATGTTTGCAAAGTAAATGAACTTCATTCGGTTCGAGAAGTATTCTTTCACGATAAAATGCATCATGCACTCATCGTGACCTTCTTTGCGGAAATCATCGGCGGGCAGATGAACATTCTAGATCCGGATCATGATATTCTAAATTTGAAACCAAGGGTGATCAACCCTTGGTAGATGCATTTATTTCACCTCTGAATTATAAAGGTGGATCTTCAATCATAATTCTTTAACACGATTGCTGAATTATGTCCGCCAAAGCCAAAAGAATTTGATAGTCCATATTTCATTGGAAGATTTCGCGTTTTTGAGACAACATCTAAGTCGCAATCTGGATCTAAATTCTCTACATTAATAGTTGGAGGAATAATTCCTTGTCTCAAACTTTCCACTAAAGCAATTGCTTCTACTCCACCAGCAGCACCAAGCATGTGACCAGTCATTGATTTGTTTGCAGTTGTTGGAATTTTGCGGGAATGTTCACCAAACAATTTCTTAATAGCTAGAATTTCTGAACGATCACCTATTTGTGTACTTGTTGCATGAGCACTAATAACATCAATTTCACCTGTTGATATATTTGCACTTCTCAATGCTTTTTTCATTGCTAAGTAGGCACCCTTACCTTCTGGGTGTGATGCTACCATATGATGAGCATCTGAACTAGCTCCGTATCCCACTACTTCACATAATATCGGCGCATCTCTAAGAATAGCGTTTTCTAATGATTCTAATACTAAAATACCTGCGCCTTCACTCATAACAAAGCCATCTCTATCTGTATCGAACGGACGGCTGGCTCGACTTGGATCTTGGTTTTTTGTAGATAGTGCATGGGCGTTTCCAAAACTAGCCAAAGATAACTGTGTGATTGCAGCTTCTGCTCCACCGGCAAATATAATATCTGCCTCATCATTTCGGATAGCATTGAAAGCTTCACCAATAGAGGTGTTCCCGATTGAGCAGGCCGTTACTGGTGATAATGACGGGCCTTGTGCCCCTAATCTAATACTTATTTGAGCCGCAGCTGCATTTGAAATCATCATTGGTACAAGGCTAGGGCTTACTCTTGCGGGACCTCGTTTATTTAATACATTCACATTATCAACAAGTGATTGTATACCTCCGATCCCTGAACCAACGTATACCCCTAAACGTTCAAGATCAACCTTATCTAACTGTAATTGTGATTTTTCTAATGCTTGTTCGGCTGCTGCTAAAGCAAACTGACTAAATCGATCTAATCGTTTGGCTTCTTTCCTCCCAAATATTCCATCTACATCGAAATCACGAACCATTCCAGCTATCTTTGTTTTATAATCAATAGTATCAAAAGAATCAATTAGAGATATTCCCGATTGACCTTTAACTAGTTGATTCCAAAAGCTATTTACATCATTTCCTAGAGGCGAAATAATTCCCATTCCAGTAATGACAACTCTTTTCATAATAATTCCCTCCCTATTTTTTATTAACTTTAACTTTTGTGTTATCCTATTACAAGTTGTTGTTTATCCTAGTATAATTAGCACTATTTAAAAAGGAGATTTTAATGAAACCTGAAACAAGACTTCAAGCTTTATCAGAATTTCTAAAGAATCAACGTTCGAAAATTACTCCTCAAATGGTTGGTTTACCAGTAGGAACCCGCAGAAGAACACCAGGACTAAGAAGAGAGGAAGTGGCTCAACTAGCCGGTGTAAGTCTTACATGGTATACATGGTTAGAACAAGGTAGAGATATAAAAGTGTCTACTTCGGTATTAGATGCTATTTCTCGAGCATTACAATTAAATAACGATGAAAGGAGATATTTGTATGCTCTAGCGTTAGAGGAAGGAGTGAAACAACCCTTTATAAATGAGAAGGAGAAAGAAATCAGTCCAGCTTTAGTGAAAATTTTGCAGGAACTTCGTTATTGTCCAACAATTATATCAGATAGAAGAAGTCAGATTGTTGGGTGGAATCAAGCAGCAGCTAATGTATTTTTGGATTTTGAACAAATCACCCCAGCAGAAAGGAATATCATACGCTTACTATTCGCAAGAAAGGAATTTAAAAGTTTAGCAGTGAATTGGGAGCATTTTGTTAGAGGATATATCGCAATATTTAGAACGTATTATGGACAGTATGTGGCTGATGACTGGTATGAGCAATTTATACAAGAAATGGAACAGGCATATCCAGAGTTTCATAAAATTTGGAATGAAAATGAGATAAGCTCTGCTCCTGAAGTATTAATTGAGTTTCGTCATGCTAAGGTAGGTAAAATGTTGTTTAATCTTACTTCTTTACAAGTGCATGGAGATACTGATTTAAGATGCAGCGTCTATACTCCAGTTGAGAATACTGAAACTGAGCTTAAGTTAAAACGTTTAATTGAAAGCTAACCATATAAAACATATGATGAATTCCAAATTCTTTACCGATCGTTCTTGAATTTGCTATGCTTGAAACACGTTAGATCTAACTGTTTTGCTACTCAAACGAGAGTGATCATTCTTTATTATTTTAGAATGAGGGAGGGGTGAATGCATCAATGATTCTTAGTCCTTTCTCAGAATTAAGAGGTAATACGTTGTAAGGTGGGATTATGTCTAGAAATAAATTTGATAAAAAAGAGCATTAAGAAAACAATGGGGCTTTTCTGGGAACAGGGTTATGAAAAAAACATTCATGCAAGACTTGGTGACATATGGGTGTTCATCGCAGAAGTATAATTCTTTACTTATCGTTCTAAAAAGGGTATTATGTAATCATGGTTTGTAATTCATGTGTTTATTTTAGAATGTTCATTCTATAATGGATGATGACTTTTGTTTTTGTTAGTATTGGTTCATGGATTTTTTTAAGGAGAATTAAAATGGCTAGAAGTAAAGAGTTTGACGAAAAAGAAGTATTAAGAAAAGCAATGGAGTTATTTTGGGAACAAGGCTATGAAAAAACATCCATGCAAGATTTGGTGGATCATATGGGGATACACCGTAGGAGTATATATGACACATTTGGCGACAAGCGTTCATTGTTTTTAGCTTCCCTTCATCATTATGAAGAGCTCATCGTTAATGAGATGGAAAGCATAATCAGCAGCACTTCATCCATTAAACAGGCGATACGTGATGTTTTTATTTTCGTACTGAATTCCATTAAACAATACCCAAAAGGATGTCTATCAGTAAATGCAGCCATTGAATTATCTTTGTTGGACAAAGAAATTGGGCGCATCGTTACAAAAATGTTTAATCGTACTGAAGATATGTTTAATCACCTTATAAAACAGGGTCAAACTAATGGAGAGCTATCAAAAGAAATCGATTCTGATAACATATCTCGTTTCTTACACAACAATTTGGTAGGTATAAGAGTACTAATAAAAACTGATTACAGTAAAAAAGAATTAGAAGGCATCATTTCTCTAGCACTTTCAGTGTTGGACTAGCTTTCTTTTTTTACCCTTTTTAGAATGTTCATTCTAAAATAAGCATGAAACACACCATCATAATGCATAGTTATAAATCGTTTTTTAATTTCTAAGGAGGAACACAAAAATGAGAAATTTTAAAATACCAACAGAATCAGAATTTATTGAAGTAGAAGGAACTCGTTACGCATATAGGAGATTTGGTACAAAAGATGGTATACCAGTAGTATTTCTTGTTCACTTTAGAGGAACGATGGAAAACTGGGATCCAGACATGCTTGAACCTATTGCAAATAAACGCCCAGTAATCTTATTTGACAATAAAGGGGTTGGTGAGACCGATGGACTAACACCTACTACAATTACTGATATGGCAAAAGATACAGCAACATTTATAAGAGCTCTTGGATTAGAACAAGTTGACATTCTTGGTTTTTCCATTGGTGGCATGGTTGCACAAGAGTTAGCTTTACAAGAAGGAGATTTAGTAAGAAAAATGATTATGGCAGGTACTTCACCTGAATCTGGTATTAATCCAAATCCAGAGATTCTTGAAAGAATGAATCGTCACGGCGGAACGGAAGAGGATGGAATAAATGATTTTATGTTCTTTTTCTACGAACAAACCGAAACAAGTAAATCAGCAGGAATAGCTTCACTACAAAGAATTTTTAATCAGAAAAAAGTAAATAGTTCGGAACAAGTAAAAGAGGCACAATTACAAGCTATTGCAAAATGGGCTAAACAAAAATCTAATCATGAATATGAATGGTTACAAAACATCAAACACCCTGTACTTGTCACTAATGGTGTTAATGATGTGATGGTACCGACTAAAAACAGCTATATCTTAACAGAGAAATTACCCAAAGCACAGTTGATTATATATCCTGATTCTGGTCACGGGCATCTGTTTCAATTTCCAGAACTATTTGCAGAACACGTAAATTTATTTCTTGATTCTAATTCTTATTAAAAAGGAGTATTCATATGAGCAGATTATTTGAAAAAGTTCGTATCGGAAACATTGACTTAAAAAACCGCATAGGCATGGCTCCGATGACTAGAAATAGAGCTTTACCAGATGGTACGCCGAGCGAATTAGTAGCAGAGTACTATGGTCAGCGTGCTTCAGTCGGTTTAATTATAAGTGAAGGAACCCAACCTTCGGATGATGGGCAAGGTTATACTAATACACCTGGTATTTATACAGAAAATCATATTAGAGGATGGGAAAAAGTCACTTCTAAAGTTCATAGTGAAGGCGGTCATATTTTTATTCAACTTATGCATGTGGGACGAGTATCACACCCTGATAACACACCTCACCACCGCCAAGCAGTTGCACCGTCAGCTATTGCACCTGGTATAGAAATTTTCACGGCAGAAGGAATGAAAGAAATTCCAACACCAAGAGAACTGAGTGAGCTTGAGATAAAAGATGTTATCAATGAGTTTCGTTTAGCAGCACGTTCAGCAATTGAAGCTGGTGCAGACGGAGTTGAAATTCACGGAGCGAATGGTTATCTGATCCAACAATTCCTTAGTGAAAACTCCAATCATCGTCAAGGTGCATACGGTCGTACGATTGAGGGGCGTTCTCGATTCGCAATTGAAGTAGCTAAAGCAGTTGTTGATGAAATAGGAGCAGAAAGAACAGGCATCCGTTTTTCTCCTCAAGGAACACTGCAAGGCATTGATGAGGGGGAGAATAGCCTTGAGATGTATCGCTATTTAATAAGTGAATTAAATAAGCTTAACCTTGCTTATCTGCATTTAATGCACTTTGGAAACGAGCAATTCCTAAAAGATGTTCGTCAACTTTGGGACCAAGCACTTCTTGTTAACCGTCCAGGTCGTCCTCTAGATCAACTTTCGTCTGATGTAGATAATAATCTTGCAGATGTTGTCACAGTAGGCACTTGGGTACTAGCTAATCCAGACTTTGTAGAACGGATTTATTCAGGTGCTCCTCTAAACGAACCTGATAAAAACACGCTCTATGCAGGAGGAAAAGAAGGCTATACAGATTATCCTTTCTTAAAATAATTTAATTAATTATGAATATCCCATCTAGGGATATTCATATCTTTTTTTCTTAGATTCTTTATAAATAGATACATGTGCGTTAATTAAAAATGTGAAGGATTGTCATGAAAGTTTTAGCGATTGAAAACTACGGTGAAAAACCAAATTTTTTTAGACTTCCCTAAGCCCAAAATAAATAATGGCGAGGTCTTAGTTGAGGTATATGCGGCAAGTATAAATCCTTTTATACAAAAATTACAATTACCGATAACCTACATCCATAGTAACAACTCGCAGTAAGAAACGCAGTAAAACGTTTTAAAGGTTTAATTAAACTAAAAATGGAGGTGTGCTGTAAAATGAAAAAAACTGTTCTTATCACCGGGGTATCGGGTGGAATTGGCAAAGAGTTGGCGGATCGTTTCGCCAAGGGAGGATATAATTTGGTGCTGGTGGCGCGTAGCGAGGGTAAGCTTTTGGAGCTCGCGAAGGAATATCGGAAAAGATATGGCAGTCAAGCGACGGTCATCGCAAAGGATGTGGCTTCACCCGGTGTGCCGAAAGAGATTTTTGCGGAGCTCAAGGAGAAGGGGGTCGTCGTCGACTATCTTGTCAATAATGCCGGCTTCGGTTTGTACGGGACGTTCTTGGAGACGCAGTTAGAACAAGAGACGAATATGATTGACGTCAATATCAAGGCTCTGACTGTTATGACGAAACTGTTCTTGCCGGATATGGTCAAACGGGACCAAGGAGGCGTGATGAATGTGGCTTCGTTGGTGGCTTTCTTCCCGGGACCTATGATGTCGGTTTACTACGCAACGAAGGCGTACGTGTTGTCGTTCACTGAGGCTTTGGAGAACGAACTGAGCGGTACAGGGGTGACTGTGACGGCACTATGTCCGGGACTGACGTCAACCGGCTTTGTTGAACGTTCGGGTATTGGGGAATCGAAGTTGTTCCAGAGTGGTGCTATCATGGAGGCCGGGCAGGTGGCTGAGGAAGGGTACCGAGGCTTCTTACGCGGCAAGACGTTCATAATGCCAGGGGCTCGAAACCGGTTCATGGCATTCCTTCCACGACTGATGCCGCGCAAAATGGTGACCCGTATGGTCAGATCCACACAGCAAAGAACAGGGCATTGACCTAATTGAGGGTGACCAGGGGGGAGTGGCAGTTGATTATGATCTGCCATCTAGCCAAGATCTCGTATTGGAATAAATCGTTTACTAAAAAAGTTACAGAGATTTTTATAAAGACGGAAACCTTCTTATTTGATCTACTGAAACATGGTCAAGAACAAGGAGAAATATTTTTAAGGAGAGAATAATATGAAGTACACAGTTATTACAGGAGCAAGCTCAGGTATCGGATATGAGACAGCATTAGCATTTGCTGCTCGTGGCAAAAACTTAATTATTGCAGCTAGAAGATTAGATAAATTAGAAGAACTTAAATCAACCATTCAGAATCTAAATCCTAGTTTAGATGTTATTATTCGGACAAGTGACCTATCTGTCAAAGATCAGGCATATATACTGTATAACAGTTTAAAGGAGTATCAAATTGAGACTTGGATTAATAATGCTGGTCTTGGTGAAACCTCTTCTGTCATAGATCAGAATTTAGATAAAGTAGAAACCATGTTACGCGTGAACATAGAATCCTTGACAATCCTTTCTACACTATTTGTAAGAGAATATGCTGATGTAGAGGGAACTCAATTAATTAACGTATCCTCAGCACTTGGATATGTAATTGCTGTTGGCAGTGTTGCTTACTCTGCTTCTAAATATTATGTTAGTGCCTTCACCGAAGGGCTTGCAAAAGAACTTGAACTGAAAGGTGCGAAAATGAAGGCAAAAGTTTTAGCACCAGCAATGACGGAAACAGAATTCGCAAAACATGCAAATGATATAAAAGAGTTTGATTATAAAGCAAATCTCCCTATGTACCACACAGCTAAGCAAATGGCAGGTTTTATGATGGAGGTTTATGACAAAGATGAAGTGGTTGGGGTTGTAGATGAAAACTATGAATTTAAGTTGAGAAAGCCGATCTTTCCAATACTAGAAAGCCTTTAAATCTAATTTTTATATATATGGTAACATAATCGTTTAGCGCTGGCACCAATGACACGTAGCAGAGCGCAAGAGATAAGTATAACTTATGGCAAATATCAAGGTTCCACAAACTGTTTGGGACTGGGAAGTGACTCTCTATTTTTGTAACAAAAAAAAGGGAATGAAAAGTAGTTTTTAAATTGAACCTGCAAAATGGACAGTAATGCTTAAAAAAGGCATACAACTGAAAAATGCTTGACGCATGAATTGCGCTACACTGGCTGACGTGTACTGCATTCGAACGCTATGGGCTGATGAACTCTAACATCTGTTCTACTGATTGAGTGTGGGAACACCAGCTGTAATAATCTCAAGGAAGGATGCTAATGAAAAAATGAAAACACTCATGAAAGCAGCTCAGATCACCAAGTATTCAAAAAATATCCATGCCAAAGTCAATGACATTCCAATTCCAGAAATCGATGAAAACGAAGTCTTGGTAAAGGTCAAAGCTGCGGCAGTCAATCCACTCGAAATGTTAATTATTACAGGCAGCGTGAAACTGATTCAAGATTATGAATTCCCATTAACGCTTGGTAATGAATTGACAGGAGTTATCGAAAAAATCGGAAAAAATGTGACAGAATTTCACGTAGGAGATGCCATCTATACACGTCTTCCCCTTAAAAAAATTGGTGCTTTTGCGGAATATGCCGCAATTGATGCTGCCGCAATTGCACCCATGCCAAAAAATTTGTCTTACGTGGAAGCCGCTGCTGTACCACTGGCTGGACTCACAGCGTATCAAGGTCTACATGAAGAACTTGAGGCACAGTCAGGTAAATCTGTCTTCATTCCAGGTGGATCAGGCAGCTTTGGTCAAATGGCTGTACCAATAGCAAAGGAAATGGGCCTAAATGTCATTGTTAGTGGCAACTCAGAAGCGCGCGAACGCACTTTGGAAAGGGGTGCAGACCAATATTTGGATTATGCAATAGAAAACTATGTTGACTTGTTGTCGAATGTGGATTACGTGATTGATACACTGGGACCTAAAGAATTTGACAGTGAATTGAGTATCATCAAACCGGGCGGAAGATTGCTCTCTCTCCGTACAGGACCAAATAAACGTTTCGGGAAATACCTAAATTCCCCATGGTGGAAACGAATGTTATTTTCCCTTGCTGGCGCAAATTATGACCGCAAAGCTAAGAAACAAAACGTGGAATATCATTTTATTTTCGTTCGTTCTGACGGCGCACAACTTAAAGAGATTACCAAAATCATTGAAGAAAACAACATTGTTCCAGCAATTCATCCAATACTATTTACTATAGACAACGTAAATGAAGCGCTAGAACTAGTCGCAAATGGACGACCAAAAGGGAAAGTGATTATTAATTTTTAAGGGGAATATGAAGAAAGCAGTCAAAAAGTTGAGATCATTTATGTAAAGGATTTTGAAAGGATAGAAAAACTTCTGCAAGCCGGAGTTCTGTATCAGTAATTATAAAACATGGAGAACTAGCTATCCAATTTTTCCTATAAAAAAGTTGGATTTAAGACAGGTGGTTACTTTAACAGACATGCCACGACATGGTAATTACTGTATGTTTATAAAAAACACTATATATAGACTAGAGATTAAAATTCTTAATCAATAAGATGAAAAAGTAACGAACGATCCTTGTTTTGACTTACCATTTTTAACCATAATTCACATAAACGTATAGAAACGATGGCAAATGAATATAAGGAGTGTAATGGAAATAAGCTCCATAACCAATGATATGGTTTTATTATGTTGAGTGCTTAGTGGAATGAAAAGAAGCCGGAATTTAGACCGGCTTCTTTGATATTATTTCCCCTTCTCCCGCTTCCGTTTCTCCTTCTCCGCCCGGTAAAACTCATGAAACATCTTCATCAGCGCCCGCTTCTCAATACGGGATACATAGCTTCGCGAAATCCCGAGCTCCTTTGCTATTTCCCGCTGCGTTTTTTCTTTCTTTAAATCAAGACCGAACCGGCCGACGATGACTTCTTTTTCTCGGCCGTCGAGAATGTCGATATACTCCTTTACTTTTTCAAGCTCCATGTTGAGCTGAATGGTATCGATCACATCTTCACTTTCTGATTTTAAGACATCAATTAAAGAAATTTCGTTGCCTTCTTTATCCTGACCGATGGGGTCATGTAAGGAGACATCCTTTTTAGTTTTTTTGAGTGCGCGTAAATGCATCAGAATTTCGTTTTCAATACACCGCGCCGCATACGTTGCCAGCTTTGTTCCTTTTCCAGAGGAATAGCTTTCGATGGCTTTAATGAGTCCGATCGTCCCGATGGAGATGAGGTCTTCAGCGTCTTCCCCGGTATTTTCAAATTTCTTGACAATATGGGCGACGAGCCGAAGGTTATGTTCAATCAGCATATTTCTCGCGTGTTCATCGCCCTGTGCCATAAGGGCTAAGTATTTTTTTTCATCATCTCCTGAAAGGGGCTGTGGAAAGGCATTGTTTTTGACATAGGACACCAAGAACACCAATTCTTTGACCATCAATCCCATCGCTGTAAATACTCCTGCCACGATTTTCACCTCCACCATGTTTAGGCCACTGCCTATATCCTCAAATGTATGTGAAGGGGGGATTGTCTGTGTCTGTACGATGAAAAAATCATCTTTTTCGAAAAAAACGGGCTTCTGTTCGTCTGTTTTTGCTGCCCTTCTCATATGTTTGCGGTTTCTTTGCGGTGCTTGGCGGTCAAGAAGCGTGCTAAAATATGTAATATTAGACCGAAAAGGAAGGGGTTTTTTCGGAACATGGGGAAGGTTCTTTCTTCACATGTAGGTATGAAAATTAATGAATGGTATCGAATGATACGGCAGTTCAGTGTTCCAGATGCGGAAATCCTGAAAGCAGAAGTAGAAGCGGAAATTGAACGGATGGAAGAGGACCAGCATTTACTGATTTATTATCAGCTCATGTGTTTTCGGCACCAAATCATGCTTGACTATATACACCCTTCAAAATATCAACCTTTCTCAGTATCTAATCTTGTCGATAAAATCGAAAATTCCAATCATGAGTTATCTGATATGCTGCATTATTACCATGCATTTTTTCGTGGCATGCATGAGTTTAGTCAAAAAGAATATTTAGAAGCCGTCAAATATTATCGAGTGGCAGAAAAACAGCTGTCCATGGTATTTGATGATATTGAGCAGGCTGAGTTTCATTTTAAAGTAGCAGAAGCCTACTATATAATGAAGCAAACGCATGTCTCGATGCATCATATTTTAAAGGCGCTGGAAATATACGATCAGCATGATGCCTACTCTATTCGCATCATTCAGTGCCTTTTTGTTATCTCAGGAAACTATCAAGATCTAAAACGAAAAGACCGGGCACTGCCTCATTTAAAAAAGGCAAAACAGCTCGCATCACAGATTGATCACCCGCGGATATACAGTTCAGCGCTTTATAATTTAGGAAAATGTTATGGGGAGCTGGGCTATAGAGAGGAAGCAGAACGCTATTTAACGGAATCGGCTGATATTGCCTGTAAAGAGCAGCTTCCCACGCTTCCGCATACGCTCTATACGCTGGCAAAACTGCTTTTTAGACAAAATGAACAAGTGGAAGCACGCCGCATATTAGAAGATGGAAAATTAGCTGCAAAGAAGCATGAAGACCAGCTGTTTTGTCATATGTTTGAGTATCTGGATGCTTTATATGTTCAAGGAATGAATGAAGAACAACTGCAAAAAACCATTGATTATTTGGAAAAACTTAGCCTATACTCTTATATAGAGGATATCTCACTAGAAATTGCGACAGCCTTAGAAGCCTCTCAACAATACCAGAAGTCCAACCAGTATTATCAGAAATTATTATGGGCTCAAAATCAAATCCAAGAAGGAGAGTGTCTGTATGAATTCTAAGCAACGTTCGACAGTTGAAGAGAGAAACCAAACGTGAAATAAAAAGCGGGCCTGATGGGCCGGCTTTTTTTTATGTCAAAAAAGAAGTCAGAGATGCGGACCGTGACTATGAATGCTGAATGATTCATCAAAAAGCGGGCAATTTAATCTGTAAGAATGTTCTGTGGAGGCGGTCAAATGAGAGGGTTGCATGTCTTGATGTGTATATTGCTGCTATGTGCTTTTGTTCCTAATGAAGTAGAGGCATATACATTAAAACGAGTCGATCTTGAAAAAACGGGACATGCCTTTTGGGACATGAGAGCGGAACGGAAAAAGATTGCGATCACCTTTGATGATGGACCTCATCCAGTTTACACGAATCAAATATTGGATGTGCTGAAGCAGCATCAAGTAAATGCCAGCTTTTTTGTCGTAGGAAGCCGGATTCACGCATATCCAAAGATCGCAGAACGGATTGTGGACGAAGGAAATGAGCTTGGCAATCACACGATGAATCATACGTATTTTGACCTGTTATCCTCAAAAGAGATCAAGCAGGAGCTAAAAGAATCAGCGGCTCATATCGCTTCACTTCAGCCTGGCGGACCCTTATTATTTCGCCCCCCTGGCGGCCGCTTGACGATGACATCATTCCGCATTTTGTCAAAGCAAGGATATGATGTGGTCATGTGGTCCTTTACGCAAGATCCGAAGGACTGGTCAAGACCAGGCTCACGCAAAATTGCGAGCCGGATTATTGATCATATTCAAGGCGGCGATATCATTCTTTTGCATGATGGCGGGGGCAATCGGAAGCAGACGGTAGAAGCACTGAAACAAGTGATTCCTGAATTAAAGGATCGAGGCTATGAATTTGTCAAAGTGAGCGAACTGCTGCATCATGACAAAGCGTATGTACCTGTTCAACTGCAATAGGAAGCATTCGTCAAAAACAGTCATTCATTGAAACCAAAAGTCTTGTCGTTTACTATATGAAGAGGGCTTTTGGAGGTGAATGTTGTGAAGAAATGTGTTGTCCTTTTTATCCTGCTTTGTGTCGCTGCTGGGTGCTCAAAGCCAGAACAAGAAAGTGTCATTGCATTTGGCGACAGCAATACAAGGGGATCAAACTGGGACTTTCGAGATTATCCAACATCTGAAAAATGGGTGAATCTCATGAAAAACGTCGAGCGCGGCCAAATTCAAGTGAAGAATGCAGGCATTGGCGGGCAGACAACTGAAGACGCGAAGCTTCGCTTTGAGCAGGATATTTTAAAGCAGAAACCAACTTACGTCCTCATCATGTTCGGTACGAATGATGCGGCGATTTTAGATGGGAAACATCCCCGCGTGACGAAAAAACGATTTAAAGAAAATGTATCCTACTTCATTTCTGAAAGTAGAAAAGAAGGCATTACCCCGATTCTCATGACCTGTGTACCTGTTGTAGAAGGCGGAAAAAAGGGCTTGTATTACTACTCTAGGTATAAGTCATCTTATTTTGCTGAGAGAGGCGGGGCAAGAGCTTGGCAAAATTCCTATAATGACATTACGAGAGAAATAGCCAAGGATCAGCAAGTACCGCTTGTCGACAATTGGAAAGCGTTCATCCGAGAAGCTGGTGAAGATAGTGACAATGCGCTGATTCAATCAGGTTTGATCGACCCTTCTGGCAATCATATGACGCCAAAAGGGGCAAGAATTATTTATAACGAAATCAAAGAGCGTGATGTCATCAAACATTTTTAAATGATGGCCATCTGCCTAAACAAGACCATCCATCCAGCATAGTCTAACAGTATATCTTCCTAGAAGGAGGTAACTGATATGTGGGGATGCCCTTATCCTTACCCTGCGTGTTCACCTTATCCAGCTCAAGGAGCAGGAATCGGTTACGCTTTTCTTGTTGTGTTCCTTGTGGTCATTTTGGTCGTAGGCGGAGGGTTATGGTTTTGGAATGAACAGCCTTGCAAATAAGACACCTCTTCTTTGATGAGAAGGGGTGTTTTTTACGGAAAATAGTAGTAAGCCTATAGCGCAAGTGATATAATATCAGTCACCTGAGTTTAAAAAAGGAGAGTGCTCGGGAGGCATGGTTCCTGCGAAATGGAATTAAGAGGAAACAGAGAGCATATGCCCGAGCGAACGTCTTTTCATTTCTGTCTCAATTAATTCAATGAAGTCGCGATTTAAGTTCATTTCATTTGCTTTATAATACGATTCTATAAGTAAATCATCTGACAGCTTTTTCATACTAGAAACCCATATGATGGGAAAAACACCTCCCCTGAAAAAGTTGGCATAAAACTTAAGGAAAAGACATATCATCATAGGTTGATCGAATGTCTCTGAAGTACCTTTAATCTACCATGAATGGGAAACAAGAACAATCGTTCTGTTATCCACATGGTGAAGTGGATAACTTGTGGGTAGAGTGTTTATAATTGAATGAAAGCGTGATGAAATATAGGTGGATAATGTGTGTAAAATTATCCACACCTGTTGAAGGTCCTCGTCATATGTCGAAAACTTTTTCATTGTATTCGATAGACAGACAAATTGTGATTTGATTCGACACCATCGCTGAAAAACCAAGGGAAGAAAGGGTGCAAATTGTGCTAAAGAAGTATTTCTTACCGGATGAATTTGTGAAAAGCATTTTCCACATTTCACCGCAAAAATTAAAAGAACGAAATGTAAAAGGAATTATTACCGATTTAGATAACACACTAGTAGAATGGGACCGTCCAAGTGCGACGCCCCGCTTAATTGAATGGTTTCAAGAAATGAAGGATCACGGGATACAAGTGACGATTGTATCGAACAATAATGAAAAAAGGGTCAAGCTTTTTTCTGAACCAGTTCATATCCCGTTTATTTATAAAGCGAAAAAGCCTATGGGAAGAGCCTTTAATAAGGCAGTCTCTGATATGCAATTGAAAAAAGAAGATGTGGTGGTCATTGGGGATCAGCTCATGACCGATGTACTAGGCGGGAATCGTCATGGCTTCCATACGATTTTGGTCGTCCCTGTCGCTGCCTCGGACGGATTTTTCACCAAGTTTAACAGGCAGATTGAACGCAGAATTTTAGGAGCCTTAAAGCGTAAGGGCCACATTCAGTGGGAGGAAGAGTAATAATGGAAAAGGTTGTTTGTATTGGCTGCGGTGTAGCCATTCAGACGGAAGATAAAGATCAATTAGGATATGCGCCGGCAGCATCTCTATTGAAAGAAGATGTAATCTGTCAGCGCTGTTTTAGGTTAAAGAACTACAATGAAATACAAGATGTTTCTTTAACAGAAGACGACTTTTTAAATATATTGCACAGCATTGGAGAGACAGATTCTCTGATTGTAAAGGTCGTTGATATTTTTGACTTTAACGGAAGCTGGATCAATGGGCTGAGTCGTATTGTCGGTGGTAATCCGATTTTACTCGTCGGCAACAAAGTAGATATTTTACCGAAATCCGTGAAAAAAGATCGTCTGATTCATTGGATGAAACGGGAAGCGAAAGAAAACGGATTGAACCCGATCGATGTTTTCTTAATCAGTGCAAGCAGAGGTCAGGGCGTACCTGAGGTGATGGAAGCGATCGATCATTACCGTGAGGGAAGAAATGTCTATGTCGTCGGCTGTACGAATGTTGGAAAATCAACATTTATCAATCGAATCATCAAAGAAGTATCTGGCGAAGAGAACGTGATCACCACATCCCAATATCCAGGTACAACACTTGATGCCATTGAGATCCCGCTTGATGACGGATCTGCTCTATTTGATACGCCGGGCATTATCAACCGTCATCAGATGGCGCACTATGTCAGCAAAAATGACTTGAAGATCTTAACGCCGAAAAAAGAATTGAAACCGAGAACGTTCCAATTAAATGAAGCACAAACGCTTTATTTTGGCGGCCTTGCTCGATTTGATTATGTAAAAGGCGGCAGAACGTCATTTGTCTGCTATATGCCAAATGAGCTGAACATACACAGAACAAAGTTAGAGAACGCAGATGATTTATATGAAAAACATGCCGGGGAACTGCTATCACCGCCATCAAAAGAGGGGATGGAAGATTTCCCTCCGCTCGTTCCGCATACCTTTACGATTGATCAGCCGAAAATGGACATCGTCTTTTCAGGCTTAGGATGGGTAACGGCAAATGATGCAGGGAAGCAAATCAAAGTCTATGCGCCAAAAGGCGTTCATGTGTTTATGAGACGTTCGTTAATTTAAATGTTCAAAGGGGGAGAGACCTTGAAACCTTTATACGGATTAATCGGTAACCCTGTTGGTCATTCAATGTCTCCGGATATTCATAATGCAGCATTGAAGGATGCTGGGATTGATGGACATTATCATGGCTTTCAAGTAGAAGACGAAGACCTTAAAGATGCCATTCGCGGTATGAAAGCCTTAGGAATAAGCGGCTTTAACGTCACTGTTCCGCACAAGGTAGACATTATGCAGTACCTTGATAAAATTGATGTGACAGCTGAACGCCTGCGTGCAGTCAATACGGTGCGGCTTGAAGGAGGTCAGCTCGTCGGGTACAACACAGATGGAGAGGGCTTTCTTCATTCATTGCTTGAAGCCTTGGATCAGCCTTTAACAGAGCTGTCATTTCTAATGATTGGTGCTGGCGGAGCAGCAAGAGCGATTTATACGACAATCGCTGACTATGCACCGAAAAGCTTTGATATCACCAACCGCACCATTGAAAAAGCTGAGGCTTTAATTGAAAGTGCAGATGGGAACATCACATCTAGTGCCATTACTTTAAAGACAGCAGAAGAACGACTTGGGGAATATGATGTCATCATCCATACGACCTCAATCGGTATGTACCCGAATGTTGAAGAAACCCCGATTTCTTTAGCAAACGCAAAAAAAACAGCGGTCGTTTGTGATATTGTGTATAATCCAATAGAAACAAAGCTGCTCAAAGAAGCAGCCGGGTTAGGTTTGAAAACAGTAGATGGTGTCGGCATGTTTGTTGGACAAGCAGCAAGAGCCTTTGAACTGTGGACAGGCATCACGCCTGACGCCAGAAAAATGAAGTCAATTGTAATAGAGAAATTAGGAGGAACACCATGTTAAAAGGGAAACAAAAACGTTTTTTACGTGCAAAAGCACATCATTTATCACCTATTTTTCAAGTAGGAAAAGGCGGGGTAAATGACAATATGATCAAGCAAATTTCCGAGGCGCTTGAAGTAAGAGAACTGTTAAAGGTCAGCGTATTACAAAACTGCGATGAGGACAAAACGGAAGTTGCGAAAGCACTTGTAAAAGGTGCAAAAGCTGAACTTGTTCAAACGATCGGAAATGTGATTGTCCTTTATAAAGAATCGAAGGAAAATAAACAAATTAAGCTGCCGTAAAGGTGGATGTGATATGAAAAAAATAGGGTTGTTTGGCGGTACGTTTGATCCTCCTCATAATGGGCATTTGCTGATGGCGAATGAGGTGCGTTTTCAAGTAGGGCTTGATGAAATGTGGTTTATCCCAAATCACAAGCCCCCTCATAAAACAGACCGGAAACGAGCAGATAGTCGTCACCGGGTGAAAATGGTGGAAGCGGCGATTCAGTCAAATCCATATTTTCGGCTGGAGCTCATTGAAATGGAGCGAGAGGGTCCATCTTATACAGTGGATACGGTGGAGCTTTTAAAGAAGCGTCATCCTGAAGATGAGTTCTTTTTTATGATTGGAGCGGACATGGTCGAGTATTTGCCAAAATGGCATAGGATTGATGATTTGCTTCAGATGATCACCTTTATTGGGATGAAAAGACCGGGTTATGCCGGAAGTACGGCATATCCTCTTTTATTTGCAGATGTTCCAGCTTTTGATGTATCATCGACATTGATTAGGCAGCGAATAAAGCAGGAAAAACCTGTCGATTATTTGATACCGAAAGCTGTTGAGCGTTATATAAAGGAGCATCATTTATATGAATCGTGAAGAAGCATTGAACTGTGTCAAAGAGCAGTTAACAGAGCATAGATATACACATACACTCGGGGTCATGAGTGCAGCCATTTCATTAGCGGAACGGTTCGGTGCAGATGTGAAAAAAGCAGAGATCGCCGCTATTTTTCATGATTATGCGAAATTTAGACCAAAGGAAGAAATGAAGGGAATTATCCAGAAGGAACAGATGAACCCTCTATTGCTTGAATATTCGCCTGAGCTTTGGCATGCCCCGGTTGGTGCTTATCTGGTTAAAAAGGAAGCGGGCATTGACGATCAAGACATTTTAACTGCCATTGAATTTCATACATCAGGCAGGCCAAACATGACATTACTTGAAAAGGTCATTTATGTCGCTGATTATATCGAACCAGGACGTCATTTCCCTGGTGTTGAAGAAGTAAGAGAGTTAGCAGAGCATGATTTGGATAGCGCGCTGGTTCAGTCACTAAAAAACACCATCAGCTTCTTATTGAAAAAGAATCAGCCAGTCTTTCCAGATACATTGGCTACTTACAACTCGCTTGTGCATAAGAACAATTAAGGAGGAATTTGGATGGATTCATCATCAATTTTAAACGTCGCGGCAGGAGCATGCGATGATAAACGGGCTGAGGATATTATTGCCCTTAATATGCAAGGAATCTCACTTGTTGCCGATTATTTTCTCATTTGTCACGGGAACTCTGATAAGCAAGTGCAGGCCATTGCAAGAGAAGTAAAACATCTTGCAGAGGAAAGTGGAATCGAAGTGAAGAAGATGGAAGGCTTTGATGAAGCAAGATGGGTATTGATTGATCTTGGTGATGTCATTGCTCATGTGTTCCACAAAGAAGAAAGAGGATACTACAACCTAGAGAAGCTATGGGGAGATGCGCCGAGAGAAACGCTTTCACTTGGCATTAACTCATGATTTATCAAGGGTTTGCAGGTGTGTATGACGAGCTCATGACACATGCACCTTATGATGAATGGGTTCAGTGGATCCAGCAGAATATCAAACCGAATGCTGCCATTATTGATGTTGGCTGTGGGACTGGAGAAATTTCTCTTCGGTTAGCTGAAAAGGGCCACACAGTCACAGGAATTGACCTCAGTGAAGAAATGCTGGTCTTCGCGCAGCAAAAAGCACAGGCGAAAAAGCAGTCCATTCAATTTTTACATCAAGATATGAGAGAGCTTACGGGTTTTGAGCAAGTCTTTCAAGCAGCGGTTATTTGCTGTGATTCCTTGAATTACTTAAAAAACGAAAATGACGTCAAAAAAACCTTTAAAAACATGTTTCAGCTTTTAGAGGCAGATGGGGTTTTACTCTTTGATGTTCATACACCTTATAAAATGGAAGAGGTATTCCCAGGTTCGACTTATGCCGATCAAGATGAAGAGATCAGCTATATTTGGCAGAGTGATAAAGGGGATGACATGTATTCGGTCATTCACGATTTAAGCTTTTTTGTAAAGGACGGAGACGTGTATCAGCGTTATGATGAGACACATGAACAGCGTACATTTCCATTTGAGACATATGCGGCGTTCCTTGAGTCCGCTGGCTTTGAACAGATAGAAGTGACCGCTGATTTTACAAATGAAGTCCCTGGGGAATTCGCCGAAAGATATTTCATTTCAGCTAAGAAACCAAAAACCATCGTTTAATGGAACGATGGTTTTTTAAAACCCTTTTTTCGCTTGTTGCAGAGATGATTAATTTCTGCGATCATCAGTAAACACACTTGGCGGGTATTGATGCGCAACCGCTTCAAGGTCTTCATCGAATTTTTCATGGGTGTTTTGAAAGAGGCGGTGAAACATATCTTGAACACCTGCTTCAAGTGCTTTAATCCCTTCACCAGTGACGCCGCCTTTAACACACACTTTGTCTTGCAGTGTCGGAAGGGTATAGACTCTTTTTTCAATCAAACGGCCAAGTCCTACAAGCATATCTTCTGATAAGGTGGTGGCTTCTTCTTTAGAAATATCTGTTTCTTCGACAGCTGCTTCAATCATTTTCTGAACGAGAAAGCTGATAAAGGCAGGACCGCAGCTGACGATATCTGACGCCGCTCTTGTAATCGAATGATGAATCTCAACGGGTGTTGAAATGCAGGAAGCTAACTGTCTTAACGCTGTTTTCGTCGCGACACTGCATGACGATCCAAATGTTAAAAGTGACGCTCCTGATAAAGCACGGTTCGTAATGCTTGGAATCAGCCTGGCTGTTTGACAAGGAACGATATCCTGAAGCTGTTCAGGGTGAACCGGACTTGTAATGATGACAATGGTTTGCTGTTCTGTTAAAAGAGGGCTCAGCTCTTTTAAAAGTGGATAAATATCAAGCGGCTTGACACAAACAAAGATGAAATCCTTATTCATGACAGCTCCTGTAAGCTGTTTCGTTACTTCAAGCTCTGGGTGGTTCTTTTTTATATTGAACGCTTTTTCTATGGTCCGGTTTGTGATGGTGATGGATGAGGGATTGACTGCCTTTGATTCAATAAATGCCTCAGTAAGTATGGTACCCATGTTTCCTGTACCGATTATCCCGATATTCAAACGTTCTCCCTCCTTAGGCGCATAGGATCTGTTATCTTCTAAACAGTATGTTGAGCAATAGAAAAATATGATTGAAAGAAGCGTGAGCACGTGAAGCGACTCATTCCATTGAAAAAATACAGTCTTTATATCGGAGCTGGGCTCATGGTCGTGATCATCATCACTTTCTTCCTTTTCGCAGGAAATAGGGAGAGCAGCAGAGAGCCAAGTGTATTGAAGGAAGATAAAGACATACAAGTCACATTAGAAGACAAACAAGAAAAGACCGATAATGAATCATCTCCCATTTTTGTAGAGGTCAAAGGAGCTGTGAAAAAGCCAGGGGTTTATACGTTTCAATTTGATGCACGGGTAGAAGAAGCGATTCGGAGAGCAGGGGGCTTTACTAGTAAAGCAGATACGATTGAAATCAATCAAGCAGCAAAATTAGAGGACAGTATGATGATTTATGTCCGGAAGCAGGGAGAAGCGGAGAGGCAGACGCAAATAGCAGCTACTGACGCTCCATCGGGTAAAGAAAAGAGTCAAGGTGTCAATGTCAATCAGGCTGATGCGGCGGAATTGCAAACCATTAACGGAATAGGGCCAGCTAAAGCAGAAGCCATCATTACGTACAGAGAGGAACACGGGGAATTTCAACAAATTGAAGATTTGCGGAACATTTCAGGTTTTGGGGAGAAGACCATTGAACGGCTGAAAAGTGAATTGACCGTGAAGTAGAATTGACGGTATAGAAAGAAGGCATGTACACTTAATACCAACCATCATTCTGGAGGGATCAGCTCGTGGAAAGAATTTCATGGAATCAATATTTTATGGCACAAAGCCATTTGCTTGCTTTACGAAGCACCTGTGAGCGGTTAGCTGTTGGGGCGACCATCGTCAGAGACAAGCGTATCATTGCAGGGGGATATAATGGCTCAATTGCTGGTGATGTCCATTGTGCAGATGTGGGATGCTATGTCATTGATCATCACTGCGTTCGCACCATCCATGCGGAAATGAACGCTATTTTACAATGTGCCAAATTTGGTGCACCTACAGCGGATGCTGAAATATATGTCACGCATTTTCCTTGTTTGCAGTGCTGTAAAGCCATTATTCAAGCAGGTATTCGAACCGTGTACTATGCAAAGGATTATAAAAATCACCCATATGCCGTTGATTTATTTGAGCAGGCAGGTGTTCAAACGGAACAAGTTGAACTGGATGAAATGATCATCGACTTAAAAAATCAAGAAAAATTGGCCTTTGTTGCAGATTTAATTGGCAAGCTAAGTGAATCAGGACTTAGTGAAACAGAAATTCGCGTTATGCATGAGAAGGCGAATCAATTATTTACTTCCTATGTTTAATTATTTGCCGTTTGGGGCAATTTCAGCAGCTGTTGGAATTGCTCTGGCTGCATATCATCTTCATGTGTATTTCCTTCTCTTTCTTCTCATCATATTACTTCTCAGCCTACTGAAAAAAATTCCCAAGCTCTTTCTCATGATCAGCCTATGTGGAGCTGTTTATACTCTTATTTTTATGGTTCATGAGTTTTTTGAAACGGATCAACCTGTACAAGAAAAATTTCTTTCCGGCTCCGTTGTGATTGAAAGTATTCCGAAGACAGATGGCAATCGTTTTTCAGCAACTGTGTCAACAGAACATGAACGGCTAGCTGCTTTCTATACCATTCAAACAGAGCGTGAAAAAGAGGCGCTAAAAGATGTAGAGCCAGGTATGAGCTGTCATATGACAGGTGATGTTCGGCCGCCTAAACACGCAACCATTCCTAACGGGTTTCAATATGATCAATTTCTAAAATCAAAAGGCATTAGCGCCATTTTCTTACCGCAGTCAATCAAAGGCTGTACAAAAAAAGACAGACCTTCCTATTATCTTCAAGCGATGAGGCAAAAGGGCTTAAAATTCTTAGAAGATCATGTGCCGAAAAACTCTGTAGGCATTGTACAGGCCCTTATTTTTGGTGATCGTGAGTTGATTGATCCTGACACATTAAGAGACTATCAAATGCTCGGCATTATTCATCTGTTAGCGATCTCAGGACTGCATGTGCAAACGCTTCTTGCCTGTTTATTTTGGTGTCTGCTTCGTGCCGGTGTGACAAGAGAGACAGCACGTATTCTTCTATTATGCTTTCTTCCTGTTTATGCTTGTTTGACAGGTGCTGCACCATCGGTTTTAAGAGCTTGTCTCATGGCAGGAATCTATTTAGTGATGACGAGCCTGCCGAAAGAAATGAAACAGCCTTCTGCTGTCGTATTAAGCGCAACGTTTTTACTCTTATTAGCGTTTCATCCTCTATATCTATTTGATATCGGATTTCAGCTTTCATTCGTGGTAACGTTCTTTATTTTGTTATCGACCAGAATCTTATCACAAGCGAAAAGTGCAGTGATGCAGTTATTCCTTATATCCTTTGTTGCGCAGCTTGCCTCGCTTCCTGTTCTTTTATATCATTTTCAGCAATTTTCTTTGCTGAGCATCCCATTGAATATGATGTTTGTCCCTTTTTATACGACGGTTGTCCTGCCTCTGTCCTTACTCTTTTTTCTTTTGTCCATCATTTATCTCCCTCTTGGACAAGCATTGTTCCAGCTGCTTGATTCGGTCATCCAGCTAAGTCATCAGTTGTCAGCACATATGGCAGTTTTTAATGGGTTTAACTTGATTTTTATGAAATCTACTTGGTGGCATATTCTTCTGGAAGTGAGTGCCATTGTTTTTCTGCTGTTTGTGATGGAGTGCAAAGCTTCTGTGAAATCCTATTCTGTGCCAATTCTTTTTTCCATTGGTGTTTTGAGTGTACACTTTTTTACTCCGAACTTTCTCCAAAAAGGGGAGGTCACGATGCTGGATGTAGGGCAGGGGGATAGTTTGTTTATTCAACTGCCCTATCGAAAGGGGCATCTGCTTGTGGATACAGGGGGCAGACTTTCTTTTGAAGAGGAACCGTGGAAAAAAAGACGTAAAGTATCTACGATCGGTGATCAAACGCTGATCCCGTTTCTGCATTCTAAAGGTATAGCAAAACTTGATGTGCTGATTCTCACGCATGCGGATCAAGATCACATGGGAGAAGCGGTTCGTTTAATCAACCGAAATAAAGTAAAGCGGCTGGCCATACCAAAAGGCTTTGCCCGAAGTCCAGAGGACGCAAAGCTGCTAAAAGAAGCAGCTAAAAAAGGGATATTTATTGATGAATTAGAAAGAGGAGATCAGCTCCGAGTTGGAGAGCACATATTTGAGGTTCTGCACCCTTCGCAAGACCGGGTGACAAGTAAGAACAATGATTCACTCGTTCTGGCTTTTACTCTTGGTGGGAAACGTTTTCTGTTCACTGGAGACCTTGAACAAGAAGGGGAACGAGACATCATAGAAGCCTATCCCCACCTGCGAGCGGATGTCTTAAAGGTTGGGCATCATGGCAGTAAAGGGTCAACAAGTGAGGAGTGGCTTCGACATCTGGAGCCGTCCTATGCACTCATTTCGGCTGGTGAACGCAATCGTTATCAGCATCCTCATCAGGAAGTTTTGAAAAAACTAAAGGATCATCAAATGGAGGTGTACCGCACAGATCGAGACGGAAGTGTGACCTATGAATTTCTTGAGAAGAAAGGAACGTTTTACACGCAACCTCCATATGATATCTTACAAAATCAATAAAAAAACTGCCAAAACGGCAGTCATTTAGCAATCATGAAGTTAAGATCCAACGAGGTGTATAATTGTTGCCAAAATAAACATTGAGGCGAAAAATCCGAATGTGACGATAAAACCAACGGCTGAGTCGGTCACATCATTCCGCTTGCTTTGAACATTTTTTTCAAATTCATTCATTTTCATCCCTCCTGGCTAATTTTAGTATACTTGAACTCATTTGGAATTGCTAGAAGGTAAAGTAACCGTTTTCCATTTTCATGATCATTTTATGAATATCGTCTGACAGCGAGCTGACCCGGGAGCTTGCACCAGACGTTTACTATAAATGAGGAGGCGGCACTTTCAGCTTCCTCTTTACTAATGTCTTCACACACTTTAGGATAGAGGAGGAAGTGAAAGAGAGGGATTCAATTTATGGTCTTTGAAGTTTGGAACAATTTTAAAAGAGGGGATATCCATCCCGTTTATTGCTTATATGGAAAAGAAACGTATTTACTGCAAGAAACAGCAGCTAAATTAAGACAAGCTGTAGTAGACGAGGAGACGAAGGATTTTAATTACTCCGTCTTTGATATGGAAGAGGTGCCGCTTGAACAGGCTGTGACGGATGCAGAAACCTTTCCGTTTATGGGAGAAAGGCGTCTCGTTGTGATCAAGAATCCTTATTTTCTTACAGCGGAAAAGAAAAAGGAGAAGATTGAGCATGAGCTTTCTGTGTTAGAAGCTTATTTAGAAAAGCCGGCGCCTTATACCATTCTCGTGTTATTAGCACCATATGAAAAGCTGGATGAACGGAAGAAAATCACCAAATTGCTAAAAAAGAAAGCGGCTATGGTTGAGGCAAAAGAGTTAAACCCAAAAGAAACAACGGATTTCACCATTACATTGGTGAAAACAGAAGGAAAGGCGATGACATCTGAAGCGGCTGAGCAGCTTGTGATGCTATGCGGTGGGAGTCTATCCACATTGTTTCAAGAGGTCAGGAAGCTGAGTACATATATTGGAGAACGAGAAGAAATTGAATTAGCGGATGTCAATCAGCTCGTTGCAAGAAGCTTAGAGCAGAATATTTTCGAATTAATTAACCAAATTGTCAACAGACGCCGCTCTGAGGCCATGCAGATGTTTTATGATTTGCTGAAACAAAATGAGGAACCCATTAAAATATTAGCACTCATATCAACTCAATTTCGATTGATTTTGCAGACGAAGTATTTCGCTCAGCAAGGATATGGGCAAAAACAAATTGCTTCAAATCTAAAAGTCCACCCATTCCGCGTCAAACTTGCTATGGATCAGGCAAGGCTGTTTTCAGAAGAAGAGCTCAAGCAGATTGTCAAAGAGCTATCAACGATCGATTATGAAATGAAAACCGGTAAAAAGGACAAGCAGCTATTGTTAGAATTGTTCCTGCTTCGACTATTGGGCGCTTGAACATAAAAAAACGACCTTCTAAAAAGAGGGTCGTTTTTGTTTAGATGTATAATTGCCAGTCTGTCCTAATGGCTGAGCCGGTCAGGACGGACGTACAGTTAAACAGTTGCCTCATCACTGAGGCGTTGCAAGCATTATGCAGAAAGTCCGTTTACTTGTTTAGCAAGTCTTGACTTGTAACGCGCAGCTGCGTTTTTGTGTACAAGACCAGTTTTAACGGCTTTGTCAATGCGTTTTGCAGCAGAAGAAAGAGCAGCTTTTGCTTGCTCAGCATCGTTGTTAGCTACAGAAACTTCAACTTGTTTAATCGCAGTACGCATCGCAGACTTGATTGTTGCGTTGTGTGCACGGCGTTCGTTATTCGTTTTTGTACGTTTGATCGCTGATTTAATATTTGGCATGTGTTTCACCTCCTAAGATACAACCTAAACACAATTGTCTTAAGGTTAAATCTTCACAATAGAACAAGTTGTATTCTATCAAACACACCTTTAGAATGCAATATAAATGTAAAGTATTTTTCATTGATGAAGCGCTCGAATGTTTCTTTAAAGAGATGGAAAGACTACTGTTAATTACTTGGTGGAAGGAGTCTTTTTATGGAGAAACAGAAACTTGATTTAAGTGCTTATCAAATCCGGACAGACTTGGCTGTTGAAACAAAAGAGATACTAGAACAAGAGAACGATCCGAATGTCGTCAAAAAGGACGGAATTCAAGGGATTGTCGAAAAGGAAAAAGAGGAGCACGGCATCCGTATACGCACAGTGGAGATCACGAAAGAAGGGGAGGAGCTGACCAGCAAAAAGGCAGGAACATACTTGACGCTTGAGGCGCAGGGCATTCGGGAGAAAGATTCTGAGATGCAGGAAAAAGTCGTCGAAGTATTTGCGCGTCATTTTGCTCAGTTTTTAAAAGACCGAGGCATTCAGGCTGATGCGAGCTGTCTTGTAGTAGGACTAGGAAACTGGAATGTCACGCCAGATGCGCTAGGCCCGCTCACGGTTGAAAGCCTGCTTGTGACCCGGCATCTCTTTGAATTGCAGCCGGAAAATGTACAGGAAGGGTATCGCCCAGTGTCCTCTTTATCACCGGGAGTGATGGGACTGACCGGTATTGAAACAAGCGACATTATACAAGGTGTAATCGAGCGGTCCAAACCTGATTTTGTCATTGCAATCGATGCTCTTGCTGCTCGTGCAGTGGAACGGGTGAATACCACGATTCAAATCTCTGATACAGGCATCCATCCCGGTTCAGGTGTAGGGAATAAGCGGAAAGAATTAAGCAAAGAAACGTTGGGGATTCCAGTGATTGCGATTGGCGTTCCAACAGTGGTAGATGCAGTAACCATTGCAAGTGACACAATTGATTATGTCTTAAAGCATTTTGGTAGAGAACTGAAAGATGACCGGCCGTCCCGCTCTCTTGTGCCGGCTGGTTTGACTTTTGGGAAGAAAAAAGTGCTAAACGAAGAAGACTTACCAGATGAGGAAACGCGTCAATCATTTTTAGGTATCGTAGGGACTCTTCCGGAAGAAGAGAAACGGCAGCTGATTCATGAAGTACTTGCGCCGCTAGGGCAAAATTTAATGGTCACGCCTAAGGAAGTGGATACATTCATTGATGATATGGCAAACGTACTCGCCAATGGATTAAATACAGCACTCCATCAAAAAATCTCTCAAGATAACATGGGTTCTTATAATCATTAATCGGTTCTACTTTCTCTAGCTCGCTCATAGTGTAATTACTAGAAAGCGTGCTGGAGGGAGTAAATCATGAAAAAAAGACCCCGCCGTCCTCGACAGTTGGTCGTTGCGATTAATGGAACAAAAGTAGTGAAAAGCATTTTCTTATTTATAGCCTCGCTTGTTGTGGTGTTTGTGATGTCAGGGGCGTTGACATCTTTAAAGCCAGAGCTGAGGCCGCAAGCCTCGCTATATGGTGTAGCAGATGAGCTTTCCGGAGCGTTCTTCGCTACATTAATGGGTATGGAAAATCAATATTTCGCCTCAGCAGTCCCGAAAGATCAAAAAGGGTTTCATTTCTCTGGACTGTCACTCAAGCTTGCGACTAGTATCAATTTAGAAGACCCGCGTAGTTTTCTAGGGAGAGAACTCCCAGGTTTTGAACATTTTGATACAAAAATCATCTTAGCGGGTGAAGGAACAGACTATACCAACATGCCAATGGAATCGCCGCCGCCAAGTGAAGTCATCCAAGATGAAAAAGAAGCAAATTTGGCAGAGTTGGACAAGCTCGACAAAGATGTGCCGAAAAAGCCTGCGAAAGAGCCGGACCGGTCGACAGGAAAACGAAAAGCCGTGTACATTTACCACACGCATAATACGGAATCATATTTACCATTTTTAAAAGGAGAAACGAATCCAAACAATGCACGGCACTCAAAAGTGAATGTCACCCTTGTCGGCGACATGTTCGGAAAGGCGCTTGATCAGCAAGGAATCGGGAATACGGTCGACAAAACGGAAGTTGAAAAAAGGCTCCTGCAAAAAGGATTAAAGTATCCTCAATCTTATAATGAATCAAGATTGGTCGTAAAAGAAGCCTTAGCGAAAAATGATGACCTCGAATACTTAATTGATATCCACCGTGACTCAAGAAGAAAGAAAGACACCACTGTCGAGATCAAAGGAAAAAAATATGCGAGAATTGCGTTTGTTGTAGGGAAGAAGAATCAAAGCTATGAGAAAAATCTCAAGCTTGCGACGGAGTTCCACCATTTGATGGAGAAAAAATATAAAGGTCTCAGTGTCGGTGTGTTTGCCAAAGGAGAAATTGGCGATAATGGAATTTATAATCAAGATTTATCCGACAAAGCCCTACTTTTAGAATTTGGCGGAGTGGATAATAATATGGAAGAGTTGAAAAATGCATCCAATGCAGCAGCTGATGTCTTCAGCGACATTTTCTGGGACGCGGAAAAGGTGAACGGCAAAGCAAAGGATGAGAAAAAACGCTCTTAAGGTGGTGACGGTGCATGGGATCATTTATTGGAAAAACCATTATTTTAGGACTAGTCTTGCTATTTGGCGTCTTTTTAGGAATGCAGCAGGCGAATAATGGCATGCTGCAAATGAAGGGTTACCATGACCCGCAATTAAAAGGCGCGTTCTCCATCCAAATGAACGACGATGAAGAACGAGAAGCCTCTATCTTAGGAACGGCTGTTACAGAAAAGGATCTTGCCGAAAAACAAAAGCAGCTTGAGGAAATAGAGAGCTTTAATGCCTTCTCCAAGGCAGGAAAAGCGCTGTCTGATGGCATGACACATGCAGCCCGTTCTCTTTATGATTGGATGAATGGGAAATAAATAAATCAATACCATATGACTAAAGCCGCTGACCGATGAGCGGCTTTTCTTGATTTCGATTGAATCTTTACAGCCCTATTGATATAATCTAAGCTAGCGCAACCCGCGTTTTATAGTAGGAGTGATAGATTGTGACAGATAAAGAAAAACGATTAGAACGGCAATCAAGAATTCGAAATTTCTCCATTATCGCCCATATTGACCATGGGAAATCCACATTGGCGGACCGTATTTTGGAAAAAACAGCGGCGATTACTCAGCGAGAAATGAAAGAACAATTACTTGATTCCATGGACTTAGAGCGTGAACGCGGCATAACGATTAAATTAAACTCTGTCCAGCTGAAATATAAGGCGAAGGATGGAGAAGAATATATTATGCACCTGATTGATACACCAGGGCATGTCGACTTCACCTATGAGGTATCTCGAAGCCTTGCTGCCTGTGAAGGTGCGATTCTTGTAGTAGATGCAGCACAAGGAATTGAAGCACAGACACTTGCGAACGTTTATTTAGCTCTTGATAACAACTTAGAGATTCTTCCGATTATCAATAAAATCGATCTGCCAAGTGCAGAGCCTGAGCGTGTAAGAGAAGAAATTGAAGATGTCATCGGGTTGGATGCGTCTGAAGCTGTTCTCACCTCTGCTAAGGCGGGTATTGGGATCGAAGATATTTTAGAACAAATCGTCGAAAAGGTGCCGGCACCTGCTGGAGACCCAGAAGCACCGCTTCAAGCGCTTATTTTTGATTCTCTCTACGATGCGTATCGCGGCGTTATTGCGTACATACGAATTGTTGAAGGAACCGTCAGACCAGGTCAGAAAATCAAAATGATGGCGACGGGCAAAGAATTTGAAGTGCTTGAAGTCGGCGTATTCACACCAAAAGCCATGCCGACAGATGAACTCACTGTTGGAGATGTTGGCTACTTAACAGCAGCGATTAAAAATGTCGGTGATACACGTGTGGGGGATACGATCACAAGTGCGGAGAACCCAGCGAAAGAAGCGCTGCCAGGATACAGAAAGCTGAACCCAATGGTGTACTGCGGACTTTATCCGATTGACACAGCGAAATATAATGACTTACGTGAAGCCCTAGAAAAGCTTGAATTAAATGATTCTTCCCTTCAATATGAGGCAGAGACATCCCAAGCACTTGGCTTCGGTTTCCGCTGCGGCTTTCTTGGAATGCTTCATATGGAAATCATCCAAGAACGGATTGAACGTGAATTCAAAATCGATCTTATTACGACAGCACCAAGTGTTATTTACGATGTGTATATGACAGACGGAGAAAAAATCGTCGTAGATAACCCGTCCAATCTGCCTGATCCGCAAAAGATTGAGCGAATTGAAGAACCATACGTGAAAGCAACAATGATGGTGCCGAATGACTATGTAGGCTCTGTCATGGAGCTTTGCCAAGGAAAGCGCGGCAATTTCATTGATATGCAATACCTTGATGCAAACCGAGTGAGCATTGTGTACGAAATTCCTTTGGCGGAGATCGTGTACGAATTCTTTGATCAGCTAAAGTCCAACACAAAAGGCTATGCGTCCTTTGACTATGAGCTGATTGGCTATCGCCCATCTACTCTAGTGAAAATGGATATCATGCTGAATGGCGAAAAAATCGATGCCCTTTCCTTTATTGTTCACCGTGATTACGCATATGAACGAGGCAAGATCATCGTAGAAAAGCTGAAAGAACTCATTCCACGCCAGCATTTTGAAGTACCAGTTCAAGCAGCGATTGGACAAAAAATCGTGGCTCGTTCTACCATTAAAGCGATGCGTAAAAACGTACTTGCTAAATGTTATGGTGGAGACATTTCCCGGAAAAGGAAGCTTCTTGAGAAGCAAAAAGAAGGGAAAAAGCGCATGAAGCAAGTGGGCTCTGTTGAAGTCCCGCAAGAAGCATTTATGGCTGTGCTGAAGATGGACGACAGCACACCAAAAAAATAACACCCTCAAGGCAACCTGCTTTACAATGTCAGCCTTGGCGTTTATAGTCGAAAACAAACAAAGGTGCCGCAGCGATAAACTGCGGCTCTTTACCTGTAAAGAAGGTGTCATCAAATGAAAGCAGCATACATTCATATTCCATTTTGTGAGCACATTTGCCACTATTGTGATTTCAATAAATTTTTCATTAAAACGCAGCCAGTCGATGAATACTTAGCGGCTCTTGAAAAAGAGATGCAGCACACGATCGAGCAAAAGGGCGAGCAAGAACTAAAGACGATCTTTATTGGCGGGGGAACGCCGACATCACTGACCGTCAGCCAGCTAGACCAGCTCATGAACAGCATTCACCGAGTGTTAAAACCGGCAAAACATCTGGTTGAATTTGCAGTGGAAGCAAACCCAGATGAATTATCACTCGAGAAGCTGCATGTGTTAAAAGCAGCCGGCGTCAATCGGCTAAGCTTTGGGGTGCAAACCTTTGAAGACGATTTACTCAAAAAAATCGGACGAGTTCATCAAAAGAAAGATGTCCTCACGTCTTTCCAGCGAGCAAGAGCCGTTGGATTTGACAACATTAGCCTCGACCTCATGTTTGGATTGCCGCATCAAGAAAAGCATCATGTGATGAATTCACTTGAGACAGCTTTCTCATTAGGGGCAGAGCATTATTCTGTCTACTCACTGATAGTGGAGCCGAAAACAGTTTTTTACAACTTAATGCAAAAAGGCAAACTGCATTTACCGCCGCAAGAACGTGAGGCTGAAATGTATGAGCTTGTGATGGATGAAATGGAGCGACATGGATTAAAGCAATACGAAATTAGCAATTACGCAAAACCTGGCTTTGAAAGCCAGCATAACCTGACCTATTGGAGCAATGAAGACTACTTCGGTTTCGGTGCAGGAGCACACGGGTATGTAGATGGCATCCGAAATGTGAACGCAGGGCCTGTGAAGCATTACTTGGAACTGATTGAGCAAACTGGGTTCCCGTATAAGGAAACTCATCAGGTCACAAAAGCAGAGCAGATAGAAGAAGAAATGTTCTTAGGCCTTCGAAAGATCGAAGGGGTGAAAAGTGCCGACTTCCAAGCCAAATATGGTGCTGCACCAGAAGCTCTTTTTTCCACTGTTCTTGAAGAATTAGAAGAAAAAGGTCTCATTGTAAAAGATGACATCGGCATTCGTTTAACAAGAAAAGGGAAATTGTTAGGAAATGAAGTATTTCAAGCGTTTCTCGGTGAGTTATAATTGACATTTTAATTTGAGTTTGGTAATTTTGTTTATACAATTAGCACTCGTTGAAAGAGAGTGCTAACAGGGGTGATGATGATGTTAACAAATCGTCAGCTTTTGATTCTGCAAGTCATCATTAATGACTTTATTCGTTCGGCGCAGCCAGTGGGGTCAAGGACTCTTTCTAAAAAAGAGGACATCACATTCAGCTCTGCGACGATTAGAAACGAAATGGCTGATTTGGAGGAACTTGGTTTTATTGAAAAGACCCATTCTTCATCTGGAAGAATTCCTTCAGAAAAAGGATATCGTTATTATGTAGATCATTTGCTCTCTCCGCGAAAACTGTCGTCTAAAGAACTTGTGCTCATCCAGTCGGCTTTTCAGGAGAAAATTTTTGAGCTGGAAAAAACAGTTCAAAAATCGGCGGAAATTTTATCAGATCTCACAAACTATACATCGATTGTGCTTGGTCCAAAGCTGAGTGAAAATCGATTAAAGCAAATTCAACTTGTCCCCGTTCAGCCAAACAAAGCAGTAGCGATCATGATTACAGATAGCGGGCATGTTGAAAACAAAACCATTACCTTCTCTGAGCATCTCGATGTCTCCGATATTGAGAAGCTGATGAATATTTTGAATAGCCGATTAGCTGGCGTTCCAATGGACCAGCTGAAGGACAGGATGTATAAAGAAGTGGTCATGCTTCTGCGCACACATTTAAAAGATTATGATCACATTTTAGATGCGCTGGGCAGCACATTTACATCGACACAAAATGAATCAAAACTTTTCTTTGGCGGGAAGATTAATATGTTGAATCAGCCAGAGTTTCATGACATCGACCGCATTCGCTCACTCATGATGCTGATTGAGCAAAAGAATGATGTCATGCAGCTGTTTCATCCAAATCAGCAAGGAATCACCATTAAAATCGGTTCAGAAAACAATTTGGAAGCAATGGAGAACTGCAGTTTGATCACAGCCACTTATTCGATTGATCAAAAATCACTTGGCTCCATTGCCATCATCGGTCCAACCCGCATGGATTACGGGCGAGTCGTTAGTCTTTTGCATCATGTATCAAAAGACTTGTCAAACGCACTTTCCAATTTGTATGATGAGTAGGGTGATAAAAGATAGGGGCATTGCCCCTTCGTATTCTTGAATCTTTTGAGGGAGGTGAACACAATGTCAGAAGAAAAACAGACACCTGAGCAAGAAGCAGAGGTTGAAGCACAAGAAGAAGCAGTTCAAGCAGATACTGAGGAAGTAACACATGATGAACAGTCTGCCTTCCAAGAGAAAATCGATGAATTGCAGCAGCTTCTAGATGAAAAAGAAAACAAAATTCTGCGTGTTCAAGCAGATTTTGAAAACTATAAACGCCGTGCTCGAACTGAAGTGGAGACCGTGCAAAAATATCGTTCTCAACATGTTGTCAGCGATCTTCTCCCAGCTCTTGACAACTTTGAAAGAGCGCTTGGAATTGATCCAGACAATGAGCAGACGAAAAGTTTGTTAGAAGGAATGCAAATGGTTTACCGCCAGCTGGTAGAAGCGTTGAAAAATGAAGGCGTTGAACCGATTGAAGCTGTCGGCAAAGAGTTCGATCCAAACCTTCATCAAGCCGTCATGCAAGTTGAAGATGAAAACGTCGATTCAAATATCGTAGTAGAAGAATTGCAAAAGGGCTATAAACTCAAAGACCGAGTTATTCGTCCATCAATGGTAAAAGTAAATCAATAACTACATAATGGGAGGTCATCGATTATGAGTAAAATCATTGGGATTGACTTAGGAACAACAAACTCATGTGTTGCAGTACTTGAAGGCGGAGAGCCAAAAGTTATTGCAAACGCTGAAGGAGCACGTACAACACCATCTGTTGTCGCTTTTAAAAACGGAGAGCGCCAAGTTGGTGAAGTAGCGAAACGTCAATCAATTACAAACCCGAACACGATCATGTCTGTTAAAAGACATATGGGTACAGATTATAAAGTAGAAGTTGAAGGCAAGAACTATACACCGCAGGAAATCTCTGCAATCATTCTTCAACACCTTAAATCTTATGCTGAAGGCTATCTTGGCGAAGAAGTAACAAAAGCTGTTATCACAGTTCCTGCTTACTTCAACGATGCAGAACGCCAAGCGACAAAAGATGCTGGTAAAATTGCTGGTCTTGAAGTAGAACGTATCATCAACGAACCAACAGCAGCTGCACTTGCGTATGGTTTAGATAAAACAGAAGAAGATCAAACGATTCTTGTATACGACCTTGGCGGCGGTACATTTGACGTATCAATCCTTGAGCTTGGAGACGGGGTCTTTGAAGTACGCTCAACTGCTGGTGACAACCGTCTTGGTGGAGACGATTTTGACCAAGTTATCATTGATCACCTAGTAGCTGAATTCAAAAAAGAAAATGGTATTGACCTTTCTAAAGATAAAATGGCGCTTCAGCGTTTAAAAGATGCTGCTGAAAAAGCGAAAAAAGATCTTTCTGGTGTATCTTCTACACAAATCTCATTGCCATTTATCACAGCTGGAGAAGCAGGTCCTCTTCACCTTGAATTAACGCTGACGCGTGCTAAATTCGAAGAGCTATCTGCAGATCTTGTAGAGCGTACAATGACACCTGTACGTCAATCATTGAAAGATGCTGGTTTATCTGCTAGCGAGATTGATAAAGTCATCCTTGTTGGTGGATCAACTCGTATTCCTGCAGTACAAGAAGCAATCAAAAAAGAAACAGGCAAAGAGCCTCATAAAGGTGTAAACCCTGATGAAGTGGTTGCTCTTGGTGCGGCGATCCAAGGGGGAGTCATCACAGGAGATGTCAAAGACGTTGTTCTTCTTGACGTAACACCACTTTCTTTAGGAATTGAAACAATGGGCGGCGTATTCACGAAGCTGATTGAACGTAATACAACAATTCCAACAAGTAAATCTCAAGTATTCTCAACGGCTGCTGACAACCAAACAGCGGTAGACATCCATGTCCTGCAAGGTGAGCGCCCAATGGCTGCAGACAACAAAACATTAGGCCGTTTCCAATTGACTGACATCCCGCCAGCACCACGCGGCGTACCGCAAATCGAAGTATCTTTTGATATCGATAAAAATGGTATTGTCAACGTACGTGCGAAAGATATGGGTACAGGCAAAGAGCAAAACATCACAATCAAATCTTCTTCAGGTCTTTCTGATGATGAGATCGAAAAAATGGTGAAAGAAGCAGAAGAAAATGCTGAAGCAGATGCGAAGAAAAAAGAAGAAATCGAAGTGCGCAATGAAGCAGATCAATTAGTGTTTACAACTGAAAAAACATTAAAAGATCTAGAAGGCAAAATCGATGAAGAGCAAGTGAAAAAAGCAAACGACGCGAAAGATGCACTAAAAGCTGCGATCGAAAAAGGCGAGCTTGAAGACATCAAAGCGAAAAAAGATGAGCTGCAAACAATCGTTCAAGAACTAACGACAAAGCTCTATGAAGAAGCTGCAAAACAAGCACAAGCTCAGCAAGAAGGCGGCGCTGAAGGTGCTCAAAAAGCAGATGACAATGTAGTGGATGCAGAATACGAAGAAGTAAACGACGATCAAGAGAAAAAATAATCACCTTTACTTTTGAAAAAGACTGCTGAAACGTACTCGTCAGAAAGTCAAAGTCAGGATCTCTTGGCTTTGACTTTTTTTCTTTCCAATGATGAAAGCAATTGAAAAAGGTCAAATCAAAATGATACAATCGTATTTATGTGAGAAAATCGGGAGTGTGAAGAGATGAGTAAGCGTGATTACTATGAAGTGCTTGGCGTGAGTAAGAGCGCCTCAAAAGACGAGATCAAAAAAGCATACCGCAAGCTTTCAAAAAAGTATCACCCTGATATTAATAAAGAAGCTGGCTCAGATGAGAAATTCAAAGAAGTAAAAGAAGCCTATGAAACCCTTTCTGACGATCAAAAACGTTCGCAATATGACCAGTTCGGTCATACCGATCCAAACCAAGGCTTTGGCGGCGGCGGTTTTGGCGGAGGAGGAGACTTTGGCGGCTTCGGTGGCTTTGATGACATTTTCTCTAGTATTTTTGGCGGCGGAGCCAGAAGAAGAGATCCAAATGCACCGCGTCAAGGAGCAGACCTGCAATATACAATGACGCTTTCATTTGAAGAAGCAGCATTTGGGAAAGAAGCAACGATTGAAATCCCTCGCGAGGAATCATGTGAAACATGTCATGGATCAGGGGCAAAGCCTGGGACAGAAGCAAAGACTTGTTCACATTGCGGCGGCTCTGGTCAATTAAATGTTGAGCAGTCAACTCCGTTTGGTAAAGTGGTCAACCGCAGAGTATGTAACTACTGCAGCGGAACAGGAAAACAAATCGATCACAAATGTTCTACATGTGGCGGCTCTGGTAAAGTGCGTAAGCGTAAGAAAATCAATGTAACGATCCCAGCAGGTGTTGACGATGGTCAGCAGCTCAGAGTGTCTGGTCAAGGGGAACCAGGTGTAAATGGAGGACCTCCAGGCGATCTATTTGTTGTGTTCCATGTGCGTTCGCATGAATTCTTCGAACGTGATGGAGATGACATTTACTGCGAAATGCCGCTAACTTTTGCACAGGCTGCATTAGGTGACGAAATTGAAGTGCCGACATTACACGGTAAAGTGAAATTGAAAGTCCCTGCTGGCACGCAAACTGGCACGAAGTTTAGACTCAAAGGAAAAGGTGTGAAGAATGTACGCGGCTATGGCCAAGGCGATCAGCATATCGTTGTACGAGTCGTCACACCGACAAATTTAACGGACAATCAAAAAGATATCATTAGAAAATTTGCTGAAGTGAGCGGAAATAAACCGGACGAACAAGAAATGAGCTTCTTCGATAAGGTGAAACGTGCATTTAAAGGCGAGTAAGACGGATAAGGAGTTGGTAGTATTGAAGTGGTCAGAAATTAGCGTCCATACAACAAATGAAGCGGTGGAACCGATCACCAATATTTTGCATGAAGCAGGTGCTAGTGGTGTCGTGATTGAGGACCCGCTTGATTTAGTCAAGGAACGTGAAAATGTATACGGTGAGATCTACCAGCTCGATCCGAATGACTATCCTGAAGAAGGGGTCATCGTCAAAGCCTATCTTCCAATGAACAGCTTTTTAATGGAAACGGTAGATGAGATCAAAGAAGCCATCAATAATCTTCTTCTATACGATATTGATCTTGGACGAAATACGCTGTCCATTTGTGAAGTAAATGAAGAAGAATGGGTCACCGCATGGAAAAAATACTATCATCCTGTGAAAATCTCTGAAAAATTCACCATCGTTCCAACATGGGAAGAATATACTCCGGTTCATTCTGATGAACTGATTATTGAAATGGACCCAGGAATGGCCTTTGGAACAGGGACACATCCAACAACCGTTCTTTGTATTCAGGCGCTTGAGCGCTATGTGAAGGAAAACGATACGGTGATTGATGTTGGAACAGGCTCCGGGATTTTAAGTGTGGCAGCAGCGATGGTTGGTGCAAAGGACATTCAAGCCTTTGATCTCGACACCGTTGCGGTTGAAAGTGCGAAGCAAAACATCGAGCTAAATGGTGTAAGCGAACAAGTGACGGTCAAGCAAAACAACTTACTTGATGGGATTTCAGGTGAACGTGATGTGATCGTCGCCAACATTCTCGCAGAAGTGATTTTGCGCTTTACAGATCAAGCCTATGACTTATTGAAGAAAGATGGCTATTTCATTACATCAGGCATCATTGGACAAAAGAAATTACAAGTCAAAACAGCACTAGAAGAAGCAGGTTTTGACATTGTTGAAGTGCTGTCAATGGAAGATTGGGTCAGCATTATAGCGAAAAAATAAAGCGAGTAGGTGTCAGGACACGTATGCAACGATATTTTATCGACCTCACGAAAGAAGAAGTGATCGCAAAGGGATCTATCGTCATCAATGGTGAAGATGTACATCACCTTTCCAACGTCATGCGCATGAAAGCAGGGCAGGAAATCCTTTGCTTAACGACAGACGGCTTTGAAGCGCTCAGTAAAATTGATACAATAACAAAGGAAGAAGTCATTTGTCACGTTGAAGGCTGGACAAATCAGGACAGAGAGCTTCCGGTAAAAGTAACAATTGCGAGCGGTCTTCCAAAAGGAGATAAGCTTGAGCTGATTATCCAAAAAGGCACAGAGCTTGGCGCAAGTGCATTTATCCCATTTCAAGCGGCTCGTTCTATTACAAAACTTGACCAAAAGAAGTCACATAAAAAACGAGAGCGCTGGGAGAAAATCGCGAAAGAAGCAGCTGAACAGTCCTACCGGAATATCATTCCTCGTGTTGATCCAGTATCAACATTTAAAGAGCTGACTCAATTAGCTGGTGAATTCGATAAATGTGTCGTTGCATACGAAGAATCATCGAAAGAAGGAGAGCAAAGCCGCTTTCAAACTGTGCTTCAACAGATGAAAGGCGGACAAACCTTGCTAGTGGTTTTTGGCCCTGAAGGCGGTTTGGCAGAAAAGGAGATTGACGAGCTTGAAACGCTTGGTGCAGTCATTTGCGGGCTCGGACCACGCATTTTAAGAACGGAAACAGCTCCTCTTTACGCGCTTTCTGCTATATCTTATCAAACAGAGTTATTAAGAGGTGAATCATGATGGGAACAGTAGCGTTCCATACACTTGGCTGTAAGGTCAATCACTATGAAACAGAAGCGATCTGGCAGCTGTTTAAAGAAGCAGGCTATGAAAGAAAAGAGTATGAATCAAAAGCAGACGTATATGTCATTAATACATGTACGGTCACGAATACAGGCGATAAGAAAAGCCGCCAAGTTATTAGAAGAGCCATTCGTCATAACCCGGATGGTGTCATTTGTGTAACAGGCTGTTATGCGCAAACATCTCCAGCAGAAATCATGGCGATTCCTGGCGTTGATATTGTCGTTGGAACACAAGACAGACATAAATTACTCGGTTACATTGAAGAATATCGCAGAGAAAGACAGCCGATTAATGGGGTTGGCAATATCATGAAAGCACGTGTGTTTGAAGAACTCGATGTTCCTGCATTTACAGACAGAACACGCGCTTCATTAAAAATCCAAGAAGGCTGTAACAATTTCTGTACATTCTGCATTATTCCTTGGGCTCGCGGACTTCTTCGTTCTCGTAATCCAGAAGAGGTCATCAACCAAGCGCAGCAGCTTGTGGATGCCGGCTATAAAGAAATTGTATTAACAGGTATTCACACAGGCGGATACGGAGAAGACTTAAAGGATTATAACTTTGCAAAGCTTCTGAAAGAATTAGATGAACGTGTCATCGGTTTAAAACGAATCCGTATTTCATCTATCGAAGCAAGCCAAATTACAGATGAAGTGATTGAAGTGCTTGATCAGTCAGATAAGATTGTCAGACACTTGCACATCCCGCTTCAATCTGGCTCGAATACAGTCCTGAAAAGAATGCGCCGTAAATATACGATGGAATTCTTTGCAGAGCGTTTAACAAAGCTGAAAAAAGCATTGCCAGGCCTTGCTGTCACCTCTGATGTGATTGTTGGATTCCCTGGGGAAACAGAGGAAGAGTTTTTGGAAACGTACAATTTTGTCAAAGACCATCAATTCTCTGAACTACACGTATTCCCTTACAGCAAACGTACAGGTACGCCAGCTGCAAGAATGGAAGATCAAGTGGATGAAAATGTGAAAAACGAACGCGTCCACCGCTTGATTGCTCTTTCTGACCAGCTTGCGAAAGAATATGCATCAGCTTATGAAGGAGATGTCCTAGAGATTATTCCGGAAGAATCCTTCAAAGAACAAGAAGGAAAGCACAATCTTTATGTGGGATATACAGATAACTATATGAAGGTTGTTTTTGAAGGAACAGAGGACATGATCGGCCGTTTGGTCAAAGTGAAAATCATGAAAGCGGGTTATCCTTATAACGAAGGACAATTCGTTCGTATCAGTGATGATGTGCAAACAGACAAAGTGAGAATGACCTCATAATAGATAAAAAAACCGGCTGCCAAAAGGGCAAGCTGGTTTTTTTATTTTGACTGATTTGGTAAAAGACATAAGATCAATGTGTGAAATGGATGAATGAACGGGAAGAAAAGCAAAGAGCTTGCCACATTAAACAGCAGGCTGAAGTGCGCAATTTGCTGGGCTGGAGCGTTTGCAAGAAGGGCGACGAATTCCGTCATCATGGCGAGAAATGGGAGACATAAAAGCACGCCGAGCACATTAAACAAAACGTGTGCATAAGCCGTTTGACGTGCTGCATAGCCGCCAGATATGGCAGCCATTACGGCTGTAATACATGTCCCGATATTTGACCCTAACACAAAGCTTATGCCTTCCTGAAGCCCAACAGTTCCTTCATTCATAAACCCCATTAAAATGCCGATACAGACGGAGCTCGAATGAACAATCGCTGTGAAAATGGTACCCGAAAGCAGCGCCGTCCAGTCAGAATGCTGCATCATTTCAAGAAAGCGCAATGTCTCAGGTTGACTTGTCATCATACCTGCAATTTTAGAAAAGCCTTGAATACAAAAAAAGATCATCCCGAGCCCAAATATACTTTTTCCTGCATGCCTAAAAGATTTCCTGCCTAACATGATGTATATCAGACCAGCTAGGATTAAGACCCACATGAAAACATCCATTTTAATGGCGATAAATTCTGTTGTAAACGTGGAGCCAATATTGGTGCCAAGAATCATTGGAATGGATTTTTTAAAAGAGAGAATGCCTGTACTGACAAAGCCGATCACGATGACCATAAACGCTGAACTGCTTTGAAGAATCCCTGTAAATACGATGCTAACCAAGAATGCTTTTATTGGGTGATCTGTAAAGAGAAGAAGTGATTTCTCAATACGAGACGACGCAAGCGCCATTAATCCTTTTCTCAGCAAACCCATTGACCATAAAAAAATGAAAATAAGTGCACAAAAATAAATGATCGCCATCATAGAAAAGTCCTCCTCTTACCAATGAATATATGGACTTGTCTACCTGCTCATGACGAAAATATATTTCCAAATCACTTAGTTGACCTCACACTAGGCTTATATTATAATGTCTAGGTACATGTTTTGCATGTATATCTTTTTTTAATGCAGTCGATTGGTGTATTCGGAGGGAGGGAAAGAGAATGTCAAAAACGGTCGTTAGAAAAAACGAATCGCTTGAAGATGCTCTTCGTCGCTTTAAACGCAGTGTATCCAAAACTGGAACATTGCAAGAAGCAAGAAAGCGTGAATTTTATGAAAAGCCTAGCGTAAAGCGCAAGAAAAAGTCTGAAGCTGCTAGAAAACGTAAATTCTAAAGAGGGTGGATTTTATGAGTCTTCTTGAGCAATTAAATACTGATATGAAGCTTTTTATGAAAAACCGTGAGAAAGACAAGCTTGTTGTCATTCGTATGGTAAAGGCTTCGCTCCAAAATGAAGCAATTAAGCTTAAGAAAGACAGTTTGACCGGCGATGAGGAACTAACCGTCCTTTCCCGCGAGATTAAGCAACGTAAAGACTCCCTCCATGAATTTTCGAAAGCTAATCGCTTAGATTTAGTAGATAAAGTTCAAAAAGAGATTGACATCTTAGACGTTTATTTACCTGAACAGTTTTCTGAAGAAGAACTGCAAACGATCGTGAAAGAAACGATCGCTGAAACAGGTGCTTCATCGAAGGCTGATATGGGTAAAGTCATGAGCGCTATTATGCCAAAAGTAAAAGGTAAAGCTGATGGTGCTGTCATTAACAGACTTGTCAGCGAGCAACTGTCTCAATAAAAAAGTATCCTTCTATTGTTAGAAGGGTACTTTTTTTATACCTTCATCATTCTGTCATATAAAAATGAAACCTATGATACATTTGTAACGTATGTAAAGGAACGGTAAAATGGAAGATAGAGAGGAGGGATCACCAAATAGATGAAAAAAATAAAAATTTCTATTGCTCTCTTCAGTTGTTTTATAATATGCTTGTTATTAGGGGTTCAATTGACCGCGAAATCAGTAGATCAGAAAGTTCATGTTATCCCAATTGAAGATACAGTAGAAAAAGGACTTTCTAAATTTATTGAACGATCATTTGAGCAGGCAAAGTCCGAACGAGCGAAACATATCATTCTAGACATCAATACACCAGGTGGTGCAGTCGATGCGGCGCTTGAGATTGCAGATACCATTCGTGCGTCTGATATCCCTGTGACAGCATTTGTGAATCATAGAGCGCTTTCAGCCGGGGCATTCCTTGCACTAAATGCCGACGAGATTTATATGACCCCAAATGGAAAGATGGGAGCTGCTGCGATCATTGATGGGGAAGGCAATGCTGCCGATCAAAAATCTGAATCGCTATGGCTTGCTGAAATGAGTGATGCTGCCGAAAAGCAGGGGCGTGATCCGAAATATGCGCTTGCGATGGCTGATCCAGACATAGATGCGAAGGATGCTGGTGCACCAAAAGGAGAACTGCTCACCTTTAATACGGATCGAGCGCTTCAATTTGGTTACGCAGAAGGTGAAGCGAAGAATTTAGATGACTTGCTTCAGAAGCTGAAATTAGCAGACGCTTCTGTTCAATACGATGAAGTGAGCTTTGCTGAAAAGGTTGCGCGCTTTCTCACGCACCCAATCGTCATTCCAATCCTTTTATCCATCGCAAGCTTAGGGTTAATTGTTGAGCTCTATTCTCCTGGCTTTGGGGTTCCAGGCACCATGGGAGTGACAGCGCTTCTTTTATTCTTTTATGGACATCTCGTGGCTGGTTTTGCAGGATATGAGACGTTGTTCCTGTTCTTAGCAGGGATATTGCTCATTATTCTGGAATTGTTTTTGCCGGGGGGAATCGTAGGTGTCATTGGACTGATCTGTGTTGTTGCCAGCTTATTTTTAGCAGCTGGAAGCTTTACAGAAATGGCGATTTCCATCTTGATTGCCACTGCTGTTTCAATCATAGCAGTTATTTTATTGACAAAGGTGTTGGGGAAACGTATGAAATTTTTTAAAAAGTTCATTTTAACCGATTCAACCAATAAAGAAAGCGGTTATGTCTCAAATGAAACAAGAGAGGATCTTGTTGGACAGATCGCTGTTACATTAACAGCGCTTCGCCCATCTGGGACGGCTGTACTCGGAGATGAGCGCATTGACGTTGTGTCAGAAGGTGCGTTTATTGACAAGGATGAACAAGTTAAAATCGTCAAAGCGGAAGGCTCACGCATTGTCGTGAGGAAAGTATAGATAACTGATTTTATAGGAGGAATAAAATGGATCCATCTACTTTACTATTATTTGTGATTATCGCAGCAGGTCTGATCGTTCTATCGATCTTCTTCACCTTTGTACCGGTGATGCTGTGGATTTCTGCCTTAGCGGCTGGCGTAAGAGTGAGCATTTTTACACTTGTAGGAATGAGACTTCGTCGAGTCATTCCAAACCGAGTGGTCAATCCGCTCATCAAAGCACATAAAGCAGGTCTTGATGTGACGATTAACCAATTAGAAAGTCACTACCTGGCAGGTGGTAACGTTGACCGTGTTGTGAACGCATTAATCGCGGCTCAACGTGCGAATATTGAATTGAACTTTGCACGTTGTGCAGCGATCGACCTAGCAGGCCGTGACGTACTTGAAGCTGTACAAATGAGTGTAAATCCTAAAGTCATTGAAACACCATTTATCTCTGGTGTGGCAATGGACGGGATTGAAGTAAAAGCCAAAGCACGTATTACAGTTCGCGCAAACATCGAACGACTTGTCGGTGGTGCAGGGGAAGAAACAATCATTGCTCGTGTAGGTGAAGGAATTGTCTCTACAATCGGTTCATCAAATAATCATAAAAAGGTTTTAGAAAATCCAGATATGATTTCTCAAACGGTTCTTGGTAAAGGATTAGATTCAGGTACTGCGTTTGAAATTCTCTCGATTGATATCGCAGATGTGGATATCGGTAAGAACATCGGGGCGATTCTGCAAACGGACCAAGCAGAAGCAGACAAAAACATCGCACAAGCGAAAGCGGAAGAACGCCGCGCAATGGCTGTTGCCCAAGAACAAGAAATGCGTGCAAGAGTTGAAGAAATGCGCGCGAAAGTCGTAGAAGCAGAGGCTGAAGTACCACTTGCAATGGCTGAAGCATTACGCGAAGGTAATATTGGAGTCATGGACTACATGAACATTAAGAATATCGATGCTGATACGGATATGAGAGATTCATTTGGTAAAATGACAAAAGGTCCATCTGATAATGAAAACAAATAAGCATCCTCTCACGCTTTAAGGAGGGAGCCCAATGGACATTCTATTTGAAAATCCGTTACTAATTGCGATTATCATCGGTATCATCTCTGCTGTATTTGGGAAAATCGGCAAACAAGAGGAGAAGGAACAAAACAACCAGCAACATAAGCCGGCTCCTCAGAATAAGCCTATGCCTCAAAAGAAAGCAGAACAAACCAGCCCGAACCCAGTCAAAACAGACCAGTTGGACGATTTCGGCGATGTACATGATCATGGCGGGATGAAGAAACAAGGTTCACAGTCCTTACAGGATCGTTATACCGCTACACTAGCTGAAATGGAAGAAAGAAAAAGCGAGCTGAATAAAGAGTTCAAATCTCTTGAAAGGCAGCTGACCAGACCGAAAGCTTCTGCTGCGGAAATGAAGCCGTACGTCATTGACAGGCTTAACCAAAATACTGTTGTTCAAGGCATGCTTCTTGGAGAAGTATTTGGAGAGCCGCGCGCGAAAAAGCCGCACAGAACGATGAAACGGCCATATAAAAGATAAAGAAGAAAGTCCCTTTATATAAAGGGACTTCAGGCTGTCGAGAAAATCTCGACAGCTTTATTTTTTCCCTTAAACTTTCCATCTCCTCATTTTATAATAGAGAAAAGCATACTAAAGGAAGGTGTTTTTCTCATGTTCCACACTAGAAATTCTTCTCAGCACGAAGCCGAATTTGTATTGCTAGATCAACTGGTCGAAGAGGATCACCTGCTTCGTAAAATTGATCAGTACAT
>NZ_JAFCUN010000003.1:0-433267 GCF_049896565.1 Bacillus sp. DWP3-1
ACACCTAGCGAAGCTAGGCTAGGTGTGTGGGAGGCCTTTTTCATTAAATCTCATCCATCATAATTACGATGAAAATAAAAAAGATTGTAGAAAAACATGAGTTTCTCTACAATCTGAAGACTACAGTCATGTAGTCTTCTTTTTTACTGCTCCAAACTTTCCTTCAATTCCTTCTTCACTGTAGCCAAACTATTATCATCAAGCTGATAATAATAGATGTTATTGATGCGTGCTCCTGTTCCTTTCAGCTCGTGCTGCTCCACACGCTGTCTTGCGTCACGGTAGTCATTCATCATCGTCCACATATCATCAAATGACATGTTGGTCTTCATATTGTTTTCCACGACTTTGAACATATCGCCGAACTTCGTAATAGATGAAATGTTTGCCCCTTTTGCAATGATGCCTTCAATGACTTGGCGCTGCCTTTGCTGACGTCCAAAGTCACCCTTTGGATCTTGCTTTCTCATTCTTGTGTAGGCAAGGGCTTGATCACCATTTAGATTAATTTCTCCTGTACCAAATGAATGGCCGTCATAGCTGAAAGCAAATGTGCTGTTAACTGTAATGCCGCCAAGTGTATCGACAATATCCTTAAAGCTTTCCATATTGACTTTCACAAAGTAATCAACAGGTACATCAAGCAATTCCTCTACTGTATCTGCTGCCATTTGTGTGCCGCCGAATGCATAGGAGTGGTTGATTTTATCCATTGTGCCTTTTCCGACAATTTTTGTATACGTATCACGCGGGATACTCACCATCTCGGTCGTTTTGGTTTTTGGGTTAACGGTCATGTATATTAATGTATCCGCACGACCGCGGTCATTCTTTCTTTCATCGACACCCATAACTAAAATAGAAATCGGGTCTTTCTTATTTAAATCGACATCTTTGTCACGCTTATCTGACTTCTTTAAATTCTCCTGAATGCCTGCCACGGTTGATGCTGCTGTATTCCAAAGATGATATGCATATCCGCCAGTTGCTAATACGAATAAGCCAATAATCGATAAAACAATCCAAAGAACCTTTTTTTTCTTTCGTTTTCTTTCAGCTCTCATAATGTCCCTCACCTTTTCTATGATTCTTCCATGATTATAGGTTTACGAATCTTGATAAACAAGTTATTTTTTTACTCTGAACCTAGATATAGACGTTGTAACAAAAAAAAGGTTTCAAAAAACCTTAAATTTACCTTAAAATATTAAGTTATAAGACGATACAAAGACATGAGGTGAAAAAAATGAAGAAAATCGTCGTTTTACCGTTCTTAATACTACTACTTGGTATCGTGCTCACAGCATGTGGAACGGCTGAGCAGTCCTCGGGAGAAAACAAGACAAGCAGTTCAACTCCTCAGGTGCTGGAAGAAAAAGCTGAATTTATTGGAATGGCTGATGCACATACAGTCGAAGTGAAAAAAGTGAATACGACCTTAAGCTATGAATTTACGGATAATTTTAAAGATGTGTTAAATGAATTCAAACCAGGAGACACAGTAGAAATCTCTTACTTTATCAATGACAGTGGTCAAAAGGAAATTCAAAAGATTGAAAAACAGAAGTAAAAAAGATGGGCGGGATGAACAAAATTGAAGAAAACAGGCGTTACACTTATTGTTCTCATGACACTGACTCTACTAGTCGCACCCTTTCAGTCTGCCATGGCTAGCTCGACAATTTCAGTGAAATTGTCTAATTATATCGGAAATAAAAAAACGATGGATCTATCCACAGCTGGAGAATACAAGCTGTCAGGATCGAATGTGGCTGTCACGAAAAGATATGATGGCAAAAATCGATACGAAGTTGCTAATAGCATCGCGTCTGCCGGCTGGAAGAATCCATCAACTGTTGTCATTGTGAGCCGTGATGCATTTGATCACGCCATTTCTGTATCACCGTTAGCTTACAAACTAGGCGCACCCATTTTGTATACGAACATTGAAAGACTGACAAAAACAACTGAAAACCAGCTGAAGAAAATGAAGCCGGATAACATCCTGATCATCGGTAACACGAAAAGTATTTCCACAGCTGCTGAGAAATCTATTAAAAAGTATGGCAAAGTCAGACGTATTAGTGGAAAAGACAAGTTTGAAATCTCTCAAAAAATCGCTAAAGAAATGGGTAACTATAAGCAAGCTGTCGTTGTCGGCGGAAACTCATTTATGAATGGGATTGCGATTGCATCCTATGCATCGAGAAAGGGATATCCAATCCTGTTAACAAAAAAAGATTCCATTCCGTCTTACAAGCTGCCAAGTAAAGTCATCATCATCGGCAGTACGAAAAGTACGGGACAAAAAGTAGAGAATCAAATTAAAAAAACGTCACAGGTGACAAGAATCAGTGGTGCCAATCGCTATGAACTATCTGTGAATATTATTAAGAAATTAAATATCAATGCAGATAAAGTTTATTTGGCAAAAGCCTCTAGCTATATTTATGCTATGCCGCTGTCTCAATTGGCTGCAAAGTCTAACAGTACCGTTGTGTATGTGAAACCAGATTCTGTCACAGCGTCACTAAAAGCACTGCTGAAACAAAAGGGTACATATGCTTATCACCTTGCTGGTAGCACAAGTGCGATTAAAGATAGCTTGAAAAACTCATTAGCTAAACAAGTCTATCTGAAAAAAAATCAAAACTACCAATTGAATATTTCTAACGGAAAAATTTCATTAAAAGGCATAAAGACGTATAACACAGTAAGAGTTGTTCCTGAGAAATATTCAACGAAAAATGTCCTTCAAATTGCAGGGAAGCCGTACTTAGGCAGCGTCAACTTTGCAATTGAATCAGGTTATATCAGGCCGACTCTCGAAAATATTCCATTTGAAGACTATCTAAAAGGCGTAGTACCAAATGAAATGCCTGCAAGCTGGCATGTTGAAGCGCTAAAAGCACAGGCAGTTGCCGCTAGAACGTATTCAGTGAAAAGTATTGGAAAAGTCGTACCTGATACAACTGCCTTCCAAGTATATGGAGGATATAACTGGTACACGAATTCGACAAAAGCTGTCGATGCCACAAAAGGGAAGGTACTGAAATACAACAATCAGCTCATTTCAGCAACCTATTATTCTAGTAATGGCGGTTATACAGAGGCAAGTGAAGAAGTGTGGGCAAATGCACTGCCGTACTTAGTGGCCAAAAAGGATACAAAAGATCCGGTCAATGCATGGACGCTAAAACTCTCTAAAAAACAACTAGGCACAACATTGACTGCTAGCACAGCAGCATCTCAGTGGTCTAAGACAAAAGAGACAAATGCAGCGGACCTTGCTGGTCTCAAATCATGGCTACTCAAAAACAAAGAAACAGCTGCATCTGATATGAAGATTGCATCCATCTCAAGCCTGACATTCTCAGGAAAAACAAAAGGCCAGCGTGCGAAGACGGTATCGATCAAGCTGACATATCATCTGAAAAATAAAACAGGCACGTATGCAGTAAACAAAAGCACAACGGCAAGTATGAAGATGACCGAGTTTAGATCCGTCATGGGCGCAACAAAGGTGAAAAGCACATTTGCGTCTGTCAAAAACAATACAAATGACTTTACGATTTCAGGAAAAGGATATGGTCACGGCATTGGTATGAGCCAATACGGAGCCAAAGCTAGAGCAGAATCTGGAAACTCATATTCTTCCATACTTTCGTTCTACTATCCAGGTACAAAACTAACAAACTATTAAAGGGTTAAAGGAGGACATAGATGATGCGCTCAAGCATGAAAACAGCCATCCTCAGCCTTATCGCCATTTTCGTTATTGTTCCGACAGCTTCAGCAGATAATTCCGTCTCACGAATTGATGGCGGGAGCAGATATGCTGTAGCAGCAAACGTAGCGAAAAAGGGATGGGGAACTGCAAGTACAGTCGTTTTAGTAGGGAAAACTGCGTATGCAGATGCAACAGCAGGGATTCCACTTGCACACCAAAAAAATGGACCAGTTCTTTATACAAACAGTAAGAGTCTTTCGGGTGACACGAAAAAAGCCCTAAAGGCTTTAAAAACAAAGACAGTTATCGTTTTAGGCAGTACATCAAGTGTGTCGAACAACGTAGTCAACGAAGTGAAGAAAATGGGTATCTCTACACAACGTATTTCAGGAAAAAATCGATATGAGCTATCTGCAAATATCGCGAAAAAAATGAAAAAGCCAGCAGGCGTCGTTGTCGTTGAAGGTTCCTTCTATGCTCATGGGATTGCAATTGCACCGGTAGCAGCACAAAAAGGATTCCCAATTCTCTACACAGATAAAAAGGGACTTCGTTCTGAAATCGCTTCTGTTGCAAAAGCAAGCAATGTCAAACAAACCATTGTCGTCGGTGGAGAAAATTACGTCACAAAAGCAGCTTATAATCAATTGAAATCTCCAACACGAATCAAAGGCTCCACTCGTTATGACGTTGCCGCTAATATTGTGAAAAAGTATAATATGAGCACGTATAATACCTATGTAGGAAGAGGTTTTGGCTATGCCACTTCATCTTCTGCTGCAGGGATCGCAGCGAAGCAAAACAAAGCATTGCTTCTAACGAATGAAAAGACATTACCAAAAGTAACAAGAGCAACAATTAGCAGTAAAAAAATCACCAAATTTACTGTCGTAGGCAGTACAAATACGGTGACACCAACTGTTGTGAATCAATTAAAAAATCCTGTCGTCGGAAAAAAAGTATTCATTGATCCAGGTCATGGTGCACATGATTCAGGAGCTGTAGGCTACGGTTTATATGAAAAGAACTTGAATTTAGATGTAGCAAAACGTTTAAATACGAAATTAAACAACGCTGGTGCACTTGTTACCATGTCAAGAACATCAGACACATTTGACAGTCTTCAAACACGAGTGAGCAAAGGTGCGAATGCGAAAGCAGATATCTTCATTAGTGTCCATGCCAACTCAAATGATAACAGCAGTGCAAACGGAACAGAAACGTATTATGACAAAACCTATGCGTCTGCAAACAGCTTGAAGCTTGCGCAAAACATTCAGCCTAAAATGGTCAGTGCACTTGGTACAAGAGACCGTGGTGTGAAAACAGCTGGATTCTACGTGATTAAATATTCTAAAATGCCGAGTGTTCTTTTAGAAACTGGTTTTGTGTCCAGTCCAGTTGATTCAAACATCTTGAAATCTGCTACGTATAAAGATCGTTTAGCGTCAGGCATTTCAAGCGGTGTGTCAGGTTACTTTAGATAAGAAAATACAAACATGAGGGGTGCCTCAGATACTCCTCTTAGGCTGCTCGAGAACGTCTCTCGGCAGCCTTTTTTCAAAAGTCTATGAAGTGATCGGGTAATCAATAATGTGTCAAGTTAAAAATACATTTCATTTTTGGTTATCTTTGTTATAATTGAAACATAGAAGGTGAATGGTTTACGCATGAATCTTCAAGCGACAGCAAATCGACAAATCATGAAGAGGTGACGATCTTGAAAAAATTAATCACAATGCCGTTTCTAGTATTGCTTCTAGGTGTATTACTTACAGCATGCGGCACAACAAATCAATCAAGCGACAACAATAAGGATGACAGCAAAAAGGAAACAACCGAAGCGGCTGATCAAAAGAAAGAAAATGCTTCAGAGGAAAAAACAGAAGATCAGTCATCTAATGAAAAAGCAGATGATCAAAGCAAAGAAACAGCTGCTCAAAAAGAAGAGCAAGCTGGTCAATCTGATGAAGCGGCAAAAGACAGCTCAAGTAAAGAAATCACAAAAGAAGAACCTGCTAAGGATCAATCAAAAGCTGATTCTAAAACAAAGAAAGAATCAACAACAAATAAGAAAAATGAAGTCACCAAAGAAGGCAAATATGTCGGTTTGGCTGATGGACATACCATTGCTGTGAACATTGATGGCAAAGAAGTAGCTATTCAGTTCGGAAATGCGTTTTCTAAACAAGTGAACAGCTTAAAAGAAGAATCAAAAGTGAAAGTAACCTATACAAAAGATGCAAACGGAACCCTTCGATTAAAAACCATCGAATCCGTCAAAGCAAAATAAAGAAAGACCCGGAGACCCGCAGAATTGCGGGTCTTTTTTACGTTGAAAAGGGCATAACTTGATATAAGTGCACATTCTTAACACAGTTTTACAAGACTTAACAGCGCATTTACATTTGCTTAATGTTGCTCTGATAAACTGACTTTCATAGAACATCTCTTTACACAACAACTACTTTAGATGGTGAGGTGCAGGTCAGTGAGTGCAGAGAAAGCGATGAATCTTTATAGAGAATATGAAGTGAGACGAAACCACTCTTTTGCCTTAACAGAACATATGGTTCGTTATTTATTTGCAAAACGTTTCATAGATTTAATGTTCTCGTTCATCGGATTGATGTTGAGTACGCCGATCATTTTGCTGTTTGCTCTCTTGATTAAGCTGGAAACACCGGGACCAGCCTTTTATATGCAGGAGAGGGTAGGGAAAGACGGTGTTTACTTTAAATTATGGAAGCTCAGATCGATGAGAACCGACGCTGAAAGCGGAGGAGCGAAATGGGCACAAAAAAATGACCCGCGTATCACCAAAGTGGGAGCCTTCATTCGTAAAACAAGAATCGATGAACTCCCGCAATTTATCAACGTGTTAAAAGGAGAAATGAGTATCGTAGGTCCGCGGCCGGAAAGACCGATGTTTACCGCAGAATTTAATCGGACGATTCCAGGTTTTACGAAAAGATTAGCAGTAAAGCCGGGACTGACAGGTCTTGCTCAAGTAAATGGAGGATATGAAATGAGTCCGAGTGAAAAATTAACACACGACTTACAGTATATTCAAAACTTGACATTTTCTCTCGACACGAAGATTATGGTAAAAACGTTAAAAGTCATCATGACGGGTGACGGAGCCAGATAAGTAAAGTAGGGAAGAGAAATGGCAAGTATGAAAAAACGCATACTAGGCGGGGCAAAATGGACAAGCTTGTCCGCATTCATCATTACGATTATCCAAATCGCACAGTTCGCTTTTTTAGGGAACGTGATGTCACTGAAGGAGTTTGGACTCGTTGGCATGATCACAACTGTCACAATATTTACGCAGATTTTACTTGATCTAGGGATTGGGGCAGCGATCATCCAAAAGGAACAAACAACAGAACGTCAATTATCTACATTATATTGGATCAATTTGCTCACTGGAATTGTCTTATTCTGTTTACTCATTCTAGTAAGCCCAATGATTGCCGCCTTTTATAACCGGCCAGAGCTGGAGGGTTTGCTCAAACTATTATCCATCATGTTTCTGATTGCACCAATTGGCCAGCAATACCAATACATGATGCAAAAGGACTTAGCCTTTAAAACATTAAGTACCATTGAAGCCATTGCAACCATGATATCGCTGTTTGTTTTACTCGTTCTGGCCTTTTTCATCAATCCGATTGTGGCCTATGTCATTTCTCAAGTGCTGCTGCAATCAGGAAAAGGGCTTATGTATGCCGCAGCTTATTGGCAGAAGTGGCGCCCAGCACCTGTTTTTGCATTAGGGGAAGTGAAAGAATTTTTCTCATTTGGTGCATTCCAGCTCGCATCCAGACTGGTCAATCGAGCAGGATCGAACATAGACATGATTTTAATCGGCCGGTTTCTTGGAGCAGAAGCATTAGGTATTTACAGCTTGGCGTATCAAATTGTAACGATCCCGGTGCTGAAGATTAACCCAATCGTGACGAGAGTGGCTTTCCCTGTTTTCGCAAAAAGTCAGCGTGATCACTCCATGCTGCGAGAGGGCTTCCTCAGTATGACGAATATGCTCGCATTAATTAGTTTTCCATTATTAATCGGTCTTGCTGCCGTATCAGATAGCTTTATAGAAGTAGTGTTTGGAGAGAAATGGCTCGTAGCCGTTCCGGTTCTTAACATTTTGTGCATTGTCGGCCTTCTGCGTGTGCTGATGAATCCAAACGGTTCAATACTTCTTGCCAAAGGGAGAGCGGACTTAGCCTTTTATTGGGATACGGGGATGCTCATCGTGTATGGATGCGCCTTATATGCAGGTGTCAGCACAGGCAGTCTGCTCACAGTAGCTTGGGTTTACTCAGGTGTCAGTCTGCTCAACTTTATTGTCGGCAGGTGGCTCATGGCGTATGTCATTCAGCTTGATATGAAGGTGTATTTAAAATCACTTGGAAAGCCTGCTGTCATGACGCTGTTGATGGCCGCCTGTGCGGTTTTCTTGCATCAAGGCATGAAGCTGACGTCAGCGGATATTTTACTTCAATTAGGATTGACGATTTGTGTCAGTGCTGCACTGTATGGCTTGCTGTTCATCAAAATGTATCCGCAGGTGGCAGGTAAATTATTGAGAAGAGGTCGTTCGTCATGAAGGTGCTATGGCTGACAAGTGTATATCCTAGTGAAAAACATCCAAGTGAAGGCGTATTCCATGAAACGCAAGTGCAGGAGCTGCTCAAACAAGGAATACAAGTGACTGTCATTTGTCCCAATCCAGTAAATTTACCGGTTTTGCGGATGCTGAAGGCGGCCTATCGGCAGAAAAAAGATATGCCCGAACAGGAAGTAAGAAACGGAGTGACAGTATACAGGCCGCCCTATACAGCGATCCCTGGACAGCTGAAATGGGCACAGCCGAGTAAACGAATAGCGGCTTCTGTTCTAGGCGCCATGCAGCGTTATCAGCTGTCACCAGATTTTATCCATGCGCACTTTGCGATGCCGTCTGGCGGAGCGGCGGCTGTGATTCAGAAAGAAACGCAAATTCCTTATCTTTTGACCTTACATGGCAGTGATGTGAACGTGTATCCAGGCTATAGCAAAGGGGCACATGCAGCCTTTGAAACGGCGGTGAAACAGGCATCTGCTGTTCTGACGGTGAGCGAGGAGCTTGCTAAAAAGACAAATGACATGACAAAGGTGGAAGCGCAATGTCTCCCGCTCGGTATTCCGCTTCAGTCATTTTCTAAAACGGAAGAAGATCAACAAGGCATCAGGAAAAAGTTAGGCTTACCCCTTCACGACAAGCTCGTTGTCTTCGTCGGGCGATTAGTCAAAGAGAAGGGCTTACTTGAATTAGCTGATGCTGTCAGCGGCATGGATGGTGTGAAAGCAGTCTTTGTTGGAAAAGGCCCCCTTGCAAAGGGGGTGGAAGAACGGGCTGGAGCATCCATTGTACTCCCAGGACAGGTGCCGAATGAGCAGGTGAAAGACTACTTAATGGCAGCTGATCTGTTTGCACTTCCTTCCTATAGTGAAGGAATGCCTACCGTCGTCCTAGAGGCGCTTGCTTTAAAAGTACCTGTCATTGCGACACGAGTCGGTGGTCTTCCATCTTTATTTTCTAGCTATCAACACCTGCTCGTTGATCCGCGTTCGACGAATCAGTTAAAAGAGGCCATTCACGCCTATCTTTATGAAAACAGATGGAATGAGCAAGTGAAGAACGATCTTCATCAAATCGTTCATACAGAATATTCATCAGCAAATAATGCGAAGCATCTCATACAGCAATATGAAAAGGTGCTTAATCAATCAATATCCATCGTTTAAACAAGATGAAATGTGCAAAGAATGATAGATAGATAAACAGCTTGGAACGGACAATATGCTTTTACTGAGAGGATGAAAAATGTTGAAGAAAATTGCTGTGATTGGAACAGGGTATGTCGGGTTAGTATCGGGTACTTGTTTTGCTGATATCGGAAATCGTGTCATCTGCTGTGACATCGATGAATCAAAAATCAACAGCTTAAAAAGTGGTGTCGTTCCCATTTATGAACCGGGTTTAAAGGAATTGATTGAAAAGAATACGGAGGAAGGAAGACTGTTTTTTACAACCAATATTCCTGCCGCTATCAGGGAATCAGAGATTATCTATATTGCTGTAGGGACACCGATGACAGCACAGGGGGAAGCAGATTTAACGTTCGTGAAAGCCGTCGCTCAAACAATTGGTGAACATCTAAATGGCTATAAAATCATCGTCAATAAAAGCACAGTGCCCGTTGGAACAGGCCGGCTCGTTCAAGCCATTGTCGAAAAAGCATCCCGCAGTAAATATCCTTTTGATGTCGTATCCAATCCAGAGTTCCTCAGAGAAGGCTCTGCAATCCAAGACACGATGAATATGGAGCGGGCAGTAATAGGCTCGACAAGCACCCATGCGTCAACCATCATCAAAAGATTGCATGATCCGTTTCAAACAGAGGTTGTGGAGACCAACTTAGAAAGTGCTGAAATGATTAAGTATGCTGCAAATGCCATGCTTGCCACAAAAATCTCATTCATCAATGACATTGCAAATATTTGCGAGCGGGTGGGCGCTGATGTTGAAAAAGTCAGCGAAGGAGTTGGATTAGACAGCCGCATCGGGCATAAATTTTTAAAAGCGGGCATTGGATTTGGGGGTTCTTGTTTCCCGAAAGACACGATGGCTCTTCTCAAAATTGCCGAAACAGCCGGCTACCGGTTCAAGCTGATCGAGTCCGTGATTGAAACGAACAATCACCAAAGAGCTCACCTTGTCAGCAAACTGATGAGTGTATTCGGTGATATTAGAGGAAAAACCATCTCTGTCTTAGGTCTCGCATTCAAACCGAATACGAATGATATGCGTTCTGCGCCTGCATTAGACATTATCCCCATGCTGAGAGAGCTGGGTGCTTTTGTGAAGGCTTATGATCCGATTGCTTATGTAGAAGCAGAGCGAGAGCTTGGCCCGCAGGCTGTCTTCAGCAATGACCTGTATGAAACAGTAAAAGATACGGATGCTTGCCTCATCCTAACAGAATGGGATGACGTACAGAAGATGGATAAAGATCAAATCAAGCTGCTGCTTCGTTCACCGATTGTAATTGATGGAAGGAATTTGTTTGATCCAGCAGAAATGAAAGAGAGAGGATTTATTTACCAGTCTATCGGCCGCCCAGGCGTATGGGAAGCAGAATTGGTATCAAAGGCACAATAACAGGGGGAGCTTGGATGAAGAAAGTATTGGTTACTGGGGGAAGCGGATTTATTGGGTCACACACGGTAGAGGCTTTACTAGAAAAAGGCTACGAGCCCATCGTTCTTGATAATTTTTCAACTGGATCTCGGGAAAATATTGCCCACCTTTCCGTTCAATGCATTGAGGCAGATGTCACAAAATTAGAAACGGTCGATTTGATCAAACAAATGGCGCCGGATTATATCATTCACCTTGCAGCACAGGTGAGTGTAGCGGTTTCCGTTCAGAATTTCGTTTATGACGAAGAGGTCAATATAAAAGGGTCCCTGCACGTCATGAAAGCAGCGGCTGAAGCAGGAGTGGAAAAGGTGGTATTTGCCTCATCAGCAGCTGTCTATGGAGATCCAGTGTATCTGCCAGTGGATACCGCTCACCGGCTAAAGCCTGGTTCGCCTTATGGGTTAGCGAAACTCACAGTAGAGCGATACTTAGAAATGGCAAAATCACTGTATGATGTGGACTATTGTATTCTACGGTACAGCAATGTTTATGGTCCGCGACAAGACGCACTTGGCGAAGGTGGAGTTGTCTCTATTTTCTCTGATAAGTTTGCAAAAGATGAGGCTCCTTTCATTTTCGGAGACGGGGAACAAACAAGAGATTTCATTTATGTAGGTGATCTAGCAGCAGCGAATGTTGCGGCTTTAACAGCTCAATCAAACGTTTGTTTAAATATCTCATGTGGTGATTCGATCACTGTGAATGAGCTGTTTCAAACGATGAAGCGGGTGACGAGGTCGCATCTTGAACCAATTTACAAGCCGCAGCGTGCAGGAGATATTGTGCATAGTACATTGGCAAATGAGGAAACGAAACAAGTCTTAGCATGGGAGCCTGTTGTGAGTTTACAGGAAGGTTTGGCTCGTACCATTTCCTACTATGAACAGGAAGTCAAGGCTTAATCCCTCAAATCGGATGGGTTGCTTAGGAGGAAAATGGGTATGAGTGTGAAACAAACAGCATGGCAAATCATGATTGGATGTATTTTGTTTGCAGCAGGGATCGGGCTTGTACAAATGGCAACCGCCCAGCCCGTCGGGTTAAAGAAGATGGTGGCTGTTCCGGTTATACTTTTGATCCTGTCGGCTGCTCTCGTGTTGATGAAGCTATACATGAATGGTGAGCAAATCTTCATGTCAGCCATCTATCTTTTGATTGCATTGACTTTTCTCAACAACGCTTTCTTTTCTATTAGTGCCGGATTCTTTAGTCTTTTTCTCTACCGTATTATGCTTATCGCCGTCTTTGCTTTATTCATATGGCGGATGAGAGATAAGGGGACGTACATATCGCAGTGGCAGCAGATTCGTGTCAAAGGAATTCTTGGTTTTTTCGCTGCATGGTTTCTTTACGGGCTCATCTCACTGCTTTGGGCTCATTCGGTCACAGACGGCCTGAAATATATGTCCCTGCTTGCAATGGGGATGGGGTTTGTCTTTCTTGTCGTCATGTTCATTCAGCGAATGGATCAAGTGGTGACCTTTTATAGCATTTGGCTGGTCATGACTGTGTTTGTGATGGGGATTGGTTTCTATAATCACTTTACATTGAACCATTTACCGAATACCTCATTGTATCTAGGACCAGCGTATAAACAGCACTATCCTACATCTGTCTTTTTTAATCAAAATGACTTTGCGACGTTTTTATCGATTAGTTTCTTTTTATATCTAGCGTGCATGCGTCAAATGAAAAACGGTTATATCAAAGCGTTTGGATTATTAGGGGCAATCGCCGCACTGTATCTCATTTTGTTAACTGAATCCCGAGCCAGTCTGCTTGGCATATTTGCAGGAGTGGCGGTCTATGTATGGCTGCTGCTGCCGCGATTTCTCAAAAAGTGGTCAATCATTGCAGCAGGCGGACTTGTTGTTATCTGTATCGCTGTCTTTTCAGCCAAGATTTATTCGGTCTTTTATGACTTGTTTCTCGCTTCTCAGGTCGCACATTCTTTTAGTGAACCACTCCCATCTAACATCGCGAGAGCGAATTTGATCAAAAATGCTTGGCACTTCTTTACGAATTCATACGGATTCGGGGTTGGAGCGGGGAATGTGTCTTACTACTTAGCTCACTTTTCGATCTTTGATACAGACCAGGTCGTAGAAGTGCACAATTGGCTGCTGGAATTGATGACGAACTTTGGGTTTGCAGTCATGCTGGGCTATATCTCAGTATACGCCTATCTCATGTTCACACTGTACAAACAATACCAATGGGCTGACACAAGATCGGCAAAAATGATCATTGAGGGGTTGTTTGCAGCCATGCTGAGCTTTCTCGTTTCAAGTATCAGTCCTAGCTCCGTCTCGAATTTATATTTCCACTGGGTATTTTTAGGACTGGTGATCGCAGTGGTGAATATGTTGAAAAATAAACAACGACTCAAGCTGTGGTAAACGGTTTGTATGGCTACACTAGTGAAAGAGCAAATACGTCAATGTTGGGAGAATGAACATGTCTGGTTTCATATCTAGAATAGGGAAGCGAATCAAAAAGTACATCGTATGGCTCATCCTGCTGCCTGTCATATTAGGCGCCTTTGGTTTCTTTTTTGCTAAAGGAACTACGCAGCAGTCCAGTTACACAGCTGCTGTTACCCTCACTCTTGGTAAATATGATGATGGGGTGTATAACAATATGGCAGAAGTGACATCTCTATTAAAAAGCGATGCATTTCTAAATGAAGCACTCAGTGATGTCAAAGAAGAAGAAAGGCAGGATGTGAAAACCCGTCTCATCCTTACCAATCAATCAGATACACAATTACAGCTGTCTTTCACAGATGCCAATAAGGATCGCGCTTTGGCTGTCGTGAAGCAGGTGTCGGATACATTTCTTAAGCAAGACAAAGCATTATTTACAAAAAGGCAGCAGGTGATTGAAAGTAGATTAGCTGCTCTTGAAGACGAATCTGTCAGCAATGATTCCAAAGTCGATAAAGAACGATTCTTATATGAATTGGAGTCGACAAAGCTTGGAATGAAGCAGGCAAAGATTGTCGATCCTGCACAAGTACTTGATGAGGGCAATAAAGGCATGTCAGCCAAAAAACGTGCACTGCTTGGGCTTGTCATTGGCTTTAGCATCTCGCTCATGTTTGTGGTCTTACCCGAAGTGTTCAAAGAATCTTAATGATGAACTGGAGATGAGTCTTAGGTGAACAATCAACCGTTAGTATCCATCATTACACCGGCGTATAATGCGGAACGTTATTTAACGGATACAGTTCATTCCGTCCTTGCCCAAACCTATTCCAATTGGGAGCTGATCATTGCAGATGATTGTTCTACAGATGGAACGAGAAAGCTATTAGGGGATTTAAGTCAAGCGGACGACAGAATCAACGTCATTTATTTAGAGGAAAATGGGGGAGCTGCCATTGCTAGAAACGCAGCCATCAACCAGGCAAAAGGGCGCTTTATTGCTTTTTTAGATAGCGATGATAAGTGGAAAGAGACGAAGCTTGAAAAACAGGTAGACTTCATGCTGACAAATGATTATGCCTTTACATTTACGGCATATGACATCATTGCAGAAAATGGAGAACCGTTAGAAAAAACCGTCACTGCGCCAGCGAGATTAGATTATAATGAAGCCTTGAAAAATACCATTATCGGCTGTTTAACGGTCATGCTTGATCTTAAAAAGGTAGGACATGTGGAAATGCCGAACATTCGCACAAGGCAGGATTTAGCTACATGGCTGTCTATATTAAAAAGAGGATTTACAGCCTATGGTATGAGTGAACCGCTCAGTGAATATCGCATCGTTGGAAACTCCATCTCTAGCAACAAGTGGAAAGCAGCGAAAAAAACGTGGTTTGTCTACAGAGAAATTGAGCAGCTTCATTTTGTCAAAGCGTCCTGGTGTTTTATGCACTATGCGACAAATGCTGTGAAGAAGCGCTTATAAACAGAAGGGAAAAAAGGTGATAAAGGTGAAAGCAGACTCGATCATACATGTTGTCGTAGCGACGGGAGAATGGGGACAGGACGGACTGAGGTACAGACGGCATCGGTTGGCCGAATTTTTAGCATCTGATCCGGAAACGAAAGAGGTCATCTGGGTATGCCCGTCATCATCTCGTCATACAGCTCCCTTTCAGCCCATAACAGATCGAATGAAGCAATTGGCCATTCCTGATGTGCTCAAGAGTAAATTATTTCGCTTTGGCCGATATCAAGACATGTTCTATATTCATAAATTGTCCCCTCTTCTTGAGCATTTGCGGATGGAGGAAAAGAAGGGGATTGCTGTTTGTTTATGGTATACGTTTCCGGGCTTTCCGCTCTTATCTTCCTTATTTGAATGGAAACACATTGTCTATGATTGCAGTGACCTGTGGGGAGAGCCGATAAGCGGCAAACACAACATTCTTTCTTATATGAGGCAGCGTGTCATTGTCAAAGCAGAAAATCGAATCATTAAATACGCACACAGCATTACATGCTCTTCTCAATATTTACACGATCAAATCAAAAAACGTCTTATGGGAGAACCGAAAGATGTGTTTACTGTGGAAAATGGCGTCGAGTACGATGTATTTGCGAAAAGCAATCTTCCGTGTAAAGAAGATGTGCTGGAAGGAAGAGAAGGAACCGTGCTTGGTTTTATCGGAGGAATCAAGCCAAAGCTCGATTTTGACATGATGGCTGAAGCTGCTCGCATGCGGCCTGATTGGACATTTTTATTTGTCGGTCCGGATGGAACGAATGGAGATCCATCTTTTCAGCATGCACTCAAACTGCCAAATGTGATTTGGACAGGAGTTGTTGCACCAGAAGAAGTACCTGCTTATATGAAGCTGATTGATGTAGGCATGATGCCATACAAACAATCCCCTTACAATCAAGCGGTGTTCCCTCTCAAGCTTTATGAATTTTTAGCAGCTGGAATACCGGTTGTCGGTTTAAATCTCCCGTCAACGGAAAGGCTAAAAGAGAAGGATGTGTATGAATATTTAGAGGGCGATGATCCTGCGCTCTTCGTAGAAGCCTGCCTGAAAGTGATCAGCAAAAAAGACGACACGACCTATAGACATCTAAGACAAAGCCGTGCAATGAAAAAAGATTGGCACGCGCTGTTCACAAACATGGTGGAACTAACGAATATTAAAGAAAACGCATAATTCATTCGGGATTGTGCGTTTTTATTTGTTTCTTCTTCACCGGGGGAGCTTGTGATCATCCTCTATTCAATTGTATAATGGAAAGAGCGGCCAATATACAAAATACAGATTTCAATTTAGAAGGAGACTGACCTATGGATTACGAACGCGCCTTATTAGCGTTTTTTGTCTCTCTGGCTACAGTTTTAATTGTGACACCAATCGTCAAAAAGTTTGCAATTAAGATTGGTGCAGTGGACCAGCCGAATAAACGAAAAGTTCATGATAAAGTAATGCCTCGAATGGGTGGTTTGGCAATTTTTATTGGGGTAGCGGCTGGAGCATTAGCAGGCGGGCTGTTTCTACATAATAAAATTACAGCAATTTCAGTTGGTGCCGTACTCATCGTCATTTTAGGTATATTTGATGATAAATATAATTTAAGTGCAAAATTTAAATTTCTCGTACAAGTTCTTGTTGCTTGTTTGATTGTGAGCACAGGCTTAAAAATGGATTTTTTCTCAGTTCCTTTTTTAACAGATCGAATTGAGTTAGGCTGGATGGCATATCCCCTCACCGTGCTATGGATTGTCGGCATCACAAATGCCATTAATTTAATTGACGGTCTTGATGGACTAGCTGCCGGTATTTCCGTCATCGGTTTATCAACGATTGCAGTGATGGCATTTTCTGCTGATAAGATTCTGATTCTTTCTTTATCTCTTGTCGTCATTGGCAGTACGATCGGCTTTCTCTTTTACAACTTTCATCCAGCGAAGATTTTTATGGGGGATACCGGTTCGCTATTTTTAGGGTATATGATCTCGGTGCTGTCACTTTTAGGGTTATACAAAAGTGTCACTTTGTTTAGTGTTGTTGTTCCTGTGATCATTCTAGGTGTTCCTATATTTGATACGACCTTTGCAATCATTAGACGTATATTAAACAAACAGCCGATTTCAGCGCCGGACAAATCCCATATTCATCATAGACTAATGGCCTTTGGCTTGTCCCATCGCATGGCGGTTATCGTGATTTACATGATTGGCTTAGTCTTTAGCTTAAGTGCGATTTTGCTGACAAGCGCCACCATTTGGTTATCGCTCATCATTATCTTTTTACTGGTAATGTTTATGCAAGTGATTGCGGAAGTCACGGGTTTGGTCAACGAAGAGTTCAAACCATTTACGAAATTCTATAAACGAATGGTGAAAAGACAATAAAAAACAGCCCGTTCCTAGGAACTGGGCTGTTTTTTATTATTGTCCTGGTGTGCTGGTCGAAGGATTAGTTGTATCGCTTGACCCTGTTTCACCAGAGGGTGGATTGGTTTGTGAATCTGTTTCACTCGAAGATTCAGCAGGAAGCTTTAAATGCGTCCGTAATTCATTTTGTACGTTAGCTAGATTGGTTTGATCTGGCTCAAAGTAATACGTTCGATTTGGTCCTAAATAAAGGTCTGTTCCTTTAATAGAAAGTGTTTCTGTGTCATCCCCCTTAAATCCGCTGTAGATTTGCTGAAGCGCAAGACCTTCTGTGATACGGAAGTTGGTTGTAATGTGATCACTTACTTCTTTAGCGATATTATCGACGTTCGCAATGTTATTTGCCTTCGTCATTTGATCAATCATTGCGCGTAAAATTTGTTTCTGACGATCATTACGTCCGAAATCACCGCGTGGATCTTGTTTTCTCATCCGCGCGTAAGCAAGTGCTTCTTCCCCGTTTAAATGCATATTGCCTTTTTTGAAGTAAATCTTTTTCGATTTTTTCACATCACTTTTTTCATTGAAGTCAAATGGAACATCGATATCAATTCCGCCGACTTCATCAATAACATCCTTGAATCCGTCAAAATCAACGGTTGCATATTTATCAATCGGAATATGCAAGAATTGTTCGACAGTTTCAATCGTCTCGTCTTTTCCACCTTTAGCAAATGCTGCATTGATCTTTTCTTTATTTCCTGTCGTGTCACTTGCAAGCTGTACGCGTGTGTCACGAGGGATACTAACCATTTTCATCGTTTTGTCTTGAGGGTTAATCGTTGCGACAATGAGTGAATCTGAACGGCCATGATCACCATCTGTGGCATAATCCTCAATTCCGACAAATAGTACAGAGAAAGGTTTCTTCTTAATATCAATGACCGCATCACGAAGCTTCGATTTCTCTCCTCGGTCTAGCTCATCATATGTTTTGTCAGCAGCCTGAAGTGTATTGACTATTTTATATACTGCAAATCCGCCCATGCAGATGATAAGAAGTAAAAATAAGACCAGGATACGTTTGAAAATTTTCTTCTTCTTACTCTTTTTCTTTCGTACACGCACTCTTACTCGTTGTGCCATTCATCTGTCTCCTTTATCGGACCAATGTCCTTTTCTAAATAAATCAGTTCGCCTTCTTTTGTAACACTCTTTCCATTTGTCAGCTCAGTCATCCATTCAATGAACTGCTCTGTTTGTGTTTCTTCTACATACGTCTCAAAAATAACATCTTCTGCATAATGAATTTCTTTTAGCTGAAAAGATGAGGCTCTAAGCTCATTCTCTACCTTTCCAAGCCATGTATAATCTATTGTTGTGTGCATCGTACGCATTAAACAGCGTTCTACCATACCAACATGGTTGATGGCTTCTGATACAGATTTTCCGTAGGCACGAATCAATCCACCGGCGCCTAGCTTAATACCGCCGAAATAACGAGTGACCACTACGACTGTATCTTTCAGCTTCCGTTTTTTTAACACTTCAAGCATTGGCACACCTGCTGTACCGCTTGGTTCACCATCATCATTCGCTTTTTGAATCAGGTCATGTTCTCCAATGAGATAGGCAGAACAATTATGTGTGGCATTCCAATGTTGTTTTTTAATGGATTGTATAAATGCTTGTGCTTCTTCTTCTGAGACAGCACGCTGTATATGACAAATAAAACGTGATTTTTCAATGACGATCTCATGCTCGCCACGACTTTTTACTGTAAGATAGCGATTCAGCAAAAGACTTACCCTCCTGACAAGCAAATTGTAAGACTAGAGAAAATTTGCATTGATTTTAGAATTTTACAGCGTATTTTGTTATGATGATAGGGGCGGAAAAAGGGTCGTCATAAAAACTTCATGATTTATACGCATTCTTTCATTATAATTCGACATAAAATGCAGATCAATGACATTTATAATAAAAAAAGATGACATCACTGTTACGGGAGGGAAAAGCCATGACAACACCTAAAATGGATCCGAAATTATTGGATTCAATCATCATGAAAATGCTAAGTACAGTTGATGGCAGCAAGGACGAAGTATTTAGGATAGGCGAACAGTCCCGTCAACAATATGAAAGCCTAGTAGAAGAGCTGAAGCAAATCAAGCAGCAAGTAAACGAAGTAATTGATTTTGGGGATAAACTCGAAGTCCATACGAGACATGCTAGAAATCGCTTATCTGAGGTCAGCAGAAACTTCAACAAATTTAGCGAAGAAGAAATACGGGAGGCCTACGAAAAAGCACATAATCTACAAGTGGAACTCACCATGATCCAGCAGCGCGAAAAGCAGCTGAGAGAAAGAAGAGACGATCTGGAAAGACGATTGTTAAGCCTGCAAGACGTCATTGAACGCTCTGAAACGCTTGTGAGTCAGATCACAGTTGTTCTCAACTATCTCAATCAGGACTTACGCCAAGTTGGCGTGTTACTTGAAGATGCTCAGGCAAAACAAGATTTTGGACTAAGAATTATTGAAGCCCAAGAAGAAGAACGCAAAAGGGTGTCCCGGGAAATTCATGACGGTCCGGCCCAGATGCTGGCAAACGTGATGATGCGTTCCGAATTAATTGAACGGATTTTCAGAGACCGTGGGACAGAAGAAGGCTTTAAAGAAATTAGAAGTCTCAGACAGAATGTGCGAAATGCTCTGTACGAAGTGAGAAGAATCATTTATGATTTAAGACCAATGGCTTTAGATGATTTGGGTCTCATTCCGACGCTAAGAAAATATTTAAACACAATCGAAGAGTATGATGGAAAAACCAAGATTACGTTCCAATGCCTAGGGGATACAGAAAGCGAAAGAATTGCTTCTCAATTTGAAGTGGCACTGTTTAGACTAGCCCAAGAAGCTGTCACAAATTCACTAAAGCATTCCGAAGCTGAAGAAATCTCTGTAAAAGTAGAAGTGACGAAAGACTTTGTCACGTTAATTATCAAAGACGATGGAAAAGGCTTTGATATGAAAGATGTGAAAACAAACAAAAACAAATCCTTCGGTTTACTTGGCATGAAAGAACGCGTAGACTTACTGGAAGGTAAAATGACCATAGACTCAAAAATAGGTCTAGGGACATTCATCATGATTCGCGTGCCATTAACATTGCAAAATAAAATTGTAAAATAGAGACAAAAGACATATTGACCATAAAGTTCAGGTGTAGAACAATAAACATGGGGAGGCGTAGCTTGTGACTAAAGTAAATATTGTAATTATTGATGATCACCAATTATTCCGTGAAGGTGTCAAACGGATTTTAGATTTTGAACCTACTTTTGAAGTAGTTGCAGAAGGAGACGACGGTGACGAAGCTGCACGTATCGTAGAACACTATCATCCGGATGTTGTCATTATGGACATTAATATGCCGAATGTAAATGGTGTAGAGGCTACAAAGCAGCTAGTTGAGCTTTATCCCGAATCAAAAGTCATTATTCTATCTATTCATGACGATGAAAACTATGTGACACATGCATTGAAAACAGGGGCAAGAGGCTACCTGTTAAAAGAAATGGATGCAGACACGCTCATTGAAGCAGTGAAAGTCGTAGCTGACGGAGGATCTTATTTACATCCGAAAGTTACTCATAACTTAGTAAATGAATTCCGACGCCTAGCGACTAGTGGCGTTTCAGCACATCCGCAGCACGAGGTATATCCTGAAATTCGCAGACCACTTCATATCTTAACGAGACGTGAGTGCGAAGTTCTTCAAATGTTAGCTGACGGAAAGAGCAATAGAGGAATTGGTGAGTCGCTCTTTATTAGTGAGAAAACAGTCAAAAACCACGTGAGTAACATTTTACAAAAAATGAATGTAAACGACCGTACACAAGCTGTTGTTGTAGCAATTAAAAACGGCTGGGTAGAAATGAGATAATGTTCCGGACAAGTACTCCTTTTTCGCCTGTTTTTGGTTCTCTCACATGTTAATTGGAGAGAAATGATAGGTAGATAAGGAGTCTTTTTCGGATATAACGGGCTTGCCTATTGATTAGGCAGGCTTTTTTGATTACTATTATAAATCTAATGAATAACAATGATCATTCTTTGAAAATAAAAAAGAGCAACTTAACGGATAAGGAAGGTATTTAAGAATGAAAATAGCCGTTGTAACAGACAGTACTGCTTATATACCACAAGAACTGCGTGATAAACATCATATTCATATGATCCCTCTTAATGTCATTTTTGGCAACGAATCATACCGTGAAGAAATAGAAATGGATTGGAAGACATATTATGAAGAAGTCAAAAAGCATAAAGACCTTCCAACCACCTCTCAGCCTGCTTTCGGTGAGTTAATAGAATTATATGAAAAACTAAGTGAAACATACGATGCCGTGATTAGTATTCACCTTTCAAGCGGAATTAGTGGAACATATAATAGTGCAGCCTCAGCAAATGACCTAGTTGACGGGATTGATATTTATCCGTTTGATACAGAAACTAGCTGTATGGCGCAAGGTTTTTATGCGATAGAAGCTGCTGAAAAAATCCAAGGTGGTGCTTCTCTAGAAGAAGTGTTAGCCCATCTCAATTATCTGAAAGAGAATCAGAGAGCTTATTTTATGGTAGACGATTTAACTCATTTACAAAGAGGCGGCAGATTAAATGGTGCTCAGGCTTTTATTGGGAGCCTCTTAAAGGTAAAGCCTATACTGCATTTTGACAACAAGCTAATTGTCCCTTTTGAGAAGATTCGTACACGGAAAAAAGCCATTTCACGTATTTTTGAATTATTTGACGAAGATGCATCACGTGGTGTCCCGATGAGAGCAACACTGATACATGGTAATAGAGAAGAAGAAGCAGACGACTTAATTGCGCACTTATCAGAAAAGTATCCTCATGTTGAATTTTATAAAAGCTACTTTGGTGCCGTGATTGGCACTCATCTAGGCGAAGGCTCTATTGCTCTTGGCTGGGTGATTAGATAAATCTTAAAAAACCTCTTTTCTAATAGAAAAGGGGTTTTGTTTTTCTATTTTAGCTGTTGGACGAAAGGTCATGTCTTTGCGCATAATAGGCAAACATCAGTTGAAAGGTGTTTGGTGAAATTGAACATGGACAAAGCAATGGAACTAAGGCAGCAACTGCAGTCATGCCACCTGCTTACCGCTGAAACAAGATGCTCACAGTCCGATTTGGATTGGCTGGTGGAGAAAGGGTTAGTCATCCGAACACCTGCTATTGAGAGGAAAGCAAATGGTCTTACTTGCTGTAGATGTGGTGTATCAAAAAAGCGGTACTTTGCCCACACTCCGTGTGACATGTGTCAAAAAGATTGTGTGTACTGTAGATCATGCATCATGATGGGGAAAACAACGGAATGTGGCTTTCTTTATGAATGGACGGGTCCACAAATGGAAGAAACATGTCATACGGAATTAACATGGCAGGGAAACCTGTCTAAAGGACAAAAAAGGGCGTCAGAAAAATTGATCGAAGCGATAAAAAACAAATTTGATCTACTCATCTGGGCAGTTTGCGGGGCAGGGAAAACAGAGGTGCTTTTTCACGGAATTGAATATGCCTTACATCAAGGAATGAGCGTCTGCATTGCGACACCTAGAACAGATGTTGTCCTTGAACTAGAGCCGCGGCTTAAAAAAGCATTTCAAGGAATGAAAATAGCTGTTCTTTATGGAGGAAGTCCTCAAAGGTTCCAAATAGCACCGCTAGTGATCGCCACAACTCATCAGTTGATGAGATACAAACTTGCATTTGATGTGCTTATTATAGATGAAGTCGACGCCTTTCCTTATTCAATCGATGAACGTCTCCAATTTGCTGTTTTAAAGGCAATGAGAAAGAAAGGGGTTAGGGTTTATTTAAGTGCGACGCCCTCTAAGAAAATGAAAAGAGATGTATCTCGTGGACAACTAGAAGCCATAAAAATTCCTCTGCGCTTTCACCAACAACCGTTACCTGTCCCGTCCTTTCAATGGATTGGACATTGGAAGAAGAAATTAAAAAAGAACCAGCTCCCACCTAAAGTAATGAATTGGATGCAGAAACATATCACAAAGAAGAGAAGGATTTTACTTTTTGTTCCTTCTATTTCGACCATGAAGAAGATAACGAAGGTCCTTAGAGAACACCGCTTAAATGTGGAGGGGGTGTCTGCTGATGATCCAGACAGGAAACAAAAGGTCCAGCACTTCAGAGATTATAAATACGATGTACTAGTTACAACCACCATTCTAGAAAGAGGCGTTACCATTCCAAATGTTCAAGTGGGGGTACTAGGTGCGGAATCTACTATCTTTACAGAGAGTGCACTTGTTCAGATTTCTGGTAGAGCAGGTAGACATCCCGATTTTTTTAAAGGAGATGTAATCTTTTTTCATTTTGGTTTAACGAGAAGTATGAAACAAGCAAAGAAGCATATCGTAAAAATGAATGATACAGCTGCAAAAGAGTTTTCTGAAAAATAATGTGGGTCCAACTAAATTTCATGGTACATTTATATTCACAATACACAAATGGCAGGAGAGACAAATATGCTACTCAATGCAAAAGAAATACTACTCAAGGAAATCCTCTATCAATATCTCAACCAATTAAACATGATTTGTCACTGTGAAAAGTGTATAGAAGATGTATTAGCGATTTCACTAAATCAAGTGAAGCCTCAGTATATAACAGATATCGATAAAATATCTTACAGTAAATCCGAGATGGTGGATAAACAGAAGAATACGGCCATGCTGGTCATTCTGACAGAAGCTGCTTCAAAGGTCACCACATTTCCAAGATGCGAAAATCGTCTGCCGATAAATAAGGATAACAATTGATCTGCCTAATTTGTGAGGGGCATTTTGTCGCTGCTTTTACATGGAAATCATTACTTCTATTAAATGATGAACATCTATGTATAGCATGTAAGCATCACCTAGAAAAAATTCAACGCCCGATTTGTCCAGCTTGTGGGAGAGCACAGTCGAATGATCAATTATGTCAAGACTGTTCCCGGTGGAAAGAACGCCCTGATTCTACTATAGTACTTGTGAAAAATAGGTCTGTTTATGCTTACAACGATTTGATGAAAGATGTCCTTTCCCGCTTTAAATTTCGAGGTGATACAGCTTTAGCTGAGCTTTTTAAACAAGATGTCCAAGCAGTATTTAAGCGCTCCTTTTCAATTAAAGAACCTGTGCTGATCCCGATTCCTTTAAGTAAAGAAAGGCTAAAGGAAAGAGGGTTTAATCAGTCAGTCATACTTGCTTCCTTGATTGGTCAGCCGATCCTGCAGCCGCTTGTGAAAATACATCAAAGCAAGCAGTCTAAGAAAAAGAAAAATGAACGTTTAGATCAAAAAAGAATGTTTCAAATCAAGCAGACAGATGCGATCGTTCAAAGGGATGTTATCTTAATTGACGACATCTATACAACGGGGGCCACCATTTATGATGCGGCAAGAATTTTAAAAGAAGCAGGTGCCAAAAGTGTTTCCTCTTTTACGTTGATCCGTAGTTAAAATTCAGGATAATTAACCGATAATAAGAAGAGAAAATAACGTAAGGGGTTTTGGTTATGAATCAATTGGCAAACTGTCCACAATGTAATCAGCTATTTTTAAAAACCACCATCCAAACGGTTTGTAACAAATGCTTCGAAGAAGAAGAACGTTCTTTTGATATCGTTTATAAATTCTTGCGAAAGCAAAGTAATAGACAATCAACCATTGCTGAAATAGTAGATGCAACAGAAGTTGCTGAAGAATTAATCTTGAAATTTATCCGTTTGAAAAGACTTCAAATTAGTCAATTTCCGAATATCAACTATCCTTGTGAAAGATGTGGCCAACCGATCAGAAAAAACAAGCTGTGCAGCCAATGTGAACAGGATATTCATTCGCAAATGAGTCAAATGAATCAAGAAGAAGAGCGTAAAAGGGAGATTGAATCTAGGAAAAAAGACACCTATTATGCCATTAATCCTAAAAACGATTGATTCCCTAAACTAAGTTGCAGTTTGGTCGATAAAATGGATAGAATCAAGACAGACTGTAACGGAAAGCGAGAGGAATCCCGTGAAAATTAATCGATATGGAACACAACCAGTAAATCCTTACAAGAAAACATATGAGAAACAAACGTTGCAATCAAATCAAGCAAAATCAACTGATAAAGTCGAAATTTCTAAAAAGGCAATCGAAATGCAAAAGGTGCCGAATATCATGAAAGAACGCCAAGATAAAATAGACCAAATTAAAAAAAGCATTGAAGCCGGAACATATCAAGTAGATACAAAAGGCATTGCTGATAAAATGCTGAATTTTTATAAACAACAATAACAAAAGGGAGTAGCGTGAATGTCAGTTAAAATAATCATTGAAGAGCTGCATCGTCTCTATGGATTGCATGAACAGCTTTTGAAGCTGTCGAAGGATAAAACAGAAATGCTGAAAAGCAATGAGATTGATGCTCTTTCAGAGGTTCTGAATTTAGAGCAAAAATATATTCAAGCCATTTCTCAATTAGAAGAAAAACGAATTGAAGCCACAGTTCAATTTTTACAAAGTGATGAACCGCCAACCATCACCGCGTGTATCGAAAAGGCTGAAGGTTCGGATCAAGAAGAGCTCATTTCGTTATATGACAAATTAAATGACATCATGGTGGAACTGAAAGATGTAAATGAACTGAACAAACAGCTCATTCAGCAGTCGCTTCAATTTATTTCACTGACATTCGATCTCGTTAACCCTAATAAAGAAAATATGAATTACGGACAAAATGGTCTTGAGAGTTCAAAGCCTAAACAGCAGAGGGCTTTGTTTGATTCAAAGGCGTAAACAAGGAGGATACCAATGGGTTCTACATTCATGGGTCTAGAAACGGCAAAAAGAGGAATCACAGCCCAGCGTGCAGGGCTTTATGTCACATCAAACAACGTCTCCAATGCAAATACAGATGGCTACTCAAGACAAAGAGTTACCTTTAAAGCAGATAATCCTTATCCAGTCATTTCAGTTTATGACGGCAAGACGTATGGCCAAATGGGGACAGGAGTTCAAGTTGGAACCGTTGAAAGAATTCGAGACAGCTTTTTAGATCTGCAATTCAGAGATCATAACAATAACTTGTCTTACTACTCAACAAAATCTGATGCCCTTTCGCAAATGGAGGGAGTTATGAATGATTTGACGGATGAAGGCTTAAACAGAGCTTTTGATAACCTTTGGAAATCATTACAGGTCCTATCCGAAACAAAAAATGCCGATACAGCGTCTGCGCGTACAGTTGTTAAAACAAGTGCACAGGCTTTAGTAGATCAATTCCGTCTACTTAATTCGTCTTTAACAACGATACAAAAGAATTTAAAAACAGAACTCGATTCAACAGCCAAAAATGTGAACACGATTTTATCTCAAATAGATGAAGTGAACAAACAAATTGCAGCAGTTGAACCAAACGGGTATCTTCCAAATGATCTATATGATACGCGTGATGCGTTGGTAGATCAATTATCCTCACTTGTTGATATTAAAGTGAGCTATAATCCATCTGGCGGGAATGCACTCAAAATTGCTGAAGGAACTGTCAACATCGACATTATCGGTGCAAATGGACAATCTGCTGGAACGATTTTGAATGGCATTACGAGCGAAAAATCTGAACTGCAAATCTCCTATGATAACACAACGGGACTTGTTAACTCACTTCAATTCGGAACAACAACCATTGCAGCAGATCAGCTTCAAGTGAATGGTAAAGTAAAAGCACTTGTTGAGGCTTATGGTTACATGTCAAATGGTGCTGAAAAAGGCATGTATCCGGATATGCTTGCAGAGCTGGATGAAGTAGCACAAGTATTTATGGATACATTTAACGATGTGCATAAGCAGGGGTACACGTTAAATGGCACAAGTGGACAAGACTTCTTTGATATTGAGAATAACAATGAATTGAATAAAGGCTTAGCAGCTCGTATCAAAGTGAGTGATGTCATTTTAGCATCAACAGATAATATTGCAGCATCTCTCAATCAAACAAAAGGTGACGGTTCGAATGCTACAAAATTAGCAAATATACAAGACTTAAAGTTACCAATCGGCGGCAATACAACGACGATCCAGGATTACTACCAAAATGTCATTGCTGAGATGGGGATTCAAGGGAAAAAGAACATGACGCTAGAAAGCAGTTCAGCCGCTCTTGTCAATTCAGCCAATGAACGTAGAATGTCGACGAGTGCTGTTTCCATTGATGAAGAAATGACGAATATGATCCAATTTCAGCATGCATATAATGCAGCTGCGAGAGTTGTGACATTACAAGATGAAATATTGGATAAAGTAATAAACGGCATGGGTGTCGTAGGAAGGTAGGTATAGCTGATGCGAGTCACACAAGGTATGATTTCTCAAAACTCACTTCGTAATATTAGTAAAAGTTATGAAAAACTTTCTAAAATAAATGAGCAAGCACAAACAGGGAGACGTTTCACAAAAACGTCTGATGATCCCGTTGCAGCAGTAAAAAGCCTTCAATATAGCACAGCAATGTTTCGAAATGAACAATATCAAAAAAACTTAAATGAAGCACAAAACTGGATTGATACATCTGAAACAAGTGTCACTGAAATCATTGATATTATGTCAAATGTACGAGATAAAGTGCTTGATGCGGCTAACGGAACAAAGCAGCCAGAAGATTTAGCAGCTATCGGAGTGGAAATTGGCCAGATGAAGAAACAAATCATTGACGCAATGAACACTCAGATGTTAGGTAAATTCGTATTTAATGGAACGAATACAAATGTCAAACCAGTTGTCGAGAACGCAGATGGTACGTTTACGTTTAACTTTGAAAACTATACAGATGCAAATGCCGTTAAGTCGAACATTTCTGATGGTATCACTTTAAATGTGAACTCAAATCCAATTTCAGCGTTTGGTGGACAGTCTGCCAGCGGTCAAAATGTCATTGAAATGCTGACGGATTTAGAAAATTCATTGAAAAATGGAACGTTCGCAAATTCTGATGATGCGTTAGGAAGTATCGATCAGTTTAAAGAAGTGATGAGTGCTGAGCGCTCGGACCTAGGAGCCCGTTCAAATCGTGTTGACTTAGTAGGCAGTCGCTTGACTTCACAATTCGAAGTACTGAAAAATGCCAAATCAGATAATGAAGATGTAGAAAGTGAAAAAGCAATTATTGATCTTCTTCAACAAGAGGTTGTGAATAGAGCTGCTTTAGCAACGACGGCTAAAGTTATTCAGCCATCCCTTGTCGATTTCTTAAGATAATAAAAAGCATCCGTTGGGTGCTTTTTTGCATCATGGAGGTGTACCTATATGCAAATCCCTAGATTGTTAATGCAACAAACCTATGCAAAGCTGCAAATGTCGACAACTCCTTCTCGGCAAGAAGTAGAGCAGCCAAGAGCAGACCTTGAGATTCAGCAGCCCAGAGCCGTCATGAATATGACAAGGACACCGTCAAAATTAACAATAGATCAAACCGAAGCATTTGCCGATATGGATATCAAGTCGATTTTTAGACGATCTGAGGAATGGGCAGCTGAGGGGAAACGTGCTGTTGGAGAGGGAATGGGCCGAAGAGCGGAAGAAGGCAGTGAACTCATCAAGATCGAGAATGGTGGGAATGCAATTGCCGAGTTTGCCAAAATCAATGGCACCCCTCCAGCCAAACAATTCACCATTGGTGTGATCCCTTCATTCTTTAGTGTCAAAATTCACTATCAGCCATCTGAGCTTCAAATTGATGTGGAGCCTCAAAAAGCTATTATAGAGGCAACGCCTCATAAACCAATCGTTAACTACCAGCCAGGTAAGGTCAATATTGATATGTTACAATACCCAGATTTAAAAATAGAAGTTGACGAAACGGGCCAAAATGGTGATAAGGTATAGTTAAGAAAAATGAAAAAGGTCGTGAATTATGATCATTCAAACAAAATATCATGGTGAAATGACAATCAAAGAGGAGCAAATCATCAACTTCTCTAATGGAATACCAGGATTTCTGGATCAAAAACAGTTTGTCATTTTACCTTTATCAGAAGAGTCTCCATTTTTAGTTCTTCAATCATTGAAAAACGCAGAGTTAGGCTTTATTGTCAGCAGTCCGTTTTTATTTTTCAATCAATATGAATTCGATCTAGACGAAACGGTCGTAGATATTCTAGAAGTAGAAGATGCCAATGATGTGGAAGTCATGGTGATCTTAACAATGGAATCTTCTATTGAAAAAACGACAGCCAATTTAAGAGCGCCTATTATTGTGAACCGGAAAAACATGAAAGCCAAGCAGGTGATTTTGCATGATTCAGCCTATCATACAAAACATTTGTTAGAGGTGGCATCCTCATGTTAGTTCTCTCGCGTAAATTAAACCAGTCGATTCAAATTGGCGATGATATTGAAGTCAAGATTATTTCAATCGAAGGAGATCAAGTGAAAATCGGGATTGAAGCTCCTAAGCACATTGATATTCACAGGAAAGAAGTGTACCTGTCTATTCAAGAAGAGAACAGTCGTGCTGCGAGTTTATCCGTAGATCTCCTCACTCAATTATCCTCACAAAAAAAGTGAGGATTTTTTTATCTAATTCAGTTGTCCTTCTCCGTATGAAAGCGTTTCGATGTGTGTGTTTATAATCTATATGAAACTTTAACAAATCTGTCCATCTATATTTAATTTGAAAATTCAAAGCCGATATAAAAGATAGATTAAAGCACAGGAGCTGAATAACTATGTCTGTTGGTAAGTTGACATCGCTAGAGCCAATTATCGATGCATTTCAAACCCGTGTTTCTAATAACCAGAATGACAATGTAAACTCTGATTTACAAGCAAATGGCAAGGTCGTTTCAAAAGAAGAAATTGAAAAAACGCTTCAAGGAGCAAACAAGCTCATTGAGCCCACTCAATTTCATCTGCAATTTGAATTACATGAAAAACTCAATGAATATTATGTCAAAGTCGTAGATAACCAAACAGAAGAAGTCATTAGAGAAATTCCTTCCAAGGAATGGCTTGATTTCTATGCGGCAATGACAGAAATTGTCGGTTTATTTGTAGATAAAAGAATGTAAGTGAAGGGAGAACATAAAAAATGGTCAATCGAATTACTGGATTTTCAAATGTGTTTGATATTGATGAAATCGTATCAAAGCTAATGAAAACTGAGCAAGCACCACTTGATAAAATGACACGCCAGAAACAAACACTTGAATGGCAAAGAGACAGCTATCGCGAGGTGAACTCGAAAGTCAAAGAATTAGATGATTTGATCAACAGTTTAAACTTAACGCGTCCAAGTACATATGGCGCAAAAAAGGTGACAAGCTCAAATGAATCTGCTGTCACAGCAACTGGCTCAACTAATGCTACCTCTGGCTCAATCAATGTCACCCAATTAGCGACAGCTTCCGTCTTCAGATCATCTGGTACATCTGGATTTACACCAACAAATGGCACGTTTACATTCGAAGTGACGACACCAGATTCGACAAAACCGAAAACGGTGACGATCAATACTTCTGATACCGATACAATTGATGACATCGTGAAAAAGCTGAACAACTCGCAATTAGGTGTGACGGCTTACAAAGGACAGATCTTTGACGGATCAAACTATGTCGATACGGTCGCTCTCACTTCACGGACAACGGGAGAAGGTGTCAGTATTAAAGCAGCTGATGGTAATTCAGCTTCATTCTTCACTCAATTAGGCTTCCAAGTGGATGGAGATAACAAATTAGTTGCGACCACTCAAGGGCAAAAAGCACAATACGAGATTAATGGTCTGAAAATGGAAAATAACAACAATACATTTGAGCAGGCTGGTATTACGTACGAGCTTAAAGGGACAACCGATAAGCCTGTCAGCTTAAACGTTTCAACAGATGTCGATACAATCTTTGATAAAATTAAACAATTTGTTGATAAATACAATGAACTTGTTGAGCAGGTCAATGGCAAAGTCAATGAAAAAAGAAATAGGGACTATCATCCTTTAACAGCTGAAGAGAAAAAAGCAATGTCTGACAAAGAAGTGGAGCTATGGGAAACGACAGCGAAGTCTGGCTTGCTGAGAAGTGATTCCATTTTACGAGGTGGTGCCTCTAAAATAAGAAGTGATTTTTATGCTGATATTACGACAAGTGATGGGAATAGAATTCACATGACACAAATCGGAATTACCACTTCAGATAAATATAAAGATGGCGGAAAGCTTGTCATTGATGAACCGAAACTAAGAAAAGCCATTGAAGAAGACCCACAGAAGATCAGTCAAATATTTATGTCAGGTTCGCTAAATGTGGATTCAAAAGATAAAGATAAAGCGCAGCAGCAATATCAAGAACAAGGAATCATTCATCGTATCAAAAATTCCTTATCAGCCTTCACGAAGAGCATTCAAACTAAAGCTGGCAGCACAACAATGCAATTAAAGGAATACGGACTTGGTAAGGACCTTGATTCTTTAACAAAACGAATGGATACATTCCAAGATCGTTTAAAAATGGTTGAAACCCGCTACTACAAAAAGTTTAGCGCCATGGATAGCGCGATTCAAAAGCTAAACAACCAATCTGGCTATCTTTCTCAACTGCTTGGACAATAATTGGAGGTTTATAACATATGGCAATAAAGAACCCTTATGCCGCCTATCAGAAAAATTCTATTGAGACTGCAACACCTGCTGAGTTGACGCTTATGCTTTATGAAGGCTGCTTAAAGTTCATTAGACTAGCGAAGTATGCCATTCAAAAAGAGGATGCAGAAACGAGAAATGTGAACCTGAAAAAGGCTCAAAACATCATTCAAGAATTAAATGTCACCTTAAATCGATCTTATGACGTATCAAAGAGTATGGCAAGTATGTATGATTACATTTATCGCAGACTGATTGAAGCCAATCTTCAAAATGACGAAGAGATGTTGAATGAAGTAGAGCAATACGTAACTGATTTTCGTGATGCATGGAAGGAAGTTATTCAAACCGATCGAAAAGGGCGCCATCACTCTATCGGGGGATCTCTATGAGTATTGTGGACCAGCTGCATGACCAAACATTAAAAATGGCAGCCGAAATAGCGGCAAATCCGCAAAGTGACACCTTGGTTGAAGACTTTGATGCCTTTTTGATTGAGAGAGACGAATTAATGAGAGATATTCAGCATGAGCTGACAGATCAAGAAAAAGAGAAAATCAAAGAAATCATCCAAACAGATCAACAGATGGCGAAGCAATTAACTGTGATCCAAAATGGGATCAAAGCAGATATTCAAGCCATTCAAAGAAAGAAAACAAAACAGCTGAATTATCAAAATCCATACCAGCCTATGACGAGTGACGGCGTATATTACGATAAACGGAAATAATTAGGTGAGACCTGTGGCGTATCGTTCAGATGACTATATTTTATTAACCACATATTATGAACTTCTATTTACGATAGAAGAGAGTCTAAAATATTTAGATGAAATTGAGAAGGATTTTGCTAAAACAGAAGGGGATCGGATCTTTAATGATCTGATCCATGCCTTCTTTCATTTAGAGACAACACATCCCCTTCTGCTTTCAATTATAGAAAATGAGCACTTTGCCAAAACGATTCGTTCGTTTGATCAAATTTTTTTAAGTTTTGATATACTAGCTTTCTATACATTCCCTTCAATACACTTCCAATCATTCCTTAAAGCATATTTTATACCTGAATATAGAAAGTGGATGGATGAAATACATGCCTGTATGAGGCCGTATGTCATTCATTAATTTTTGTTCAATTCAGACTTTCGGAGGAAATTATGAGACTAAAAAATCAATTTTTGTTTGGGCTTATTGTCATATGTGTATTGTTTGTCAGTATTTTAGGGTTCTCAAGCTTTATCTATTACAAAACAGATCAATCCTACAAGACGCTTCTCAGCAAAGAAGTGAAGCTTTATCAGACCTCACTGGAATTAGAGGCGCTTTTGCAAAAGCAGGAAGCGCAAATCAAAACCTATGTTGTCGTGCAAGATGCTGAAAATTTACAGAAAATTGAGCAAACATATGAAGAGATTAATAAGAAAACAACTGAAGCTTCAAAAATGAGCGCTGTCAAACAAGCAAAAAATCTATTAGATCAAATCTCAGAAAAAAATTATCTTTACTACACCTCAACGAACCGACTATTTAATTCATTGAATATGCAAAATCAAAAAGAATTCAACACCCGCCTCAGTCAAGAATTACAGCCTATCGAACAAGAAATACATACCTTTACAAAAGAATTTGCTCAAACCCAGTTGAAGCAACGTGACCAGAAAATCAATCAGCTCAATCAAGACAGTAACCAATTACTATTCACACTCATTCTAGTTAGTGCGGTCATTATTGTTGGCTTTTTGGTGATTGGGACAAGATTCGTTTATCGTATGACAAAGCCGATTGTTTCTGTCACAAATGCCGCGAGAAGGATGGCAGATGGTGATCTTACACTTGAAGAGATTGAAGTGACCTCTAAAAATGAGATTGGCCAACTCGGTACCGCTTTTAATCAAATGACGACTCATTTACGTCAACTCATTTTACAGGTGCAAAATGGATCAAGACAATTAGCTGATTCTGCTGCTCAGTTTGAGGAAACCATTCATCAAACAATATCGGCAAGTGAGCAGACGTCTAGTTCGATTGAACAGGTCGGTGAAGCTTCACGTGAACAATCAGACGCGGTCGGAAAAGTAGCTTCTGCGATTCAAGAAGTCTCGACTGGTATGCAAAATGCAGCTGAACATACATCCGATGTTTCGGGTCACTCAATTTCAGTGACTGAAAAGGCTGAAGAGGGTGCAGCACTTATTCAGCAATTTGTAAAACAAATGAACTCTATAAAAGCGTCTGTGAATGAACACCATTCCACAATGGCTCATGTACAAACCCAGTTTACTGGCATTGAAGATTTGTTAGGTCATATCCATGCCATTGCTGACCAAACGAATTTGCTTGCTTTAAATGCTGCTATTGAAGCGGCAAGAGCAGGAGAACATGGAAGAGGCTTTGCGGTTGTAGCAGATGAAGTGAGGAAACTGGCGGAAGAATCTAGTCAGCTGACAGATCAAATTAGTCAATTACTCGCGAACGTGAACAAAGATACTGAAAAATCATCACACTCGATGACAAAGGTTGAGCAGGATGTAGCAGAAGGTGTGAAAGTATCGCAATTGTCTGAACAGAGTTTTCATGAAATCCTGGAATCTATTCGTGATATTTCGATGAAAGCAGAGGAGCTTTCAGCCACTGCAGAGCAAATTTCAGCTAGTACAGAGGAAATATCTCAGACGGTTGGGGTCATTGAAGAAGGAGCCAAACGCAATTCAGAAGAGACGGAGTACATGTCTGCTGCTGTTGAAGAATCATTGGCGGCAAATGAAGAGATGAAAGCAGCGGCGGAAGATTTAAAAACCTTATCTCATTCGCTGAAAACATCCATTTCATCTTTCACGATTTAAACGTGAGCTGGTCTTTTTCAAGAATGAGCCGAATATATATTCATCACCTATCAAGCAACAGTTGAAGCACCGCAAAATTCGACAAATTTCAATGAATATTCACATTTTTTTTACGTTTGAGCAGGAGAAAAGGAGGGAAAAGTAGAAATAGGTTTACATATCCTTAATTTTAAAGGAGGCGTTCTTTACATGAATTACAATGTCAGAGGAGAAAACATCGACGTAACACCTGCACTAAGAGATCATGTCGAGAAAAAAATTGGAAAGCTGGAGCGTTATTTTGAAACAGACGTAGATGCTTCAGTCAACGTGAACTTGAAGTTTTACAATGATCAAGAATCTAAAGTTGAGGTTACCATTCCAATGACTGATCTAGCACTTCGAGCTGAGGTGCATAATGAAGATATGTACAATGCAGTAGACCTAGCAGCCAGTAAATTAGAACGTCAAATTCGAAAACACAAAACAAAAGTAAACCGTAAATTCCGCGAGCAAGGTGCCAAAAAACACTTATTTGCTGGAGGAAATGGGACGGCTGATGTAGCTGTTCAAGATGACGAAGAAATTGATGAAACAGAAATCGTCAGACAAAAACGATTCAATTTAAAACCGATGGATAGCGAAGAGGCCATTCTTCAAATGAACATGTTAGGTCATAGTTTCTTCGTCTTCACAAATGCTGAGACAAATTTGACCAATGTGGTCTATCGCCGAAATGATGGCAAATATGGACTCATTGAGCCAAACGCTTAATCTGATCTAAAAACAACCTAAAAAAAGTAAACCCGTTCCCTTCATAAGGGGCGGGTTTTTTGTGCGAAATCATTGCAAATTCTTTGGAAATGAAGGAAGGTATGGTATGATAAATGCAGGTAAATATGGACCTGTCAATCTTTTGGACATGCCGAAAAATTGCATGAAATAGAGGAGCGTTATTATATGCTTGGAATCTTAAACAAAGTGTTTGATCCTACGAAACGTACGATCAGCAAATATGAAAAAAAAGCAAATGAAATCGAAGCTCTCGCACAAGATTTCGAGAAATTATCTGACGAGGCTTTACGAAATAAAACGATTGAATTTAAAGAAAAACTTGAAAAAGGACAATCCGTGGATGACCTGTTGGTTGAAGCATTTGCAACGGTTCGCGAGGCATCACGCCGCGTGACAGGAATGTACCCGTTTAAGGTGCAGCTCATGGGGGGGATCGCGCTTCATGAAGGCAACATCTCTGAGATGAAAACAGGTGAAGGTAAAACGTTGACATCAACAATGCCTGTTTATTTAAATGCTCTTTCTGGAAAAGGCGTCCACATTGTGACAGTCAACGAATATTTGGCAAGCCGTGATGCAGAGGAAATGGGCAAGATTTTTGAATTTCTTGGCTTAACGGTTGGCTTAAACTTAAACAGCTTAGACAAAGATGAAAAAAGAGAAGCGTATGCCGCTGATATCACGTATTCAACAAACAATGAACTGGGCTTTGACTATTTACGAGATAACATGGTGCTTTACAAAGAGCAAATGGTTCAAAGACCGCTTCATTATGCCGTGATCGATGAGGTTGACTCCATCTTAATTGATGAAGCGAGAACACCTCTTATCATTTCTGGACAAGCTGCGAAATCTACAAAGCTTTACGTACAAGCCAATGCATTTGTTCGTACATTAAAAATAGAAGATGATTTCACATATGATATTAAAACAAAAAGTGTACAGCTGACAGAAAGCGGAATGACGAAGGCGGAAAAAGCATTCGGCATCGAGAACTTATTTGATGTTAAGCATGTTGCGCTGAACCATCACATCGCTCAGGCGCTGAAGGCACATGTTGCGATGCAAAAAGATGTAGATTATGTCGTTGAAGAAGGCCAAGTCGTTATTGTTGACTCTTTTACAGGACGTTTAATGAAAGGACGCCGTTATAGTGAAGGTCTGCATCAAGCTATTGAGGCAAAAGAAGGTCTCGAAGTGCAGAACGAAAGTATGACCCTTGCAACGATTACGTTCCAGAACTACTTCCGTATGTATGAAAAGCTATCTGGTATGACTGGTACAGCGAAAACGGAAGAAGAAGAATTCCGTAACATTTACAACATGCAGGTTGTGACAATTCCGACCAATCAACCAGTGGTTCGTGATGACAGACCTGATTTAATTTACCGCACAATGGAAGGTAAATTTAAAGCAGTGGCTGAGGATGTTGCGCAGCGCTATATGACAGGGCAGCCAGTTCTTGTCGGAACAGTAGCGGTTGAGACATCTGAGCTTATTTCTAAGCTGCTTAAAAATAAAGGGATTCCTCATCAAGTGTTAAATGCGAAAAACCATGAGCGTGAGGCACAAATTATTGAAGAGGCTGGTCAAAAAGGTGCCGTCACCATTGCGACAAACATGGCAGGTCGTGGTACGGACATCAAGCTTGGCGAAGGCGTCAAAGAGCTTGGCGGTCTAGCTGTGATTGGGACAGAGCGTCATGAATCACGACGTATTGATAACCAGCTTCGCGGACGTTCTGGTCGTCAAGGAGACCCAGGGATTACTCAATTCTATCTCTCCATGGAAGATGAATTGATGCGCCGATTTGGTGCAGAGCGCACGATGGCGATGCTTGACCGCTTTGGCATGGATGACTCTACACCTATCCAAAGTAAAATGGTGTCTAAAGCCGTTGAATCATCTCAAAAACGCGTCGAGGGGAACAACTTTGATTCCCGTAAACAGCTTCTGCAATATGACGATGTACTTCGTCAGCAGCGTGAAGTGATTTACAAACAGCGCTTTGAAGTCATCGATTCTGATAACTTAAAATCGATTGTCATCAATATGATGCAATCTTCAATTGAGCGGGCTGTTGGTTCTTATACGCCGAAAGAAGAGCTTCCTGAAGAATGGAAACTAGATGGGCTTGTTGAATTAATCAACACGAACTATTTAGATGAAGGAGCTATTTCGGTCAAAGATATTTATGGCAAAGAAGCAGATGAAATCACCTCCTTCATCATGGATCGTATTAAAGAAAAATACGATGCGAAAGAAGAAACATATGGCGATGAACAAATGCGAGAATTTGAAAAAGTCATCGTTCTTCGTGCGGTGGATTCAAAGTGGATGGATCATATCGATGCAATGGATCAGCTGCGTCAAGGGATTCATTTACGCGCGTATGCACAAACAAATCCGCTTCGTGAGTATCAAATGGAAGGATTTGCGATGTTTGAGCATATGGTTGCTTCAATCGAAGATGATGTAGCCAAATATGTCTTAAAATCAGAAATTCAAAACAACCTAGAACGTGAAGAAGTCGTTCAAGGCCAAACAACTGCTCATCAGCCTCAAGAGGGTGATGAGGAGAAGACAGTGAAAAAGAAGCCGGTACGTAAAGTCGTAGACATTGGGCGAAACTCACCATGTCACTGCGGAAGCGGCAAGAAATATAAAAATTGTCATGGGAAGACAGAATAAGTAATGGAAAGAGGTGAAAACCTCTTTCTATTCATGTCAGCCCCCATACATCTATGAGGTGAAGGATATGGAATTAGTAGAAATTAGACAAGAGCTTGAAAATATGGCTAGCAGGCTAGCTGATTTTAGGGGGTCTCTTTGACCTCGAAACAAAAGAAGCCAAAATTGCAGAACTCGAAGCGACAATGTCAGAAGCTGATTTTTGGAATGATCAGCAAAAGGCACAAGGCGTCATCAATGAAGCCAATGCACTAAAGGATAATGTGAATGCATACCATGAGCTCAGTGAATCTCATGAAGAGCTGCAAATGACACATGACCTATTAAAGGAAGATTATGACGAGGAGCTTCATGCAGAGCTTGAAAAAGAGCTGAAGAACTTAACCAAGCAGTTTAACGAGTTTGAGTTGCAGCTTCTCTTAAGTGAACCATATGATAAAAACAATGCCATTCTTGAGCTTCACCCTGGTGCAGGCGGTACTGAATCACAGGACTGGGGTTCTATGCTTCTGAGAATGTATACTCGCTGGGCAGAGCGCAGAGGCTTTAAGGTAGAAACGCTTGATTATCTTCCTGGTGATGAAGCAGGAATTAAATCTGTGACATTGCTCATCAAAGGGCATAACGCATACGGGTACTTAAAAGCAGAAAAAGGTGTCCATCGTTTGGTTCGTATTTCTCCTTTTGATTCATCTGGCCGCAGGCATACGTCCTTCGTTTCCTGTGATGTCATGCCAGAGTTCAATGAAGAAATTGATATTGATATTCGGACAGAAGATATCAAGGTAGATACGTATCGTGCAAGCGGCGCAGGTGGACAGCATGTCAATACGACTGACTCTGCCGTTCGTATCACACACATACCAACCAATGTTGTGGTCACATGCCAAACAGAAAGGTCACAAATCAAAAACAGAGAACGTGCGATGAAAATGCTGAAATCGAAACTTTATCAAAGACGGATCGAAGAACAGCAGGCTGAATTGGATGAAATTAGAGGAGAGCAGAAAGAAATTGGCTGGGGAAGCCAAATTCGCTCTTATGTATTCCATCCGTATTCTCTTGTGAAAGACCATCGAACCAATACGGAGATGGGAAATGTTCAAGCGGTCATGGATGGAGATTTAGATTCATTTATCGATGCTTACTTACGTTCGAAATTATCATAAAAACTCGGCTTCTTGCTGGGTTTTTTTAATTGTGAGAAAATATAATGAATATAAAGGAATACATATGCCATACTGACTCTATATCCTTTGTATGATGAAATTAGCAAATAAAGGGGGAAATATTTTGGGATTAACACCATTACAAGAGACGTGGGATTTAGATGCCTTTTTTAAAGGAGGCAGTTCTTCACCAGAATTTAAAACATACCTGCAACACATTCAGCAGCTATTAGATGAATTAAGACAAAAGGTCGATGCCTTTTCAAAAGAAGATACACACATTGAAAGCAGGTTAACGTCTGTCCTTGACACGTATGAAACCACATATAAAAAACTGTCTCAAGCAGGTTCATTTGTATCCTGTCTTCAATCTCAAAATACAAAGGATATGAAGGCTGGCAGTCTTCGAGGTACGATAGCCAAGCTTGAAGCTGATTTAGGTACCATTCTTGCGCTGTTTGATCAAGCGCTTGCTGCCATCTCTCCTGGAAAATGGGAAGATCTCTTGAATTCAGAGGCCTTTTCAGATGTACGCTACATATTAAATGAACGCAGAGAGCGCGTGAAGGATCAATTGCCTGTTGAACAAGAAACGTTGATTCAAAAGCTAGCCGTAGATGGCTACCATGCGTGGGATGAGCTTTATTCTAGCTTGGTGAATAAGATTATGATTCCATTTGAACAAGATGGTGAAACGCAGATGATCTCTGTCGGCCAAGCGGAAAATGCGATGGATGATTCAGATCGTGAAGTCAGAAAGGCCGTATATCATAACTTAGAGCACGCATGGACACAGGATGAACATCTATTTGCAAGCACGCTTAATCATCTGGCAGGTTTCCGTTTACAAGTATATGAAGCAAGAGGCTGGGATCATATTTTAAAAGAGCCGCTTGATATTTGCCGGATGAAACAAGAAACCCTTGATGCAATGTGGTCTGTGATTGATGAACATAAGCAGCCATTCATTGATTACTTACATCGAAAGGCTGACATGCTTGGAGTGGATAAGCTAAGCTGGTTTGATGTTGGGGCTCCTATTGGCAGTGAAACCAAGATCTATCCCTATCAAGAAGCAGCTGCTTTTATTGTGAAACATTTCGCTGGATTTGGAAAAGAGCTTGCTGCCTTTACAGAAAAAGCCTTTAATGAACGCTGGGTAGAAGCTGAGGATCGTCCAAACAAACGAGTAGGCGGTTTTTGTACAAATTTTCCTGACAGCGGGGAGTCACGCATTTTTATGACCTTCTCAGGAAGTCCATCCAATGTGGCGACACTCGCGCATGAGCTTGGTCATTCGTTCCATCAGGAAGTGATGCAGGATGTTCGCATTCTTAATCGCAAATATGCGATGAATGTAGCTGAAACGGCGTCGACATTTGCAGAAATGATTGTGGCTGATGCTTCATTAAAAGAAGCGGCAAATGAAGAGGAGCGTCTCAGTTTGTTAGAGGATAAGCTTCAGCGGAGTGTAGCATTTTTCATGAACATTCAATCTCGTTTCTTATTTGAACAGCGTTTTTATGAAGAGCGTAAACAAGGAGAAGTGCCGGCGGATCGGTTGAATGAGCTGATGGTAGAAGCGCAGAAGGAAGCCTTCGGTGACTCTTTAGATGAATACCATCCACATTTCTGGGCGTCTAAGCTGCATTTCCATATCACAGGTGTACCGTTTTATAATTTCCCATACACATTTGGCTACATGTTCTCACTAGGGATTTATGCAAAAGCCTTGCGGGCTGGTACTTCGTTTGAAGAGAAGTACATTGCATTACTAAAGGATACAGCTTCAATGACAGTAGAAGATTTGGCTCATAAGCATTTAGGCGTCGATCTTACCCAAAAAGCCTTTTGGGAGGAAGCCATTGGTTTAGCTGTAGCAGACGCTGAAGAGTTTTTAGAAGCGACGAAAAAGTAAAAATGAAAAGCTCCTATTACGGGAGCTTTTTTGCTGGTTTTAGCCATTCAAGCATGGTCTGAATGATATCCTTTTGCTGCGTGAGGGCTGGAATGTCCGCAGGCTGATCACCTTTTTGTTTGCCGTACATGCCAAACTGAGCATGGTTCCCGCCTTTTATTTCATGGTAAACGGTTTGAGACGGCAGATTTGTTTTCGATTTCTTGATTTTCTCTTGTGTCGCAAGCCCATCCTTTTCACCTGATATAGAGAGTACGTTCAAGGACGATGATTTCAAGTTATCTGATGCTGGATAAGACGCAAAGAAAAAGAGACCGTCGAGCTTGCGCTGGTTTTTTTCTGCAAACATAGCGGCAGCTGTTCCGCCTAGTGAATGACCGCCAATATACCAGTGTTTGATCGTTTGATGAACTTTCATAATATCGTGTGCTTTGTTTGTATTAAAAATCGCAAACGAAAATGGCATGTCAGGGATAAAGACAGAATAACCTTTTTTCATCAGTTCATTCCCAATATAGGTATACGCAATTGGTTCCACCTTTGCCCCGGGATAGAGAATAATACCAGTATCGCTTTTTGCTGATGCAAATGTATACACATCGTTTTTATGTTCCACTTGCTCGATGTTCACTTGCTTTTTTAATGCGGCGGATGGTCCGTATGTAAAGCGGCTCCATGTATAGAAAGCACCAAAAGCCAAGATGATCAGTGCAAGTAATGTCATGCCTGTTATCTTCAGTATTTTCTTCATCGCATGTCCCTTCTTTCTCATGTACATATTAAATATACCATCATTTGCTCCTATGCCAAACGGCAAGCACGCTGATCCGTTTGTGTGATAAAGTATTAATCCATTAGCACTGCATTTGGCTGTTATTTACATTCGGTTTAGAAGGGCTTAAAATAGGTGTGCATTCAGAAGTAACGGAGGAAGAAAGACATGAAGCAGGGACATTCACAATTATGGATTGAAGCGAAAAATTACTTGTTCATTTTAATCGGATCAGCCATTGTGGCGATTGGATTTAATACGTTATTATTACCGAATCAGATTGCTGCAGGTGGAGTGAGCGGTATTAGTACGATTATGCAGTCATTCGGCTTTGAGGCGGCGTATGTGCAATGGGGACTCAATATTCCGCTGTTTATCGCTGGTTTTTATTTATTAGGCGGGACATTTGGCGTGAAAACGCTCGTTGGCTCTATTTTTTTACCTTTGATGGTGTTTGTCACAAGACATATTGCACCTGTGACACATGAAGCGCTCTTAGCAGCCATTTTTGGCGGAGTGGTGATTGGGATCGGAATAGGGCTCGTGTTCCTTGGAAATGGATCAACAGGTGGAACGGCGCTCGCTGCCAAAATCATCAATAAATATACAGGCCTCACGCTTGGCACCTGTTTAGCGATGATGGATGGCCTAATTGTCCTGGCTGCGATGACTGTTTTTGGGATTGAAGAGGGACTGTACGCTGTCATTGGTGTGTTTATTTCAAGTAAAACGATTGATGTCGTACAGGCCGGCTTCAGTCATTCGAAAATGGCGATGATCATTACAGGGCATGAGGATGAAGTCAGGCAGGCAGTATTTGATCAAATTGACCGTGGTGTCACAAAGATCTCAGCAGTCGGTGGATATACCGACCATGACCGTCCAATTCTGATGTGTGTCGTTGGGCAGTCACAATTCACAAAGTTGAAACAAGTGGTGAAAGCAATCGATGCATCAGCATTTGTCATCGTAATGGATGCAAAAGAGGTGCTTGGTGAGGGTTTTAAAAGGGCGTAAACAAGGATATAATAGCGTTGACCAAATGATTGTAAGGGAGGGAAATTGATGAAAAAAAGCGGATTAATGATGCTGTTTGCAGTGATGCTTCTTGTTCTTGCGGCTTGTGGAGGAAATTCAAGCAGCAGTGACAAAGAAGGCAGCAAAAGTGCTTCAACTGTGAGCAGTGGTGAGGAAATTTATCAGCAAAACTGTATTGGCTGTCATGGGAAAGACCTATCTGGTGGAGGCGGACCAAGCCTGAAAGAAGTAGGGAAGAAATATAATGAAAGCCAAATCGCAGATATTGCACAGAATGGTAAAGGCTCTATGCCAAGCGGAATGGTAGATGAGAAGCAAGCAAAAGAAGTGGCAAAATGGCTTGCAGGGAAAAAATAAAACCTTTGTCTAATCGACAAGGTTTTTTTGTTTTTATATGTAGAAAAAGACTTTTGAATAGTATGAAAACGTATTATATTAAATTTTATTAAAAAAATAAGGGTAAAAAGACATGTTTATCGGTTTTAATTGTTCTTTTTACCTTTTAACTATAAGTTTTGAAATATAAATGTAATACCATTGCGTCGATTCATGACGTATAATTGGAGTTGTTGAAATTTAGACGATTCATTTTTTTCATCTTTTTGGATGAAAAGGACATAAATTGCTTGTACGTATCGAAGGGTATGTGCGTGACCATACATAACGTTTTTTGACGATAAGTGTCAAAACATCATGATAAGCTGTTAGTCAGCAATAAGAAAAGATTAGGTGATTACATGATTGAAATGAAGGAAGTCTACAAGATCTATCCTAACGGTGTAAAGGCGATCAATGGAATCAATGTCTCTATCCACCCAGGAGAGTTTGTGTATGTTGTTGGTCCCAGTGGTGCTGGTAAATCCACTTTCATCAAAATGATGTATCGTGAAGAGAAGCCAACCAAAGGGAAAATCTTAATTAATAGCAGAGATTTAGCCTCAATTAAGGAAAAAGAAATTCCTTACGTAAGAAGAGAAATTGGCGTAGTATTCCAAGATTTCAAACTACTTCCAACCCTCACGGTGTTTGAGAATGTGGCATTTGCTCTTGAAGTCATTGGGGAACAGCCTCATATCATTAAGAAAAAAGTGCTGGATGTACTTGATTTGGTACAGCTCAAGCACAAAGCACGACAATTTCCTGACCAGCTGTCTGGCGGTGAACAGCAGCGTGTATCTATCGCTCGCTCGATCGTGAATAGTCCTGAGGTTGTCATTGCAGATGAGCCGACAGGAAACCTTGATCCAGACACATCTCTGGAAATCATGAAGACACTTGAAGAGATTAATAACCGCGGAACAACAGTCGTCATGGCGACACACAACAAAGAAATTGTAAACAGCATGAAGAAACGTGTCATCGCAATCGAAGATGGAATGATTGTGCGTGACGAAGCAAGAGGGGAGTACGGCATTTATGATTAAAACTCTCTCGCGGCATTTACGTGAGAGCTTCCGTTCACTTGGAAGAAACACGTGGATGACATTTGCATCAATTAGTGCGGTCACTGTCACATTGATTTTAGTTGGGGTTTTTCTTGTGATTATGCTCAACTTGAATAACATGGCATCGAACGCTGAAAAAGAAGTAGAAGTAAAAGTGTTAATCGAATTAACGGCGAATCAAAAGCAGCAGGATGAATTAAAAGCAGAAATTGAGAAGATTCCTGAAATCAGTGATGTGAAGTACTCATCTAAAGATGACGAACTAAAAGCGCTGATTAAAAGCTTTGGTGAAAATGGACAATCCATGGGACTTGTTGATCAAGAAAACCCATTAAACGATGCGTTTATTGTGAAAACATCTGATCCACACGATACACCAAAAGTAGCGAAGAAATTAGAAAACTTAAAGGGTACGTATAAAGTAACCTATGGAAAAGAAGAAGTCAGCCGACTCTTTAATGTGGTCGGAGTGGCGCGAAATGTAGGTATTGCGCTCATTATTGGGCTTTTATTTACAGCCATGTTCTTGATCTCTAATACGATCAAAATTACGATTTTTGCTAGACGTAAAGAAATCGAGATTATGAAACTCGTAGGTGCAACGAACTGGTTTATCCGCTGGCCATTCTTTATTGAAGGATTACTGCTTGGTGTATTTGGTTCTATTATACCAATCGCTCTATTGCTTGGCACATATCAATATGCAGTGGGCTGGGTGGCACCGAGAGTACAAGGCTCATTTATTTCCATGCTTCCATATAACCCGTTTGTCTATCAAGTTTCACTGGTCCTTCTATTGATCGGTGCAATCATTGGTGTATGGGGAAGCTTGACGTCTATCCGTAAATTCTTAAAAGTATAAATCTATTTTTGATGGCAGCACTCGAGAATTTGATAGAAGGTGTGACCGGTTGAACCGATTCATCCGGTCGACTCTTTATGCAGGCAGTTGTCATAGGAGGGGAATATCGTTTTGAAAAGAAAGCTGATGATGGCTGGAATGGCAGCGTTTATTGGAACAACGTGGCTATACATTCCAGGGAACGAGAATCGTGCATTCGCATACGAAGACCTAGATCAAAAACGTCAACAAATCGAAGAGAAAACATCAAAGACTGAATCCACTTTGAAGAAAAAGAAATCAGAGCTGGCTAAGCTTGAAAAGAAAGAATCCAAGCTCAAAAAAGAAATTGAAAAGATTGACCACAAGGTAAGTGCTGCAACTGAAAAAGTCGCTGAAAAAGAAAAAGAAGTCAAACAAACGAAGCAAGAGATCAAGAAACTAAAAAAAGACATTCAAGTCATCAATGATCGAATTGAAAAAAGAAAAGCTATATTCAAAGATCGAATTCGTTCGATGCAAAAAAGCGGCGGTACGATCAACTATTTAGATGTGCTGCTGGGTGCTCGCAGCTTTAGTGATTTTGTCGGTCGTGTTGGAGCTGTCACAACCATTGTCGAAGCAGACAAAGACATGATTACAGAACATGAAAATGATTTAAAGCTGGTGGAGCAAAAAGAAGCAGAGCTAAATAATCAGCTAAATGGACTTGAAACATCTCTGAAAGAGCTAGAAGAGTTGAAAAAGGATTTGTCTAAACAGCAAAAAGAAAAAGAGAAAATCTTAGGGGATGTAACAGATAAAAAGAACCATGCCCATGATGAATTAGGCAAACTTGAAAATGAACAAGAAATTCTAGCGAACCAAAAAGCGGCTGTGAAGTCTGAGGAAGCACGCCGCCAAAAGGAAGAAGCGAAGAGAGCAGAACAAGCAGCTGCTGAAAAAAGTGCACCTGCACCTCAAAGCGGCGGCTCGGATCAAGTATCTGATACACCAGCAAGCAGCTCCGGCTTTATTAAACCAGCTGCTGGCCGATTCTCATCTGGCTTTGGCGGACGTTCAGGCGGACAGCACTACGGTTTAGATATTGCAGCAAAAGGCACAGTATCTGTCGTCGCAGCTGCAGCTGGAACAGTCACGAACTCAAGCTACTCATCGAGCTACGGGAATGTGATATTCATTACGCATAATATCAATGGACAGACCTATCAAACGGTATATGCCCACCTGTCTACAAGAAGTGTGTCCACAGGGCAGAGAGTCGAGCAAGGACAATTCCTTGGATATATGGGGAATACAGGCCAATCACATGGTCAGCATCTCCACTTTGAAATTCATAAAGGATTATGGAATGGCGCTAAATCAAATGCAGTCAATCCAGCGCAATATATCCGCTAATCAAAAAGCCGATAACATCATGTTATCGGCCTTTTTGATTCTAAATGAAATTAAAATAACAGCAGTAAACCGGCAATAATAGGTGTTAACAGTACAGCCGATTTCAATAAGAGCTTCGGTGCAAGGCGTGTGAATTTTGCGCCAATAAATGCCCCTAATACTGTTCCGATTAAAATTTGAATCAGCAAGATAAAATCAACATAGCCCTCTGTAATATATCCAATTCCACCACCAATGGAAATCGGAATTATGACAAGCATTGTCGTGCCAACTGCCTGTCGAATGGAAAGTCTCAGTAAAATCAAAAGTCCTACTTGAATAAATGGTGCAGACCCGATACCAAACATACCTGACAGCAATCCGGATACAAGTCCTAAAATAATACCCCTTATGAGCAGCTGACGTGAAGAAAGCGGCTGATGCTCAGTGTCTTCCTTAAGAACAAATAATTTGATCATCATAAACACAGCGGATAAAAAGAGCATTCCAGCTGTTAAATAGTGCAGACTTTCTTCTGGAATAAAAGGAGCAACCTTAGCTCCTGCAAAAGAAGCAACACAAGCCAAAGCTCCGACAATCAAACCAGATTTCAGCTGAATATTCCCTTCCCGGTAGTGGCTGTATGCACCTGATAACGTCGTAAATGCCATTGCGGCTAAAGACGTCCCGAGTGCGGTATGGATAGGGATATCAAAAATTAACGTAAGCAATGCGATGACAAAACCAGCCCCGCCTGCTCCTACAAATCCTAATAAAATTCCTAATAAAAGCATCGTCAATATAATATACATAGCGAAGACTCCTTCTCGATCATAACAAAATAAAAATTACACCTAATGAAATGATTAGTCAAGCCTTCGCGGGAGAATGTCTTTACATGAAATCCCTTCTTCTGGCATATAATAACTCAGGTCATCAGGAAGAGTTGAAGAAGGAGGCCAAATATGAAAAAACAAATCGCATCTATTATGGCAAGTGTCGTTCTATTAATAAGTGCAGGGGTGATGGCGCATAAAGAGGGAACTCATGCGGAGTCACCGCAAGCAGCTGTTGCAATGGCTGGACAAGCTCAATCAAGTGATAAGGCGAAAGAGAATGGGATGGAGAAAATCGAGAAAGCCTATGACCTGATATCGAATGAATATGTAGAGGAAGTGGATCGCCAAAAGCTGCTTGAAGGCGCCATTCAAGGAATGCTTTCAACTTTAAATGATCCGTACTCAGTATACATGGACAAGCAAACCGCCAAGCAATTTTCTGATTCGCTTGATTCTTCTTTTGAGGGAATTGGGGCAGAAGTGGGAATGGATGAAGGAAAAATCATTATCGTCTCTGCCTTTAAAAAATCCCCTGCGGCAAAAGCAGGTCTAAAGCCGAAAGATGAAATCATCAGCATTGATGGTGAGCCGATGAAAGAAAAAAGCTTAAACGATGCTGTACTGAAAATCAGAGGAAAAAAAGGAACATCTGTCGCTCTGAAAATCAGACGAAATGGGATTGAAAAAGAGTTAACATTCCATATCAAACGAGAAGAAATTCCGCTTGAAACCGTGACTTCTTCTGTGAAAGAGGTAAATGGTCATAAAACGGGCTATATCGCGATCTCTAGCTTTTCTGAAGATACTGCGAAGGATTTCACGTCAAGCCTGAAACAACTCGAGAAAAAGGGCATAGAAGGTCTTGTGCTGGATGTGAGAGGGAACCCTGGCGGCTATCTGCAAAGTGTAGAAGACATTTTGAAGCATTTTATTACGAAGGATCAGCCTTATATTCAAATTGCAGAACGGAACGGCGACAGGAAACGGTATTTTTCAAAACGGAAAGAACAGAAGCCTTATCCAGTCAATGTCTTAATCGATAAAGGCAGTGCATCCGCTTCTGAAATACTTGCTGGTGCTATGAAAGAAGCCGGAAAATATGAAGTCGTCGGTGATGTCTCCTTTGGGAAAGGCACTGTGCAGCAGGCGGTTCCAATGGGTGACGGCAGTAACATTAAATTAACGCTGTATAAATGGCTCACGCCAAAAGGGAATTGGATTCACAAAAAAGGTGTCGTACCGACAATTGCGATTCATCAGCCAGATTACTTTACCGTAGGCCCACTTCAACTGAAAGAACCGCTTCAGCTGGATATGAACAATGAAGAAGTGAGACAAGCACAGACGCTGTTAAAGGGATTGTCATTCGACCCCGGCAGAGTAGACGGCTACTTTGATGAAGAAACGAAAAAGGCGGTTCTAGCCTTCCAAAGCACATACAATCTCGATAAATCAGGTGTGATTGATCTGAAGACAGCGAAAATGATGAACAAAATGGTGGATGAAGTGAAATCCTATGAGAAAAATGATCTTCAACTGCAGACTGCACTAAAAGCACTATATCTTAAAAAATAAAGAGGCGAATAAATGCCTCTTTTTTTTGGTTCATAAGTGTCACGAACATGTAATAGTTTATTCTTAAAAATAAATTATATCGAGAAATATATTCATTTATTTTACAAAAAACATAACATTCCTTCGATTTTACCCGATAACATATTTATATAAGAGACTTTCTGTTGATTTAAACATGTCATGAAAATGAAACTTTTGAAAGTTGTATGTTACATAAATAATTCTTACAATATAAAGTAGCACTCATTTTAAATATTTTATTTTTTGCGGATATTCAGCTTGAGCATTAAGCTGTACCGAGGTTTGCGCTTTTCTTAAAAGAACTAGTAAATGGGGGTACACAATTGAAAAGGGCAAGTATTGTGAGAGAGAAAAAATATTACGAGTTGGTAGAGGAGCTTAAGAGTCGTACGAAAGATGTGACGTTTTCCGCTACAAAGGCATTAAGTCTGCTCATGCTGTTAAGCAGGTACTTGGTCAATTACACAACGGTAGAATCAGTCGACGAAATCGATGAAGACTGTGCTGAGATATACTTCAATTATTTAATGGATAATCATAAGAGACTTGGTATAAACTTAACCGACATCAAGAGGTCGATGCAGCTGCTCGGCGGCATACTAGATGTAGATGTCAATCACTACTTAAAAGATTTTTCACTGTCGAATGTCACACTTTGGATGAATCAGGAGAAATAAACCTGGTGTCAAGCATCGATTTATTTGATAGAATAAGAGAAAATGCTTGACTTGGGCGGTGAACGATAATGAGCTCGGAGTGGATGGGAGCTGGATTAAAAGCGGTCGGTCTGTTTTTAATCCACCCTCTTTTTTATTTCATGATATTAATCAGCCTGTTACATGGCTACATCCGCGTAAAGCGGGAGAGAAAAGCGTTTCAAACAAGAATAGAAGATGTATACGATGAACTTAAATTTACATATTCAAAGGGATGGATTCTAGGGATTTGCCTATCCGTCATTTCAGTAGGCTTAGGGATTGCCCTCCCGCCTGGATTCATCGTGCTGATTGCAGCGATGACCATCGTTTGCTCTTTATTCTTTAAGGCGAGTGCGCTTTCGTCTGCATACACACTCGGTTTCAGTTTTATTGCGGCACTTGGACTAATGTATGTCCAAGTGAGCCATTCTTGGCTGCCGCAGCTCTCAATGATGAATGCATCAGCCGTTGTTATTTTGCTAGGTCTTTTATTAATGACCGAGGGGATTCTAGCCTATCGAACGGCGCATTTACGAACATCGCCTGCAATGGTGATGAGTGCGAGAGGACTTTTGATTGGCCAGCAGCGGGCAAACCGCCTGTGGCTTTTACCGCTTGTTTTGCTGATGCCGGCAGGTGAGTTTACTTCTTCTCTGCCATGGTGGCCGGTGCTTCAAGTACACGATCAAAGCTTTTCATTTATTTTGATTCCATACATCATCGGTTTCGGGCAGCGGATTCAAGGATCACTGCCAATTGTGAGCATTCAAATTACGGCACGGCGTATTCTCATGCTTGGACTCGCTGTTGCTTTACTAGGTGCTGCCAGTATTTGGTTTGAGCCGATTGCATGGGGAGCTGTATTGATAGCGATTGTCGGAAGAGCTTTCCTCTCATGGAAACAGAGAGTCAATGACAATGCGGCTCCATTCTACTTCTCTAAGCGTAATCAAGGGCTGATGGTGCTGGGAATCATTCCGAATACACCTGCAGCTGATTTAAAGCTTGAGATCGGAGAAGTCATTACAAAGGTGAATGGAATTGAAGTCAAAACCGTTTCGGAATTTTACGAAGCCCTTCAAACCAATCGTGCTCTGACAAAGCTTGAGATCATTGGCTTGAATGGTCAGACAAGGTTTGAGAAACGCGCTTCTTACGAAGGGGAGCATCATCAGCTTGGCATCCTGTTTGTGAAGGATGATCCACAGCAAGAATCAACGGCGATTTCATCATAAAAAAAAGCTGCTAGAGATGGCAGCTTTTTTCTTTTGGGCGAGCTTCTTTTCCATAGGATTCGCCCCATTCACGCATAGCGAAGATGATGGGTTTTAAAGTATCTCCAAGAGAAGTGAGTGAATATTCGACACGAGGAGGGACCTCCTCATAGACTTTTCTGTGAACAACGCCGTCTTGTTCTAGCTCGCGCAATTGCAGCGTGAGAACACGCTGAGAAATCCTGGGCAGAAGCCGGCGTAATTCGTTGTATCGTTTTGGACCGCAAGTCAAATGATAAAGGATCACTCCTTTCCATTTTCCTCCTATTACACTCGTTGTGGTTGAAACGGGACAGCCATGATTGACAATACTGACTGGATTGGATGGTGCACTCATCTTTACACTCCTTTCTAAGACGAAATGGGTGATAAACGAACATGATTGTACCTAACGAACAAAAATGTGCGTACTTGAATCAATGGAAGCTTTTCTTTTACCATAGAGATATCACATCACACATTCGGGCTGTTTGTTTTATTATCATAACAATTTCTATATGGGAATGGAAAGAAATTGGATTGGTGAAACTTCACACCCTAATCGTTCACTAGAAAGGATGAATACCATGCGAGACAAAGAGCAATTAAAAAAAGAAATCATTGAGGCGTATGAATTCCGTCATGCGACAAAAGAGTTCGACCCGACGAAAAAGATTCCAGAAGATGACTTTGCGTTCATTTTAGAAACAGGAAGACTTTCCCCAAGCTCTGTCGGATTTGAGCCTTGGAAATTTCTCGTCGTTCAAAATGAAGCATTTAGAGAGAAATTAAAAGAATATACATGGGGTGCGCAAAAGCAGCTTCCAACTGCCAGCCATTTTGTGATCATTTTGGCAAGAACAGACGCCCGGTATGATTCAGCATATGCAGAATACATCAACAAGGAAATCAAGGGAATGACAGACGAAACGTTTGAAATGGTAAAAGAACGCTACAAAGAATTCCAAGAGAATGATCTTCATTTGATGGAAAATGACCGTACGCTCTTCGATTGGGCTTCCAAACAAACGTATATTGCCCTTGGAAATATGATGACAGCCGCGGCACAAATCGGCATTGATTCATGCCCTGTTGAGGGATTCAGCTACGATGAGATTCATCGTATTCTTAAGGAAGAAGAATTACTTGAAGGTGGTCAGTACGACATCTCTGTCATGGCAGCCTTTGGGTATCGAGTCATTGAGCCAAAGCGCGGCAAAACGCGTCGTCCGATGGATGAAGTAGCCGTTTGGATTCGTTAAAAGAAAATGTCTGAAAAAGGCTGTTGACAATTGCGTGGTTAGTCAGTATATTTAAAAAATAAAATCTTTGATAAATAGACAAATTGACTATAAAACGCTTTGACTTGAGAATAGTAAATGAATATCCGTTTTCTAAGAGAGCTGCGGGATGGTGCAACGCAGTAAAACGAATCATTGAACTCGCTCAAGGAGCGGCAAGACTGAATGAATAGTAAGTCTTTACGTGTGACCTCCGTTATCGGGTTTCAAGTTGGATTCAGCTATGTCTGAATCAATAAGAGTGGTAACGCGGTTGCAAGGTCAGTCGTCTCTTCAAGGAGATGACTGGCCTTTTTATATGCTTTTATCTTATATTTGTCTGAAGATTCAAATTTAAAGGAGCTATAGAAAATGGAAAAGGAACATGTGCAGTTAAAACGAACAATGACGTCAAGGCATATCATGATGCTCGCACTTGGCGGTGCCATCGGTGCTGGTCTGTTTAAAGGAAGCAGTTCTGCCATTGATATCGCGGGTCCTGCTGTCATTTTGGCATATATGATTGGTGGTCTTATTTTATTATTTATTATGCAAGGACTTGCCGAAATGACGGTTGCACGACCTGGCGCTAGAACATTTCGTGATTTAATTGAACCTGTGTTAGGCAAATACCCCGCCTATTTCTTAGACTGGATCTATTGGAAAATGTGGGTGCTGAACATTGCAGCAGAAGCGATCGTGTCTGCAATCTTTATTCAGTACTGGTTCCCGCAAGTACCAATATGGACACTTGTGTTAATCATTTCACTTGTTGTGACATTGATCAATGTTTGTTCAGTCAAAATGTTTGCTGAGACAGAATACTGGTTAGCCTCTATAAAAATTGCTGTCATTCTTTTATTTATTATCATTGGGTTAACGATGCTGTTTGTCTCATTCGGACAGCATGCAGCACCGGGATTATCCAACTTAACCGACCACGGGGGATTTTTCCCGAATGGAACGGGCGGCTTAATTGCGGCAATGCTGGTGGTCGTGTATTCATATGGGGGAACTGAAATGATTGGGGTCACATTAGCAGAAACAAAAAACCCTGAAAAAGTCATCCCAAAGGCCATTCAAAGTACATTTGTACGAATCATCGGTTTTTATGTACTTCCGTTCTTCATCATCGTCAGCTTGATTCCTTGGAATCAAGTAAACAATGAGCAAGTGAGTCCATTCGTCACGGTGTTTGCAACGATTGGTGTGCCATATGCAAGTGATATCATGAACGGGATTATTTTACTAGCGATCTTGTCTTCTATGAACTCTGGTCTGTATGCTTCTTCAAGGGTACTATTTACACAGGCGATGGATGGCCGTGTATGGAAGGGTTTTTCTAAGCTGTCGAAACAGCAGGTGCCAGTCAGAGCGATTCTAGTATGTACATCTACTTTGTATGCAGCCGTATTAATCTCTCTTTTTGTAGGAAGTCAAACCTTTAATTATTTAATGGGATCTTTAAGCTACACAGTCTTATTCATCTGGTTTATTATTGCTGTTGGGCATCTAAAGTCTCGAAGCGTAACAGCACCAGGAGGATATCGCGTCAAGCTGTATCCTTTCACGACATGGTTTTCTGTCATTGCGATCATTGCCATTTTTATTGGCGTAGTATCAACAACTCCGATCGTCCAAACCTTGGTCACAATGGGTATCTATCTCATCATCACTCTTTCTTTCTTCATCAATAGAAAGCGGTTTGAAACAGTTGTTTAATTTAAAAGCGTGCAGGACTTTTGAAGAAGGTCTGGCACGCTTTTTTAATAGTTTTATTGTTTGAACTGAAGCAATCGACTCTCCTTTTGAAAGGAATTGATGCATAAAAGTAGATGATCAAAAAGGGGCTGAAAATAGCTGTTCGAATTTAGACGACTGATGCACATATATGGATCAAGCGAATGACCCTACCTATAAAATCTAATTTGTTATATCATAGGCAGGTTTTCATCGATCGGAGTATTTGGCAGCTGAATGATGGCTGTCGTACTGCATCCTGGCTCAGATTGAACATCGAACGTGCCATGATGTTTTTTCATGATTTGATAGACAATGGCTAGTCCAAGACCGGAGCCGCCATCTTTTCTCGTACGTGCCTTATTTACTCGGTAAAATCGCTCAGAAACATGTGGAAGGTCTTCTTTTGGAATGCCGTTGCCCTCATCTGTCACTCTCAATTCAGCCATATGCTGGTGAACTAGTAATTCAATCGAGATCGATTTTCCAGAGGGAGTGTAATGAATGGCATTGTCCAGTAAATTACGAACCACTTGTTGCAGCCGATCGCTATCGCCATACACAATACAATCCTCATCAAGTGTTCGTTTCAGATAAATGCCTTTTTGATTAGCGATAAATGCCATTTGATCAAGAACGTCATGAATCAGCTGTGCAAAGACAATTGGCTCCATCGTTAGTGGATAAGAATCACCTTCTAGCTGCGCAAGGTCTAAAAGATCGTGCACAAGCCGGCTTAAACGTGCGGCCTCATCCTGGATGATGTGCATTCCTTTTTTTTGATCAATGATCCCTTCTTCAATTCCTTCAGCATATCCTTTCATATAACTTAGCGGAGTCCGAAGTTCGTGAGAGACATTCGCAAGAAATTCCCTGCGGTGCTGCTCAACTTTTTCAAGGGTAGAAGACAGTTTGTTAAAGGAGCGGCTCAGCTGGTTTAACTCATCTCCGTTTTTGGTCACAGCCATACGTTTTGAAAAATCACCAGATTCCATTTCCATAGCAATTTCTTTCATTTGATTAATTGTCCGCACGACTTTATTGGAGCTTTTATATCCGATAAAGAAAATCAGGAGCAGGATCAATAAAATGGATATGCCAAGTGTCAATCTGATTTGGACAAAGGGTTCATACACATCCGATAAGGGCATGGATAGAAAAATTGTCCCCGATAGCTCATCTTTGCTTGAGAAAACAGGGATAGCGATGCCAAGAATATCTTGATGAAACTGTGAGTGTTCTCTAATCAGCACGACGGTTTCCCCTTGAAGGAGCTTTTGGCGTTCCTTGAACGTAATGAGATTATCATTTGTGTTCGTATCAAAAGGAAGACCACTTGAAAGCTCCATTGGGTCATCTGTAAAAATAATGTTCGCCTGACTTGAGTCGTTTGCCCATTTTATTCTATCGGTAAAATACGTATCTTTCCCGTGTTTATGATAGATTTGTGCCAACTTTTTACCTTGTAAACTTAAGGAATCGATCTGTTTATCAATATATAAGTGCTGGTATAAGTAATAGGTAAGGGCAAGAGCTGAGGCAGCAACGATTCCGGTCACTACAAGGATTAAGAAGAGCACTTTCTTTTTAATCGATAAAGGCTTCATTCTTCCTCCTCAAACTTATAGCCGACACCCCAAACGGTTTTAATATGCCGTTCCGCTCCCTTTAATTTCAGTCGTAGCGTTTTGATATGTGTATCGACTGTTCGTAAAGAGCCGCTCGTGGAATGTGATTCCCACAATTTTTGATATAGCTGTTCTCGTGAAAACACTTGGCCTTGATTGAGTAAAAGAAACATGAGTAAATCGAATTCTCTTCTAGTTAAATTAATGGGCTCCTGATGGATATAGACTTGTCTGCCATCCTGATCAATCTCCATGTCACCAATCTGTATTCGGCTGCGCTTTAGCGAAAGACCTCTAATTCGTCTCAAGGTTGTTTCAATTCTTGCTGCAAGCTCACGTAGACTGAAAGGCTTCATGATGTAGTCATCCGCACCAATTTCTAGACCTCTAATTCGATCCTCCTCATAACTTCTAGCTGTTAAGAATAAAATGGGGATTTGAGATGTTTGCCGAATACGCTGACAGACTTCAAATCCATCCATATCAGGCATCATGATATCCAGTACAACAAGGTCAACGGGTTCCTTTTCAAGCTGACGTAAGGCATCCATTCCATTATTAGCTGTGATGATGTGAAAGCCTTGTCTCTTTAAAAAGGATCCGATTAACTCAAGCATATCGAACTCATCGTCTACGATTAAAATATTCATTTGTTCTTTCATTTCTTTTCCTCCAACACGATAGCATAAGGTCCTGATGGGACATTCAGTCGATTTTTCATCATGAATGTATGTTTATCAATAATTGATACTGAATTGTCATCTAAGTTACTCACATATATTGATGTGGTATCAGCGGTGATATAATTCGGGTTTTGACCAGTTTCAACAGAAGCAAGCTGCTTATTTGTCTCTGTATCTACTTTGTATAGCGTATGATCTCCATGACAAAGTACATATAAAGTAGAAGAATTTTTCTCTGAAAAGAATGCAACGGGCATAACGCCTAGTTTCATTTCTCGCTGCTTTTTACCTGTTTTTGGGTCGTAAGAAAAAATGCTTTTATTTAAGGTACCTTGTTTACCGTGTCCACCGACCCAAATGGACTTTCCATCAAAATGAATACCAGAAGGCCGTTCAAGTACAGAGAACGTACGTATATGTTTTTGCTTCTCAATATCTATGACGGAGACAGTATGACTTTCTGCATTTAAAACAAATAAAGTACCTGAAGAAGAAAGTGTCATAGAAGAAGGTAACTTTCCGGTCTTCACAGTTGCTTTTATTTTTTTACGCTGCGTATCAATAAAATAAATGACATTTTTCTGTGTATCCGCTGCAATTAAGGTGTGAGAAGCTGCATCATATGTAAGAGAAGTCAGCCCTTTATTCACATCCATATAATCTGTTGCTGTACCTTTTTTTAAATTAATTTCGATAAGCGATTCTCCTTCTTTACTTGTTGCAATGATGACGTCTTTGTTGATTTGGATAAGGTCAGTGAGCGGATGTTTTAAATCAACGGAAGAGATCATTTTATTCTTTTGTAAATCAACTATTGAAAAGGAAGCTTTTTTTAATTGAGAGATGACCGCGATCGATTGAGAGCTGCCAGGTGGATTAAATTGCTGGTCTTTGCCACAGCCTGACAGGAATAATATTAGAGCTGATAAACAGATCAAAACATATTTTGCACGTTCCATTCTTCCGCTCCTTTGCGTCCTATATTTTCAAAAAGCATACCACAAAAATTGTGAAAAAAAATCGAAGTTATCAGTACTGGAAGAGATGAAAAACAGCTTTTAGGTGGGTGAACGGGGACAATTTCGATCGAAAGTTCCTTTTTTGTCTAGTCATATGGCTTTTTTTCATCTTTAAAAAAGGATTTTCAATATTTGATTACTGTACCCGCTCTAGCTTACAGTGATACAAATGATGAAAACTCCCCCGCTCTAAATCAACATAGAGCGCAGGGAGTCATTAGGCGGAATGCCCCGATGATGGAGAGGTGGAACTTGTTTTGACGCGTTGAGATAAAAGGAAACCAAGGATTCCTGCGCCCATTAATACAATAAATAAAGATTGGAAACCACTCATGATACCAATCAATGTCGATGAAATGATACTGCCAAAATATCGAAAGGTAGAGAAAATACCAGATGCCGAACCAGATAAGCTTTGATCAACAGCAGTTAAAGAAGCCATCTGCATACTGGTCATACCAATCCCTGATGAAATTCCACCTGCGATTAGTGTCACGATTAGCAGTGGTAAGGAGGGGTACTGACTCAGTGTAATTAACATGATGCCTGATAAAGTGAGGCAGAGAAATGAAAAGCGAATCATTTTTTTCGCGCCTTTTTTCGGATGAAGTCTAGCCCCTAGCAAACCGCTAAGAGACATACAAAGCGAAAATACCGATAGAATCATACCGCCTTGTGTATGAGAAAGGGCAAGTTGTTGTTCCATAAACAGCGGCATAATAAGAAGGATGGCGTACATGACAAAATTACTTAGCATGATCGACAGATTCGCATTTGTAAATGAACTGTTTTTAAATAGGGACAAATCGATGATCGGATTCTTTACTTTCCGTACATGTTTAAAGAATAAAGGAATCACAATCAATGCTAAAATGCCATAAATTAAATATTCATTTAGTAACTGGCTTTTTGTGCATAGAATGATTGTGGCAATTCCGATGGTTAAATACAATGAACCGATGATATCTACCCTTGCTTGTAAGCGTGTATGCTTTATGTTTGGAATGAGTAAAACACCGGTGACAAGTGTAAGAAACAGAAATGGGATATTCACTAAGAATATGGAATGCCAGTCAAAACTCTGAATGAGAATCGATCCAATAAAAGGTCCAAGTGCGGCACCAATACCAGCACCAAATCCAAAGTAACCCATTGTTTTAGACAGTTTTTCGGGTGATACTGTTGCACGAATCAATGCAATGCTATTCGGTGTTAAAATAGCCCCGCCAGCTGCTTGAATGGATCGAAAGATGATGAGAAATGCTAGATTAGGTGCTAAAGCACAGCCAATCGAGCCGATTAAAAAGAGTGTTACTCCGGTTAAATACATGCGGCGGTGTCCGTATATATCTCCTAACTTACCAGCGATAGGCTGAGTGACCGCCATGACAATAAGATAAATCGTGACAACCCAAGTAATGTTTGAAATGGATTGATCATAATAAGTTGATATGGATGATAGAGCGACTGCGATCATCGTTGAGTTGACCGGAACTAGTATAGCTCCAAGTAACAAAGAATAGATGATCAAGCTCTCTTTTTGTAACCTCAATGTGTATACCACCTTTTGTAAAAAAGAAGAATTCCACCCTTTAAGCGGGAGAAATTCCTCTCATGAAAATGTGTGTGTATGTCTCAATAAAATCATCTTTTTGTGTTAAAACGAGTTGAAAGTCTTGCTCTAGCTGCTGAATAAAAAAACCGAAATACGTACTAATGAAAATGTCTGCATAAATGTCTTCTTTTCCTTTTAAGACATGATGCTGAGCACTCATCTTTTTGAAATATTGTATCAGCATTTCCCTTAGTTCTTGAGGATAAATTTTTTCATGACTGGTCAAATCTTTAAACATAGCCGGTTCTCGCATGCTGATATAAATAAATTCTTTTTTTGAAGTTAAATCTTCAAGGAAATAGGAACCGAGAAACTTTAAATCGGTGTATAAATCGCCTTTAAATTCTGCTTCTAAGGTTTTCGTCGGTGTTGATTTCATTTTCATAATGGCAGCAATGACGCCGCGTTTGTTTTTAAAGTTGCGAAAAATAGTCGCTTCACTGACATTCGCTTTTGTGGCTATTTCTTTGGTTGTGGTTTTTTGATAGCCCTTTTCAGTTAATAAATCCATTGTTGCGCGAATGATTCGTTGATTTGTAGATTTTAACAAGCATACTCACCTCAGGTTATGAATGTGTTTGCAACAAAGTAAGTATACCGATAAAACCTATGACCGCCAATATGACCCAAAACGATAAAGTTAGACACGTGCATGCTGTTTTAATATCTGAATGCGTCCATTGCTACCATCTACTGTCACAAGGTCACCGGATTGAAGTGTTTCAGTCGCTATTCGGGTACCTAGGACAGCTGGCATCATATACTCTCTAGCGATAATAGCTGAATGAGACAAAATGCCTCCAGCATCGGTTATGACTGCTTTTGCATCTCTAAATAAGCTCGTCCATAAAGGTGTGGTTGTTTTGCAAACTAAAATATCATCCTTTTGAAATTGTGAGAATTCCTCAGCACATGTAATGACTTTTACTCTTCCAGAAACAATACCGCTAGATGCGCCAATTCCATAGATCATATCGTTTGTGTTATTTTCATTTTCTCTTAATGAACCGAGCATTTTTTCCACTTGCTGCAATTCAGCTTCAGTTGGGGTGCCCATATAAGCTGGTGGTTGAATGTCTTCATTTTCTTTCATTTCGATTTTTCTTTGTGCAATGACCGTATCGAATGTTGTAGACGTTGTGAGCGCTGTGTGTACCTCCTCATCGTAGAGATACCATAGATCTTCTTGATGAGGAATCGCTCCTTTTTGTACAAGAAGTTCGCCAATTTTTAATAGATATACTCTGGCTTTAGCATCTAACATGGCATCAATGTAGAAGTGATGATCATCACGGATATTAGCGGCCTGTAGGGCAAATTGATAAAGTGTCTCAAATTTTGTTTTAAACGCTTCATCCTTCACTTGGCTCATAAAATGTTCATATGTCTCTTGTCTTTTGATGACGGCTTGTGCAAATTCTTCACCAAAATCACATTGGTATTGAATGTTGTTTCTGATGATATCTAGTATAAACTCAGGGTTTTCCACCCATGTTTCTTCCGTAAGGTCATGACTTTTAACAGATCGCCAGCCATAGACTTGAAGAAACTCCTCTAATTCCAAAATGAAGTGTCTGCCTTTTTCCGAGTGATTGAGTGCATCAAGCAGCTCTGGGTTCTTTTCATGCTTCATAAATGCTTGATGAAGTTCAGGATCTTGAAGGACACTCTTTGCAAAATCAGAAAGCTTCTTGTCTGTTTCAAGAGATTTGTTCATCACGCCTATCAACATCTCATGCAGCAGGACCACTTGTGTTTGATCACCAGTATATGTCACAAGCATGTCTTCGATCATAGCCGATAGAATAACTTGTGGTATGACAATATCAAAATGATCATCGTAGGCTTGTATATAAAAAGCCTTTAATTCTTCGAAGCCGATGATGGCTTCTTCAATGGTCATAGGTTCCTTCATTTGGTGATCGAGTTTTTCGTAAAAGGGAAAGAAATTTTTCTCTAAAATCTCATACATACGTTCACTTAAATGCGGAAATAACTCAAATATGCGCTCATCAAAAACTGGAGCAGCTTCTGCACTCGCTTCAGGCAGTGACGGTGCTGAGTACAGGTGGCCTCTATAAAGCTTGATATTTTTAATATTCAGATCAGGTACTTGATATTTTTCACCATTTTTCTTCATTCCGCTTTTTAATGCTGGGATGATCAGACTTGAAAAGAGAGGACTCGTTGGCCCAGGCATATGATCGTCCATTGAGATCCAGAAATCCTGCAGCTCATCTGGCTGCATTTGAAAAGAAGTACCCGCTGTTTCATCTGCTGCTTTTGAGAGGGCTGCGGTAATCGGCCTGGCTTGAAGTAAATAAAATGTGCCATTTGCTATTCCAAATTCGATATCGACGCTATGTCCATAAAGTGCTTCTACTTGTTTGGTGATTTGCGTGATTTCTACTAATTCGTCATCATTCAGGCAATATTGCCCAGCCATTTCCTCCGTTACTGACTGTTCAATGACACCTTCTTGATAAGGAATAATTTGCAGCTCTTTCGTTCCAAGTGATTTTTCAATAGAAAGTGTCTCTTTGTCTACAATAAATGTGTCTGGTGTCACAAGCCCGGAGACGATTGCTTCTCCTAGTCCGTAGCTTGCTGTCAGCATCATTTCATTTGTTTTTCCCGATACGGGATTCTCACTAAAGATGACTCCGGAGACGTCAGAATGGATCAATCCTTGAACGACAACAGCCATGAGCGGCATCTCTTCCTCGTTTTCATCCATCTCTTCCTTATATTCTGTCACTCTCGCTGCAAAATAAGAAGACCAGCATTCTTTGACAGCCTGTAAGAATTCTTCATTTGTTTTGATATTTAAATAGGTCTCGTACTGTCCTGCAAATGAGGCGCCTTCGAGATCTTCAGCAACAGAAGAGGATCGAACTGCAACTGAGGGATAAGTCTTCCGCAATGATTGAAAGGACGAAAGGAGTTCTGCTTCCATTTGAGAAGGAAACGATGCTTCTTTGATTTTGTTAGCAAGGTTTTGTTCAGTTGGATGCAGGTTGTGATATGAAAGAAAGCTTGAAAAGCTGTTGGTTTTGATAATAAATCCATCTGGGACTGGCAGTCCGTGATTGTTTAATTTAATTAAATTCAGGCCTTTTGCCCCTGCGAGTGCTGCGGATTCTTCAGCCGCATGAAATAAAACTGAATACATGGGAATGCCCCCTTATCCAAATAGCCAATGATTTGTATGTCTCTCTATAGTTTTTAAAATGATAGTGCGCACTATCATTTTAATCATAGGATGTATTGGATGTTACTGTCAAAGACGGAAAGACCTATCTTTACAAAGGGGACATTCTCACTAATTTCCTTCTATATCTATAACAAAAGTCTCCGAACAGAAAGAAAAATAGGTGAAATTGAAAACTGTGAATTGTTCAATATGCCAATCTTTACTATAATCAAGGAAGTAGACCAAGAAGAGGGAGGGTTTTTGTGATTACAAAAGCCATATTTGCACTTGTTTTTCCTTTCCTGCTCGTTATTTTATTTTCAAAGGTTACTTATAATCATTATGTGGGCATTGCATTAACAGCAGCGCTTTTATTTGCCTCGTACATGAAGGGCTATACAGAAACCTACTTTATTGTGGGATTAGATATAATTTCTTTAGTAGCTGGGGCATTATATATGGCTAAAAAAGAAATTGAAAAAAGAGAAAAGGCTGAAAAACATCATTGATGTCATCATCAAGAGCGTGCTAGGCCGAAAGGTGACGTTTTTTAAGCTGTGCTTACGAATTCTAGTGAGTGCAGCTTTCTTTTTGTGATCTTTTTCTGCTCATCGAATATCTCTCACCAAAATGTTCCATACTGAAAGGAAGGTTTTCGTAAGAGGGTTATTTGCCATTGAAGAGAGGGTATGACTGTATTGGAAATAAAAATCAAGTAAGAGCCGAACTTTAGTTCGTATTTTTGTGTTCTTTTATGATAATATATTCATTAGATAGATTTCGTAACGAAACGGAGGCTTTGATGTGAGTGACCGCTTTGAATTAGTTTCTAACTATCAGCCCCAAGGAGATCAGCCGAAGGCGATTGAAAAGCTTGTTGAGGGGATCCATCAGGGGAAACAGCATCAAACGCTGTTAGGTGCTACAGGTACGGGAAAGACCTTTACTGTATCCAACCTGATCAAAGAAGTGAACAAACCGACACTTGTCATTGCGCATAACAAGACACTTGCCGGTCAGCTATACAGCGAGTTCAAGGAATTCTTTCCGAATAATGCTGTCGAATATTTTGTGAGTTACTATGATTATTACCAGCCAGAGGCGTATGTGCCTCAGACTGATACATTTATTGAAAAGGATGCCAGCATCAATGATGAGATTGATAAGCTGAGACACTCCGCTACTTCCTCGTTATTTGAGCGGAGAGATGTCATCATCATTGCCAGTGTGTCCTGTATTTATGGCTTAGGTTCGCCAGAGGAATACCGAGAGCTTGTGCTGTCTTTACGTACTGAAATGGAGATTGAACGCAATCAGCTTCTTCGTAAGCTGGTGGACATTCAGTATTCTCGTAATGATATAGATTTTCAGCGCGGAACCTTCAGAGTACGAGGAGACGTCGTTGAAATTTTTCCTGCTTCACGTGATGAGCATTGTATCAGAGTGGAGTTTTTCGGTGATGAAATTGAACGTATTCGTGAAGTGGATGCACTGACTGGAGAAATACTCGGTGATCGTGAACATGTGGCTATTTTCCCAGCATCTCACTTCGTCACAAGAGAAGAAAAAATGGAAAAAGCAATTATTAATATTGAACAAGAGCTTGAGGAGCAGCTCGAAAAGCTTCGAGATAATGGAAAATTGCTAGAAGCGCAGCGCCTTGAGCAGCGGACAAGATATGACCTTGAGATGATGAGAGAAATGGGCTTTTGTTCAGGAATCGAGAACTACTCAAGGCATCTGACCTTGCGCCCTCCTGGTTCAACACCTTACACATTGCTTGATTATTTCCCAGATGATTTTATGATTGTTGTCGATGAGTCACACGTGACGATCCCGCAAATCCGCGCGATGTACAACGGGGACCAAGCAAGAAAGCAAGTGTTGGTTGATCACGGATTCCGTCTGCCTTCAGCACTTGATAACAGACCGCTCACCTTTGATGAGTTTGAAAAGCATATCAACCATATTGTGCATGTATCTGCCACTCCTGGTCCTTATGAGCTTGAGAAAACCCCAGAGGTTGTGGAACAAATTATTCGTCCAACAGGTTTACTTGATCCAATCATTGAAGTGCGTCCGATTGAAGGTCAAATTGATGACTTAATTGGAGAAATTCATGCTCGGATTGAGAAAAATGAGCGTGTGCTCGTGACTACGCTGACGAAGAAAATGTCTGAGGATCTCACAGATTACTTAAAAGAGATCGGAATCAAGGTCAATTATCTGCATTCAGAAATTAAAACCCTTGAGCGGATTGAGATTATTCGAGATTTACGTCTCGGAAAATATGATGTGCTTGTGGGAATCAACCTTCTTCGTGAAGGACTGGATATTCCAGAGGTGTCGCTCGTGACGATTTTAGATGCGGATAAAGAAGGCTTTTTACGCTCTGAAAGATCCCTCATCCAGACGATTGGCCGTGCAGCGAGAAATTCAGAAGGCCGGGTCATTATGTATGCAGATAAAATGACCAAATCAATGGATATTGCGATTCAAGAAACGAAGCGCAGACGAGAGCAGCAAGAGGCGTATAATGAGAAATTTGGGATTACTCCGCAAACCATCCATAAGAAAATCAGAGATGCCATTAAGGCAACAAAGATACATGAGGAATCGGAAGAATATGAAACAAATGCAGCACCAAAGCTGTCAAAAATGAGCAAAAAAGAACGAGAAAAAGTGATCGAAAAGGTCGAGATGGAAATGAAAGATGCAGCAAAAGCGCTTGATTTTGAAAAAGCAGCAGAATTAAGAGATCTATTGCTAGAGCTAAAAGCGGAAGGATGATTGCCTGATGGCTATGGAACGAATAGAGGTGAAAGGTGCTAGAGCCCACAACCTTAAAAATATTGATGTGAATATCCCGCGTGACCAGCTAGTGGTCATCACGGGTTTATCTGGTTCAGGAAAATCGTCTCTTGCCTTTGATACCATTTATGCAGAGGGTCAGCGCAGGTACGTTGAATCTCTTTCAGCGTATGCGCGCCAATTTCTCGGTCAAATGGATAAACCGGATGTAGATGCCATTGAAGGTCTTTCTCCGGCGATTAGTATTGACCAGAAGACGACGAGCCGGAACCCTAGATCAACGGTTGGAACCGTTACTGAAATCTATGATTATTTACGTCTCTTGTATGCTCGAGTCGGGAAACCTATTTGTCCGATACATGGAATTGAAATTACGTCCCAAACGATTGAGCAGATGACAGATCGTATTTTAGAATATCCAGAAAGAACGAAATTGCAAGTGCTTGCTCCGGTTGTATCTGGCCGCAAAGGAACACATGTCAAAGTACTTGATCAAATTCGAAAGCAGGGCTATGTTCGAGTAAGAGTCGACGGAGAGATGGAAGATCTGTCAGAAGAGATCGAGCTTGAAAAGAACAAGAAGCATTCCATTGAAGTCGTGATTGACCGAATCGTGGTGAAGGAAGGTGTTGCGGCTCGGCTGTCTGACTCCCTTGAAACGGCGCTGCGACTAGGTGAAGGCCGTGTGATGATTGACGTGATTGGACAAGAAGAGCTGTTATTCAGTGAACATCATGCTTGTCCGCACTGCGGATTCTCTATTGGTGAGCTTGAGCCGAGAATGTTTTCATTTAATAGTCCTTTCGGTGCCTGCCCGAGCTGTGATGGGCTTGGCTCTAAACTAGAAGTTGACCCTGAGCTCGTCATTCCTAATAAGGATTTGACGTTACGACAGCATGCTATTGCCCCATGGGAGCCGCAAAGCTCACAATACTATCCTCAGCTTCTTGAGGCAGTATGTACACATTACGGCATCGACATGGACATTCCAGTGAAGGATATACCGTCGCATTTATTCGATAAAATTTTATATGGCAGCGGCTCTGAACGGATTTATTTTAAATATGAAAATGATTTTGGTCAGGTACGTGAAAATGAAATTGAATTTGAAGGCGTTCTTCGTAACATTGAGAGACGCTATAAGGAAACCAGCTCTGATTATATTCGTGAGCAAATGGAAAAATATATGGCCAATCAGCCATGTCCGACATGTAAAGGATATCGTCTGAAAAAAGAAACGCTTGCGGTTCTGATCAATGGCAAACATATCGGAGAAATCACTGATTTGTCTGTCTCTGATGCCCTTGATTTATATGGTGAAATCGAGTTGTCTGAGAAAGATTTGCAGATTGCCCAGCTCATTTTACGTGAAATCAAAGAACGATTGTCTTTCTTAAATAATGTGGGATTAGATTACCTCACATTGAGCCGGTCAGCGGGCACACTATCCGGCGGAGAGGCGCAGCGGATTCGTCTGGCGACTCAAATCGGGTCAAGGCTGACAGGTGTTCTTTATATATTAGATGAACCATCCATTGGTCTGCATCAGCGTGACAATGACCGGTTGATCGGGACATTGAAAAACATGCGTGACATCGGGAACACCCTCATTGTCGTAGAGCATGATGAGGATACGATGCTGGCCGCTGATTATTTGATTGATATTGGACCTGGAGCAGGAGTTCATGGAGGAGAAGTGATTTCAGCTGGGACGCCGGAAGAAGTCATGAAGGACAAGAAATCTTTAACAGGACAATATTTATCGGGTGAGAAATTTATTCCGCTGCCGATCGAAAGAAGAAAGCCTGACGGCCGCTACATTGAGATCAAAGGTGCAAAAGAAAACAACCTGAAAAACGTCAATGCGAAGTTTCCTCTAGGCGTCTTTACAGCTGTGACCGGTGTGTCCGGCTCAGGGAAAAGTACGCTTGTGAATGAAATTCTATTAAAATCACTTGCGCAAAAACTGCACAGAGCGAAGGCGAAGCCAGGACAGCACAAAGAGATCAAAGGAATGGATCACTTAGATAAGGTGATTGATATTGATCAATCTCCAATCGGCCGTACGCCGAGATCCAATCCAGCTACGTATACAGGCGTATTTGATGATGTGCGGGATGTGTTTGCACAAACCAATGAAGCAAAGGTACGAGGCTATAAAAAAGGCAGATTCAGCTTTAACGTCAAAGGCGGACGCTGTGAGGCGTGTCGTGGAGATGGCATTATTAAAATCGAAATGCACTTTTTACCTGATGTGTATGTGCCTTGTGAGGTGTGCCACGGGAAACGTTATAACCGCGAGACACTTGAGGTCACATATAAAGGGAAAAACATTGCCGATGTCCTTGAAATGACTGTGGAGGACGCACTCCAATTTTTCGAGAATATCCCGAAAATTAAGCGGAAACTTCAAACGATTTTTGATGTTGGGCTAGGATACATTACACTTGGACAGCCTGCGACGACATTGTCCGGGGGAGAGGCGCAGCGTGTGAAATTAGCATCTGAGCTTCACCGCCGTTCAAACGGAAGGTCTCTTTATATTTTAGACGAGCCGACAACAGGTCTGCATGTGGATGATATTGCCCGTTTATTAAAAGTGCTTCAGCGTTTGGTCGAAAACGGAGATACGGTGCTAGTGATTGAGCATAACCTTGATATTATCAAGGCTGCTGATTACCTCGTTGATCTCGGACCAGAGGGCGGTGCAGGCGGCGGAACGATCATTGCCTCTGGGACTCCTGAGCAGATTGCAAAAGAAGAAGCTTCTTACACTGGTCAATACTTGAAGCCTATTTTAGAACGAGACCGTGAACGAATGAAACAGTTGGTCAAAGAAACAGAAAGTGTAACGTCATCATAAAAAAACCCTCGTTAAGAGGGGTTTCAGATTGTTGACAAAGGGCTAAAATGATGTTTATTTTAGCCCTTTGTCTTCTTTTCAGTGTGATAGAAAACCTTTGAAGTCTAGGAAGGATGAGCACTGGCGCGGAGCGAATTTGACATTCGGGAGCACCAGCGCGCAGTCCTGACAAAAAATGCGAGGGTTTGCCTACACGCTGAAACCCCTCGTTAAGAGGGGTTTTTCTTTTATTGCGCATCTTCCTTCGGCATTAAATGACTGAGTTGCGTTAAATCCTTTAAAATATGGGTGCTGCTGCTGTCGAGCAGTACTTTTAAATAACGGATATCACCATACTTTGGATGAGACGGATGAATGGTCTCAAGCTCCCTGATCATATCGCTGTTCATGCTTTTCTGTTTCTGTATAAGGTCTAAAAGCGTTTGAGCCGTGTGGTTAGTATTATGATGATCTGTCAAAATAATTACCCCCTATAATGATAATCACCATCTTTTCAACATATTTTAAAGGGTAATCCGTGAAGAATCTATACTTAGGTGCAAAAAGATATAATTTGTGTCTAAGGTCATATGTAATTCGAATGATTTTGAAACTTTTGATACGCAATAAACGTATGAGTGAGAAAGGAATTTTCATCATGAAGGAGCGAATATATGAATAGAGATCAGTCGATCATTGCATCTATTTGTTATTTTAGTGTATTTTTTATGCCGTTTATTGTACCGATCGTGGCATATTTTGTAGTTGATCAAAAGGAAACGAAACGGCACGCGATGCGGGCATTGTGGTCACACCTTTTGCCAGTCGCAGCGTGCGTGATACTGGTTTTTGGATCTATCCCATTTTTATTGGCGACACAGGCAAGTGACTCACTTATTCCAGTGATCACGATGCTCATCTTGTCCTTTTTAGTCGCCATTGGCTTTTTGATCTCTGTCATTTGGAATATCATTCAAGGTATTAAAGTACTTCAATCCATCAAATCGTAGGAGGGCTTTGTATGAATGAAAAAGAACGCATTTTAAAATTAGTAGAAGACGGGACATTATCGGCAAAAGAAGCGATTACGCTGCTTGAAAAACTAGAAGAAAGTCAGTCTGTTTCATTAGAAAAGTCTACAGCTGATCACACCTTTCATGAAGAAAAAGCTGGCACAGAGAGCAAAGGAACTGGTACTGAAAATCTTGGTGCAAAGCTGTTTGGCTGGTTAGATTCTGCGGTGAAAAAGGTGAAAGACGTAGATCTTGATTTAAACTTTGGACAGTCGGTCGACGTTGAGCACATTTTTCAGTTCAAAGACGCCACGCTCTCTCATTTAGATATTCAATTGGCGAACGGCAGTCTCAATGTGATGCCTTGGGACGATGGGGATATTCGTGCAGAGTGCCATGCGAAAATCTACCGTGCAGAGGACGGAGAGCAGGCAAGACAGCAATTTCTCAATCAATTGGACTGCGGCCTGGAAGGGGATAAATTTTTTATACGGACCGAAAAGAAGACGATGAAAGTCAATGTCACTTTATATGTACCTCGTATCCAATACGATAAAATCAAGGTTAAACTGTTTAATGGTCCGATTCGCGGGGAAAAGCTAAAGACAAAAGAACTTGCTGCGAAAACCACCAATGGTGTTGTCTCTTTTGCCTCGTTACAGGCAGAAAAGGTCGGAATTGAAACAGCAAACGGACAAATTAAACTGGCGGATCACGAGTGTGGTATGATTGAAGTAGAAACCATCAATGGGCTCATTGACCTGCGCGGGAAAAGTGAATCAATTGATGCCCAAAGCTTTAACGGAAACATTGCTGTTCAGCTGTCGGATGAAAAGTGCCGTTCCATTTATGCGAAAACGACAACAGGCAGTGTGGACGTCCAGATCCCGCGTGCGTGTGCAGTGACCGCTGAACTGAAAAGCAATCTTGGGTCTATTTCTCATGATTTGCTTGATGCAGAGATGATTAAAGAGAAAAATGAAACATTACAAAAAGAGAAAATGATCAAAGCCAATCAACAGGCAGTGAACAGTATATCCATTTTTGCAGAAACAAAAACAGGTTCAATTCAAGTAAAGCACCAATCAGACAAGGAGTGATTCTACATGAAGAAGCTTTATCGTTCAGCAACAGATAAAAAAATAGCGGGTGTTGTTGGTGGACTTGCCGAATACTTAAGTGTCGATGCATCCCTGCTTCGCATTTTAACGGTCATCATCGGATTTTTGACAGCATTTATGCCTATCTTCCTGGTCTACTTCATCTGGTATTTTGTTGTTCCGGAAGAAGGCACTAACTAAATGCTTAGATGGATCGTCAGTATTTTAGTAAATGCATTACTTTTAATCGTCATTGCTGGATATTTTGATTCAGGCATTCTGCCAGGGCTCGGAAGCGTATATATTGAAGGGTTTGGGGCAGCCATTGTCGCAAGTATCATTTTATCCTTGCTCAATATTTTAGTGAAGCCGTTTTTGATCATTTTAACGCTTCCAGTAACCGTCCTTTCACTAGGATTGTTCTTGTTTGTGATTAATGCCATCACATTGATGATGACATCGAGCTTTATGGGTGATAGTTTTAACATTGATGGGTTTGGAACGGCCATTTGGATGGCTGTCATTTTATCCATTTTCCATCTGTTGATACAAAAAGGAATTGTGGAGCCGTTAGCGAAAAAAAGCTAACGGTTTTTTTGTACCATTTTGTATCGTTTCTCCGTTTCATCTGACATAAAAACTTCCTTCAGGAGACACAATATCCGAAGGAGGCGGTGCACGATGGTGAACGTGAGCAGACAAATCATGCTTTTATGTTTTTTTATCATTCTTTTTTGTTTCAATCAGCCTGCTTCAGCAGGGCCTTTTATTCAAACACAAGTCAATATACCGGACAAGCCTTTTTCTCCTTTTATCTTTGATCGATTTCATGTGGATGTCCGTCCAGTTCTAGGGGAAAAAAGCCGTGATCTCCAGTTTCGTGCGTCTATTACGGATCCGGAACAAATTTTGTCTGCGAACTTGTACTATAAACAAAGTGATGAACTAGGGTACCGTTTGATCCCAATGGAACGGTTACCAGGTATGAAGCCAGAATTTACAGCGAAAATTCCGCCAGATCAATTATGGAATTCAACCGTTCGTTACTATACAGAGTTTCTTACGCAAAAGTCCGTGATCAAAACGGCAGAACAATCTGTCCACTTAAATGGATTTGAAGAGGATCTTTCTCGCATTCCGGACTTAGTCATCACGGAAATTGTTGTCAATTCAAAGAATCGCAAAGGCAAAGATGCCTTTGAATTTATCGAGGTGTATAACACGACACATGAGCCAATCTCTCTTAAACATTATCAACTTCGCTACCGCAATCCTGCACAAGGAACTGAAATGGATGATGTGTATTCCTTTCACGCAAATCCAGTCACCATTTCACCTGGAAAACCTTATGTTTTCTGGCTGAGGAAAAAAGGGCAGGAGCATTTAAGTGTAGCGGACTTCAATGCCATGTACAAAAGTCAATTAAAAGAGGGAGAGCATGTATCTGTCATCGAGAGCAAAGGGCTGTCCAACTCTAAATCTCGTCTTGTTTCAATCACAACAAATATAGGGGAGGAGATTTCTTCAGCAGCATTTCGTTTGAAGCCATCATGGTTTAGTGAGCATAAATCTTTGCTGTTTAAATATCCAATGGACGGTACTTCGCAAATGAAGCTGATCTCGAAAATTGAAGAAGAGCCTACGCCTGGAAAAGTGCTAAAAGCACAAATTCCATCTGAGAAAAAAGAAATGTCTCAAGATATCCATAAACCTGTGATTGAAGATATGACAGTGAGGAAACCAGTGAAACCAACTGAAAGCATAGAGATTAAAGCGGATGTACAGGATGATCAGGCCGTCAAAACCGTCAAGCTTCGCTATCGAACAAATCGGAAAGATGATTTCAAGGAAATACTGCTTCAAAAAGATCATAACGACCGGTTATTTCATCATATTATTTACTCACCCGAGTTGATTGGTAAAGAACAATTGGAATATCAGCTTGAAGCGTCAGACGGCGAAAATACAGCAATGACGATGAAAAAAATGATTGATGTGGAGCAGGTTAGCAAAGCCCACGGCCTTCGATTCAATGTAGAAGAAGGAGATACGGTTTCAGGATTATTTCCATTAAAGGCAACGTCTGATCGGAAAAAAAGCATTGAATTATTGATAGATGGAAAGCGGAATCAGCAAGTATTTTCTGCCCTTGAAGCAGATCCATATATCGCATTTGATGTCAAAGGGACAAATTTATATTTTAAAAATGGTGTGTCCATAGGTAAGCACTTACTTTCTATTTTTGATGATTCGACAAAAGTGTATCGTACCTATACAATGCCAATACCAGAAGCAGAGATGAAAAAAGCAGGTCCCCAAACGTTCTCCTTCCATGCTGGAACGAAGTCTTCTCCAGTAGATCGGCTGCCTGGAGAGAATCACGATGATTTTGAATTAAAAAACGTCCGGATGATCCTGTCGAATGGAACACAAATTCCTCCAATCAATGCAAAGCCGCAAAAAGAATGGAAAATGGGAGACAGCGGTAACGCCAAAAAGGTAAGAATATTTCAATTTGAAATTCCAAAAGAAGCTTATGTTTCAACCTATATGAAGTGGGACACAAGAAGGCTGAAAGAGGGGCCACATTTGATTGAGGCCAAAACCTCAGACGAGCATGCATCTGCATCTGTACATGTGAATGTCGATAACACAGGTCCGAAAATCAAGACCAACGTTCAAACAAAGGATCCATATAAAGGTGCCTTTACGTTAAAAGCAAAGGTAACGGATCGTTGGAGTGACATAGAGGAGATGAAGGCATATGTAGATGGCAAGCCAATTTCCTTGCCATATCAGACGTCCTCTAGCGAATTAAACCCGGGTGAGCACACATTGACAATTAAAGCAAAAGATGCCGCAGGGAACATGTCGACGTTGAAAAAAGAATTCAAAACGGTACATGAACACCCTGAGACACCAGAACGAGTAGCAGATAAGACGAAAATGAAATCGTCTAAGCAAACTGTGCTCACCAAGGATCCAACGAATGATAAGCTGGATTACTCCTTTTACCGTGCCTATCAATATACATCGCTGCATCCATCAATGAAGATTTTGAAATATGCAGCGGAGACAGAACCGCCAAAAAGCTTTAACGAAAAAGGAGAAATGATCTTTTCTAATCAAGAAAGGAATCGCATTGCATTTGCTGATGGTAAGTCAGTTGAAACGAAGGATTTACATCGTTTTCCTTATCATCGTTTTCAAATCAAGGTTCATCAAGATGTACGTGAAAAGGATGTCGTCGAAGCGATGTGGAAAGGGAGTTCATTGTCAGGGAGAAAGGTGACCATGTATGCATGGAATCATCAGCAAGAAAAGTGGGATAAAATCACTCATCATTTTGCTAAAGATCAAAAAGAATTTTACCTGAAAGGACTGCTGTCAGTAAGACAGTACATGAAGAATCATACGTTTGATTTGCTTGTACAGGATGAAATCAGCAAAGCGCAAAAGCCATATAAGATGGTTTGGATGTCTGACACACAATATTATGCAAAGAGCTATCCTCATATCTTTAAACAAATGGTCGAGTGGATCCGAGACCAGAGGGAGAAGTTAAACATTCAATATGTGTTCCATACAGGTGACATTGTGGATGATTCAAAGGATAAACAATGGCATCGTGCCGATACGTTTATGCGTGTGTTAGATGAGCATCAGATTCCTTACGGTGTTTTAGCAGGAAATCATGATGTTCGACATAAGGACGGCTTATATGCGGAATATGGGAAATATTTCGGGGAGAAACGCTTTGCAAATAAACCTTACTATGGTGAATCCTATCAAAACAATCGAGGTCATTATGATCTCATCTCTGCCGCTGGCAATGATTATATGATGGTATACATGGGCTGGGGGATTAAGCAAGATGAAATTGATTGGTTAAACCGTGTGATTTCTGAGCATCCCGATCGCATCGTCATTTTAAATTTCCATGAGTATTTGTTGGTGAGTGGCAACCGCAGCCCGATTGGCGACCTCATCTTCCATCAGGTGGTGAAACGCCATCCCAATATTGTGGCAGTATTTAGCGGCCATTATCACGGAGCAAGCAGGAAAGTAGATGAGCTTGACGATGACCAGGATGGCAAAGTAGACCGGAAAGTATATCAAATACTCGCTGATTATCAGTCAGGACCTGAAGGTGGACAAGGGTTTATGAGGCTGATAACAGCCGATCAAGAAAAAAACCAGCTTCATTTTACGACGTACTCACCTTATATGAATCAAGAGCATTTCTATGATCCTAAAACGTATGGAGATCAGGATGAATTTTCAATTGATGTGGATTTGACGCCGAAAATGAAATCTGTCAAAACCAATTATTTTGAACTTAATGTCTACACAAATATCCTGATAGGAGAGGCACGCGGTGTAAAAAGCGGCAAAAAAGCAAGCTTTGAGTGGAAAGGCTTAAGGCCAAATGAAGACTATTATTGGTACACTGTAGCAAAAGATCGTTTTCAAGGAAAAGCAATTTCGCCTATATGGAAAATTCATACAAAAGATGATCGTGAAGCAACATTTCTTAGGAAATAAAAAACAGTGCTCCTCCTTTTATGAGGGCACTGTTTATCTTTCCATTGTATGAATGAGCTTGTAACGATCCCCTCTATACACGGAGAGAACATACTCAAACGGAATGTCATTCTGAAAATAAGTCGTTCTTGCGATTGAGAGCACGGGATCGCCTGTTGAAATAGACAGCACGTGTGCTTCTTCCTTTGAAGCTACATTCGCTTCAAGCTCTTGTTTTGCATGAGCAATTGCAAGGCCTGTTTGAGTCTCTATATATTCATATATAGAGCCAGTTAAATGTTCCTTTGTTAAATCTCCTGCAAATGCTTCAGGGATATAGCTCGTTTCAATCGCCATCGGTTCATCATTTGCAAGGCGTATCCGTTTGAGTTCAAATATAGCATCGCTATTTGACAGTTGTAAGACAGGCAGTAAGTGCTCTGGACATACGGTTTTTTTGAAGTCAATCAGCTGGCTTGAAGCTTTAAGCCCACGCTGGCGCATATCCTCTGTAAAGCTTGTTAAGCCTTGAAGCGGCTGTTCAAACTTTTTTCGGCTAACAAAGGTGCCTTTTCCTTTTTGTCGATACAAATATCCTTCGTTCACAAGGTTCGATAAGGCTTGTCTGACAGTCATTCGACTTATACCAAAGCGTTCGGCATATTCTCTTTCAGAAGGAATGAGTGTATCAGGTGCTAATGTTCTATCCTCAATCTGTTTTTTCAAGTTCTCCATAATCTGATGGTACATCGGAATAGGTGACTGCTTATCAATAAACATGTGAAAATCCTCTCGTGTTTAGCTTTAGCGTAGTGAACCAGCTTCTCGATCAATCAAAATTGTCACATCTTCATGAAGTTTCAGAGCAGATGCTGGGAAGTCTGGATGTATCTCAGTCTGTTCTAAATATTGTATCACTTTCGCTTTTGATTTTCCTGATGCAAGAAGGAGAATCTTTTTACTTGAAAGAATGCTTGCAATGCCCATGGTAATGGCATGTGTAGGCACCTTATCAATAGAAGAAAAGTATCTTGCATTGGCCTGCCGGGTGTTTTCATCTAGTTGCACGACATGAGTCTTTGAGTTAAACGGGGTACCGGGCTCGTTAAACCCGATATGTCCATTTTGACCGATTCCAAGAAGCTGAAGGTCGATGCCGCCTATATCTTGAATGAGCTGATCATATCCTAAGCATTCTTTTTCTAAATCAGGTGCAGCGCCATTTGGAAGGAAATACTGATCCTGAGGGAGATCAATATGATCAAATAAATGACGTTTCATGTAGGTCATATAACTATTTTCATGATCTGGATCAAGTCCTGCATATTCATCTAAATTGACTGTTTTTGTTTGTTTGAAAGACAATTGGTGTGCTTGATGAAGGTGAATTAACTCTTGATATGTATCAAGAGGTGTACCGCCCGTTGCTAGGCCAAGTACTGCATCTGGTTTAGAAGCGATTGTGCGTGCGATAAGGGCTGCTGCTTCTTTTCCTAATTGTTCTTTATCTTCAAATTCGATGATCTTCATTAGTGGTTGGCCTCCTTTTTCTCAAAGACGATTTGTCCACGGCAGATCGTCATCATTAGTTCGCCAGATTGATCCCAAATCACAAGGTCTGCTTGTTTTCCAACTTCGATCGAACCGAGCTGCTGGTCAAGTCCTAGCTGAATGGCTGCATTGGTTGAGGTCATCTTCGCTATCTCTGTCCATTCACAATGTGTAATCTGTTTCATCCGTTTGACGCCATCTTTCATTCTCAGGATCGATCCTGCAAGTGTACCATCTGAGAGTAATGCTTTTTCGCCGCTGACTGTGACTGTTTGACCGCCAAATTCGTACGTCCCATTCCCGAGTCCTTTTGCGCGCATCGAATCTGTAATCATGATCAAACGATCACTTCCTTTTGCCAAATATGCAAGCTTGATGGAAAGTGGATGGGAGTGAATCCCATCTGTAATCAGCTCAGTATGAAGATTCTCGTTCGTAAGAGCAGCCCCAACAGCGTTTGGTTCACGATGTTGAAATGAACTCAGTGCATTATAAAGATGCGTGACATGGCGTGCACCATGATTAGCTGCTAATTCAATCATGTCATGATGGGCATTCGTATGTCCAATAGAAGGAATGATGTTTTTTTCTTGCAACAGAGAAAGAAAAGCAAAGTCAGGGTCTTCCTCAGGTGCAAACGTGACAATTCGAATAAGCTGTTGAGAAGCATCCAGCCATTTTTCAAAAAGAGGGAGATCGGGCTGCTTTATCCATTGAACAGGCTGTGCCCCTGCTTTATCTTTAGAAATAAAAGGACCTTCAAGATGGATACCTAAACATTGTGCCTGAACTCCTGCTTGTTCTTCATTATAATGTTTCCACTGAGCGACATTTTTAAGTGCTTGCTCAATCTCATGATGGTTTTGAGTGATGGTTGTTGCTAAAAAACTTGTCGTTCCTTCTGACGGTAAGTAGTCAGCGAGTGTATTCATGGCTTCTGATGTCGCATCCATCATGTCTGCTCCATATCCGCCATGGATGTGAATATCAATCATTCCGGGAAGTAAATAAAAGTTTTCCCGGGAAATATATACTTTTTCATAATTTCCTGTCGGTGGTGATGTTGAAATATAGTCAATCTTGCCGTCGCGTAAACCGACAAAACCGTTTGCAATCATTTCAGTCTTTGTCACAATATGAATATTGGAGAGCAATAAAGAGCTGCTCATGATTGTGCCCCCTTTAGTCATTGTCTTTGACTTAGTTTACCCTTTTTAAGTATAGTTGTCTATACCAGTGAAACAGATGAAACAGGATCAGGATAAAATACTGTTTTGGGATCATCATTGAAAGTGATAAAATAGAGCTGTATTTCTGAATCGCCTGTGATAAAAGGAGGAAGAAACGTGCCGAAAGTTCGTACGAAGGACATAATGGAACAATTTCATCTTGAACTGGTAAGTGGGGAAGAAGGGATTAATCGTCCCATTACAATCAGTGATCTTTCCAGACCAGGTATTGAAATGGCTGGTTATTTTACATATTACCCAAAAGAAAGAGTTCAACTTTTAGGGAAAACAGAGCTTTCTTTTTTTGAACAACTCCCAGAACGCGAACGAAAGCAGAGAATGATGTCTCTTTGTACAGATATTACCCCTGCAATTATTTTGTCACGAGATCGTGAAGTGCCGAAGGAATTAATTGAAGCTTCAAATGAAAATGGCGTCCCTGTGTTACGATCAAGCCTAAAAACGACAAGACTTTCGAGTCGGTTGACCAACTTTTTAGAAAGTAAGCTTGCACCAACGACTGCGATTCATGGCGTGCTCGTAGATGTATATGGTGTAGGTGTATTGTTAATTGGAAAAAGCGGAGTAGGAAAAAGTGAAACAGCCTTAGAACTAGTGAAGAGGGGACACAGGCTGGTCGCAGACGATTGCGTGGAAATCCGTCAAGAGGATCAGGATACGTTAGTTGGAAGCGCACCAGAGCTGATTGAACATCTTTTAGAAATCCGTGGATTAGGTATCATTAATGTGATGACCTTATTTGGAGCCGGTGCTGTCAGAAGCTATAAGAGAATTACGATTGTGATGAACCTTGAGCTTTGGGAACAAGGCAAACAGTACGATCGTTTAGGACTTGAAGAAGAGAAGATGCGAATCATCGATACAGATGTACCGAAGCTGACCATCCCTGTACGACCAGGACGAAACTTAGCGGTCATCATTGAGGTGGCTGCGATGAACTTCAGGTTAAAACGCATGGGACATAATGCGGCGGAACAATTTACAAGTAAACTTGCCGATGTCATTGAAGACAATGGCCAGGATGAATAGGAGTTGTCTATATGAACGAAGCGATTCAGCCAATTGATCCGATTGCTTTTCAGCTCGGACCTCTTTCGGTTCATTGGTATGGTGTGATCATTGGGGTCGGAGCCTTGGTAGGACTCTGGCTCGCACTGAGAGAATGTGAGAAAAGAGGAATCAATAAAGATACGTTTATTGACTTAATCTTATTTGCGATTCCAATAGCCATTATTTGTGCACGAATTTATTATGTATCCTTCGAATCGGATTACTATCAGCAGCATCCAAATGAAATCATTAAGATTTGGAATGGTGGAATTGCTATTCATGGCGGGCTGATAGGTGCTGTGCTGACAGCGATCGTCTTTACAAAAGTGAAAAAGGTGTCCTACTGGAAAATAGCCGATGTAGCAGCACCTAGTATTTTACTAGCGCAGGCAATTGGACGCTGGGGGAACTTTATTAATCAGGAAGCGCATGGTGAGGCGGTTTCAAGAACCTTTTTAGAGAATTTGCATCTGCCAGAGTTTATCATTAATCAAATGTATATTGATGGGACCTATTATCACCCAACGTTCTTATACGAATCATTATGGAATCTTGCCGGTGTTGTGATCTTGATTTTATTACGCAGAACATCGCTGCGCAGAGGCGAAATCTTCTTGTCTTATTTAATCTGGTATTCAATCGGTCGTTTCTTCATTGAAGGGATGAGAACGGACAGCTTGATGCTGACAGAACATCTACGAATCGCTCAAATGATTTCGATTGCCATTTTTGCAGTGGCTGTTCTGCTGATGATCTTTAGAAGAATGAAAGGATACGCATCGATTCCTTATAAAGAGAACAACTCATCGAATTAAGCAGGGGGGATCAGAAGAGATGGGAGAGACATGGAAAAGCGGCTTAAAGGCAGGGCTATCGACAACTTGGACACTTGGAAAAGTCATCTTTCCGGTTACCATTCTCGTCAGTATCTTGCAGCATACGCCTGTTATGAATTGGATCATACAATTCATACGGCCATTTATGGGGTTGTTTGGTCTTTCAGGAGAAGCGGCCATTCCGCTTGTATTAGGAAATGTGCTGAACTTGTATGCGGGCATAGCCGCCATTCTGACACTAGATCTTCCTGTGAAGGAAGTGTTCATTTTGGCCGTGATGCTGTCCTTTTGCCATAACCTGATCATCGAATCGACAGTGGCAGCAAAGGTTGGACTCAGAGTGTCTATCATTTTGCTGGTCAGAATCAGCCTTGCTGTTATTTCGGCTATTGTCATTCATCTCGTTTGGCAGGGAGGCCAGGAGCCAGCACAATATGGACTGCTGACGGCAGCTCAGCCGGCTGATGTGCCTTCCAGCTGGTACATGATTGTCCTTCTCGCTTTACAAAAAGCTGTACTCGGTGTGGTCCAGCTCGCCTGTATCGTCATCCCTCTCATGATCATCATTCAATTCATGAGAGATTTAGGATGGCTCCATACGCTGTCTAAGTGGCTGTCTCCATTTACGAGAATGCTTGGAATGAAAGAAAATACGTCGATGACAATGGTAGCTGGATTAACCATCGGTCTGGCATACGGAGCCGGCGTGATGATGAAGGCAGTGGAAGAGGACGGCGTGAGTAAAAAGGATTTAACCCTTGCTTTCATTTTCCTTGTTGCCTGCCATGCAGTGGTCGAAGATACGCTGATATTTATTCCACTTGGGATTCCTGTGTGGCCGCTTCTTGTCATCCGTCTGATATCTGCTATTTTATTAACAGCTGCCATTAGCTATATTTGGCGGAAGCGGGAGCTTGCAGCTGTTAGAAAGGAAGCCATATGAACGAATCAACTATTAACACCGTGCTATTTGATTTAGATGGCACATTAATCAATACGAATGAATTAATTATTGCTTCATTTCAACATACGCTTGATCATTATTATCCTGGTCAGTACAGCCGTGAAGAGATCCTTCATTTCATTGGTCCATCATTGTTTGATACATTCTCTGCGATGGACCCTGAGCTAACGGATGATATGATTCAGATGTATCGAACGTTTAATCATCAACAGCATGATCTGCTTGTGACTGAATATGAGACTGTTTTAGATACATTGAAAGTCCTGCAGGATCGAGGATTTAAACTTGGGATAGTCACAACAAAAATACGTGATACGGTTTTAATGGGTTTGAAGCTGACAGGTTTAGAGCCATTCTTTGAGGTGATTGTGACGCTCGATGATGTCCAAAATGAGAAGCCGCATCCAGAACCTGTCCAGCTGGCATTATCCAAGCTTGGCAGTGATCCGCATGAAGCGGTGATGGTCGGTGATAATTATCACGACATTTTGTCTGGTCAAGCGGCAGGAACAAAAACAGCAGGTGTTGCTTGGTCGATTAAGGGAGAAGAGGCCCTTTTAAAGCATCGCCCTGATTTCATGCTGAAGAAAATGAGTGATCTCCTGACGATTGTTGGAGCTGATTGAGTTGAGAAAAACAGATCGTTATCCTGTAAAAGGGGTCAATTCGTTACGACAAGTCTATCGGACGGTTCCCTTTTTCAAAGTGGTGAAAAACTTTATTTTCATTCAAATAGCACGGTACACGCCTTTTATGGGAATGAAAAATTGGATATACCGAACCTTTCTTCGTATGAAGGTCGGCGAGGATACGGCGTTTGCCTTAATGGTCATGGTGGATCTCATGTTTCCTGAGAAAATCACGGTCGGTCGAAATAGTGTGATTGGCTATAACACGACCATCTTGTCCCATGAGTATTTGATTAAAGAATACAGACTTGGGGAAGTCTATATTGGTGATGAAGTCTTAATTGGAGCCAATTCAACCATTTTACCTGGTGTAACCATTGGGGATGGGGCGATCGTATCGGCTGGTACACTTGTTCATAAGGATGTTCCAGCGGGCTCATTTGTTGGAGGAAATCCAATGCGCATGATTTATACGAAAGAAGAAATGAAAGCACGTCAATCTACGTCTGCTGAGTAGCTCGGCAGACTTTTTTGTTGACAATATGTTATGGTGTAACTATAATGATTACAACAGAGGTGAGAAAACATGAAAATCAGCAGCAGATTCACTGTCGCTGTCCATATTCTGGCCTTGCTATCACTTGAAAAAGGATCATTACAGACATCGGAGGATATCGCGGGAAGTGTGAATACAAACCCAGTGGTCATCCGCCGCATTATGAGTAAATTAAAAAAAGCAGGCCTAATCTCAACGAGTCTTGGCAAAGGTGGTTCTCAGTTGAACCGCAGTGAAGACGACATCACGCTGCTTGATGTGTATAAAGCGGTTGAAGTCGTGGATGAGGGAGAGTTGTTTCAAATCCATGAAAGCCCAAATCCTGACTGTCCGATCGGTGCAAATATTCAGGCTGTGCTTGAGTTAATCTTGTGCCGCGCTCAAAGTGCGATGGAGCAAGTGCTTGCTGAGATCAAATTAAGTGAACTAACGCATTTGTTAATCAAAAAAATTGGATGATTATTCAATTTTTTTTACCTCTGTTGTAACTATAATTGTTACACCTTTATTTATTAAATAAAATCATTTTACAGGAGGAATTCATATGAAGATTGGTATTATTGGCGCTACAGGTAAAGCAGGACAGGAAATTGTAAAAGAGGCTCAATCTAGAGGACATGAAGTGACAGCCATCGTTCGAGATGCACAAAAGGTGACAGATTCATCCGTAGCTGTTATCGAGAAGGATGTGTTTCATTTACAAGCAGAAGACATCAAAGGCTTTGATGTCATCGTCAATTCATTTGGTGCACCTGCTGGACAAGAGCACCTTCACGTAGAGGCTGGGAAAAAGCTTATTGATATTTTGAAAGAGGTACCCGATACGCGTTTAATCGTTGTGGGCGGAGCAGGCAGTCTATTTGTTGATGAGGCTCAAACAACAAGACTTGTTGATACACCAGAATTTCCAAAGGAGTATGTGGCGACTGCTTCACAGCAAGGTGAAAACCTAAAAGATCTTCAACAGACCGAAGGATTAAAATGGACTTTCCTCAGCCCTGCTGCATTCTTTGACCCAGAAGGCAAACGCACAGGTTCTTATGTGAAAGGGAAAGACCAGCTGATTGTCAATTCTAAAGGTGACAGCTATGTGAGCTATGCCGACTACGCCATTGCCCTTGTCGATGAAATTGAGCAGGCTGCCCATGTTGGAGAACGTTTTACCGTTGTATCTGAAGCAGAATAAGTCGTTTCACTGCCGCTAAAAACGATGAGTGAGAAGTCTAACGATCAAGAATTATCTCTCATTTTTACTAAAAAAAGGTTGAATACTTCATTGTAGGCGGAGGAGTAATGACAGCTGCAAAGCTTGAAGACCGCCTGAAGGAAATACTAGAAAGATCATCATGAAAAAAACATCCTCTATACGGCTAGAGGATGTTTTTTCATGTTTTCAATGAGAAAGGTGTTCTACGCTTTAATGATAATCGCCTGCCGGCCCATCTGTTCCCAAGAATCCTCAAACTGATTGCGATCGACTTTTTGATTCTTTTCACCGTATGGGTTATTTAGGTAGACATGTTCCTTGTCATAGCCCGTGATGACCACGCTATGCATATTAAAGCTCACATCTATTTTGCCATTTGGTGTATTCCATGTTTCGATGTTATCTATTTTGTCAAAGGTGGATGTGGTAATTACCCAAACAGGATACCCTTTTTCAAGTGATTGATAGATGGCCTTTTTGACAGGTTTTCCACTTAAATCGACGACTTGAGCGCCCGCATATTTTTTCGCAAGCTGATAAATAGGTTCATGGTATACACCAAGACCTGGTCCATTTTCCATATCGCCTACAAACCCGTCATGCGGGTCTCCTTTTAAGCCATTTTCATAATTGAGCGGAACACGTTTGATTTCATTTGCCAATGCGTCTTTCGTCACTTGCTCATAGCCGCTGTAATGAAGAAGCATCGCTAAGCTTGTGACTTCGCATCCATTATAAAGCTTTGGGGCATCCATTTGATTGTAGAGGATGACGTCCATGGCTTTTTTGCTTCCTTTTAAAGAAGAATATGTGTTGTCTGTTTTTTTCGTTGATCGTGTTTCTTCAGCTGCGAGTGCCGTATCGCTTTCTTTTTCTTTGGCTGCTTTGTGTGGTGAAGCTGCCTTCTTGACTTGGTCGATTTGTGTCACGTATATAAAGCCGAAATAAACAAGGCATGCGCACAACAAAGTTAAGATTAATGTCTGGATGAACTTCACTGTAATCTCCTGTGTTATTCAATATTTTTAAGTATTATAGCACGTTCTTTTATCAAACATGCAGAAAAGGGACAGGTGTCACTTGAATGTAATAATTCCACAAATTTTTCATGAAAATAGAGAGAAAATAAAAATGATTGATTTAATTACTTTATTTTGTTAGCATATTATCATATTAGCGAACTAAAGGATTCGGAATTTTTTGTTTTAATGTGTTGGAGGTGCAGAAGAGCATGTTTATGTTTGAGAAACCATATGGTATGCGGGATTCATTACCAGGATTGTATGAGACGAAGAAAAAAGTGAGCCATTCATTAACAGAGGTCATGAATGGCTGGGGTTACCGTTTGATGGAGACACCAACGCTTGAATTTTACGATACAGTCGGTGTTCAATCGGCGATTACAGATACACAGCTCTTTAAGCTTTTAGATCAGAACGGGCAAACCCTTGTACTCAGACCTGATATGACGGGACCTATTGCGAGAGTGGCGGCTTCAAAGCTTCATGAACAGGCGTATCCGCTTCGCGTTGGGTATGCGGCCAATGTGTTCCGGGCGCAGGAAAGAGAAGGCGGAAGGCCATCAGAATTTGAGCAGGTCGGAATTGAGTTGATTGGTGACGGGTCGATTAGTGCAGATGCTGAAGTGATCGCGCTTGTCGTATTTGCATTAAAAAATGCCGGGCTAAAGTCCTTCAAAATCGCGATCGGGCATGTCGCTTTAGCAGAGACGTTATTTGTAGATGTATTGGGAAATACAGAGCGTGCAAACGTCCTCCGCCGATTCTTATATGAAAAGAATTATGTAGGATACCGCCAGCATGTGAAGCAATTGCCACTCTCCTCCATCGATAAAACGAGGCTGTTACAGCTTTTAGAGTTAAGAGGCGGCCAGAAAGTCACAGAGCGGGCAAAGGAAATCGTCGTTTCACAAGAGGGAAAAGAGGTGCTCACACAGTTAAAATCGCTTTGGGAAACACTTGAAGATTACGGCTGTACAGAATATATCCGTTTAGATTTAAGCATGGTGAGTCATATGAGCTACTACACGGGCATTTTGTTTGAAGTATTTGCAGATCATGTTGGGTCAGTCATCGGAAGTGGCGGCAGATATGACCAATTGCTGGCTCATTTTAATGCACCTGCACCAGCTACAGGATTCGGACTTCGATTAGACCGTCTGCTTGAAGCGCTTGATGCAAAAGAAATCAATGAGCCGCAGGAGGCAGTGATTTTTAGTAAAGAACAACGGCTGGAGGCTTTTGCTTTTGCAGAAAAGGAGCGGTCAAAAGGGAAAAAGATCGTCCTGCAAGACTTAGCAGGGATTGAAAATATTGACGCGATGACCAAGGCATTTGAGCAGGTGACTTATTTTATCGGCGCTAGAAAGGGAGAGTCAAATGGGTAAAGTGTTGACGATGGCGATGCCAAAGGGCCGGATATTTGAAGAAGCAGCTGGGTTGTTAAGACAGGCGGGATATCAGCTGCCAGAGGAATTCGAGGATTCAAGAAAGTTAATCATTGATGTACCGGAAGAAAACCTCCGCTTTATTTTAGCGAAGCCAATGGATGTGACGACTTATGTAGAGCACGGTGTAGCAGATGTTGGCATTGCAGGGAAGGATGTTATGCTCGAAGAAGCTCGTGATGTGTACGAAGTGCTCGATTTAAACATCAGCAAATGCCATTTAGCGGTTGCCGGATTGCCGGGAGCCAGCTGGGGCGGTGTCGCGCCGCGTGTGGCAACAAAGTACCCAAATGTCGCATCTTCCTATTTTAGAGAACAAGGGGAGCAGGTGGAGATCATTAAGCTGAATGGTTCAATTGAATTAGCACCGCTCATCGGACTCGCCGATCGTATTGTTGACATTGTCTCTACAGGTCAAACACTCAAGGAAAATGGACTTGTTGAAACGGAGCATATTTGTGATATTACGTCACGGTTTATTGTCAATCCTGTGAGCTATCGGATGAAGGATGCGGTGATCGATGAAATGGCGCAGCGCCTTGCAAGAATCATTGAAGGGGAGGAAACATCATGAACATCACCTATATACAAGAAGGTGAGACAGAGACACTCTCACTCAAGCGGACTTTAGATACAGGCACGGAAGAGCAGCGCCTGGCTGTTCAGCGGATTATACAAGAAGTGAGGCTAAATGGTGATCAAGCGGTACAATCTTTTACAAAGCAATTTGATGGAGTGCTGCTTGAAGATCCGCTTGTCACAGAGGAGGAAATGACAAAAGCCTCCGAACGCATGGACCCAGCCATGATTCAGGTGATCCAAACGGCTATCCGTCATATTCGCACATACCATGAGCGTCAGCTGACATCCTCTTGGTTTTATCACCAGCAGGATGGCTCGATGCTTGGACAAAAGGTGACACCGCTCGATGCAGTCGGTGTGTATGTCCCCGGCGGAACAGCTGCTTATCCCTCATCTGTTTTAATGAATGTGATTCCGGCGCTTGTCGCTGGTGTTGAACGAATTGTCCTTGTCACACCTCCAGGGAAAGATGGCCATCTCTCAGACGCTGTACTGGCTGCTGCAAAGGAGCTCGGTATTTCTGAGATGTATAAAATGGGCGGTGCGCAGGCGATTGCGGCACTTGCCTATGGAACAGAAAGCATCCAGTCTGTTGATAAAATCACAGGTCCAGGCAACATATATGTAGCGCTGGCAAAGCGGGAAGTATTTGGCCAGGTAGACATTGATATGATTGCCGGTCCAAGTGAAATTGCTGTTCTAGCAGACGATACAGCAATGGCACGTGAGGTGGCGGCCGATTTACTTTCGCAGGCAGAGCATGATGCACTGGCATCTAGTATTTTGGTGACACCGTCTAAGACACTTGCTGAAAACGTGCAGGCTGAGATGAAAACGCAGCTGGATACCTTGCCAAGAAAATCAATCGCCGCACAATCCATACAAAATCATGGCCGTATATACGTGACAGATTCCATGGATCGTGCAGTAGACGTCGTCAACCAGTTAGCGCCAGAGCATTTAGAAGTGCTGACAGCATATCCAGAATCACTTCTTGGTCAAATCAAGCATGCAGGGGCGATTTTTTTAGGGCGTTATAGCCCTGAGCCGGTGGGAGATTATTTTGCAGGACCAAATCACGTGCTGCCAACCAACGGAACGTCTAGATTCTCCAGCCCGCTTGGTGTGACCGATTTTCAAAAGAAAACGAGCATTATTTCATATAGTCAAGAAGCGTTTGAGACACACAGGGATAGCATTGCGGCTTTTGCCAGATTAGAAGGGCTCGAAGCGCATGCAAGGTCGATTGAATCGAGAAAGCGGGAGGAATCGTCATGAGACAGGCGGAAACAGCGAGACAAACAAATGAAACGAATATTTCGTTAGCGTTAGAGATTGATGGGGAAGGAAAAGCAGATATTCAAACAGATGTCCCTTTTATGACACACATGCTTGATTTATTTACGAAGCATGGACACTTTAATTTGACCGTCGATGCGAAAGGAGATACGGATGTTGATGATCACCACACAACAGAAGATATCGGCATCGTGCTTGGGCAAATGTTTAAGGAAGCGTTAGGTGATAAAAAGGGAATTAAGCGGTATGGCTCCAGCTTTGTTCCGATGGATGAAACGCTTGCCCAGGTCGTGGTCGACTTAAGCAATCGCCCTCATTTGGAAATGAGAGCGGCCTTTCCAAGTCAAAAGGTCGGTACCTTTGATACAGAGCTTGTGCATGAGTTTCTTTGGAAGTTTGCGCTAGAAGCTCGTATAAATCTTCATGTGATTGTTCACTACGGAACCAATACGCACCATATGATTGAAGCCATTTTTAAAGCGATGGCACGTGCCCTAGATGAGGCAACAACCATTGATCCACGTGTGAAAGGGATTCCTTCGACAAAGGGGATGCTCTAATGATCGGAGTCATTGATTACGGAATGGGAAATTTGTTCAGCGTATCAAAAGCACTGGAACGAGCAGGTGCCAGTTATATCGTCTCCTCTGATGTGGAGGAGCTCAAAAAGGCAGATGCTTATATTTTGCCTGGGGTCGGTTCGTTTCGTGATGCGATGCAGCTGTTAAAACAGACAGGACTTGAAGAGTTTATCCACCAAGTTGTGCAGGAAGGAAAGCTGCTATTTGGTATTTGTCTCGGGATGCAGCTGTTATTTGAAGAAAGTGAAGAGGCAGGACGTACGAAAGGTTTGGGGCTGTTAAAAGGGCGTGTCGTTCTTTTAAAGGATCGCGACCAGGATGGGCAAAGGCTGAAGGTGCCTCATATGGGGTGGAATGAGCTCACATTTCATCAGCCCTCCCCATTGTTTGATGGTGTACCGGAAGGATTTGCGTACTTTGTTCACTCTTATTATGTAAGTGATATGAATCCAAAAGAGCAATTAGCAAGTGCGGATTATGGCGTTCAAGTACCAGCAGTTGTCGGCAAGGGGAATGTGCTTGGCGCACAGTTTCACCCTGAAAAAAGCAGTACAACGGGAATGGCGCTGCTCAAACAATTTATTCAATTAGCAAACGAACAGAGGGTGAACAAATGAGTGAATTTACATTGTATCCAGCGATTGATATGAGAAATGGCAAATGTGTACGGCTTGTGCAAGGAGATTATGATCAAGAAACCATTTATGGAGATTCGCCGCTTGATATGGCTGCGCGGTTTGCAAATGAAGGAGCAAAGTGGATTCATCTCGTTGACCTAGATGGTGCAAAAGCAGGGAATCGCGTCAATCATGAGCATGTACTGGCGATTGCTTCATCCTTAGATGTGAATGTACAAATTGGCGGCGGCATTCGGACAGAAGAAGACGTTGCCTTTTATATAAACAAAGGTGTAGCTAGAGTCATCCTTGGCAGCTCCGCTGTTTCTAATCCCGCCTTTGTGAAAAAAATGCTGGCGCAATATGGGGAGAAAATAGCGATTGGGATCGATGCGCGAAATGGCTTTGTATCGACTGAGGGGTGGCTTGAAACGTCGAAAGTGAAGGCGGAGGAACTCGGCAAAGAATTGGCAAAGGAAGGCGCGGAGGTCTTTATTTTCACGGATATTCAAATGGATGGCATGCTGTCTGGCCCCAATGTGGAAAGTACAGTTCGCTTAGCGGAAGCTACCGGCAAACAAGTCATTGCTTCAGGTGGTGTAAGCGCGCTAGCTGATCTTCAAAAGCTGTCAGCACAAAAACAGTCAGGTGTTTCTGGTGCGATCATTGGAAAGGCCCTTTACACGAAGCGGTTTACTTTAGCTGAAGCAATTGAAGGGCTTGACCGCGTATGATGACAAAACGAATCATTCCATGTCTCGATGTGAAGGAAGGGCGTGTGGTCAAAGGGGTGCAATTCCTCGGCTTAAAGGATGCTGGTGATCCGGTAGAATTAGCGCAGATGTATGATGAGGAAGGGGCGGATGAACTCGTCTTTCTTGATATTTCTGCCTCTCATGAAGGCCGGAAAACGATGGTGGATGTGGTCAAGCAAGTGGCGTCCACTCTTGCCATCCCTTTTACGGTAGGCGGCGGGATTAACCACCTTGATGACATGAAGCGCATATTAAGAGCGGGTGCAGACAAAGTATCTGTGAACACAGCGGCAGTGTTAAGACCAGAACTGATTTCAGAAGGCGCCGATTTCTTTGGTTCCCAGTGCATCGTCGTCGCAATAGATGCAAAGTACGATGAAGAGAAAAAAGAGTACATGGTCTACACACACGGAGGGCGCCGTCAAACGGATATAGAGGTCAGCGATTGGGCAAAAGAAGCCGTGCTGAGGGGAGCAGGAGAGATTTTACTGACAAGTATGGATGCCGACGGTGAGAAAACAGGCTTTGATCATCGATTAACAAAGCTTGTGTCAGAAGCCGTCACCGTGCCTGTCATTGCCTCGGGAGGCGCTGGCAATGCCCAGCATATGCTGGAGGCATTTACAAAAGGAGAAGCTGATGCAGCATTAGCAGCCTCCATTTTCCATTATAAAGAGACTTCAATTCAAGAGGTAAAAACATACTTGAGAGAACACGGGGTGAAGGTCAGATGAAACAGGCAAACGAATTATCCTTTAATGAGGCAGGCCTGATACCTGCAATTGTACAGGATGCTCAAAGTAAGGAAGTATTGACATTGGCGTATATGAATCAAGAATCCTATGAAAAAACACTGGAGACAGGGGAAACATGGTTTTACAGCCGGTCGAGAAACGAGCTTTGGCACAAAGGCGCCACATCTGGACATACTCAGCGAGTCACATCCATTCGATATGACTGTGACAAAGATGCTCTGCTTGTTCTTGTCACACCAAGTGGACCAGCCTGCCATACTGGCAGCTATAGCTGCTTTTCGGAAGAAGGCGTGAAGCTTCAAACGGAAGAGCAGGATCGTTTTGCGATTTTAAATGAACTTGAACAGGTGATTGCAAAACGTCAGACAGAAATGCCAGAAGGCGCTTATACAACCTATCTATTTGAAAAAGGGGTCGATAAAATCCTAAAAAAGGTAGGGGAAGAAGCGTCAGAGGTCATCATTGCAGCGAAAAACCGGGATCAAGAAGAATTGAAATGGGAAACAGCCGATCTCCTGTATCATCTGCTTGTGTTATTACGTGAACAGCAATTGCCGCTTGATGAGGTATTAAAAGTATTAAAAAAGCGTCATCAAGGTGAGTGAAAAGCCGGGGGCACCTCTGGCTTTTTGTTTTTGAGTGAAAAACAAATCCTTCCTTTTCTTTTGTTCTATGTGACGACTCGTGAAGTATGTTATACTACACACGGTACACTGTTCGAAATGGAGGGTATCGGTGAGTAAATACACTTCTCAAAATAATCACACACAAGTCGTCCAGCTATTCCAAGATGGGCATTACTTTTTTCATAAAGGTCTAAAAGCTTATAGAGAAAGAAATCTATCTAAAGCGAGTAAGCTGATACAGCGGGCTATCGTACTTGAGCCTGAAAATGTAGAAATGCTATCACAGCTTGCCATTATTTATACTGAAATGGGTCATTACCAACAATCAAATGAACTGCTTGATTTCATACTTGAACATATCGATGAAAACATGTCTGAGTGTCACTATTTTAAAGCCAATAATTATGCGAATCTAGGACTCTTTCAAGAGGCATATAAGTCAGCTACTGCCTATGCTTCATTGGAAGAGAACGGGGAATTTGCAGATGAAAATGACGATCTCCTCGACCTGCTCGATATGAGCGACGAAGAGGACGAAGATTTTCCTTACGATCAGGATGACCTGATTGTCAAGCAGGATCAAGCGAATCACTTGCTAGAAAGCGGCAGGCTTGATGAAGCCATTGAAATGCTGGAACAGATGATTGTTGAGTATCCAGAATTTTGGTCAGCGTATAATAATCTCGCTTTGGCCTATTTTTATTCTGGTCAAATCCATCAGGCGAAAGAGATGTTGAACCGGGTTCTTCATGAAAATCCGGGTAATCTGCATGCCCTTTGCAACCAGCTTGTCTTCTATCATTATGAAAAAGAAGAAGAAAAGGTCAATACGTTAGCGAAGCAATTAACGCACGTGTATCCAATATTAAGTGAACAGCGTTATAAGCTTGGCGCAACATTTGCCCTAGTTGGAGAATTTGAATGGGCCTTTAAATGGCTTTATTCTTTGTACAAAACAGGCTTTCAGGGAGATAGTACATTTTTATACTGGCTCGCAAGCGCAGCTTATTATACAGGCCACAAAACGCTTGCACAAACGGTTTGGAATAAGATGGTCGAAGAAGATATCGATGCAGATGAAATCAAGCCGTGGCAGGATAAACCCGAGGAGACTGAGCCAATGGTCTCCATTGAGGAGCGGCTGACTGCGTACTATGTGAGCAAACAAAAAGGGGAACGTGACGTTCTTCAATCTGTCCTTGATGCACACGCAGCGAAAACAGCCTTCGAACAGCAATTCATCGAACTGCTCTTATACGAAGATGAAATGGAAGAACGGTCGTTTTCAGAAGATGCGGTTTTCGCAAAACAGGCGGCATTCAGCTTGGAAGAAGCAGTTCAGCCTGACAGCCATATGCCTTATTTTTGGTTATTCCATATTATTCAGCAGGCACGTGCTTCTGGCGTAGATAAGAAAAATGCGCCTGCATGGGCAGCAGCATCTTATTATTTATGGATGAAGGAGCAAGAAGAATCAGCTGTGAGCAAAAAAGAGATTGCAGCCTCTTTTCAGATCAGCGTTCAAACACTGTCTAAATATGAACAAGTCATTTGTACGTTAATTGATTAAATAGGTAAATAGATTCAGCAGATTGCAGCATGGCCGAAAAGGTCATGCTTTTTTCTTGGATAAAAAGGTGGGATTTGCAAGGATTTGGCGAAGTATGACAATCACGACATGTTTTTGAAACATAAATGTAATAAAAATATTAGCTCATTTTGTCGATGTCTCATGTATAATGAAAATCGTGGATTAAAACAAAGACATATATTTAGATATTTTACTATACATAATGAAACACCTAGTGATAGAAACAATCTGGTCAACATCTGACTGATCAATCAGGAAGAAAGACATAGATAGCACAGATTGGCCGCAGAGAATTTGCTGCTTTCTCATGTCGCTTGGAAATTGTCAAAGGAGGAACTATTCGTGAAAAAGTTTATTACTTTCGGTTTAGCTTCGGTCATCGGAGCGAGCGGTTTATTTATCCCATTTACTCATGAAGCAAACGCACAGAACTTTGAACAAAAGAAACAAGAGCTGGACAACAAGCAATCTGAGGTCAACAAAAACCTTCAAAAGAAAAAAGATGAGCTTTCAAAGCTTGAAGCAAAACAAGAGGCACTTGCACTAAAGCTAAAAGAAATTGACGAGAAAGCTTTAAAAACAAGTGATCAAATCGAAGAAAAACAAAAAGAAAATGAAAAAACAAAAAAAGAAATCAAAGCACTGAAACAAGAAATTGCTGATACTGAAAAACGTATTGAAGATAGAAACAAGTTCTTGAAAAAGCGTGTACGTGCGCTTCAAGAAAGCGGCGGTTCTACGAAATACATAGATGTATTACTAGGAGCGAAAAGCTTTAGCGATTTCATCAGCCGTGCAGGTGCAGTATCTACACTCATCAACGCAGACAGCGAAATCATTAAAGAGCAAGAAAAAGACAAAGCTGAGCTTCAAAAGTCTGAAAACGAATTAAACACAAAGCTTGAAGATGTTCAAAAGACACTTGCAAAGCTTGAAACGCTTCAAACAGACTTGAATAAACAGCTTGATGAAAAAGACAAGCTATTCAAGCAAGTGAAAAAGCAAAAGGGAAGTGCATCTTCTGAAATCAGCGAGTTAAACAGTGAGGCTAACAGCATTGCATCTGAAAAAGACGCAACAATCGCTGCTCAAAAACAAGCTGAAAAAGAAGCGAGAGAAGCAGCTCAAAAAGCAAAAGAAGAAAAAGCACAAAGACAACAGCAGCGTCAAGCGAGTGTTCAAGCGGAAGACAACAGCTCAACTAACGACAGCAGCCCGTCTTCAAATAACAGTAACAGTGGATCTTCAAATAATAATAACAACAGCAGTTCACCAAGTAAGAAGCCATCTTCTGGCGGTGGATCACCTGTCAGCAGTAACGTAGGCGGAATCGAAGGGGCAATCAGCACAGGTTCTACCATCGTTGGACAATCTCCGTATAAATGGGGCGGCGGCAGATCACAAGCCGATATTGATGCACGTCGTTTTGACTGTTCTTCATTCGTTCGCTGGGCATTCGCATCAGCAGGCATCAACCTTGGACCAGTTGGCGGTACAACAACAGATACGCTTGTAGGTAAAGGAAGAGCTGTAAGTGCATCTGACATGAAACGCGGAGACCTTGTGTTCTTTGATACGTATAAAGTAAATGGACACGTTGGTATTTACTTAGGAAACGGTACATTCTTGAACGATAACAGCTCTCGCGGTGTTTCAGTTGACTCTATGAGCAATGTTTACTGGAAAAAAGCATTCAATGGCGTTGTGAGAAGAGTCGTTGAATAAATCGTTACTTACTATATAACCGTAAACAGGCTTCCTTAAACAGCAGTTTAAGGAAGCTTTTTCTTTTTTTGAAGATATGAGCAAATGATTCGCTTATTATCCGCAGATTTAATAGGATATGGGTAAGGAATAAAAGTAAGAGTGGAATTGATGCTCTCTGTCATGAATGGAAGCATCACCCAAGGGCATTCTAATAAGAAATGCTAGCAGCAATTGAAGAGGGAGTGACAGTTGTGTCAGAAGAAAAAATCTACGATACGATCATCATTGGAGCGGGACCTGCCGGAATGACAGCCGCTGTTTATACATCACGGGGAAATCTTTCAACATTGATGATTGAAAGAGGGATTCCAGGCGGTCAAATGGCAAATACGGAAGATGTCGAGAACTATCCTGGCTTTGAAAGCATTTTAGGGCCAGAACTTTCAAATAAAATGTTTGAGCATGCGAAGAAATTCGGTGCTGAGTATGCATATGGCGATATCAAAGAAATCGTAGACGGTGAAGAGTACAAAATCGTCAAAGCCGGTTCAAAAGAATACAAAGGACGCTCTGTCATTATTGCGGCAGGTGCTGAATACAAAAAAATCGGTGCACCAGGTGAAAAAGAACTTGGCGGCCGGGGCGTCTCTTACTGTGCAGTATGTGACGGTGCTTTCTTTAAAAACAAAGAGCTCGTGGTCATTGGCGGCGGAGACTCTGCGGTAGAAGAGGGTGTATACCTCACACGCTTTGCGTCAAAAGTAACGATCGTTCATAGACGCGATAAACTTCGTGCACAAAGCATTTTACAAGCGCGTGCTTTTGATAATGAAAAAATCGACTTCATGTGGAACAAAACCGTTAAACAAATTAATGAAGAAAACGGTAAAGTCGGCAGTGTGACCTTGATTGATACGGTGACTGGTGAAGAAGAAGACTTTAAAACAGACGGCGTCTTTATCTATATCGGGATGCTCCCACTATCTAAACCATTTGAAAATCTCGGCATTACAAATGAAGAAGGATATATCGAGACAAACGAAAGAATGGAAACAAGAGTGGAAGGCATTTTCGCCGCTGGTGACATTCGTGAAAAAACACTACGTCAAATTGTGACAGCAACAGGTGACGGAAGTATTGCCGCACAAAGCGCACAGCATTATGTAGAAGAGCTTGCTGAAAAGCTGAAAGCAGCGAAATAAATGGCTGTCGTAAATCCTTAATATAGCGTCATGGGCTTTTAACTGGAATGTAACACGGGTGAAATAATTATCCGTTATGATAAAACTAGTAATTGACCCCCTTTTATAAGGAATACATGTTTGGCACGGATGAGAATCCGTGTCCTTTTTTTTGCTTAAAATCAGAAATTCATGAGATGTTCACAAATGACGCATGGAGAACCATTAGATGCTGTAAAATAAAGAGTAGAGAAATTGCCCGCCACCTCTTTCAGACGAAATCCGGTCTGTTTTCGGTGAAGAAAGGGCATGTTCATTGTGAGAGTCAGGATGAACCTGTATAATAAGTTAAAGACATAAAAGAGTAGGTGACAGCTGATGCAACGAGTAACCAATTGTGTGCTGCATCACGAAGATCAAGTTCTCTTGCTGCAAAAGCCAAGACGGGGCTGGTGGGTAGCGCCGGGCGGCAAAATGGAAAGCGGAGAATCGGTCAAGGATTCAGTCGTTCGAGAGTATAGAGAAGAAACAGGAATTTATATTTTAAATCCTCAGTTAAAAGGTGTTTTTACCTTTATCATAAAAGAAGGCGATCAAATCGTTCAAGAGTGGATGATGTTCACCTTTATGGCAGATTCATTTACTGGAAAAAACGTGACAGAGTCAGAGGAAGGCATTTTAAAGTGGCATGAAGTAAAAGATGTGCCTCATTTACCGATGGCTCCAGGAGATTCCCATATTCTTGATTTCATGCTAAAGGGAAAAGGACTTCTGCACGGTACTTTTACGTATACACCTGATTTTGAATTGATTGCTTATCGGTTAGATCCTCAAGGAGACTAATACATGAACCGTTTTCATAAAGAAGGAGAGGAAGCAGGCATGAATACGAACAAACAAGAAGATATTCAGCTTGTGATTATTACAGGAATGTCAGGTGCGGGGAAAACCGTTGCCATTCAAAGCTTTGAAGACTTAGGTTACTTCTGTGTAGATAACTTGCCGCCATCACTTTTACCGAAGTTCCTAGAGCTCATGAAGGAATCGAATTCTAAGATGAGCAAGGTCGCCCTTGTGATGGATTTACGCGGACGAGAATTCTTTGACAGCTTAATTGCAGCTTTAGATGAAATGAGTGATCTTGGCTGGATCACACCAAGAATATTATTTCTAGATTCAAACGATAAGGTGCTTGTCTCAAGATACAAAGAAACGAGACGTTCGCATCCCCTTGCGACAACAGGTTTGCCCCTCGAAGGAATCGCAATGGAACGCGACCTGTTAGAAGAGTTAAAAGGCCGGGCTCAAATGATTTTTGATACATCGGATTTAAAACCAAAACAGCTTCGAGAAAAAATTGTCGCGCACTTTGCCACGAACCAAGGGCAGGTGTTTACAGTGAATGTGATGTCCTTCGGTTTTAAATACGGTCTGCCGATTGATGCTGATCTTGTATTTGATGTGAGATTTCTGCCGAATCCTTACTATATTGAGAGCATGCGTCCACAGACTGGAAACGATGAAGAAGTGCGCTCCTATGTAATGAAATGGAGCGAGACACAAAAATTCACAGAGAAATTAATTGACCTTCTCAGCTTTATGCTTCCGTCCTATAAACGAGAAGGAAAAAGTCAGCTTGTGATCGCTATTGGCTGTACAGGCGGACAGCACCGATCAGTGACGCTAGCTAACTACTTATCGGAGTATTTTAAAAATGACTACTACACTCATGTCACTCACCGGGACATTGAAAAGAGAAGCAGAAAATAGATGACGACACTTCCAAAGGTGGTCATTCTTGGTGGGGGCACTGGCTTATCTGTTTTGCTCAGAGGGCTAAAAACAAAGCCAGTGGACATTACCGCTATTGTAACGGTTGCTGATGACGGAGGCAGCTCAGGCAGACTGCGGCATGATTTGAATATTCCGCCTCCAGGCGATATTCGAAATGTCCTTGCAGCTCTCTCTGATGTTGAACCGCTTGTAGAAGACTTATTTCAGCACCGTTTTAACAAAGGGAATGACTTAACAGGCCACTCTCTTGGCAACCTCATTCTTGCGGCCATGACAAATATAACCGGTGATTTTTTTCATGCCGTCACAGAAATGAGCAAGGTCTTAAATGTGAGAGGAAAAGTCTTGCCAGCAGCGAATTCAAGTGTTGTACTTCATGCTGAATTAGAAAACGGGAAAGTGGTGACAGGAGAATCAAAAATCCCAACCTACGGTGAGCGAATTAAACGAGTGTTCCTCACACCCGATACGATTGAACCGCTCCCAGAATCGATTCAAGTCATTCGTGAAGCTGATTTGATCGTGATTGGGCCAGGCAGCTTGTATACGAGTATCCTGCCAAACTTGCTTGTACCGCATATTGGCGAAGAAGTGATTCGCTCGAAGGCGAAAAAAGTGTATATTTGCAATGTCATGACGCAGCCAGGGGAAACGCTTTCCTACAGTGCAGCTGATCATGTGCAGGCATTAAATGATCATATGGTTCGTCCATTTATCGATACCATTTTTGTGAACAATAAAGAAATTCCAGAAGAGATCAAAGCAAAATATGCAGAAGAACAGGCACAGCCTGTACAGTTCGACACAGATGTACTCAAGGCAATGGGACTGGAAGTCATCCCTGGGGAAATCATTACATATGACCAGCATGTGATTCGTCACGACACGCTGAAAGTAGCCTCGCTGCTTGTCGACCTGCTGCATAAGAAAAAATAGGAATGGGGGTGGCAAGGATGTCATTTGCATCCGAAACAAAAAAAGAGCTGACTAATCTGGACGTGAAGGACTGCTGCACAAAAGCAGAGCTTTCTGCCCTCATCCGTATGAACGGTTCATTATCTTTCTCTAATCGAAAATTAATTCTAGATATACAGACAGAGAACGCAGCCATCGCAAGACGGATTTATACGCTGCTGAAAAAGAAATATGATGTCACAGTCGAGCTGCTCGTTCGTAAGAAAATGAGATTAAAAAAGAATAATGTGTATATTGTCAGACTGGTAGAACGAGCGAAAACCATTTTAGAGGATTTGAAAATATTAGGTGAGCAATTTGTATTTGAGCGCAATATTTCAGAAGAGCTTGTAAAGAAAAGATGCTGCAAGCGCTCCTATATGAGAGGTGCTTTTTTAGCAGGCGGTTCTGTGAATAATCCAGAAACGTCTTCCTATCACCTTGAGATTTTTTCACTATATAAAGAACACAATGATGCCCTTTGTGAGCTGATGAATCAATTTCAACTCAACAGTAAAACACTTGAGCGTAAAAAAGGATACATCACGTATATGAAAGAAGCCGAAAAAATTACCGAATTCTTAAGCGTTGTAGGTGCGCATAATTCACTTCTTCGCTTCGAAGACGTTCGGATCGTCCGTGATATGCGAAATTCCGTGAACCGGCTCGTCAATTGTGAAACAGCAAACTTGAATAAAACGATTGGTGCATCACTGCGCCAGGTCGAGAACATTCAATTCATTGATGAAAAAATTGGACTTGATGCCCTGCCGGATAAGCTGCGTGAAATTGCAAAACTGCGAGTCGACTATCAAGAGGTCACGCTAAAGGAACTGGGAGAAATGGTGGAAAGCGGCAAGATCAGCAAATCAGGCATTAACCACCGCTTAAGAAAGCTAGATCAAATTGCAGAACAATTACGAAACGGACAAGCTGTTACACTCAAATAGGAGAATGAAAAAGGGAGGCAGATCATATGGTGGAAAAAACGGTCACCATCCAGTTAAAAACAGGCTTGCAGGCACGTCCCGCTGCTTTGTTCGTACAAGAAGCCAATCGCTTTGGGGCTGAAATTTTTCTAGAGAAGGACGGAAAAAAAGTCAATGCGAAGAGCATTATGGGTCTCATGAGCCTTGCGATCAGCTCTGGGGTCACTGTCACACTGATAGCAGATGGTGCGGATGAACAAGAAGCCATTGATGCGTTAACGGATTTTATCAATCAAGAAAACTGAGTCTCTTCACAGACTCAGTTTTTTTAGAAGGGAATGAATATGATGCAATCAGCATTTTTACAGAAGATCGGATACGAAGGCCAGTCCATCACCTTTGATGACCTGCCTGTATTATTAAAAAAGATGGCCTACACCTTTCCATTTGAAAATAGATCTGTGCTGAACAAACAATCCTATGCCTTGAATCAAGAGGGGTTGAAGCAGCATCTTCTTGAAGGAGAAAGAGGAGGTCTTTGCTACGATCTCAATCCTCTCTTATATTATGTGTTAAAAGAGGCAGGGCTTGCTGTACAGCTCGTTCAAGGGACCGTGTATAACAAAGAAGCGTGCACATGGGCAATTGATGGCACGCACGTAGCCATGACGTTGAACCATCACAACGAACGCTTCCTTATTGATGCGGGATTTGGTGTGAATTTACCTCTTCAGCCTGTACCTTTTACAGAAGAATGGGTGGAAGGAGCGTCTATTCGGTTTCGAGTCAAAGAAGAGGAAACCGAAAAAGGAACGCATCTGCTCCAATTAGATAAGGGGGAAGGCGCTGAAACAGGCTATGCTTTCACATTGGAAGAGGTGAGCGAGCCTACTTTGGTCCAAATGAGACATGAGATTTATGAAAATGAAGCCTCTCCTTTTAACAAAAGACCGCTTGCGTCAAAGCTCACACCAACAGGACGTGTAGTCGTCACCGAGGATCATGTCACCACACATGAACATGAAGAAGTGTCGAAAAAACCGCTGCCACTGCCTTTTGAGGAATACGTGAAAACTCTTTTGCCGTAAGCAGCATCAAAAAAACAGCCCTAGGTCAAATGGGGCTGTTTTTTTGATTGATTATCGAATACGTGTGAAAGTTGCATAATGGTCTGTTGTTTTGTAAATGAGCCAGTCACTTGAATACACGAGGCGGTCAGCATTTCGGAAGCCAGAGACGTAGTTGATATCTGCCTCACGCCATGTTCGGCCGCTTGCTGAAGGAAGACGTCCCTCCCGGTTAGAGAAAACATCTCCACCGATGCTTTTACCTGGGGCAACCTCTGCTAGATTTCCCTTTGAAGCCACCCATCCAAGAGCACTTGCTTGTGATTTTGTGATGTAGTTATCAGGCAGTCGTTTGTAGCGAATTAAATAATCTGCTACACCATCAAACGTATTAATGACGGCAAGGGTATGAACATCTGATGTAAGTTGAATAGTAGCTGTTTCATTTGTGGCGGTCTGTGTAAGAGGTGTTTCGGCATAGGCTTGCTGCGGAATAAAACCAGAAAACAGAATAGCAGCGATCAGAGCAAACATAGTAAAAACCGAACTGATTTTTTTCATCTTCATCCTCCTATTAAGGAAATCGGATGCTGTCCTCTTGATGCTTGTCTACCTCATATTATAGCACCCGAACATGAAGGAAATGTAAAGAAACAGGTTCTTTGCTAAAATGAGGCTTTTTTCCTGATAACCTTCTGATGAAATAAATAAAAAGACGCAGCTCCGAATCCTGCGTCTTTTCCGATTAAGATGAAGCAAGCTCCTTCACAATATCAACAGGGGCTTTGCCATCAATTCCATGAATCACATTATGAATGGCTCGTTTCAGCATAAGATCCCGTGTTGTTTCAGTAGCAGAACCGATGTGAGGAGCAAGGGTGACATTGTTCATTTCTTTGAAAGGGTGATTCTCCTGAAGCGGTTCCTGCTCAAACACATCAAGACCTGCGCCTTTGATCCATCCCTCCTGAAGCGCTTGAATGAGGCTTTTTTCATCCACTGTTTTCCCGCGTGAGATGTTTACAAATAAAGCCGTTTGCTTCATTAACTTCAATTCCCGTTCTCCAATCATATGATACGTTTCATTGGTCAGCGGTGTAATCAACACAATGATATCGGCTTGCTTTAGCAGGTCATCAAGTGTGCAATATAAAGCGCCATATGCTGATTCAGCCTTTTCATTCCGGCTGCGGTTATGATACAGGACGTTCATATCAAAACCATGTGCGGCTCGTTTGGCTACTTGCTCTCCGATTCGTCCCATGCCAATAATGCCAAGCGTTTGATGATGGACATCGATGCCAAAGATATCTTCTTCCTGTACAAATTTCGTCCATTTCCCCTCGCGGATAAAACGATCAAGTTCGGCAATTCTTCGCGCAGAGGAAAGAATGAGTGAAAATGCAAGGTCAGCAACAGTATGATCGAGTGTATGAGGCGTGTGTGTACCAATTACGCCTCTTTGCCTCATCAATTCTATATCGAAATTGTCATAGCCAACAGAGTTATTGCTCACTACTTTGAGTTTTGGTGCGTGATCTAATAGCTCTTGATCGATTTTCGTTCCAGACGTTAAAAGACCATCAGCATGCTGCAGTTTTTGAAATAAAGTATCTTTTGGAATGGGGTCTTTGGATTGCCACACCTCGTATGTACAATGTTCCTTTAGTATTTCCTCAAATGAAGCAGGTAATGGTTTGGCGACAAAAATGTGTGGTTTCACTGTCAACTCGCTCCTTTCACATGATCATCTTACTCCTTTTATTATAAAGCAACCATTTCGGCTGAACACGTTTGAAGGTTATCTGCTCAATATTTAATATACTAAAATAACGGAAAAGAGAGACATTTTCTTAGTGAAAAAGTATATTCATATGCCATCTGATCCATTTTTTACATCGATAAGAGTCAGCTAATGGGAGATGTGACATATGAAAAAGCCTGATTTTCTGAGAGATTATCTGACAAACTGGAAAATAGATCGAGATTTTTTGATAGAAAAATGATTATATTTGAAACGTATTAAACGGGAAGGTCGTTTTCTACTAAACCATTTCATCGTCTTTTGGCGATCTGAGAACGATAGATTGAAAGGAAGACCGCGTCTCCCTTACGTTGAAGCGGAAAATAGAGGGAATGATGACTTTTTTTCTCATCGTTTTCTCATTTTTTTCTTTTTTTTCTATCATTTTTCTTCTCTATGCTTGAGAACACACGAAAGAAAAGGGGGACAGGCAGGGACTTACGTGACTTATAAAAAGATGGGAGATGGCAAGATGGGATCAAAATTAGAACAGATTCTTCAGCACAATTCAGAGTTCGTACAAGAGAGACATTATGAGCCTTACAAAGCGGGGAAATTTCCCGAAAAGAAACTGGTCATATTAACTTGTATGGATACACGTCTTTTGGAATTATTGCCGCAATCCATGGGGCTGCGCAACGGTGATGCCAAGATCATTAAAAATGCGGGCGCCATTGTAACTCATCCGTTCGGCAGTGTGATGAGGAGTATTCTACTAGCCATCTATGAGCTAAAGGCAGAAGAGGTATGCATTGTAGGACATCATGAATGCGGAATGGCAGGTCTTGCGGCAGATCCTTTACTTGAAAAGGCGAAAGCACGCGGCATTGAAGAGAAATGTTTGAGCATTGTGAAAAACTCAGGAGTTGATTTAAAGGGGTGGCTGACAGGCTTTGATTCGGTTGAAGAGAGCGTGTCCCAAAGTGTGAAATTGGTCAAAGAGCATCCATTGATGCCAAGTGATGTGGCTGTTCATGGACTAGTCATTCATCCAGCAACGGGAAAGCTGGATGTTGTTGTGAAAGATAAACAGATTGACGCGCAGTATACCTAAATCATCTACACATACTTGAAGGAGGCCAACACATACCATGCGTTTTTATGGAAGATTTGAAGGATATGATTCATCAAAGTTTAGACGCGATTTAATCGCTGGGCTTGTCGTGGGCGTTGTGGCAATTCCTTTAGGCATGGCTTTTGCCATTGCATCTGGTGTCGGACCAGAATATGGATTATACACAGTCATCGTTGCCGGCATTTTGATTTCATTGTTTGGTGGTTCAAAGTATCAGATCGGCGGGCCGACTGGGGCGTTTGTTCCGATTTTATTTGGTATCGTCAGCCAGTATGGTATCGAAAACTTACTCATAGCCGGTTTTATGGCAGGCTGTATGCTTATATTATTCGGAATATTCAAACTAGGGAAGATCATGAAATTTATTCCTCGTCCGGTTATCATCGGCTTTACTGCTGGCATTGCTGTCATTATTTTTTCAGGGCAGATTGCCAACTTCCTCGGATTAAAGGGTGTTGAAAAGCATGAAAGCTTTTTCCTCAATATGAGAGAAATTGTGGTCCATCTCGGTACCGCAAACAGTCTTGCCATCATCACAGCCGCTATTGGGCTCATCGTGATTGTGGCGGCTCAAAAATACATTCCCAAAATACCTGGTGCTCTATTAGGTCTATTGGCTTCAACGTTTCTAGCTGTTCTCTTTTTCCAAGGACAAGTTGAAACGATCGGCTCGGCATATGGGGAAATTCCTCGTCAGCTGCCAAGCTTCGCTTTTCCTGAATTAACGATTGAAAAAATGATATACCTCCTGCCTCCAGCTATTGTCATTGCGCTTTTAGGCGGAGTGGAGTCAATCTTGTCAGCTATGGTTGCTGATAATATGAAAGGCTCAAAGCATGACAGCAATAAGGAGCTTGTCGGACAAGGGATCGCCAATATGGCGGCACCGCTGTTCGGAGGAATTCCGGCGACTGGGGCGATTGCCCGTACGGCAACAAACATCAAAAATGGTGGAGCAAGCCCGATTTCTGGTGTTGTGCATGGCGTCGTCGTGCTGCTCATCTTAATGCTGTTTGCGCCATATGCGTCGATGATTCCACTTGCTGCGATGGCACCGATTTTAATGTTTGTTGCTTGGAATATGAGTGAGAAAAAAGAGTTTATCAATATTGTAAAAGTGAAAAATGCGGATTCACTTGTACTTGTTGTGACCTTCCTGCTGACGGTCATCGGTGATTTGATTATTGGCGTCACCGCAGGTCTCATTTTAGCATTTATCGCTTTTATCAAAAAAATGAGCCAGACGACCAGCATTCATACTAATGTTGCGGTTCCCCAAATGGAAACGGCAGCTGCTTTAGAAAAACAGACAGACCAGCGAGGTATCAGTATGTACTCCATTGAAGGGCCGCTGTTTTTCGGAACAACAGATTCATTGGAAAATTCGATTTTGGACCATGTTCAGACAAAGCCGAAAACGCTCATTCTGCTCATGAATAAAGTCAATTATATGGACACATCAGCAGAAGCGGTTCTGATGAATATCTCCAATCGTTTAAAGCATCATAATGGAAAGCTGATGATTGTCGGACTTCAATCGCAGCCGAAAGAGCTTTTGCGTCGAACGGGTCTTTTTCATCATATTGGAAAGCAGCATTTCTTTGAACGAACAGATGATATCTCGCCACAGCAGTTATAAGGTGGAAAAAAAGCACGTGACAATGTGGTCACGTGCTTTTCACTTGCTCTATTTCTTCTGAAAAACGCTTTGTGAGTTTCTGTTGATGAGAGGAGAAGACCTCTTCTACTGTGACATCATAGAGATTGGCTAAAATAAGTAGATTCGCTAACACATCACCCATTTCTTCAACGAGTTCTTTCTTCAACTCGGATGATTTTTGTCTTTGCTCATCAGGCCGGTCACGTCCGATCTCTATTGCTCTAACAGCACGAGCGAGTTCTCCCGTTTCTTCCATGAGGAAGCCTAACCGGATAAACGGCCCGTATTTTGTCCAATTTCTCATTTCATAAAAATCCTTGATCCACTTCTCCATCTCCGTTGTTTGCATTTTCTTTATACATCTCCTTATATGGTGTTTACCTTTTGATTTTACACTATATATAGATGGATCGGCTGTTTTTTTACAATTAATTATAGTAGAATGAGTGGGAGAAGAAATCATAGAGAGAGATGGAGCTGTTCTGATGAAAACGATTTGTGTGTTTGCTGGTTCGAATCCAGGCGTGAAGGACGTCTACAAACAAAAGGCTGTAGAGCTGGGGACTTATATGGCAGAGCAAGACATCCGTCTTGTATACGGCGGTTCACGAATTGGATTAATGGGTGCCATTGCAGATGAGGTTTTAAGACAAGGCGGGCAAGTGATTGGGGTCATGCCTAAAGGGCTTTTTAGAGGAGAAGTTGTGCATCAAGAGCTGACAGAATTAATCGAGGTAACAGGAATGCATGAACGAAAAGCGAAAATGAGCGAGCTGGCTGATGGATTTATTGCGATGCCCGGCGGCTTTGGTACATATGAAGAATTATTTGAGGTGCTATGCTGGGCACAAATCGGCATCCACCAAAAGCCAATCGGCTTGTATCAAGTGAATGAGTATTTCAATCCGCTCATTGACATGGTGAAGTTTAGTGTACAGGAAGGTTTTTCGAATGAATCACACCTTCAATTGTTACATGCTTCCAGCGAACCGGAGGAATTAATCACGCAGATGGCTTCTTATCAAACACCATCTCTTCAGCAGAAATGGACAGAGTTGTCTTAAAGCGTTTTTGAATCACAAAAAACCGTCTGTTCAAGGAGCAGACGGTTTGTTTTGTCATATTATTTTTGTTCTTCTGAATTACGGGTCAAGACTTTGTCAATGAGTCCGTATTCAAGTGCTTCTTCCGCTGTTTTGAAGTTGTCACGATCTGTATCGCGCTCAATCACTTCAATTGGCTGACCAGTACGTTCAGCAAGTACTTGGTTCAGTTTATCGCGTAAAGAAAGGATTCGTTTTGCCGCAATTTCAATTTCTGTTGCTTGACCTTGGGCACCACCTAGTGGTTGGTGAATCATGACTTCACTGTTTGGAAGGGCATAACGCTTACCTTTTTCACCAGCAGCAAGCAGGAACGCACCCATAGATGCAGCCATACCAATACAAATGGTTGATACCTTTGGTTTAATAAATTGCATCGTATCGTAAATGGCCATACCAGCTGTGATCGAACCGCCAGGGCTGTTAATGTAGATAGAAATATCTTTTTCTGGATCTTCAGCTTCTAAGAAAAGCAGCTGTGACACGATGGAGTTGGCAACATTGTCATCGATCGCAGAACCAAGCATGATAATACGGTCTTTTAAAAGACGAGAATAAATGTCGTAAGCTCTTTCCCCACGATTTGTTTGCTCAATGACTGTAGGTATTAAATTCATAATGTTCCTCCTTCACCTTTTAGGTAAGTATGTAATTCAATGATACATTTTTGGTCAATAAAGGTCAAACAAAACGCTGACCTAAATTCAAATACCCCTATCCATTTTCCCCAAACTCATTCCACTTCAAACCATCATATTAGTCTATGTATCCAAAAGAAGAAAATACATGTTCAGGACTGATGATTAATCATTGCTTTCTTGCAGCATTTCCCTTATAATTTGATATGCTGACGTTCAAAAACATATCGTGCGCTCGTAGCTCAGTTGGATAGAGCGGTGGTTTCCGGTACCACGTCTGCCGGGGGTTCGAATCCCTCCGAGCGCGTACTTGATCTTGTTCACGATCGATAAAGGCCCAATGAAACCCTCTCCTTTGAGAGGGTTTTCAGATTGTTGACAAAGGGCTAAAATGATCTTTATTTTAGCCCTTTGTCTTCTTTTCAGCGTGATAGAAAACCTTTGAAGTCTAGGAAGGACGAGCACCGAAGCGGAGCGAATTTAACATTCGTGAGCATCGGCGCACAGGACTGACACCGAATGCGAGGGTTTGTCTACACGCTGAAACCCTCTCCTTTGAGAGGGTTTTTTCGTTTACACATATATATTATTCACTTTTAAAATTTTTCATTTATGACTAGCCATTTATGCTATAATTAATAATCATTCTCAATTAAAGGTGGTTTCACTAGTGAAAAAAATGATTTGGCTGGTCAGTCTGCTGGCATTATTATTAGTGGCATGCGGGCAGAAAGAGAATAAAGAGCAAGCAGCAAGTATACGTACATATACAACTGAAACGGGTGAAAAGATCACCATTCCCGCCAAGCCGAAGCGTGTTGTTGTGTTAACAGCGCAGCTTGGAAACTTTAAAAAGTTAGGTGTGACACCTGTTGGCATGACAGATGTTTACCCAGAATCGTCGTTTTTAGATGAATCAGGTGTGAAGCGGGTACCGAGCGAAAATGTGGAGGCGATTGCCAAGCTAAAGCCTGATTTGATCATTGCATATTCCCAAAACGAACAGATTGAAAAGTATAAAAAGATTGCCAAAACGATCACGTTTACGACAAGTGAACACAGCTTCAAAGAGATGCATATTGAAATCGGAAAGATTCTTGGAAAAGAAGCGTTAGCGAAAAAACAAATACAAGAAATGGACGAGCAGCTGAAGAAAGACGGCAAAGAGGTCAAAGCAAAAATTGGTGATGACAAGACGTTCTCCATTATGGACGTGCAGCCAAAGCAAGTATACTTATTTGGTACAGACTTTGGCCGCGGCGGGGAAGTCATCTATCAAGGCTATGGGTTCAGCTTGCCTGAAAAGGCAGAAAAAGCTCTTCCGAAAGAAGGCTATCTTGGTATTTCATTAGAAGAGATGAACCAGTATACAGGTGACTATTTACTTGTACCCACAAAGGATGGAAAAGCACCGAATCTTGATATCACAAACAGCGGTGTATGGAAGAAAAATCAAGCAGTGAAACAAGGACATGTCCTGTACTATTCAATTAATGAATTTATCTATGCGGATCCAATCTCAATTGAAAAACAGTCTGCTGCGTTTAAACAAATGCTGCTCAAAAAATAATAGAAAAAAGACAAAGCACATAACATGGGGCTTTGTCTTTTTTCTTCTTGTCATCTCTTAAAATACTGGTCATAAGACTCATTTCTTCCCTTTACAGGCGTATTTGTTGAGCCTGCTGGCTGTATATGATTAACATGGAAGAGAATTGACAATGAGGAGGGATTTCTTGTGGCGAAGATTTTATTGATTACATTTCCAGCTGAAGGGCATGTGAACCCTATGTTAGGGATCATCAAAGCATGGGCGGATCGAGGAGATGAAGTACATGCGGTCACAACTGTACATTATGAGCAGCGAATCAAACGCTTAGGAGCTCACGTACATAAACATCCAGACTATATTCGTACATTACATGTGGATGAAGGAAATCTCGATTCCATGCAGCCGTTCTTTCATGCCATGCTGCAAACATCATTTGATATTTTAGAGGTGGTGGAAACACTTTCTCAGCAGCATTCATTTGATTTTGTCTATTTTGATATGTTTGGGGCAGGAGAGCTTGTTCGAGATTACTTACAAATTCCAGGGATCGGCTCAAACCCATCTTTTGTGCTGCAAGAGGCGCATTTTGATACACCGCTATACAGAAAGGATGAGAAAGCCGATCATCTGTTAGAAAACATACAAGAGCGTTTTGGCGTTCAGCCAACGCGTTTGATGCAATTCATGAAAAACCGCGGAGAGCTCAATATCGTGTATACAAGTGAATATTTCCAGCCGTCTGTCGATGCAGTGAACGACTCGTTTGTTTTCATTGGACCGAGCTTTCTAAAAAGGGCAGATCAGCATGATTTCCCGCTGGAAGCACTTGAGCAAGAAAAAGTCGTCTTTATTTCGATGGGCACCGTACTTGGGGATACAGAAGCATTTTTTAATATGTGTATTGATGCCTTTGCCGACTTTGACGGAAAAGTGGTGCTCGCAACAGGTGAAAAAGTGGATCGGTCTCTCTTGAAAGAGGCGCCTTCTCATTTTCTGATAGAACCTTATGTACCGCAGCTTGAAGTGCTTGAGCTGACAGATGTGTTTGTGACCCATGGCGGAATGAACAGTGTCAATGAAGGCATTCATTATCACGTTCCGATGGTCGTCATTCCGGTCGACAAAGATCAGCCGATGGTCGCACAAAGACTGACAGAGCTATCTGCTGCCCGTGCACTTGATAAAGATCAGCTGACAGCAAAGCAGCTAAGAGAAACGGTGGAATCTGTTCTGGGAAGTGACACGTACCGTGCTGGGATTGAAAAAATTGAAGAAAGCTTCCAAACAGCAGGTGGAACAGAAAAAGCATTGCGGGTGATCGATCAATTGTTGCAAACGAAACAGACTCAATCGTGAGTCTGTTTTTTTGATAAAAAAAGAGATTGTATTCCCCATTTCTGTATGATATTATTCAATTCGTAATCATTTCGATTAATAATCGTAATGATTACGATAATATAAATTTGGGGGAAGTACATATGAGTGATCAGCCTGTTTACATAAAGAAAAAGCAATCCTATGTAACATACACCTTGATGCTGTTTTCAGTCATGGCATGTTTTTTATTGGCATCATGCTCTGATAATAAAGCATCTTCCAGCATGAATGACAGAGAAGAAGATGAACTGGTGTATGCAAGTACAAAAGATATAAGGGACATCAATCCCCATTTATATGGTGGAGAGATGGCCGCTCAAAATATGGTGTTTGAATCGCTTGTCGTCAATACAGAGAAAGGCGTTCAGCCTGCCTTAGCGAAGAGCTGGGATATTTCAAAAGATGGAAGGACCTACACCTTTCACCTTCGAAAAGGCGTGACTTTTTCAGATGGCGAGCCTTTTAATGCAAAGGCAGTGAAAATGAACATGGACGCTGTCGTCAAAAATATTGAAAAGAACGCTTGGCTTAATCTCGTATCCGAAATCAAATCCACAAAGGCGGTGGATGACGATACATTTGTTCTTACGTTAAAGGAGCCTTATTACCCTACGTTAGAAGAACTGGGCTTAACACGCCCCTTCCGTTTTATTTCTCCAAAAAGCTTCATTGATGGAACGACAGCAAAAGGAGTTCAAAGCTATGCAGGCACAGGTCCTTATGTGCTAAAGGAACATAAAAAAAATCAATTTGCCGTTTTTAAAGCGAATGACCACTACTGGGGGAAAAAGCCAAATATTTCAACAGTAAAGTGGAAAGTCATGCCGGATCACCAAACGATTTTACTTGCCCTGCAAAAAGGAGAGATTGATCTCTTATTTGGAGCAGATGGCGACATGATCGACGGAGACTCATTCCAGGCTTTAAAGGAAGCAGGTCAATACGGTGTGACCGTGAGTCCTCCTGTTGGTTCAAGATCGATCGTCATCAATTCAAACCAGCCAATGACAAAAGATCCGAAAGTCAGAGAAGCGTTTCAATATGCCATTCAAAAAGAGATGATCACAAAAGGCATTTTAAATGGAACGGAACAGGTGGCACATACGCTGCTTGCCCCGTCCGTTCCTTACGCAGATATCCCGCTGAAAAAGAAAACCTATCAAAAAGAGAAAGCAGAGGCATTACTGGATGAGGCAGGCTGGAAGCTGAAAGAAGACGGCTACCGCTATCAAAATGGCAAAAGGCTGAGTGTCGCCATTTACTATAATTCCGATAATGCAGGTGAAAGAACGATAAGTGAATCCATTCAACAAGATTTCAAGCAAGTGGGGATCAAGCTGGATATTAGAGGAGAAGAAAAACAGGCGTTTTTAGATCGCCAAAAAACAGGGAAATTCGATCTGATGTACTCGCTATCGTGGGGACTTCCTTATGATCCACAAACCTATGTTTCTTCGTTCCGCGTAGCATCGCATGCTGATTATCAAGCCCAGTTAGGATTGAAGAAGAAAAAGTGGCTGGACGAGACGATTACGAAAGTATTGGTAGAACCAGATGAGCAAAAGCGGAAACAAATGTATCGAGACATCTTGACGTATATCCATAATGAAAATGTCTACATCCCAATTTCTTATTCTGTGACAAAGGCTGTTTATAATAAGCGCCTGAAAGGCATAGGTTTTCATGTGTCACAGTATGAAATTCCCTTTGACCGTATGTATTTTTCTTCATAAAGCGGAGGCAGAAAGATGACACGCTATCTCTTAAAACGAATATTACTGCTTTTCCCACTCATGATCTTCATCACCTTCTTTGCTTTTGTCCTGCTGACGATGCGGGCAAGTGATCCAGCTGAGGTCGCTTTGCGGGTGAATCAAGTCACTCCAACAGAAGACATGATTGAATCGATGCGGCAGGAGCTAGGCTTAGATCAGCCATTTCTTATACGATATGCCACATGGCTTAAAGATGGATTAACAGGTGATTTTGGCAGGAGTTATGTTACACAAGAGCCAGTTTTTGATCTCATCATGGAGGCGCTGCCTGCCACATTGCAGCTTGCGGGAGCAGCGCTCTTTTTCATCATTGTATTGAGTTTGTTATTCGGAGTGATCTGTGCATATGCTGCTCATACATGGGTGGACCGAGTACTGAGAGCCTTTGTGTTTATCGCTGCTTCAATGCCTAGTTTTTGGTTAGGGATTTTGTTTATTTGGCTTTTTTCTGTCAAATTCAATTGGGTCAATACGAGTGGAATGGAAGGATTCAAATCAATTCTTCTACCAGCTGTCACACTATCACTTGGGTACTTATCAACCTATGTGAGACTGATCCGCAATCAAATCCTGAAATTTCAGCACGAGCCATTTGTTTTTTATGCAAGAGCTCGCGGTTTAAAGGAACGGGCTGTTCAACTGAAAGTGATGAGACATGCACTTCAATTAGCTGTGACAGCACTTGGCATGTCTATCCCAAAACTCATTGCTGGCACAGTTATTATTGAAAATCTTTTTGCTTGGCCAGGGGTTGGCCGGTTGTGTGTAACAGCTATTTTTCATGCCGATTTCCCTATGATTCAAGCCTATTTATTTGTGATGGGGTTCCTTTTTGTTGTGTGTAACCTCATGGCTGATGTTGTGCAAATGACCATGAATCCGCAGTTGCGAAAGGAGGTCTGAGAATGATGATAGGATGGCATCAATTAAGAAAAGACCGTATGGCGGTTGTTTCTATCTGGCTGTTAGTACTTGTCGCTTTAGCAGGACTGCTTGCACCAGTGTTAGCACCACATGATCCAACAGAAACGAACATTCTTCAAAAATATGCCGGCATCAGCCTGACTTATCCGCTCGGAACGGATCAGCTCGGGAGATGCGTATTGTCACGGCTTTTATATGGCATTCGGACTACGATGCTTGCGGCCATGCTGACGATGTGTATCACGATGCTCATTGGCAGCACACTTGGACTCATGGCGGGCTTCTTCCGAGGAAAAGTGGATGGCGTGTTGATGAGACTGTGTGATGTCATGCTCTCCTTCCCAGCAGAAGTAATGATTCTAGCTGTTGTGGGGATACTGGGGCCTGGATTATTCAATATTATTTTGGCGAATGTCCTAGCGAAATGGGCCTGGTATACAAGAATGATTCGTTCGTCCGTTCTGCAGTATGCGAATGAACCTTCTGTTCAGTATGTAAAAGTGTCTGGCGGCTCCCCATTTTACATACTGAGGAAGCATTTATTTCCTCGCATTTCAGGAGAAATTGCTGTCTTTGCGACACTTGATGCGGGCTGGGTCATCTTAAATATATCTGCTCTGTCTTTTCTTGGGTTAGGCGTGAGCGCACCTACACCGGAATGGGGGATGATGCTCAACGAAGCGAAGAATGTCATGGTGACACATCCAGCCCATATGCTTGCGCCTGGACTTGCCATCTTATTTGTGGTCATGGCGCTGAACTTTTTAGGAGACAGCCTTCAGCAGGCCACGACCCCTGCCATGCATCACAACAATCAAAAGGGAGGGAGACCATTTGCCTTTCATCGACGTAAAAAATCTGTCCGTACATGATCCAGTGCAGCAAAAGGATTTAGTGGCGAACATAACGTTCTCCCTACAGCAACAACGTTGTTTAGCTGTTATTGGAGAAAGTGGAAGCGGAAAATCAACCGTCGCAAAAGCGTTAATTGGCTTGATTCCTTCTTCGCTAGAAGTGGAGGGAGCGATCATGTTTGACGGCGAAACATTGACAACTCAGACAGCTGAGCAGTGGCGAGGCAAACGAATTGGCTTCATCTCACAAGATGCGATGAATGCGTTCAATCCCATCGAAACCATTGGTCATCAAATGATGGAAACGTTCCAGCGTCATTTGGGCTTACAAGGAAAAGAAGGGAAAGCACATGCCATCGCAGGACTTGAGCGTGTTCATTTAAAAAATCCAAATGAATTGTTGAAGCAATATCCTTATGAATTATCTGGCGGTATGCTTCAGCGAGTGATGATTGCGATCACGATGATGCTTTCTCCTGATGTGATCATTGCCGATGAGCCAACGGCGTCGCTTGATGCATATAATCGGCGTGAAGTCATCAGGCAATTACAGAGGCTGAAAGAAGAAACAGGCGCGGCCTTGATCATCATTTCGCATGATTTAGGCGTCGTTCAGGCGATCGCTGACGAGGTGTTGGTGGTGCATCAAGGCGAGATGCTTGAGCATCGCCCAGCTGATAAGGTATTCACATCGCCTGAGCATCCCCAAACGAAGCATTTACTTGAGACGAGGCGCCGATTATCTGCGCCTCTTGAAGCACTGCGGCAGCAGCAGAGAGTGAGGGCATTTCCATGTTGATTACAGCTGATAGCCTCATCAAACATGGAGAGAAGAAAGGTTTCTTCTCTCGACAAATGCAGTCAAAACCACGCATATCAAACGTCTCGTTTGAAATCGAAAAAGGACAATGTGCCGGGTTAGTCGGTGAGAGCGGCAGCGGCAAAAGTACATTGGCAAGAATTCTGCTCGGTTTAGAAAAAATAGATGGCGGCAAGGTACAGATTGATGGAAAGCCAGCTGACACATGGCGAAAGATGAACCGAGGAAAAATGAGTGTTGTCTTTCAGGATTATCGATCTTCTGTTCACCCCTCCTTTACGGTGAAAGAAATCGTTGCTGAGCCTATGCGATTGTTAAAGCAGGAAAAAAATGTGGATCAGAAGGTTTTATCGTTGCTTGAACAAGTCAGACTACCCTCTTCTTTGCTGTATCAATATGCACATCAGCTAAGCGGCGGTCAGCTCCAGCGAGTGTGCATCGCACGAGCCATATCAACGCATCCAGCCATTCTCATACTAGACGAAGTTCTGAGCTCACTGGATGTCTCTGTTCAGGTGCAAATATTGGAGCTGCTCGAGACATTAAAACAAGAGCTAGACATGACCATCCTTATGATTACTCATGATATAGAAGCGGCGGTGTATCTATGTGATCGTCTCCTTTTTTTACATGAAGGAAGCATAGTGGAAGAATGCAAAAAGGATGAACTGCTTGATGCGGTCCATCCATTTACGCTGAAATTAATGGACTCACTTATGCCATTTCAGCTTGACAAAAAATAACCAATCTTTTATCGTATACGTAACAAACGACGGAAGGGTGACCCAATGCAATGAAGTACTAATCCTATGACCTGTAAGCAAAATGAAAAAACGAAGGCAGTGAGCAAACGATTGGTTTGCCATGTTTGCTGCGTTTTCATTTTTTAGCTTCGGAATAGGATGGTACAGCTTGGGAATCAAAGAATGAGGTGATTGATACGGGGGATGTGTGTGTTCAGATAGGAACGCGGCACGTCATCCTGGATTGATCTGCTTATTTTTGTACACCATTTTGCCTCCTATTCTGAGAATGGGAGGCTTTTTCATGTCTCCTGATACGAAAGGAGAGGGTTGGATGTTAGTAAAAGCCAATCAGTTAAAGATTTTTCGAAAAGATCGATTGTTATTTGATATTGAGGAGCTTGCCATCCATCAAGATGACCGCATCGGCCTTGTGGGGACAAATGGCAGCGGGAAAACGACTTTATTGCATGTGCTGGCTGGGCAAGAGAAACCAGACAGTGGCACGTTTGCTGCCACAACGACCTGCACACTGCTTCCTCAGCTGAAACAAGCAGATGGCACACAGAGCGGTGGTGAGATGACCCAGACTTATATTGAAAGCGCGTTAAACCGTCCTTCTGCCCTTTTATTAGCAGATGAACCGACGACTCATTTAGATACAGAGCACATTGAGTGGCTGGAAGAGAAGCTGCATCATTATCAAGGGGCCCTCATTGTCGTTTCACATGATCGTGCTTTTTTAGATGCGGTATGTACGGAGATTTGGGAGCTGGATCATGGACGGCTTAATCAATACAAAGGCAACTACTCGCAATTTGCACAGCAAAAAGAGCTGGCGCATCGTCAGCAGGTGGAAGCGTACGAAGCTTATACACAAAAGAAAAAACAGTTAGAGCATGCGCTTGAAAAGAAAAAGAAAAAAGCCGACAAAGCAACAAAGCCATCCCAAAAGCTGAAATCCTCAGGGCCAAAAATTGCAAAGCCCTACTATGCAAATAAGCAAAAAAAGCTGCAAAAAACAGCCAAATCCATTGAGACAAGGATGGAGAAATTAGAAAAGGTTGAGAAAGTAAAAGACATTCAGCCCATTCAAATGACTCAGCATACAATGAAGGAAGTAGCGAGCCGTACTATTTTGCGAGTGAAAAATGTAGATGGCAAGGCGGGCGATCAATTGCTTTGGAAGCAGGCAAATGTGGAAGTGAGAGGCGGGGACAAAGTCGCCATTATCGGCAAGAATGGGAGCGGGAAAACGACATTTCTCCGAATGCTGGTGAATGGGCATCCCGGAGTGTCTCGCTCAGAAGCTGTCAAGCTCGGCTATTTTCGTCAGGATCTTTCAGGATTGAAGGTAGATGAATCGATTTTACAAAATGCGCTGAAAGAGGCTGTTCAAGATGAGACAGTGGTACGAACGGTTTTAGCGAGACTGGGATTTCGAGGGGATGAGGTGCATAAACCTGTTAGGGTGTTAAGCGGGGGAGAACGGGTGAAGACCATGCTTGCGTCCTTGCTTGTCAGTGATGCCAATGTCCTCATGCTGGATGAACCGACAAACTTTCTAGATCTGTCGGCAGTTGAAGCGCTTGAAGGTCTATTGAAGGATTACCCAGGTACCGTTGTGTTTGTTTCCCACGATCGCAGACTGATTGAGGAGGTGGCCACTCGCATTTTCCATGTTCATGAAAAGCGTATTGAAGCATTTGACGGCACATATGAAGCGTATAAACAAAAGGACGACAAACCAGCTGTTACACAAAGAGAAGAGGAGCTTCTTTTAATTGATATGCAGCTGTCTGAAGTGCTCAGCCGTTTAAGTATTGAGCCGTCTCAGGAGCTGGAAGAGACATTTCAAGCATTATTGAAACAAAAGAAGTCTTTGGAGTCATAAAGAAAACCCCTGTGTTTACTGCACAGGGGCTTGTTCATGCCGTTCTTTTGTTAATTGTTCAAGTTCACTTACTGTGACCAGCTGATAGCCTTGTTTGGTGAGCTCATGGATGATCTTCACTGCTGCTTGAGCTGAGCTGTCATAAATATCGTGCATTAACACTGTTCTGCCATCTGCTGCATGTGAGAGAACATGGTTTGTGATCTGCTGACTGTTGCGAATTTTCCAATCCTCTGGATCAACATCCCATAAAGAGACCTTCATCCCAACCGCTTGATTGATGTCTTGATTTGTTCCACCATATGGCGGTCTAAAGTGCGTAGGTGTATACCCGCTCGCTTTCTCAATCAACTGCTGGGTGTCCTTCACTTGTTTCACCGCCTCCTTTAAAGGCAGTCTTGTTAATAAAGGATGACTGTAAGAATGGTTTCCGATTTCATTTCCGCCTTTTAGAATATCTGCAAGCATACTAGGATAATACTGCACCCTGCTGCCTAATACGAAAAAGGTCGCATGTCCTTTATTTGCCTTTAATGCATCTAAAATTTTTGATGTTGTCGCTGGGTTCGGACCATCATCAAATGTGAGGGCGATGGCTTTTTTATTTGGGTCAAGCTTTGATTTTTGCGGCAGCTTGACGGCTTTTCTTTTCGGATTTGGTTCTTTCATTTCATTTTGGTTATTGGTTTTATTCATATATTCTGGCTTTAATATATCTTTCAGCAGCGTCTTTTTAATCGCGAGTGTTTGCGTACCAAGATCCTTGTCGGCTACTTGAGATGCTGGGAAATAAAATTCTACATATTTCTCTTTCAAGGCAAATTGACTGAAGTTTTGAGCAGTAGGGGCTGTTCCTTTCTGAAGGAGAGTCTGATCCTTAGATAAGGTTTTGTCCTTTTGAAGCTCTGAATATGTAATGTAGGATAATTTCTTCAAAAAGTTGGTTTTAGGCAGAAATAAATCTTTTGTGTCAAGAAAGGTTTTTTTCTGAAAATCATAGTTGATCGTGAGATGATTGGTGGTCCCATTTTGCTGACCTGTATAGGTATAAGTCGTAAAGCGAATAGCAGCAGACTGCTTCGCATAATGCACCATATCATAATCAATATTCAGTTCAAAGCGTTTGTTTTCATCGATGTCCTTGGCTTCACTAAACGTCTTTTTGAAATGCTCTAATGCTGAATTGGCGTAGCTTTGAATCTTGTCATCTAGCTGTTTTTGATGAAAAAGAGGATAGTTGACTGCATATCTCATAAATTTCCCGTCATTTACGAGAGTAACGATTTCGACATTTTTATAGTTCGTATCCTGCTTTACATTTTTCTTCTCTGTACCGCTTGCTTGTTGATTTTGAAAGAAAGCAACGACTCCAATGATGATCGCAAGTGCAAATAGGCTGATACTCCATTTTCCCTTTAATGACACAACGTTCAAATCTCCTCTCATGACGGGCCATTCTTTATCAGTTTGACATCTGTTTGTAATATTTTTATAACATTTGACTTACTTTTGTAATTTTAGAGGATGTTCAGGCGGAATGTCAACTATTTTCCTATTAAACTATGAGAAAAAATGATAGGCCATTCCAAACGAGCAAAAGACACCTCATTTTGCTGCCACGCACATACCTTCATTAATTAAAAAATAGGGTGTACATTGATTTTTCAGAGGCAGACGGCTATAATTTTGATGATTATGATTCTCATTTTCAAACTGACTTTTAATGAAGAAAAGGATGACACCGATTTTGCAGGATAAGCGAACACCTCAACAAAAACGATCATCACATATTCTGTTCTTTTTGATATTTTTTCTCGCCGTCATTGGTTTGGCGGCTGCCATGTTTTTGGCTGTGTCATATGGTGCCAAAACATTGTCTCTGCAAACGGTTTGGACAGCTGTATTTGACTATCAGTCAGATGTCACAGAGCAGCAGATCATCCATGAATTAAGACTTCCTCGTGTTTTAGGAGCAGCTCTTGTTGGAGCGGCATTTGCCGTAGCAGGTGCGCTCATGCAGGGCATCACAAGAAACCCGCTGGCAGATGCGGGGATTCTGGGCATTAATGGCGGTGCGATGTTTGTGGTCGCTCTCTGTTTTGCCTTTTTCCCAGAAATGCCTTATTCGGCACTTATGTTTTTTTCCTTTATTGGTGCAGTGCTTAGTACGCTGCTGATCTTTGCGATTGGGGCGGCTGGTGGAGTTTTGACACCGCTGCGCTTAACTGTAGCAGGAGCCGTTGTGGCTGCATTGCTTCATGCGCTTAGCTCTGGGATCGCGATTTATTTTGACTTGAGTCAGGACCTTGCGTTTTGGTATGCAGGCGGTGTGGCTGGTGTGAAATGGCCGCAGCTGACGATTCTTGCCCCAGTCATTCTGATAGTGATCGTATGGGCGATGCTATTAGGGCGTTCACTGTCGCTGCTGTCGCTCGGTGAAGATGTAGCGGCAAATTTAGGGGTGAAAACACGACAAGTGCGAATACTAGGAATGGCAGCTGCCGTATTATTAGCAGGGGTTTCTGTATCAGCAGTCGGATCGATTGGGTTTGTCGGTCTTGTCATCCCGCATATCGCAAGAAAGCTGGTTGGTGTAAACTATCGTTTTGTCATTCCGATGTCGGCGATATTAGGCTCGGTGCTGCTAGTCTTTGCTGACCTTGCCAGCCGCACCGTTAATCCGCCCCGAGAGCTTGCCATTGGCGTGATGGTGGCACTTGTCGGTGTTCCTTTCTTCTTATATATTGCCAGAAAAGAAGGGAGGAACCTGTCATGAGAGAGAAACAGCGGGCTCTTGTCGTGACAGTCGTTTTGCTTTGTTTGACTGCGGCTGTTGTGCTGTATAGCTTAAATACCGGCACGCTGAAACTAAGTCCTCTTGTGGTCGTCAAAACGTTATTCGGCTTTGGGGATTTTCAAAGTGAAACGGTGCTGTTTGACTATCGTCTGCCTCGAATCGTGGTGACGATGCTGGCGGGAATTGGTCTTGGCATTGCGGGCGGCATTTTGCAGAGCTTATCTCGTAACCCGCTGGCCGATCCAGGAATTATTGGACTGAATGCAGGAGCAGCATTTGGCTTAATCGTGTTTGTGACGTATTTCCATGCACTAGAAGGCAATCCATCTCTTCTTATTCCGCTCTTTACATTTGGGGGAGGGCTTCTTGCGGCAGCGGTCATCGTGCTTCTGGCGTATAACCGGCAGGAAGGGCTTGTTCCCATCCGGCTGATCCTAGTAGGAATTGCGGTTGCGGCGGGATTCAGTGCTTTGACGTTATATTTGTCATTGAAGCTGGATGAAGATACTTACACATTTGCTTCAAGATGGCTTGTCGGCAATGTCTGGGGGAGAGACTGGATTCATGTGTTAGCGCTTCTGCCTTGGATTGTATGCCTTGTGCCGCTTACGCTGATGCAGTCAAACACGCTCAATGCATTGACATTAGGAGATGCTGTCGCCTCAAGTGTAGGTGTACGTGTCCAGCGTCAGCGTCTCCTTTTGCTGACCTTAGCTGTTGGTTTGGCGAGTGCAAGTGTTTCGATGACAGGCGGTATTGGTTTTATTGGACTTGTCGCCCCGCATTTGGCAAGGCGGCTTGTCGGCTCACTCCATCAGTATTTTTTACCGGTTAGTGCGCTGCTTGGCTTGTTGATTTTGGTCAGTGCCGATACAATAGGACGTTCCATCTTTGCCCCAAATGCCATACCAGCGGGTGTGGTTGTGGCTTTTATTGGCGCACCTTATTTTCTCTATTTATTAACAAAAACGAAATAAACGTGAAAGAGGAACTCATCATGAAAAAATTACTTGTGCTTGGTTTAACGCTCTGTTTCATTATGCTTGCCGCTTGTGGTCAACAGGAAACAAAGAATACAACAACTCAAAATGATCATGGAACACCGAAAATTGCTTCCTTGTCTATCCATTTAACCAATGACTTATTAGCACTCGGTATCAAGCCGGCAGGCTCTGTTGTAGGAGGGGACTTAAAAGATTTCCTTCCACATGCGAAAAAGCAGCTGAGTGGTACGAAGAAGCTGGGCATCGCAGCCGATCCCGATATGGAGTCACTGCTTGCATTACAACCAGATGTCATTTATGTCGATGAAGAACTAGCTGGACAAGACTTATCGAAATATAAGAAAATCGCCAAAACGGAAGTGTTTAATTTAAATGACGGCACTTGGCGTGATCATTTGAAAAAAATCGGCAAGCTCGTCAATAAAGAAAAAGAAGCCGATCAATATATTCAGGATTACAATCAAGAAGCAAAAGAAGTCAAATCGCTCATCAAACAAAAGATTGGAAACGGGAAAGTAATGGCGATCCGTGTGACGGCAAAGGAGCTTCGAGTATTTAGCATGAAGCGCCCAATGGGTCCTATTTTATACGAGGATTTAGGTCTGACACCTGTCGATGGTGTGAAGAAACTGGACAGCAAGCGGCCATTTGAAGTGATTTCTCAAGAGGTTCTTCCTGACTATGATGCAGATGCTATCTTTGTCGTCGTGAATCGTGATGATAAAGCGCAGCAGGCATTCAAGCAATTAGAAAAGACTCCGATTTGGAAGGGTCTAAAAGCCGTGAAGAAAAATCAAGTCTATCCGATTGCCGATCAGCCATGGCTCGATTACTCAGCACTAGGCAATAAAATGGCATTGGATGAAGCAAAAGAGATGTTTTCTACATCAAAATAAAATGAAATCAGGCATCATTCCTTATATGGGAAGGATGTCTCTTTTTTTGATCTGGTCTTCTATTCATTCGGTTTTTGCATACATATGAGAGAGAACGAGCAGTACCGCCCGTGAAGGGGAAGAAAGGGAGGGGATACAGTTGAAGGTTCAAAAAATTAGTGCAGGTACAATCGCAAGGCTTGTGCTGCTTTTGCTCGCGCTTGTCAACAGTGCTCTAACCGCTGCGGGAAAAAGCCCAATTCCTATTGATGAAGAAGGTATTCAGCAATTTATCACGTTAGCCTTTCTTGGGATTACATCACTATGGGCCTATTGGAAAAACAATGATATAACGAAAAAAGCACGAACAAAAAAAGAAGAATAAGAGAAAAAAGAGCCTTTTCATGATAAAAGGCTCTTTTTCAGCGAAGCGTCAAACGCCTCTCCCCGCAATTTGACTCTTCCTGAAAGGCTTACGCCCGTCGTTCTCCCATGTTGGCGAGGAATGCTTTTACTTCCTCAATGCTTAAGCCGATAGCTTTCGCCTCACTCATCAGACGCTTCCACTCTGATATATTCGAATCCGTCAGCTTTCTATGAGTGACATGTAACGTCTTTTCTTCCTGCTCCTTTCGGTACGTTTGGAGCAGCTGATAGAGTTCTTCTTTCGGCATGCCGGATTGGACGGCATTGACGATATGCTCCCGCCATTCGTGTTCACCACCCTCAGAGTAATGAAACATCATCGTCTCTGCATCAAACAGCTCTTGTAAATCAATTTCTAGTGAAGAGGATACCTTTTTTAAAAACTGGACAGATGGATTTCTGTGGACACCACGCTCAATTTTACTCAAATACGACTTAGAGACATGGGCATCTTCAGCCAGCTGCTGAATGGAGTATCCTTTCCTCTTTCGGTAAATGCGTATCACCTTTCCTATCATTCTTATCAATGATCTCCCTTCTCCCTGGCGAATCGTACTGCGACCTTTTCGTTCATTATAAGAAATAAATTGTTCTTTATAAAATTCAAAAACGTAAGAAACAGGAAGTAAACAAAAGAAAACGAACGATTTCGTTCTTTAAAAAGAACTATAAGACCTATTATGACATTTTTCTTTGCGGGTATTATCTTTTATAATCCAATCATTAACAAAAAGAAACCATATATAACCTTTTTATGATGAAATCGGGAGGTATCTATGAATGAGAATATAGGTTTTAAGCAGCTGTTTTCTGTCATTAAAGAGAAAATGGCCCTTCTGATCCTGATTGTCCTGATCGTAACGGGCACTTCAGCCTACTATCAGTTCTATGTCTCGACTCCTGTATATCAGGCAACCACTCAAATTCTTGTTCATAAACGCAGCAATGACGCACAAGCAAACTTAAACGATATTCAGATGAACCTTCAATATACACGTACCTTTCAAGTTTTATTAAAAAGTCCGATCGTCATTGAAAAAGTAAAAGAAACACTCAACCTCACAGAATCAGCTGAAGGATTAAAACACAAAATTGCCACAAGTACAGAAAATGAGTCTGAGGTCATCAATATTTCTGTACAAGATGAGGATCGCGCAAAGGCAGTCGCCATTGCGAATACCGCAACAGAGGTGCTGCAAGAAGAAATCAAAAAAACCATGAATATGGATCGCATTAATGTTTTGTCTGAAGCCAAGCTGTCCAATACGATTCTCATGAATTCAAGAAAATTCGTTCATATCGTTCTGGCACTAGGTGCCTCTTTATTAGGGGGGATGACACTCATTTTCTTAATGAATTTACTCGATGATACTGTAAAACGAACACATCAAATAAGAGAAGAGATCGGATTGCCGTCGCTCGGAAGTGTCTATCAGATGCAGGCAGACAGGAGGGCAAAAAAAGACAAGCAGTCCGTCATAACGGGAGGACAGAACATTGATCTTTAAGAGGAAGAAAAGAGAAAAGAGAGATTTATCCTGTATTTCTGTATTAAATCCTCACTCTGTCATTGCAGAACAATTCCGTACAATCCGAACTAACATCGAATTCACATCAATCCAAACAAGGCTGAAATCCATATTGGTGACATCCTCCTTGCCGAAGGAAGGGAAATCATTTACGGCTGCAAACCTAGCAGCTGTTTTTGCACAGCAGAAAAAGCGGGTGCTGCTGATGGATGCTGATTTGCGAAAGCCGTCTGTTCATGAATATTTTGACCTGAGTCATCACACGGGTTTGACCAATGTACTATTAAATAATTGCAGCTTGGAGGAAGCTATTTTGCCTACACCCATTGAGCATTTAGAGCTGCTTCCGAGCGGAACCATTCCGCCGAATCCAGCTGAGCTGCTCTCCTCTTCTGTCATGAAGCAGCTGTTTTATGAAATTGAACAGCAATATGACATGGTGATTGTTGATTCCGCGCCGCTTCTGCCAGTGGCCGATGCAAAGATCCTGGCGAACCGGACCGATGGGAGCATTCTTGTTGTCTTAAGCGGCAAAACAAAGATAGCGGCTGTGAAGAAATCAAAAGAAGTGTTAGAAGGAACAACAGGTAAACTGCTTGGGGCTATGCTAAATGGCAAGAAAGAGAAAAAGGGAAGGCTGTATATGTATTAACAAGATTGATAGGTGATGTCTCCTAATCTTTAACAATGGAGGCACTCGATCCTGCTGTGGGCATGACAAATGCCTTAGATGCTCGTCATCAATAGTGGGGTGTGAGGACGGGTTTGATGCCCATTTTACGTAAGAATAGTGATGTTGAAAAAGGGGGAGGAGCGTTGACTTACGCCCAAAGATTATCAATCATCGTGGCACTAGATTCATATCTCATCTTAGTGGCTGTCTTTTTTGGCTTTCAATTTGTCCAAGAAGCGGCGTTAACTGTTTATACATTTGAAATGCTCGTCATTTCTTCGCTCAGTCTGCTCATTGGGCACCATTTGTTTTCGTATATTTTTCACGTGTACAAGCAAGTATGGGCTTATACAGGGGTAAGAGAGCTATTTTCTTTAATGAAGACCTTTGTGTGTTCTTTTTTATTTTCAATGGCAATGCTGTACCTTTTCGTGCAGACATGGCCCTTTCGGTTTTTGTTCATTGTGTGGCTTTTCCACGTATTATTCATCGGTGCATCTCGAATGGCCTCTCGGCTATTTCATGATGGTGCAAAGCGGCTGCAGGTAGAAAAGGAGCGGGCCTTAATCATTGGCGCCGGATCAGCCGGGACCATCATCGTTCGTCAGCTTCAGCAATCGAGTGATGTACATATTGAACCAGTCGCCTTCATAGATGATGACAAGACGAAGCATAAGCTTGAAATCATGGGACTGCCTGTTCTAGGGGGAAAAGAACAGATTCAAACAGCTGTTGTGATGATGGATATTCAAAAGATCATCATCGCCATTCCGTCCAAAAGCAGCCATACCTTAAAAGGGCTGTATAAGGAATGCGTAGCGACTGGGGTCAAAACGCAGATCATGCCAGAGATGGAGCAGATTTTAAAAGGAACTCATGCGCTGAATCAATTACGGGATGTACAGCCAGAGGATTTACTCGGAAGAGAACCGATTCAATTAGATTCAAGCCGTCTATCTGTCCATTTAAAGGGGAAAACGATTATGGTCACAGGAGCAGGCGGATCGATTGGGTCAGAAATCTGTCGTCAAATTTGTGTGTTTGCTCCTCAAGCGATTGTGCTTGTGGGACACGGGGAATTTAGCATTCATTCTATTTTACTAGAGCTGAAAGAAATTTATGGGGACACCATCAGTCTCTATCCACAAATTGCAGATATCCAAGATAAACAGAAAATGAGTGAAATCGTTCGTCAGTTTCAGCCGGATATGATTTATCATGCCGCGGCACATAAGCACGTCCCGCTCATGGAGATCAGTCCAAAAGAAGCAGTGAAAAACAATATTATCGGGACAAAAAATGTCGCAGAAGCTGCACATGAGCATGGCATTGAAACATTCGTCCTCATTTCCTCTGACAAAGCGGTCAATCCTGCCAATGTGATGGGCGCCACAAAGCGATTTGCTGAAATGCTGATCATGCAAATGGGGGCAAGCAGTGAAACAAAATTTGTAGCGGTTCGATTTGGAAATGTACTCGGAAGCAGGGGAAGCGTCATTCCAATTTTTAAGAAACAGATCGAACAAGGCGGGCCGGTCACGGTCACGCACCCAGCCATGACAAGATATTTTATGACCATTCCAGAAGCATCAAGGCTTGTCATTCAGGCGGGTGCACTGGCAGAAGGAAGACAGATTTTTGTATTAGATATGGGGGAGCCAGTGAAAATTGTTGACCTCGCAGAAAACCTCATTCACCTCTCAGGCTATACCACAGACCAGATTCCGATTACGTTCACAGGCATTCGTCCTGGGGAGAAAATGTATGAAGAATTACTCAACCAGCATGAAAAAGCACAGGAACAAATTTTTCCGAAAATTCATATCGGTCATGCGCTGGATGGGGACCCATATGTGCTGAACCGCTTTATCCATGAATTTGACATGATGAGTGAAGAGCAAATGAGAGAAGCATTGTTTGCTGCCATCGAATCGCATGATTTGTTGTCTGAACAGATGACCAGAGAGGAGGAAGCGCTTGCCAATGAAGAAAAAAGTCTTGTTTTGCGCAACGGTTGACTATCATTTTAAGGCATTTCACCTTCCATATTTCCGGTGGTTTCAGGAACAAGGATGGGAAGTGCATACAGCAGCAAATGGTCAGCTGGAGCTGCCCTATGTGGATCAAGCGCACTCAATTCCGATTCAGCGCTCACCTTTTCATGTGCACAACCGGTTTGCGTATGTGGAGCTGAAGAAGCTGTTAGCGAAAGAGCACTACGACTTCATCCATTGTCACACACCAATGGGAAGTGTTATTGGCAGACTTGCAGCCAAAAGCGCGCGCAAAAAAGGAACGAAGGTTCTTTACACAGCACACGGCTTTCACTTTTGGCAGGGGGCGCCGCTTCAAAACTGGCTGCTCTATTATCCGATTGAGCGATGGCTCGCCCGCCATACAGACGCTTTGATCACTATTAATGGAGAGGATTTTAAAAGAGCAGATCGTCTATCAAAAGAGCGTTCATCTGTCTATTATGTTCCCGGTATGGGTGTGGATATGAAACGATTTGCACCAGTTGATGAAAAAGAGAAGCAGCGTCTTCGTGCAGTCTATGGCTTTTCCTCGGAAGATTTTATTGTGCTGTGTGCTGGTGAATTAAATGCGAATAAAAACCAAGGGATGCTCATCAAAGCATGTGCACAGCTATATAGGAAAATATCAAATGTGAAGATCGTATTTGCCGGGGAAGGCACAATGAGGCCGATGTATGAAAAGCTGGTTTGCGGGCTCCATCTTGAAAAGCATGTCCACTTTGCTGGTTTTTGCAAACGAATTGAGGAATGGATGCATATGAGTGATGTATGTGTGTCGACTAGTTTGAGAGAAGGGCTCGGCATGAATCTGCTTGAAGCAATGTCTGCGGAAAAGCCGGTCATTGCAACAGAAAATAGAGGACACTGTGAGCTGATCAGACATGGCGTCAATGGTTTTTTAGTCAAACCGCATGATGTAAATGGCTTGGCTGAATATTTGCACCAGCTCTATCACAAAAGGGATCAGCTGCCCCTCATGGGAAAAGCGGGACGCTCCTTAGCGCATGCATTTGCACAGGAGCAGGCGGTGAGTGCTATGGAAGAAATTTATACAACCTATATGGATCAAGCAGAGAAGGTGATGTGAGCATGCGTAAGCCAAAGGTGTCTATCATCATGGGCGTCTACAATTGCCAAGACACAGTAGAAGAAAGTATTGAATCCATTCTTCATCAAACATATGACAACTGGGAGCTCATCATATGTGATGACGCATCAACAGACGGCACCTATGAAAAAGTGCTGTCTTATACAAAACGAGACCCTGAAAGAATTCGCCTTATCCGCAATGAGCATAATCAAAGGCTCGCTGCCAGTCTGAATCGCTGTCTCGCTGAAGCAAGGGGAGACTTGATTGCACGGCAGGATGGCGACGATGTATCAGTACCAGTTCGTTTAGAAAAACAGGTTCATTTCCTAGAAACACATCCTGAATATGATGTGGTCGGTACGGCGATGACGGTGTTTGATGAATCGGGTACAAAAGGTGTACGTGCACTGATTTCAGAGCCTGATCGGAAAGTGCTGGCAAGAGGGACGCCGTTTTGTCATGGAACCATTATGATGAGGGCTGCTGCATACAAGGCTTTACATGGGTATCGCTCTGTGAAAACAACAAGACGGATGGAAGATATCGATCTTTGGATCCGCTTTTTTGCTGCGGGGAGAAAAGGCTTTAATTTACAAGAGCCGTTATACCTTGTGAGAGAGGATGAAGCGGCCTTTCAGCGCCGTAAGTTTCAATATTCGATGGATAATGCCTGGCTCGTTTTAAAAGCATGCTGGTTATTAAAATTGTCGCCGGTTCATTATCTGTTTGCACTAAAGCCGGTGGTCCGCGCCTGTTTATCACCGAAGATCATGAAATTTTATCACCAGCGGAAGTTGGAGGCGTCTTTGTTGAAAAGGAGGACGATTCGGGATGAGTGAGCCAAAGCGTGTACTCCATATTGTGGGCGGGATGAACCGCGGCGGGGCTGAAACGATGATCATGAACATCTATCGTGCACTCGATAGAAATGTCCTTCAATTTGACTTTATTACCCACCGAAAGGATGTCTGTGATTATGATGAGGAAATTCAGAGGCTCGGGGGACGCATCTTGTACGTCCCAAGTATTGGGGCGTCCTCTCCTTTGGCATTTGTGAAAACATTGACAAAGACAATCAAACGAACAGGACCGTATCAGGCAGTGCATGCCCATACGGATTTTCAAACAGGTTTCTCCGCACTTGCTGCGAAATTGGCGGGTGTGAAGGTGCGGATTTGTCATTCGCATAATACAGCTTGGAAACAGTCGCCAAATTGGGTAGACCATATGATGCTCAAAGGGTTTCGCCAGCTGATCTTTGCATTTTCTACACAGCTTGTTGCATGCGGTGAGGATGCCGGTTCCTTTTTATTTGGGCAGAAAAAAATGAAGAATGGACAAGTTGAGGTGCTGCCGAATGGGATTGATTTATCCCTTTTCTTTCAGCCTGATCCAGACGAAAAGGTGAAGATCAAAAAGCAGCGGGGTCTTCACGAAAAGAGCATGATTATTGGTCATATTGGCCGGTTTCATGAGCAAAAAAATCACGTTTTTTTTATGGAACTGGCACAGACCTTAAAGAAACAAGGGGTCTCATTTCAACTTGTCCTTGTAGGGGATGGACCACTGAGGCAGGTGGTTGAATCATATGCGGAGAAGGCAGGCTTGTTAGACGACATTGTCTTTACAGGCGTCGTATCAGACGTTCCGCAGTATATGAAAGCATTTGATGTATTTGTGATGCCATCCTTGTTTGAAGGACTTCCGCTTGTATTAGTGGAAGCACAGGCATCTGGATTGCCTTGTGTGATTTCAGATCATATTACAGAGGAAGTGGATTTAGGCTGCGGTCTTGTGAAAAGAATGTCGCTGGGGGATTCTGCGCATGAATGGATGAAGGCGGTGCTTGAAGCATATCATGCAGAGCCTCCTCTTCAAGAGACCATTACGTCCCAGCTTGAACAAAGAGGATTTGATGTCAAACAGAACATCACACGTGTGATGAATGGATATGGACTGTAAGGAAGGAATGGCAGATGGCGGTTTATTTGGTGAACATGATCATGGTCTATTTATGGTCGAGCTTTGCCGCATTTTACGGCAGGCGTGATGATACCATTCAAAGCGGATGGCGGCCTAACAAGATTCTGGTGTTATTTCCGTTTTTGTTTCTTTGTATTGTCGCTGGTATTCGGTACAAAGTAGGAACCGATTTTGTCACATATGGACAGATGTATGAGTTCTCCGTCAATTATGAAAAGCCTTGGCATATATTCGGACTTGGTGTGGACAAGGCGGCCACTGACCCAGGATTTACGTTTATTTTATGGATGCTCAATCAACTGTCCCGTGATCCGCAAATCATGTATATCTCGGTTGGGGCGATCACCTATTTTTTTATCATCAAGACGCTCGTTCAATATGGCCGTCCCTTTGAGCTGAGTATGCTGCTTTTTCTCGGCACTTTTCATTATTACGCTTCGTTTAATGGCATGCGTCAGTATATGGTGGCTGCGGTTCTTTTTTATGCCATCCGTCTTGTGATCAATGGTCAGTGGAAATTGTATTTTCCGCTTGTCCTCGTATGTTCATTGTTTCATTCATCGGCTCTCATCATGATTCCTGTGTATTTTATCGTGAGAACAAAATCGTGGTCTTGGATGATGCTGGTTTTATGCATGATTTTCTTAGGGTTAACCGCTCTTTATGACCGCTTTGTTTCCGTGTTTGTCGTGATGCTGCAAGGCAGTTCATATGGGCATTACGAGGAATGGCTCACAACGAATACGAATGGAATGAATGTGACAAAAATTGGTGTGTTGGTTTTGCCGCTTTTGCTTGCTTTCCTTTATCGAAAACGACTTCGTGAGCTGACGCCTGAGAGTGATTACGTTGTGAATTTTTGTTTGCTCGGTTTCTTGTTTGGCATCCTTGCTACAAAGGATGTCATTTATGCAAGATTTCATATTTATTTTGGCTTGTATCAGCTCATTTTACTGCCATATTTCACCCGTATTTTTGATCAGCGGTCTAATGTCTTTATCTATGTAGGGATTGCTGTTTGCTATATTCTGTACAGCATCATGCTGATGCCGTTCGATTCATCTGTTTTACCGTACAGGACGATATTTACAAAGTAGATTTGGAGAAAGGTGGGGCATGTTGTAATGCCAGCTATCAGTCTATTGGTCGCAGTCTACAATACGAGTCAATATGTGGAGCAATGCCTTCAATCAATTGCAGATCAAAGTTTTTCAGATATAGAGGTGATTCTCGTGAATGATGGATCGACGGATCACAGCGGAGAATATCTTGAAGCGTTTGCTGCGCAAGATCAGCGCTTTCGGGTCATTCATCAAACCAATCAAGGGTTAGGCGCTGTGAGGAACCGGGGCATCGAAGAAGCAAAAGGGACGTATATCGCCTTTATTGATTCAGATGATATTCTCGCGCCTCATTACTGTGAAGCCTTGTATGAAAAAGCTGAAATGACCGGCGCAGATCTTGTTGTCAGTGAGTACTGGATTCAATTTGAACAGTCAAAGCGAACCATACCAACAACGCTGTTAGCCGAGCGATCAGCCGAAAAGACGAGTTTAATTGAAGCGTTATTGCACGGAGACATCACGGGGTTTTCATGGAATAAGCTGTATCGGCGTGCCTTTATCGAAGAACATCACATTCGATTTCCGCTGCGGGGGGAACTTGAGAACATAGAAGATCAATATGTGACGCTGCGCTGTTTTTCTTTATCACGCAGCATCGCCTTTGTTCATGAACCTCTTTATTACTACAGGGTTCATCTGTCATCTATTGTGCAGCGATATCAGAAGCAGTATTTTCATCATGGACTGACCTTTTATCATGCGCAGCGCTTGTTTTTGAAAGAATATGATGACATCTCTCTGTATGAGAAGGCACTTGATTTTTTTATTGTCAATCATACTCTTCATTGTATGCTCAACGAATGGAAGAGCCAAAATGCCCTCTCTATTCGGGAAAAGCTTGATCACATGCGGGAAATGGTGACACACGAGGCCTTTCTGTATGCCGTCAAACAAGTGGAACCATCGAAGCTCACCGCTCGAAAGCGAATGATTTTATTCCTTGCTAAGTGCCGGTTGGTTTATCCGCTTTCTGCCGCCGCTTCAAGCTATCAAAAATGGATCGAATATCAAACAAGGAAATAGGGGTGATGAGATTGACATTGCAGCAATTGAAGGCGCACGCCGCAGAGTGGCTGCTCTTAAAGGTTAAATATCCACTTGAATATCGACTGAGCCGCCAAAGCCTGCCAGAGCTGAGTCATCAGAAGAAAATCATTCTCACGCTGCTGCCGGGGCATGATAATTTAGGGGATCATGCGATTGCCTATGCGAGTTATTGTTTTTTAAAAGAGCACTTTCCCGCTTATGACATCATGGAAGTGGACATGAAAGAGATCTATTGCCTCGCCCGTCCGTTAAAGCGTATGCGGCACCCAGAAGACATCGTCTGTATCATCGGTGGGGGCAATATGGGGGACTTATACCGTTATGAAGAATGGACGAGACAATTTATCATGAAAACCTTCAAGTCCTATCCGGTGATTCAATTGCCGGCTACTGCCCATTTTACAGAAACAAAGAGAGGAAAAAGAGAGGAACGCCGCGCTATTCAAACATACAAACACCATCCAAGGTTGCTTCTCATGGCAAGAGATCAAACAACCTATACCTGGATGAAGCAGCACTTCCCTGATCAAAATGTGTGGAAACAGCCTGATATGGTGCTGACATTAGATGAATCGACTAAGGAACAAAAACGTGAAGGGGTTCTACTTTGTTTGCGAGAGGATAAGGAAGCGTATCTCACTGAAAAGGAGCGGCGGCAGCTAAAGCAGCATATTCAAGAGACGTATGATCAAGTCGGTTTGATTACAACGACAATTGGCAAACGAGTTGATCGAACGACTCGCCTAGATGAATTATCTGCCTTATGGACAGAGTTAAGTAAGGCTCAGGTCGTCGTGACAGACCGGCTTCACGGCATGATTTTTTGTGCGATTACGCAAACACCGTGTGTTGTCCTCAGGTCGTTTGATCATAAGGTGATGGAAGGGTATGAATGGGTGGCTCATCTTCCGTTTTTGACGCTATTGAAAGAACCGAATGAGGCGGCTGTGAAAGAGGCGATTCATCAGCTGATGAAAACGAGCGGACAAAAGGGAGAGGAAGCTGGATGAAAGCTTTTAAACGCTGCGTGAAAACAAAATGAATCGAGCGTTTCTTTACAATGCCAGTGCAAACTTCATGACGTTTGTCTTGATGATGCTTATGTCTGTTTGTTTAACACCGTACATCGTTCATACACTTGGAGTGGAAGCATTCGGCTTAATCCATCTGACGCAAAATATGATCAACTATTTATCGGTTATTACGGCTTCATTAAGTGCTGTTGTTGTGCGCTTTTTTTCTGTGGCGGCTCATAAAGGAGAAATGGAGAAGGCGCAGCGCTATCTCTCATCTTATTTCGTTAGTTCCATTTTTTTATCGATCAGTCTTTTTCTGTTTTGTCTGTTCATGTCCCGTCAGCTGGTAGAGTGGCTTCATGTGCCTGATTATCTCGCAAAAGACACACAGACCGCCTTTATATTAGGGGGTCTTTTATTTATGCTCAATTTTGTCATGTCCGGCATTGGGGCTGCGCCGTTTTATGCGAATAAGTTATATGTATCAAGTGTTGGTCAGTCCATTCAGATGTTTTTGAGGGCATTTATGATTATGATGCTGTTTACATGGACGGCACCAGCCATCTGGCATATTCCGCTTGCGGCCGTCATAGGAAGCTTGGCGGCTATGGGAATCGGTATCTATTATTTTAAAAAACTCATTCCTTGGTTTTCGTTTAAGTGGCGGCACGTCTCATTATCTTCTAGTCTCACACTTGTTCGATCAGGGGTCTGGCATTCTTTTGAGCAAATGGGAATTTTGTTGTTTTTACAAATTGACTTATTGATGACCAACCTGCTCATTGGAGCGGAAGCGACGGGACAGTATGCGGCGATTTTACAATTCCCATTATTATTACGCACACTCGCAGGGACACTGGCGGTTGTATTTGCCCCAACGATCACGAAATTTTACTCGAATCAAGATGAAGAAGGTCTCATCCAATATGCAGCCAGTGCCATTAAATGGAGCGGTTTATTTGTCGCGTTCCCAGCCGCTCTACTAGGAGGGCTCGCCGGTCCGCTCATGCTTTTATGGCTTGGACCTGCCTTTGAAGAGCTGAAATGGCTTCTCATGATTCATGCAGCTTATTTATGTTTGACCTTGATGTTTTTACCGCTGACATATGTGCCGACCGCTTTTAATCGATTGAAAGTTCCAGCGGTGGTCACGCTCATATTAGGAGTATCCAATGTGATTTTTGCCTATGGATTGACTCATATGCTTCAGCTTGGCTTATATGGCATTGCATCAGCAGGAGCGATAGTTTTATTGATGAAAAATATCGTGTTTCTGCCATTTTATACGGCCCGCATCACGAATCAGAAACGCACCATCTTTTACAAACATACATTGGTTCCACTTGCAGGAGCACTCATGATTTGGGGCGTCTGTGCAGGGATTCAGGCGTTTTATGACGTGAACTCATGGTTGGAGCTGTTTTGTATTGGTGGTCTTTGTTTCATTCTCTATATGGGCTACTTGTATCAATTTGCAGGAACAAAACGAGAGCGGCAGCAGCTGGTGCATAAGGTAAAACAAGCTGTTTCCCGCTAGTGAGATAAGGAGATTTAATGATGAAAAGAATGTTAGATGTGATGGTGGCATTGACGCTGCTCATCGCAGGCAGTCTTCTTTTTCTTCTGATTTATGGGCTGATTCGGTGGAAAATTGGGACGCCTGTGTTGTTTCGGCAGAAGCGGCCTGGTCTGTATGGCCGGCCATTTATGCTATATAAATTTCGGACGATGACCGATGAACGCGACGAGCACGGAGGGCTCCTGCCAGATCATCTTCGATTAACAAAAACCGGCGCCTTGATTCGCAAGCTCAGTCTTGATGAATTGCCGCAATTAGTCAATGTCCTAAAAGGAGAGCTCAGTCTCGTTGGACCAAGGCCTCTTCTGATGGAGTATCTGCCGATGTATACAGAGGAGCAAGCAAGGCGCCATCTTGTAAAGCCTGGCATTACTGGATGGGCACAGGTGAATGGAAGGAACACGATCTCCTGGGAGGAGAAATTCACCTATGACCTCTGGTATGTCGAGCATCAAACGTTTTGGCTGGATATGAAAATTTTATGGATGACCTTGCTGAAAGTCATCAAAACAGAGGGGGTGCAGCAGCCGCATCATGCCACAGCTGAAAAATTCAAAGGAACCGATATGTAAAGAGCAACCCATAGGTTTAATTGGTGCTGGCGGGCATAGCAAAGTCATTCAGGAAATGATTGTTGCACATCCCGATTACTCATTATGTGCCGTATTAGATGATCAATTTGAAGAGGAGGCCACTCAAAGCGGCATCTTGTATGGACCGATCTCCATGAGTCAACAGCTGAGAGAGACAATGCCTCATATGAAATGGCTGATTGCTATTGGGCAAAATGAGATGAGACAGCTAGTAAAGGAACGCCTCTCATTTGAAAACAAGGCGTTTGCCACACTCATCCATCCAGAGGCGGTCATAAGTCCATCAGCGGTGATTGGAGGGGGAACTGTCGTGATGGCAAGAGCAGTGGTTCAAGCAGATGCAGCAATCGGTGAACATGCGATTATCAACACAGGATCTATCGTAGAGCATGACTGTATACTCGAATCGTTTGTGCACCTATCACCAGGAGCAGTGTTAACTGGCTGTGTGTCTGTACGAATGGGTACCCATATTGGGGCAGGTGCTGTTGTGATACCCGGGATATCGATCGGAAGCTGGACAATCATTGGCGCAGGAGCCGCAGTAACAAAAGATATACACGATCAGAAAGTCGCTGTAGGCATTCCTGCAATAGAAATCAAAGATCGGAGAGAAGGTGGGAAATGATGCAAGAAAGGAAACGAATTTACTTATCACCACCGCATATGAGCGGAAAAGAGTATCTGAAAATAGAGGAAGCTTTCAAGAGTAACTGGATTGCACCGCTTGGACCTCTTGTGAATGAATTTGAGCAGGCAGTCGCACGCTATGCAGGAGTGAATGCAGGAGCGGCTTTATCTTCTGGAACAGCAGCAATTCACCTTGCATTAAAGCTTATTGGCGTTCAAAAAGGTGACATTGTCTTTTGTTCCACCCTCACATTTGTTGCAACTGCAAATCCGATCTTATACGAACAAGCCACACCCGTTTTTATTGATTCTGAAAGAGATACATGGAATATGTGCCCGCTTGCTTTAGAGAAAGCCTTTGTGGAATCAAAACGACTTGGAAAAAGACCCCGTGCTGTTATTGTCGTGCATTTATATGGACAAAGCGCAAAAATGGACGAGATTCTGGCGTTGTGTGAAGCATATGATGTACCAGTCATTGAGGATGCGGCTGAATCGTTAGGTGCTCTATATAAAGGGAAAAAAAGCGGCTCAATGGGCAGGTTCGGTGTCTATTCGTTTAATGGAAATAAAATCATTACAACATCAGGTGGCGGTATGCTTGTGAGTGATGATGAAGCTGCGATCGAACGCTGCCGCTTTCTCGCTTCACAGGCTAGAGAACGCGCCATGCATTATGAGCATCAAGAGATAGGATACAACTATCGCATGAGCAACCTGCTAGCAGGCGTCGGGATTGCTCAGATGGAAATATTGGACGAGCGTGTTGAACAGAAGCGACGCATTTTCAAGCGTTATCAGGATGCTTTATCTAAGGTAGAGGGCCTGTATTTCATGCCAGAATATCAAGGCACCAAGTCCAACCGCTGGCTGACGACATTGACTATTGATCGTGATAAGAGAACGTCTCCAGTGGACATCATTGCTGCACTAGAAAAAGAACAGATCGAAGCAAGGCGTGTATGGAAGCCGCTGCACCAGCAGCCGCTCTTTCGTAATTGTCCTTTTTATTCAGCAGCGAAAGGCACTCCCGTATCTGAGTTGTTATTTGAAACAGGGCTTTGTCTCCCCTCTGGAACAAGTATGACAGAAGCTGAACAGGATCGTATCATTGACACACTTCGTAATGCCCTGCGAGAAAAAACATTCACCTCTTCACAGGCTGCTCATTCGTAAGCAGCCTGTCTCTCTTTCTATCAAATTCATCAATTAATGGAATAAATAGGTATATGTATTGTCAATTCGTTTTAAATATGATATTGACAAAGGGGTCCTTCCTCCTTAAAATGAAAATGATTATCAGCGTCAATTAGGAGGAACATCTTATGTCTATTTGGAGTAAATTTTTTCCGAAAATTAAAATAAATACAGTATTACCTTTCCTGCTAATCTTTTTATTAGTAGGCTGCTCTCAAGCAAACAATGGAGCAGAAGGAAACAAGGATCATCCTGACATGATCACGATGGCTTGGCCGAGAGATATTGGCGAAATGAATCCGCACGTATACAACCCATCGCAATTGTTTGCACAATCAATGATTTATGAGCCATTGGTCAGCTATCAAAAGAATGGAAAGCTAAAACCTGAATTAGCGAAATCATGGGATGTTTCAAAGGATGGCAAGGTGTATACTTTTCATTTAAGAGACAATGTGACGTTCTCAGATGGATCTGAGTTTAATGCTAACATTGTGAAAAAGAACTTTGATTCCATCTTAAAAAACAAGGATATACATAGCTGGTTAGGTGTTATAAAAAAAATCAAAAAGACAGAAGCAGTAGACAAGAAAACGTTTAAACTCACATTAACAGAGCCATATTATCCAACTGTTCAAGAATTAGCAGTTGTCCGCCCGGTTCGTTTCTTAGGAGAAGCAGGCTTCCCTAAAAACGGAGATACGTCAAAAGGGATTGAAAAACCAGTGGGGACAGGCCCTTGGGTATTAAAAACATATCAAAAAGATGACTATGCCATTTTCGAACGAAATGATCATTATTGGGGAGAAAAACCAAAGGTTAAAGAAATCAAAGTCAAGGTGATCCCAGATGCGGAAACGAGAGTCATGGCATTTGAAAAAGGCGATGTAGATGTCCTTTACGGAGAAGGAACCATTAGCCTTGATGCCTACAAACAGCTAGAGGCGAGCGGCAAGTATGAAACAAAAATGTCAGAGCCTGTAGCAACGAGACAGCTTGTCATGAACACAAAAGTGGATCAGCTGTCAGATGAGAAAGTGCGTCATGCCCTTCAATATGCTATTAATAAGAAATCAATGGTAGAAGGTGTCACCTCTGGCTTAGAGGATGAAGCAGATCACATATTGCCGACCAACATGCCTTACACATCTGATATTAAGGTGAAGTCTTTCCAGTATGATGTAGACAAAGCGAAAGCATTGCTGGATGAAGCAGGCTGGACACTTCCAAAAGGAAAAACCGTTCGTGAAAAAGATGGAAAAGCGCTTGAATTTAGTATGATGTATGACTCAGCAGAATCGATTCAAAAAGCGATGGCTGAGACGCTTCAAGCAGAATGGGGAGCCATTGGCGTTGGCGTCAAACTTGAAGGTGTGGAGCTGGCAACACAGGTGCAGCGCTTTAAAGCCAACAAATTTGATATGAACTTCTTTAGCAACTACGGAGCGCCTTATGATCCGCATACATTTATGAACGTCGTCTCATCAGATGGTTTTGGATTCAAAGAAGCCATCTCAGCCTATCCAAATAAGGACAAGCTGATCAAAGAAATGAGCGAAATTCCATCAACAACCAATGAAAACAAACGAAAAGCACTTTATTCGTCTGTGTTATCTTCATTACAGGATCAAGGGGCGATTGTGCCAATCTCTTATTTTAAAAAGACAGCCGTTTATCAAAAAAATGTGAAGGACTTTGAGTTCCCAGCAAATCGTGATGAACATCCATTCACAGGCATTAAGCTGAAGTAATAGAAGGAAGGTAAGGAAATGGGCCGCTATATCGTCAAACGCATGCTATCAATCATCCCTGTATTTTTATTAGCCACACTTTTTACGACTGGTATGATTCACCTTTCACCAGTTGACCCGGCTGAGGCATATTTAGCAGCGGCTCATATCCAGCCTACGGATGAAATTTTAGCGCAAAAACGAAATGAATTTGGTTTAGACCAACCGTTTTATATGCAGTATCTTCACACCATTGAAAAAGTCATTCACCTTGATTTTGGCCAGTCGTATATGTCGAACCAGCCTGTGCTCAATGAGGTGATCTATAGAATACCAGCGACGATTCAATTGGCGCTGACTAGTCTGCTGATAGCTATTTGTGTCAGCATTCCGCTCGGCTTTTTCAGCGGCATGAGGAAAAATGGCGTCGTTGATCATATGAGCCGGCTTATTTCTTTTTTAGGAGCATCTATCCCGACGTTTGTCTTGGGGTATTTGCTCATCTTCTTTTTTTCAGTGAAGCTCGATCTTTTACCAGTTGAAGGGGTCGGAACATGGGAGCATCTCATCCTGCCGTCGATCACACTGGCCGTCCCTTTAATTGCTACGTATACAAGGCTATTACGATCAAGTGTGAGTGAGGCGCTTCAAGAGCCTTTTGTTCAATATGCGAGAATCAGAGGACTAAAGGAACGGTCGATCATGTTCAAGCATGTATTGAGAATCGCGATATCGCCAATGCTGACAGGGCTTGGGGTGAATCTTGGCAAGCTGCTGACAGGAACCATTATCGTAGAGGCGGTTTTTTCATGGCCGGGGTTTGGGCGCTTCTTTATTGAAGCGATCTTTAACCGGGATCTGCCGGTCATTCAATTCTATGTCCTCATGGCAGCATGTATCTTTATCTTGAGCAGCTTGATTGTGGACTTGCTCCAGCTGATCATTGACCCCCGTATTTCCAGAAAGGAAGGCCGCCAGCCATGATGACAAAAGGAAAATATCTCTTCTCTCATCAAAAGATGATCTCGATCTGTGTGGTGCTCCTTGGTCTATTGCTGATTGTGACAGTATGTGCACCGTGGATCGCTCCACATGATCCGGCGGCTGTCAATCTAGCGATGAAGCTAAAGGGGTCTTCGTGGGAGTATCCTCTTGGGACAGATCAATTAGGCCGATGCAATTTATCTCGAATTTTATATGGTGCACGTGTTTCACTAGGCTGTGCGTTATTAATCTTTCTCTCTTCTTTATTGATTGGGTTAATCGTTGGTTTGTTGTCAGGTTACAAAGGCGGCTGGATCGATCACGTCTTGATGAGAATCTGTGACGGGATCATGGCATTCCCGAACCTGGTGCTGATTCTTGGATTAGTCGGCATCTTCGGTCCTGGACTTTCTCAAGTAGTGCTTGCCTTGATGCTGGTACAATGGGTATACTATGCTCGCGTCTTTCGAGGAATGGTGCTGAGTTTAAAAGAACAGAACTTTATTGCTGCCGCAAAAATCAGCGGGACGTCCCACTGGAACATCATGAGAAAGCATATGATTCCAAATGTCCTGCCGCCACTCGCGGTCATAGGTACACTCGAAATGGGCTGGGCGATTATGGACATTTCTGCGATGTCCTTTCTCGGATTAGGCGTTCAGCCTCCTATGCCTGAATGGGGGGCGATGATCCATGAAGGGAAGTCGTACATTCAAACGAGTCCTCAGTTGATGCTATACCCAGGTCTTGTGATCATGGCTGTCGTGGTCCTCTTTAATTTACTAGGAGAGGCCCTCTCAGAGAAATATGGTATCAAACGCCGTGTGTAAAGGAATGATCGATGTGCAAGAGTCCATTTTACAAATAGAGAACCTGCATGTGCAGACGAAAACGCCTCATGGGACAACCTCTCTTATTCAGGACGTATCGTTTGAAGTAGGGCGTGGTCAAATCGTTGGATTAATAGGTGAGAGCGGCTGCGGGAAAACGGTGACAAGTATGTCGATCTTACATATGCTTGACCCGAAAACAACGGAAGTCACTGGCAGCATCACATTACAAGGACGAGAATTGATCGGTATGAGTGAAAAGGATATGCGCTCTATTCGGGGCAAAGACATCTCATATATTATGCAAAATCCAATGAACAGCTTTACACCAGTATGGACGATCGGTCATCAGCTGATTGAAACCATCCGCCGGCATACCGCTGTCAGTAAAAGGCAGGCACGAGCGAAGGCAATGGATGCGTTAGCGCAGATGAATCTGCCCCAGCCAGATAAGCTGTTAAACAAGTATCCCTTTGAACTAAGTGGCGGCATGCTGCAGCGTGTCATGATTGCCATGGCAGCCTGCATGCACCCGCCTCTTCTCATAGCAGATGAACCAACAACTGCTTTAGATGTACACACGCAGAAGCTGGTGCTTGAGCACCTAAATCAAATTCGTCATGAGTATGGAACTGCCATTTTGCTCATTACTCACGATCTTGGCGTCATTGCAGAAATGGCAGATCAGGTTGTCGTCATGAGACAAGGAGAAATGGTTGAAAAGGCAGAAGTGCTTGAGCTTTTTGAAAACCCGAAGCATGATTATACAAAGAAACTATTAGCAGCTCGTCCATCCATCCCAGCTGTTTGCCCGATTTGAGGTGAGAAGGCCCTTGCATTTATTAGAAGTGAAAGCAGTTAGTCATTCATACAACAGCCGGTCGTTTCTGATGAGAAAAAAAGGCGCAGACCAAGTCTTAAGCGGCGTCAATTTAATCATTGAAGAAGGCACATGCCTCGCATTGCTGGGGCAAAGCGGCGCAGGGAAAAGTACACTAGGCCGCATCATACTTGGTCTAGAGAAACCAAGAGCCGGTCAGGTCCTTTTTGAAGGGCAGGATATATATTGTGCAGATCAGCGAACACGCAAACATTATCGCCGGCATGTGCAAGCGGTGTTTCAAGATTCATATTCGGCGGTGAATCCAAGGTGGACAGTCGAACAAATTTTATCCGAGCCGCTTGAAAACTATGAAGCTATGGGCCGACAAGAACGCAAAAACGTGTTGATTCACTGGCTGGAAAGAGTCGGGCTCAGTGAAAAGGACTTGTCTAAATATCCGCATCAATTCAGCGGCGGCCAGCTGCAAAGGATCAACATCGCAAGAGCCTTATTGCTGCAGCCAAAGCTCGTCGTACTGGATGAATCCGTCAGCAGCTTAGACATGGTTACACAGGCTGTCATTTTAGATTTATTAGTAGAATTAAAGAAGGAACTGGGTGTCGCTTACTTATTTATTACACATGATATGACGGCAGCCTATCATGTAAGTGATCAATTGGCGATATTGGATCAAGGTGAACTTGTTGCTCAATTTCAATCAAAGGATGATTTCTTTTCATCAGAAGAGACAGCGGTGCAGAAAATGAGAGATGCAATGCTCGCAGACCATCCTTTGTCCCGAACAATTGGCAGACCGGTTCGGTAAATCTTCATTTCATCAACGCCTCTTTTAGAAGAGGCTATTTTTCATGAAAGGCAGGTGGCATCGTGAACCATCGAGCGTATTTAGCTTTGGCCATTCCTTTAACCATCTCAACGATGACCACCCCATTACTTGGAGCTGTTGATACAGCAGTTGTCGGTCAGCTCGCCAATCCCGCTTATATTGGAGGCGTCGCGGTTGGCAGTCTCATTTTCAGTACACTATATTGGCTCTTTGGTTTTTTGCGGGTGAGTACATCTGCTTTTGCCGCCCAGGCAAACGGGGCGCAGAGTGAGGAGCAGGGCGTACTTGCTTTTCTAAGACCTTTTTTAATCGCCATCATTGTCGGCCTTTGTTTTATTGCCCTGCAATGGCCAATTATTCAATCTGCTTTTCTAGTGATTTCTCCCGCTGCGGATGTCCGGCAATTTGCAGCAGATTATTTTCATATTCGTATTTGGGGTGCCCCGTTTACCTTGATGAATTATGTGATATTAGGGTGGCTGATGGGAATGGCAAAAATGAAAGAAGCCCTCTCTTTACAAATCTTGATCAATGTCATGAATATGGTCCTTGCCCTTCTGCTTGTTCATGTTTTTTCGTTTGCAGTCAAAGGGGTGGCGGCTGCGACATTGATATCTGAATTAACTGCCTTTGTGCTAGGCGCATGGATCATCATGAAGCATTCCAAAAACGGGTTCCAGATGCCTTCTCTTAAGAAAATCATGGATACACAGGCAGTTCAGAAAATGTTTCATGTGAATAAAGATTTGTTTATTCGGACGATTTGTCTGCTAGTGGTGATTAACATGTTTACAGCAAAAGGTGCTTCTTTTGGAACAGAGATGCTGGCGGCCAATGCCATCTTATTTCAAATTCACTATATCATGGCTTATTTGTTCGATGGTTTTGCCAATGCATCCAGCATCCTTGTGGGCAGATCAGTTGGTGCAAATGACCGTACCCTTTATGAAAGAACTTTAACTCTTTCGAGACAGTGGGCACTTGTCATGGCATGCGTCATTGCGTCGGTTTATTTTCTCTTAAAAGAGCCGATCTTGAGCTTGTTTACAAATCTTCCCCGGCTTCTTGATGTGACATTAGGCTATGCAGACTGGCTCGTTCTCTATCCGTTTGCCGCTTGTTTCGGTTTGGTCATATACGGCGTATTTACAGGTGCGACAGAAATTGCCCCTGTCAGAAATTCGATGCTGTTTGCGATGATCTTGTTTATCGTTGTTCAAGCAGCGGTCACGCCTATTTGGCACAATCACGGACTATGGTTTGCCTTTATCATCTATACTATCGGACGGTCTGGCTTTTTGATGATGTACAAATCAAGGCTGGATCAGAAGCTTTTCGCAAATGAAAAACACCCTTTGCCATCATGACAAAGGGTGCTCTTTTTCGTTCATTCATTCGCTTTCTTTTTTCACTTTTTGATATGCTTCATCAAGATGCTGAATACGCTTCAAGACCACAGCGTTTTTGGTCAGCTGGTCTTGTACAAGTGTGGACACCACTGAGCGGTAATAGGCATTCATGGCATGAATCTTGTCTTCATTTTGATTCATGGCGATGTGCTGTTTCAAGTTGTCAACAAAGTATGGAACGGAAAAAAGTTCAGACATGGGAATCACTCCTATTTCGTATATACGGTCCGTCAATCTTCATGTAAAATGATGAGAGGGAGGGGAGACAATGAGCCTTAATCTGCAACAAGAACAAGTATTAAAGCAGGTGCTCACACAAGAACTCAGGCAGGCCATTACGCTGCTCCAGCTGAATAGCGCTGAGCTTGGCGAGTATCTTGACCAGTTAGTGCTTGAGAACCCTCTGATTGAGCGGAAAGACACGGACAGCTATCAACCAGTTTATCATAAAAAATCTCAAGATCTAATGACAGAGCCGTATCGAACGCATCAAAAAGAAAGCCTGCAAATGTATTTAAAGAAACAAGCTATTGATTTGAATCTAAGTGAAAAGAATCAAAGGATCTTTGACTTTATGATCGAGTCCATTGATTCCAATGGCTATTTAAATGAACCGGTTGACGAGATGGCAGCTGTCTTAGAGGTGCCAGCTGAAGAAGTAGAAGCCGTCCTTCATCAGCTTCAATCGCTAGAGCCTGCCGGTATTGGCGCAAGATCATTACAAGAATGCATTCTGCTTCAGCTGAGAAGAAAAAAGGAGCGCTGGTATGAAGCCGAGCTGATCATCGACGAGCACTTCTTTCTCTTTGCAAGAAAGGCTTGGAAGGAAATCGCGGCGAAAACAGGCGTTTCAATGAAAACACTTCAAGCGGTACAAGATGAGGTGTCGCAGCTGGAACCAAGACCGGGCATACATTTCTCATATGAAGAGGACCCTGTGTATATAGAGCCAGATGTGACGATTACTGTCGTGCAGGACCACATCACATTTGAGCTGAATCAGCGCGCTTTTCCAGACGTTGAAATGAATGAAGGATACTTCGCCATGATTCAAGACCAGAAGCGGCATGAAGCATATGTGTATCTAAAGGAAAAAGAGCAGCAATACAATTGGCTTGTCCAAGCGCTGAAGCAAAGAAAACAAACGATGACCCATGTCGTTCGTGAGATTATCTTCCATCAGACAGATTTTTTCCTTACAGGGAAACATAAAATGAAACCGCTTACGATGAAGCGAATCGCAGATATATTGCAAGTGCATGAGTCAACAGTCAGCCGAACGGTGAAAGGGAAAATGGTGCAAACCCCTTATGGTCTCATGGAAATGAAACAATTTTTCCAAGCAAAACTAGAAGGACCTTCGCTGGAAGAGGCGTCCAGCTACACAGTCAAGACGCACATCGCAGAGCTGATCCAAACGGAAAATAAGAAAAAACCGTATTCAGATCAGCAAATGATGACGCAGCTTCAGCAAACCTTTGGTATCCGTGTGTCGCGCAGAACCATTGCGAAATATCGTGAACAAATGAATCTTCCATCATCTACACTGCGGAAGCGCTATGATTAAAAAGAAGTACTTGCCAGAAACAAGGCAGGTGCTTCTTTTTTGTTGAAAGCAAGGCACACAGAAGATTTTTTGAAAATTAAATCGGGGAGACGTCTGAACGGAAATTTTGGGGTAAAGTATAAGATAGGGCATGAGCCGATAAGGATAGACAACAGTGATGAGGTGAGACCAATTGAAATATAAACAAATCAAAACCAAAAAAATATATGAAGAAATTGCGGATGCATTAATCGAATTCATTCGTACAGGTGAGCTTCTTCCGGGGGAAAAATTAGATTCGGTTCAAGCGCTCTCAGAAAGCTTTCAAGTCAGCCGTTCCGCTGTAAGAGAGGCGCTGTCTGCTCTCAAAGCGATCGGATTAATAGAGATGAAGCAAGGGGAAGGCACGTATGTGAAGCAGTTCGATCCTGAACAGCTCGCATTTTCTTTATCTCCTGCATTTTTAATGAAGCAGCATGATGTCAGGCAGCTCCTTGAAGTGAGAACCATCATTGAAACAGGTGCTGTTAAAAAGGCGGCGCTGCTTCGGACGGACGATGACCTTCATCAGCTGCGTGATGCACTCGAACAAATGAAGCTGGCAGAAGCACATGAAGAAATTGGTGAAGAGGCAGATCTCACCTTCCATCTCGCCTTAGCCAAAGCCTCGAAGAATGATGTATTAAAGGTGTTAATGAATCAAGTCTCAACCTTGTTAGTAGAAACGATGCGGGAAACGAGAAAAGTCGTATTATTCTCAACGAAAGCCTCCATTCGGCAGCTTTACGAAGAACATGAACAAATTTACAAAGCCGTCATGGCAAGGCAGCCAGAAGAAGCAGAGAAAGCGATGCTTACGCATTTGAAAAATGTAGAAAATCTGCTCGGTGATGTGCTGCAAAAAACAGCAGAACAGTCAGATACACAATAAGCTGTGCCGAATGATGGCACAGCTCTATTAATGACGAGAAATATGTAGCTTTTTCATTCGATATTGCAGACTTTGCCTGCTCATGCCCAATAACTTTGCAGTCTGTGAAATATTATCGTCCATTTTTTCTAAGTAATGGACGATGTATTGTTTTTCGAATCGCTCCATTTGGGTTTGGAAATCAGTCGTCTGTTCTGGGCTTGTATAGACAAAGGTGTCAGCAGCTGCGGTTTGCTGCAGAGAATTTGTTTGCAATTGCGCCTTAGGACGGCCTTCCCCGTGCTTAAATCTAAAATGATAGGGAAGGTGATGCATGCTTAAGTCGTCTTCATCCATCATCATATTCATCCCCGCCTCAATCACATGCTCCAGTTCTCTTACATTGCCTGGCCAATGATACGCTTGGAAAAGGGCAAGTACCTCTTCGTCAGCCGTCTTCACCTTCATTTGAAACAGCTCATTATATTTTTGAATAAAATGATTCACAAACGTAGGAATGTCCTCTTTTCGCTCAGAAAGCGGCGGGATAAATAAGGTGACAATACCGAGCCGATAAAATAAATCCTTGCGCATGCGTCCACCTGCGATCGCATCCACAGGGTCCTCATTCATATTGGCAATGACTCTTACATCAACAGCGATTTCTTTTGTGCTGCCTAGCCTTCTCACGCGTTTCTCCTGTAAGACGCGCAGCAGTTTTGCTTGAAGAGGAGGATTTAATGAGTTGATCTCATCTAAAAGCAATGTTCCTCCTTGCGCCTGTTCAAATAAACCAGGCTGATCAGTTGCCCCCGTAAAAGCCCCTTTTTGTGTACCAAAGAGCAGACTTTCAATCAGATTATCAGGCAGTGCTGCACAATTTTGGGTAATAAATGGTCCAGATGACCGGCTGCTGCCGTTATGAATGCTTTGAGCAAACAGTTCTTTCCCAGTCCCTGTTTCGCCAACAATGAGCACATACGAAGAGGTGCGTGTCGCTCGTTTCGCATGTTCAATCACCTCTAAAAATGCAGGGCTTTGTCCAATAATGGAATCAAAGGTAAAGCGTGTGCTTCCTTTTTTCTTCATATTGTGATGAATCAGTCGTTCCAGCTTGGTCACATCATTTGAAATTTCAACTGCCCCTTGAATGAGGCCGTCTCGAACGAGCGGGTATGTATGGTTAATCGTTGTGATTTCTTTTCCGTTGTAATTATGATACGTCTGCTTGGCATGAACGGTTTGTTTCCCGGTACGAAGCGCTTGGACAAGTGTACTGTGCATCTCATCTTGAAAGGTGAAGAAGTCGAGTACATTTTTATGGAGAACATCAGAGCGTTTTAAAGACTCAATCTCCATCATTTTTTTATTATAAACAACCGTATGGCCATTCTCGTCAATTGCATGAACCCCGACATCAATTAAATCGAGCATTTGTTTATACAAATCAATCTCATTTTCAAGCTTTGCGGCATGCAGATCTTTTTTCACTTGTGCCACCTCCTGACGTTACCTCTATTTTACATGAAAAATTTTGCGTTTTCCTCTAAAAAATTTGGCATGCGCAAAGAAATTTTGCGTAAATAATGAGGTAGACCCTCATGATCAAGCAGTCAGAAAGTTGGCACGATCCTTGCATAACATATGGATGAAGATGAACCCAATTGAAAGAAGCTACCTTACAGAAGGAGGAATAGATGATGACACAGACAAATGAATTGATTCAACAAACAGAACAATATGGAGCGGCAAACTATCATCCGCTGCCAATTGTGATTTCAGAGGCTGAGGGAGTGTGGGTGACAGACCCTGAAGGCAATCGATATATGGATATGCTCAGTGCGTATTCCGCAGTGAACCAAGGACATCGCCATCCCCGCATTATTGAAGCGCTCAAAAAACAGGCAGACCGTGTGACACTCACGTCGAGAGCTTTTCATAATGATCAGCTTGGTCCTTGGTATGAAAAAATTTGCAAACTGACGAATAAAGACATGGCACTGCCAATGAATACTGGTGCTGAGGCTGTAGAAACCGCTGTAAAAGCAGCAAGACGCTGGGGCTATGATGTTAAGGGAATCGAAGAGAATCGTGCAGAAATCATTGCGTGTGTTGGCAATTTCCATGGGAGAACGATGACGGCTGTGTCTCTTTCCTCTGAAGCAGAATACCAAAGAGGCTTCGGTCCAATGCTTCCCGGAATAAAATTGATTCCTTACGGAGATATTGAAGCGTTACGTGAAGCTATCACACCACAGACAGCGGCTTTCCTCATTGAGCCCATTCAAGGAGAAGCAGGAATTGTCATGCCGCCAGAAGGCTTCTTGAAAGATGCCAAGGCGCTTTGTGAGAAAGAACATGTGCTGTTCATTGCGGATGAGATTCAAGTGGGGTTAGCACGAACAGGTAAGATGTTTGCGTGTGACTGGGAAGACATTGAGCCAGATATGCTGATCCTCGGGAAAGCTTTAGGCGGCGGCGTCTTTCCAATCTCGTGTGTCGTAGCAAACCGCGATATATTAGGCGTGTTTAACCCTGGTTCTCATGGGTCTACCTTCGGAGGAAATCCTCTTGCGTGTGCGGTGTCGCTTGCTGCACTGGATGTTTTAATCGACGAAAAGCTTGCAGCACGTTCCATGGAGCTTGGCGAATACTTCAAAGACAAACTATCACGCATTCAAAGCCCTGTGATTAAGGAAGTGCGCGGCCGCGGATTATTTATAGGAATGGAGCTGACAGAGGCAGCTAGACCTTATTGTGAAAAGCTGAAGCAAGCAGGATTGTTATGTAAAGAAACCCATGAGACAGTTATCCGTTTTGCACCGCCGCTGACCATTTCAAAAGAAGATTTAGACTGGGCAATTGGTCATATTGAAGCACTGTTTCAAGCCTAAATGCCAAAGGGGGAGGAACCTTCACTTTCTCCCTTTCTTTTTCAACGAACAGCGAATTTTGTCAAAGGATGATGAATAGAAGAAGGAAAGTGGGGAAGTGGATTTGAAGCAAGAACAGCATAATGAACTAGAGCGTTCCATGAAAAGCAGACATCTCTTTATGATTGCCTTAGGCGGCGTCATCGGTACGGGCCTTTTCCTTGGATCAGGATTGATTATCCATCAGGCAGGACCTGGCGGAGCCATTCTATCGTTTATCATTGGCGGACTGTTAATGTATTTGGTCATGCTGTGTCTTGGAGAATTAGCAGTGGCGATGCCGACAGCCGGGTCCTTTCAGGAGTATGCAACCAAATATATAGGTCCATCCACAGGCTTTATGATCGGCTGGCTGTATTGGTTTAGCTGGGCGTGTACGATTGGACTGGAGTTTACGTCAGCAGGCATATTGCTCCAAAGGTGGTTCCCAGATATCCCGGTTTGGCTCTGGTGCCTAGCATTTAGCGTGATATTATTTGCCGTGAATGCCATCTCAGCTCGCAGCTTCGCTGAAACAGAATTTTGGTTTTCAGCCATTAAGGTTGCAGCCATCCTATTGTTTATTATCATCGGAATTGGCGCAATTTTCGGAATGATTCATTTAAAAGGCGGAGAACCAGCCCCTTTATTTCGTCATTTGACGGATCATGGCGGACTATTTCCTAATGGTGTTTTTGCTATTTTATTAACCATGGTCACGGTCAATTTCTCCTTTCAAGGAACAGAACTTGTAGGGATTGCAGCAGGTGAGAGTGAAAGCCCTGAAAAAACATTGCCTCGATCGATACGGAATATTATTTGGAGAACGATGGTCTTTTTCGTTTTATCAATTGCGATTCTTGCCGCGCTTCTTCCATGGCAGACAGCAGGCACTGTTGACAGTCCGTTTGTGGTCGTGCTGGACAAGGTCGGCATCCCATATGCTGCAGATATCATGAATTTTATTATCATCACAGCTGTCTTATCTGTAGCAAACTCTGGATTATATGCATCATCACGTATGCTTTGGTCGCTTTCAAAGGACGGGAAAGGACCTGGCTTTACGAAAAAGCTGTCCAAGCGTAAAATCCCGATCAATGCATTATTGGTGACAATGGGTGTATCCGCTTTATCCCTGCTCACAAGTGTTGTGGCACCAAAAACGGTGTATGTGTGGCTCATTTCGATTTCCGGAATGGTTCTAGTTGTGGTGTGGATGTCCATTTGTTTGTCTCAGTATTTCTTTAGAAAACAATTCATAAAAGCGGGTGGAGATGTAAAGGATCTCGTCTTCCGTACACCGCTCTATCCATTTGTGCCATTGGCAGGCTTCATCGCATTTGGCATCGTTCTCATCAGCCTATTCTTTATTGAGGATCAGCGGATTGGCCTTTATTGCGGCGTTCCGTTCATGGCTGTCTGCTACATCATTTATTATTTCAAAATCAAACCGAAGGAAGAGGCAAAGCGTTTCGCCGAAGAGGAAGGAACCATCCCCAAAACATAAAAGACCAACTATATCAACAAAATGTGCATGCGGATCTCACACGCATGCACATTTTCAATGGTGAATTCATTGAATATAGAAGAAAATAAATATTTTGAAAAGAAATATCATAGCAAGAACCTTGATGACAAGCAGGTTATCGGTGAAAATGTGTCTATTTTTTGTCTAAATGTGTTTGTAAGAGTTGAAAATGCAAGATTATCCTGTTAAAATAATTAAAGAAAGCAGGGATTGATTTTTTTTGGCTGTGGCGGGACGTTTTTTGTCACAGTGGGACGTTTTTAGTCCAACGTGAAAAGAAAGGGTCGTTAGCCATGAATCGTTTATTGGAAGCTCAAAAAAAATTATTGCCAGATCTTCTCATCGTTATGCAAAAACGCTACGACATTTTGCAATACATCAGGTTAGCTGAACCAATCGGCCGCAGAAGCCTTGCGACGAGCCTAGGTCTCAGTGAGCGCATCTTAAGAGCTGAAGTTCAGTTTCTAAAAGAACAAAACCTGCTGGATGTCAAAACGAGCGGCATGATGCTGACGAGTGAAGGCCACGCTTTGCTTGAAATGCTTGAAGGAATGATGAAGGACGTTTTAGGTTTAACCTTTTTGGAAAATACATTAAAGAGGAAGTTAGGCCTAGAAGAAGTCATCATCGTTTCTGGTGACAGTGACGAATCCCCGTGGGTGAAGCAAGAAATGGGAAGAGCTGCTGTCCAATGTATGAAAAAAAGGTTTACTGGAAATAATATCGTCGCCGTCACTGGCGGAACGACGATGGAAGCCGTTGCCGAAATGATGACCCCTGATGCCAAAAACAGAGGCATGATGTTTGTCCCTGCGAGAGGCGGTCTTGGGGAGAATGTAAAAAATCAGGCAAACACCATTTGTGCCCACATGGCTGAAAAAGCTTCCGGTACTTACAAACTGCTGTTTGTTCCAGGGCAGCTGTCAGAAGGTGCTTACTCTTCTATTATTGAAGAGCCGTCAGTCAAAGAAGTGCTTCAAACGATTAAATCATCCACGATGCTCATTCATGGGATCGGTGAAGCAAAAACAATGGCGATGAGACGAAATACACCAGCTGAAGATTTAAAAAAGATTGATGAGCATGACGCAGTGACAGAGGCCTTTGGCTATTACTTTAATCGTGATGGTGAGGTCGTCCACAAAGTGCACTCCGTCGGCATGCAGCTAGATGATTTAGAAAGCATTCCACACATCATTGCTGTTGCAGGTGGATCATCAAAGGCAGGGGCCATTGAAGCTTATTTCAAAAAACCCCGCCGAACGGTTCTCGTCACAGACGAAGGAGCCGCAAAAGAGTTATTAAGGGAGTCAATTGATCCCTCAATATAAAACATTGTTACCTATAAAAGGAGGAAACATCATGGCAGTAAAAGTCGGTATTAACGGATTTGGACGTATTGGACGTAACGTATTTCGTGCAGCATTAAACAATCCTGAAGTTGAGGTAGTAGCGGTTAACGATCTAACAGACGCTAACATGCTTGCACACCTTTTACAATATGACTCTGTTCACGGAAAACTAGATGCAGAGGTTTCTGTAGACGGTACAAACTTAGTAGTGAACGGTAAAACAATCGAAGTATCAGCTGAGCGTGACCCTGCGAAATTAAGCTGGGGTAAACAAGGCGTAGAAATCGTTGTTGAATCTACTGGATTCTTCACAAAACGTGCAGACGCTGCAAAACACTTAGAAGCTGGCGCTAAAAAAGTCATCATCTCTGCTCCTGCTAACGAAGAAGATATCACAATCGTTATGGGTGTAAACGAAGACAAATACGATGCAGCTAGCCACGATGTCATCTCTAATGCATCTTGTACAACAAACTGCTTAGCTCCATTTGCAAAAGTACTTAACGATAAATTTGGTATCAAACGCGGTATGATGACAACTGTTCACTCATACACAAATGACCAACAAATTCTTGATCTTCCGCACAAAGACTACCGTCGTGCTCGTGCAGCTGCGGAAAACATCATCCCAACTTCTACAGGTGCTGCGAAAGCTGTTTCACTTGTATTGCCTGAACTTAAAGGTAAATTAAACGGTGGCGCTATGCGTGTTCCAACACCTAACGTTTCTTTAGTTGACCTTGTGGCTGAATTAAACCAAGATGTAACAGCTGAAGATGTAAATGCAGCACTTAAAGAAGCAGCTGAAGGAGAACTTAATGGAATCCTTGGCTACAGCGAAGAGCCATTAGTATCTGGTGACTACAATGGTAATGCAAACTCTTCAACAATCGATGCTCTTTCTACAATGGTGATGGAAGGCAGCATGGTGAAAGTCATTTCTTGGTACGATAACGAGAGTGGATATTCTCACCGCGTTGTTGACCTTGCAGCTTACATTGCAAAACAAGGTCTTTAATTTGTCACACTGAAGGAACTCACTTGGTTCTTTCCTAGAGACACGATATAATGAAGACGGACAAGGGAAGGGGAAGCATCCCTTTCCCTTTTTCTCTGTTTTTATCCGTTCTGCACGATTTCTCGTTTTGATGAGGGCAAAATGGGAAAAGGATAAAGAGAGACTTGTCCAATGCGTAAGGAAACCAGAATAAAGGAGGATCTCCTGACGAGCATGAATAAGAAATCAGTAAAAGACATTGACGTAAAAGGTAAAGTTGTGTTCTGCCGCGTAGATTTTAACGTTCCAATGAAAGACGGAGAAGTGACGGATGATACTCGTATTCGCGCAGCATTACCAACGATTGAGTATTTAACAGGACAAGGCGCAAAGGTACTGCTAGCTAGTCATTTGGGTCGTCCGAAGGGTCAAGTTACTGAAGAATTGCGTCTGACACCTGTAGCAAAACGTCTGCAAGAGCTTCTTGGACAAGAAGTGAAAAAAGCGGATGAAGCTTACGGTGACAACGTGAAAAAGCAAATCTCTGACTTAAAAGAAGGAGATGTGCTAGTGCTTGAAAACGTTCGTTTCTATCCTGGTGAAGAAAAGAACGATCCTGAACTATCAAAAGCATTTGCTGATTTAGCCGATGTGTATGTCAATGATGCGTTCGGTGCTGCACACCGTGCACATGCATCCACTGCTGGTATTGCAGCATATCTTCCGGCTGTTTCGGGCTTCCTCATGCAAAAAGAGCTTGAGGTTCTAGGAAAAGCCATTTCAAACCCTGATCGCCCATTTACAGCGATTATTGGTGGCGCAAAAGTAAAGGATAAAATCGGTGTGATTGAAAGTCTTCTTGATAAAGTGGACAACCTCATCATCGGCGGCGGACTTGCTTACACATTTGTGAAAGCACTAGGCCACGAAGTAGGAAAATCTTTATTAGAAGAAGACAAAGTCGATTTAGCGAAATCCTTTATGGACCGTGCAAAAGAAAAAGGCGTGAACTTCCTGATTCCAACAGATGTTCTGGTAGCCGACGACTTTTCAAATGATGCGAATACAAGCATTGTGCCAATCTCTGAAATTCCAAGTGATCTAGAAGCACTTGATATTGGAACAGAGACAAGAGAGAAGTACGCTGATGTTATTAAAAACAGCAAACTTGTTGTTTGGAACGGACCAATGGGTGTATTTGAAATCGACGCATTCGCTAAAGGAACAAAAGCAATCGCAGAAGCACTGGCAGAAGCAAAAGATACATATTCTGTCATTGGCGGTGGAGATTCAGCAGCAGCTGTTGAGAAATTTGGTCTTGCTGATCAGATGAGCCATATTTCTACAGGCGGCGGCGCTTCACTTGAATTTATGGAAGGCAAAGAGCTTCCAGGTGTTACTGCATTAAACGATAAATAAGACCAAAACTGCTATAAGGAAGTGTCAATCATGAGAAAACCAATTATAGCTGGGAACTGGAAAATGAACAAAACACTTGGCGAAGCAGTTAGCTTCGTTGAAGAAGTCAAGTCATCCATTCCATCTCCTGACAAAGTGGAAGCAATTGTCTGTGCGCCAGCACTTTTCCTTGAAAAGCTAAACAGCCTTTCTAACGGAACAGACCTTAAAATTGGTGCACAAAACATGCACTTTGAAGAAAATGGTGCATTCACTGGTGAAATCAGCCCTGCTGCGCTAAAAGATCTTGGCATCGGCTACTCAGTGATCGGTCATTCAGAGCGCCGTGAATTCTTCGCTGAAACAGATGAAACAGTGAACAAAAAAGCACATGCTGCATTCAAGCATGGCATCGTTCCAATTATCTGCGTAGGTGAAACGCTTGAAGAGCGTGAAGCTGGCAAAACAAATGAACTTGTCGCTGATCAAGTGAAGAAAGCACTAGCTGGTTTAACGACTCAACAAGTCGCTGAATCTGTCATTGCATATGAGCCAATCTGGGCGATCGGTACAGGGAAATCTTCTACAGCGAAAGATGCAAACGACGTTTGCGCGCATATCCGTCAAACCGTTGCAAGCGAATATGGTCAAGAAGCGGCAGACAGCCTTCGCATTCAATATGGCGGAAGCGTGAAGCCGGCGAATATTAAAGAATATATGGCAGAATCCGATATTGACGGTGCTTTGGTAGGCGGCGCAAGCTTAGAACCTCAGTCTTTCGTTCAATTATTGGAGGAAGGTCAATATGAGTAAGAAACCAGCTGCATTAATCATCTTAGATGGATTCGGTTTAAGAGGCGAAACAGTCGGTAACGCTGTTGCCCAAGCAAAGAAACCGAACTTCGACCGCTACTGGAATGAATTCCCGCATCAAACCTTAACGGCTTCAGGTGAGGCAGTAGGCCTCCCGCAAGGTCAAATGGGGAACTCTGAAGTTGGGCATTTGAACATCGGTGCAGGACGCATTGTGTATCAAAGCTTAACAAGAGTTAATGTTGCCATTCGTGAAGGGGAATTTGAGAAAAACGAAACGTTCCTAGAGGCAATGACTTATGCAAAAGAGAATGACAAGGCCCTTCATTTATTCGGTCTCTTGTCAGACGGCGGTGTGCACAGCCACATCCAGCATCTCTTTGCCCTGCTGAAGCTGGCGAAAAAAGAAGGCTTAACAAAGGTATACATTCATGGTTTCTTAGACGGACGTGATGTTGGTCAAAAGACAGCCAAAGTGTACTTAAAACAGCTTGAAGAACAAATCAAAGAAATCGGTGTCGGAGAAGTGGCAACACTTTCTGGACGCTATTACTCAATGGACCGTGACAAACGCTGGGATCGTGTGGAGAAAGCATATCGCGCGATGGCGTATGGTGAAGGCCCAAGTTATCAAAACATTTATGATGTCGTTGATGACTCCTATGAAAATGGAATCTACGATGAATTCGTTATTCCATCTGTCATCACGAGAGAAAATGGTGAGCCAGTTGCAAAAGTAAACGACGGCGACTCTGTGATTTTCTATAACTTCCGTCCAGACCGTGCGATCCAAATTTCGAACACCTTCACAAATGAAGATTTCCGCTCATTTGATCGCGGGGAAGCACATCCGAAGGATTTACACTTCGTCTGCTTTACACACTTCAGTGAAACGGTTGATGGCTATGTCGCCTTCAAACCAGTGAATTTGGATAACACAGTAGGAGAAGTGCTTTCTCAAAATGGATTGAAACAGCTGCGGATTGCTGAAACAGAGAAATATCCTCATGTGACGTTCTTTATGAGTGGTGGGCGTGAAGAAGAATTTCCTGGTGAAGACCGCATCTTGATCAATTCGCCAGATGTGGCAACCTATGACCTCAAGCCAGAAATGAGCGCTTACGAGGTAAAGGATGCACTTGTTGCAGACATCAATGCTGATAAGCATGATGCGATCATCCTGAACTTTGCTAACCCGGATATGGTTGGTCATTCAGGTATGCTCGAGCCAACAATCAAAGCCATTGAAGCAGTAGATGAGTGCTTAGGAGCTGTAGTCGACGCAATCCTAGCAAAAGGCGGACATGCCATCATCACGGCAGACCACGGTAACGCAGACGTGCTGATAACCGAAGAAGGCAAGCCGCATACTGCACATACGACAAACCCTGTTCCAGTAATCGTGACGAAAAAAGGTGCAACGCTTAGAGAAGGCGGCATTCTAGCCGATCTATCTCCAACGCTTTTAGACTTACTTGGTCTTGAAAAACCAAAAGAGATGACAGGAACATCATTGATTCAGAAATAAAAAAATTGATTCAAAAGGAGAGAAATAACGATGCCATACATTGTTGACGTATATGCACGCGAAGTATTAGACTCTCGCGGTAACCCAACAGTTGAAGTAGAAGTTTACACAGAATCTGGCGGCTTTGGCCGTGCATTAGTACCAAGTGGTGCTTCTACTGGTGAATATGAAGCAGTAGAACTACGTGACGGAGACAAAGACCGTTACCTTGGAAAAGGTGTTCTGACAGCTGTAAACAACGTAAATGAAATCATTGCACCAGAACTTTTAGGCTTTGATGTAACAGAACAAGTAGCGATTGACAAAATGTTAATCGAACTTGATGGAACAGAAAACAAAGGGAAATTAGGCGCAAACGCAATCCTTGGCGTATCTATCGCTGTAGCACGTGCGGCTGCTGATTTCTTACAAATTCCACTTTACCAATACCTTGGTGGATTCAACTCCAAAACGCTTCCAGTGCCGATGATGAACATCGTCAACGGCGGAGAGCATGCGGATAACAACGTAGACATTCAAGAATTCATGATTATGCCTGTAGGTGCACCGAACTTCCGTGAAGCACTTCGCATGGGCGCACAAATCTTCCATAGCCTGAAATCTGTATTAAGTGCAAAAGGCTTAAACACAGCTGTAGGTGACGAAGGCGGATTCGCTCCAAACCTTGGTTCTAACGAAGAAGCACTTCAAACAATCGTAGAAGCGATTGAAAAAGCTGGTTTCAAACCAGGTGAAGAAGTGAAACTTGCAATGGATGCTGCATCTTCTGAGTTCTACAACAAAGAAGACGGTAAATATCATTTATCAGGCGAAGGTGTTGTGAAAACATCTGCTGAAATGGTTGACTGGTATGAAGATATGGTATCGAAATACCCAATCATCTCGATCGAAGACGGCCTTGATGAAAACGACTGGGAAGGTCACAAACTATTAACTGAGCGCCTTGGCAGCAAGGTTCAGCTAGTAGGAGATGACTTATTCGTGACAAACACGAAGAAGCTTTCTGAAGGTATTAAAAATGGTGTCGGTAACTCTATCCTGATCAAAGTAAACCAAATCGGTACATTAACTGAAACATTTGATGCAATCGAAATGGCAAAACGCGCAGGATACACAGCAGTCATCTCTCACCGTTCTGGTGAAACAGAAGACAGCACAATTGCAGACATCGCTGTTGCAACAAACGCTGGACAAATCAAAACAGGTGCTCCGTCTCGTACGGACCGTGTGGCGAAATACAACCAATTACTTCGCATCGAAGATCAATTGGCTGAAACAGCACAATATCACGGCATTGCAACATTCTATAACTTGAATAAATAATGCCAGCTACGCGCTGCGTCCCGCTCTTTCATGAGAGCGGGACGCAGCGTTTTTTTTGTGTTGAGCGAAATCCGATAGCTAATTCATTTGTCTTATCCTATTTTTGTAAAAAATCCTCCTTCAGTTAGAGAAGCAGTCAAAATCCCCTCCATTTATAAGCACTAAATCATGAAAAATCGACTAAAAATATGATCTGAAATGAACTTATGCTTTCTGTAAGGGGGTGGTATCATTTTACATATATTAGGGGGTGATGAGATGCTGAATCCTTTTAGCCTTCGTTTTCCAGTAGGTGTGTATATGTATGTCCTTCACCTACTGGCGGCCTATGATGAAAGGAAGCAACGAATTCTAACTTCTAAGAACATACAGAAAAATGCATTTTGGATTTATGTCCTTGCCGCTATTTTAGGTATTGTGACAGTCGCAGCATTGATTTGGGCATGCAAGACCTTTGGAAAAGGCTCTAAATTTTTAGGCGAATTCAAGTTCTTAGGCATGTACGTGAAAATCAAATGCGGTTTCTAACAGGGATGAGAACAGATGCGAGGTCATCTGTTCCATCTGAAACAAACGGAGGAATATGATGCTGACATTACAAATACAAGAAAAAACGTATAGCCGCACCTTCTCTCTCCGCCATATACAAATGAACGTAGAGAAAGGCCGAACGATGCTTCTTTTAGGACACAATGGTGCAGGAAAGACAACAATGATCCAAGCTATGTTTGGGCTAACGCCATTTACTGGCTCTGTTTCCTTACATGGTGAACAGCTGAACCTTCAATCCTCAGCACATATTTCCCTATTGAAAAAACACGTTTCCTATATTCCTGACGAACATGCGTTGTTCGATTATTTAACACCGAGGGAATACTTTCAATTACTTCAGCTGCCAAATGAGCAAGATGTCACACGAGAAGAGACATTCACCGATTTGTTTGAGCTGAGTCCGTATATGGATCAGCCAATCGCTCAGCTGTCCCATGGCAATCAAAAAAAAACACAAATCATTTCGCAGCTTCTCAGGCCATGTGATTATTATGTGTTCGACGAGCCAACGAACGGACTTGATCCAGATATGATGATTATCTTAAAAAAGGTGCTCATGAAGCTGAGAGATCAAGGCGCTGGCATTCTGATATCAACTCATCATTTGAGCTTTGGTGATACATTATATGATCATCTCATGATCTTAAGAAATGGTGACGTCAAGTTGAATATGTCCCGCCAAGAGACGAATGAGACATTTCCTCATCAGGCACTTGAAGAGATTTATAAAGAAGTAAATCGAGATTACTATATGCAGGTGGAGAGGTTACTCAATGATTTGGACACGACACGTTCTTCATAAAATAGAATGGGGCATGCTGACAGCGAAAGGAAAGCAGCTTGGAAAAAAGTATCCTTTGCAGCTTCTCGCAGCTGCCGTTTTTCTCTTGCTGATCTATGCGATATACGTTGTCATCAGCCTGCGCTTTTACATGCAGGTAGGTGAAAGTGAGCCAGCTACGCTATACCTCCAATTTGTCAAAATGTCGCTCTTACTATTAGGGGCAGGTATTGTGTTATCCCGCAATAAATTGAAGCGCCAAGAATATCAATTCTACTTTTTAAACAGTGCGATTCAGAGTGTGCCATTTATCCTTTGCGTGTATTTCTTTCCAGTGCTCTTTTGTTTCCTCATGGCTGGACTGCTTTTTTTACCGACTATAGTAGGTCTTTTGATCACGGGTGTCACCCCATCTCTGTATTGGATCATCGTTGTCTGCATCACATGTTGCATATTGGCACTTTATACGGTCTCTTCATGGATGCTGCTGCGGATCGGTGTGAGCCATTTCGTATCAAAAACAAAAGAGCATTTGCTGCTTCAAACGATCGGCTTTGCGGCGCTTCATGTACTAATATTTCTCCTTTTTCAAAAAGCGGTGGAGATGATCCATGTATGGCCGGCTGTCTATCTGTTGTTACTTGTCATCATCCTAAGCGCTGGATGGCTATGGGTGAAGGGTTTAGCAGCTTGCTATGTTCATCAGATGTTTTTGCAGCTGAAAAAAGAGGTGAAGTCGTTTTCCTACCAGAAAATCAGAACGCACTCTTCCTTTCTGACGCATCTGCGGCAGGAATTGGTCTATTTCAGCCGATCAGCTGTTTTTAAAGAGCAAGGCATTTTGTTTCTCTTTCTCATTTGTTTGACGGTGGGGCTGCCATTTGTTTTTACCCCGGCAGAAACTGGCTGGCTGTATGCCTTTATTGTGCAGTTTGCGTTAAAGGAAATATTGATCATGCTTCCGCTGATGATTGGCAGGGAATATCATATCAATCAACGGGCCATCTTTATGTTAAATACATCAAAGGGCGCTTATTTAATGTCGAGAATGTTATTTTATTACACCATTAATCTGCTGACATATTTTGTGTATATTGGGCTTGCCTATTTGGTGATCGGTATTGAAAGTGAAGGTCATGGATTGGCGAGTTTGTCCATTTTATTGATTACCGCCATGGCGGCCTGTACAGGGTTTGTCGTGAAAATCAGTGATTTTAATAAGCTGTTTGTGATCGTGTTGATGATTGCTGTATTCAGCTTTATCGATATGCTTTTATTAGAATGGCTTTCATCTGATGTATCTCTTCTCGCCACCGCTTATCTGCTTGGTTCACTTGCCTTTTTCAGTTGTATATATGCTGCGATGTTAAAAAGGCCTGTATTGCGATGATGGGGCTTGTCATTAGTTTACTAGCGGTTGTGCTCATTCACGAACTCGGTCATATGTTGATGGTCATGGTGTGTAACAAATTCGAAAAAAGACCCCTTTTTGATTTTGTGATGATGATTGATTGGAAGCAAGTGGCGATCGTCCATGAGACATTTGCCCGGCCGAGCTTTAATCTGATGGTGGCACTTGCGGGTCCGCTGTTTCCTGTGCTCTGCTCGAGTATGCTTTTTTTAATGTGGAAGCATCCGGTGAGTCATCAGCTGCTGTTTTTTTCTTTACTGAACACTGTGATGCTGCATCCAGCTTGCCCAGACGGGAAAAATATCACAGCCAGTTTAAAAGAGATGAAGGAGAGAAAAAGATGATCAAAGTATTTCATTCGTTTTCTAGCGGCTTAACACTTGCGATGCTGTATATATTTGCTGTGTTTATGACCCCTGTCTTTTTACTGCTGCTAGAGGTCAATCATGTTGAATCAAGTCCAACACTGTTTGGTATGCCATTTTATATCATGAAAATTGAAGAGTATCAATTCAGCTCAGAGGCGACGCTTTTTGGATGTGTTGTCTGCTTTTTAGCTGGCGCTGTGCTATACTTTTTCATTCAATATGTGATTCAAGCTGTGAAAAAGCGAAGAGCATAAAAAAAGCAGGCTGAGCAAATAGTCAGTCTGCTTGAAAAGTGAGAGACAGCCGTACCATATCCATACATTGAATCCCGTTTTCATAAATCGGTTCATCATAATGCTTAAGGAAGAAATCGCGATCGATCGAAGTCAGGCGGAAGCCGCATTTTTGATAAAGTGCGAGCTGCTGAATACTCGAGTTGCCTGTGCCGATTTCAATCCTATGGAAACCAGCGGCTTTCGCTTCAGCGATCGCATGACGGATCAGCTGTTTCCCAATTCCCTTTCCTTGCCATGACTCCTTCACAGCAACATTCATGATTTCGACTGTATGCTGAGGTAGCGATGATAGCACATAAACACCAATCACATCCTCTTCATGAAAGGCGGCATAACAAGAGCCGGATTGCACATACGCGAGAACCTTTTTCTTTGAAGGATCAGCTAATAGTAAAAGATCCATAGGGAGAGATTGATCATGAGATAATGGTCGAATCTGTATCACATGTTTTCATCCTTTCTATTCTTTCATATACCCTTGTTTCACGCCCCAATCATATTGGTCCTGTACCCACCTGAGAGGGAGGGTGATGAGTGACATTCGGGTCTTTTTTGACAGTTGGTTTTCTTGTAGCCTGTGCGGTCTGCTTATTCGCTTGAGCAGTAGCTTTTGCTGCTGCCAGCTCTTTTTGAAGCTGGTCGACTTTTATCTCAAGCGCTTTACGCTGTTTGACCTCTTTTTCATAGGCTTTCTTTTCTTTTTTGAGCTTTTTTGTGACGGTGGCTATTTGCTTTTTTTGTTCATCGTTTTCATGCTTCATATCCGTTTGATCTGATTTTAACTTCGAAAGCTGCTTAGTGTTCGTTTTGCTTTCTTGCTGATGTTTTTCCTCTGCTGCTGCCAAACAATCCAGCCAGCTGCGCCTAACACCGCAACAGACAGAAGAATGATCGTAATGGTTTTTTCAAGTGTGAACCCTTTTCTTTAAACCTCTATTATCATCGGTTAAAGATAAACAGGTTTTAACATCAAAGGGAATATTCACATCAGTTTGGCAGACACTATGAAAAAAGGAGGGTGTCTGTTGATTTCCTTTATGATTCATGTTGTGGTCTCATTATTTGCTGTATCAAACCCCATTGGAAACGTGCCTCTTTTCATCACCTTAACAGAAGGCTATACAGAGAAAGAACGCGCTCAGACAGCCAAAAAAGCCATCGTGGTCTCTTTCATTATTTTGATTGCCTTTCTATTGGCAGGCAGGCTCATATTCAAATTGTTTGGGATCGATATTCATGCACTCCGCATCGCCGGAGGTATTTTTATTTTTGGTATCGCTTACAATTTGCTGAATGCAAAAGAATCACACGTCCAAAATCCTCATTCGGAGGAAAAGGCAGAAAGCAAAGAGAAGGCAGATATCTCCGTTACGCCGCTGGCAATCCCGATCATCGCTGGGCCCGGTACAATCGCTACAGTAATGAGTTTAACCCCGGGAAGTCAAGGGATGCTCCACATGTTTTCGATTCTAATCGGCATTGTCATCGTTCTTGCCATGACGTATTATGCCTTTCATTATTCCAGTTTCATTATGCGGAAAATGGGGAAAACAGAGATGAATGTTGTGACGCGTTTGATGGGATTAATTCTTGCTGTAGTGGCAGTTGAGATGATCGGCGCAGGCTTAAAAGGGATGTTTCCGATGTTTATGTCATAAGTGTATATAAAAAAGCTGTTTTTTTCTACAATGATGTAAAATAAAACAGCTTTTTTTAAGGTTTCGGCACATGCTTAAATACTTCTTCACTTTCAAAGAATTCAATTAAGCGGCTAATCCAATCATAGTAATCAAGACTTTCCTTGATTTCTGAAAGAAGCAGATTGATTTTATCCTCTGTTTCTTCAGGTAAGTCGTCCTGTTCAAGCAGCTCTTGCAATTCCTTGCACGTTTTCTTATGTGCTTTACGGTTTTTGCTGACAACTCGGGACCAATTGGCTGCAAACAATGAAATAAACGTTTGGTATTGATCTTGCTCAACTTCATAAAGATCTTTACGTATTCCTTTTTCATAAACCTTTTCCGCAATATTCAAATCGAGCATTTCTCGAACGACTTGACTCATCCTCGTTTTGCTCATGCCGGTCGCCTCTGATAGCTCTTCCAGCGTCATTGGTTTACGGTTCATGTGAATGATACCAAGCACTCTACCCACTGTAGAAGAAAGACCAAAGGCATTCATGTTCTCCGCAGCTTTTTCAATATAATGATCCTGTGCTTTTTGAATGGCGCCTAACGCTTGCTTGTCCACTCCCCGCTTCATCCCTTCACGACTGACAATTTGTAACACAATATATCATATACCTGTTTGTTGATGAAAACAATAAATATTGAGTAATTGCTAGTAATTTGAAGGAAAAAGGAGAGATCTCTAGATATTACAGCGTTAACTGAAAATTTTATATAAATCTTATGCAATACAAACACATCATAAACTTTTTATTTTATAAAGTTTGCACTATAATGAATAAGGTGTAAATTTTCTGAATATATAGATCCAACTAATTGGAGGTGTCTCATTTGCTGAAACTAGAGAATGTATCTAAGACGTATAAAGGCGGAAAAAAAGCTGTCAAAAATATTGATTTAGAAATAGCAAAAGGAGAATTTATTTGTTTTATTGGACCGAGTGGCTGTGGTAAGACAACAACCATGAAGATGATCAACCGACTCATTGAACCTTCCTCAGGAGACATTTTCATCGAGGGAGAAAATATTATGAAAAAAGATCCAGTTCAATTAAGAAGAGAAATCGGTTATGTGATTCAGCAAATTGGACTGTTCCCCCATATGACCATCGCGCAAAACATCTCACTTGTGCCGAAGCTCTTAAAATGGCCGGAAGAAAAACGGAAGGAACGAGCTCGCGAACTGCTGAAGCTCGTCGACATGGGCCCGGAATTTTTAGAGCGCTATCCTCATGAACTCAGTGGAGGACAGCAGCAGCGCATCGGAGTTCTTCGCGCACTGGCAGCAGAACCCCCTCTGATCCTCATGGATGAACCATTTGGAGCACTTGATCCAATTACACGAGATACATTGCAGGAAGAATTTAAGAAACTGCAAAAAACGTTAAATAAAACCATCGTATTCGTCACACATGACATGGATGAAGCCATTAAACTCGCTGACCGAATTGTGATTTTAAAAGATGGGGAGATTGTCCAAGTAGGCACACCTGAAGATATTTTGCGTAACCCAGCTAACGAGTTCGTAGAAGAATTCATCGGAAAAGAGCGCCTGCTTCAATCAAATCCGAATATGGAACGTGTAGAACAAATGATGAACACGTCACCAGTCACCATTACAGTCGAACAAACGTTGACTGATGCTATCTACATCATGAGAGAAAAGCGTGTCGATTCTTTGCTTGTAGTAGATGAACATCATGTGCTAAAAGGCTATATCGATATTGAAACAATCGATGCGAACCGCAGAAAAGCGGCTTTCGTTGGTGAGATCTTAAATACAGAGTTCTATACTGTACAAGAAGGCGCACTTCTAAGAGACACCGTTCGGAAAATCTTAATACGCGGTATTAAATATGTACCGGTTGTGGATGCCAAAGGGCATTTAAAAGGCATTGTAACACGGGCAAGTCTTGTAGATGTTGTGTACGACTCTATTTGGGGAGACGATACGCCGGCGTCTGCCATTGAAATGAACTAAGGGAGGTGGACACATGGATCAAATCATCGATTTTCTAGAGAAAAATGGTGGGGAACTCCTCACAAAAATGTGGGAGCATTTATATATTTCCTTAATTGCCGTCGTGCTAGGAATTATCGTTGCCGTTCCTTTAGGCGTCGTTCTCACACGAATGAAACGAGGCGCAGGTTTTGTCATCGGTGTCGTGAATATCTTTCAAACACTCCCTAGTTTAGCGATTCTTGCATTTTTTATTCCTATTTTGGGGGTGGGGAAAATACCTGCAATCGTTGCGCTCTTTTTCTATTCGGTATTGCCTATTTTGAGAAATACGTATGCCGGCGTCCAAGGTGTAAACAAAAACTTGCTTGAATCCGGTAAAGGGATCGGTATGACCACATGGGAGCAAATTCGTCTTGTTGAGCTCCCGCTTGCTGTACCGATCATTATGGCAGGCGTCCGAACGTCAACGATTTATTTAATCGGCTGGACAACACTTGCTGCTTTTATCGGTGGGGGAGGTCTTGGTGACTACATTTTAATTGGACTTCAGTTATATCAGCCGGAATACATTATTGCGGGTGCCATCCCAGTCACTATTTTAGCGGTCATCATTGACTTTACATTGATGAAGCTGGAGAAAAAAGTAACACCAGAAGGCTTAAAAGGATTGAAGGAAGTTTCATAAGGAGTTGGCTTATGTGAAGAATCGAAAAACAAGATGGATCAGTGCACTGCTTGCCGGATGCTTGCTATTGATAAGCGGCTGTTCACTTCCTGGACTAGCCGGCTCCTCAGGCAATACGCTGCGAATTGGAGCACAAAACTTTACCGAATCAGAAATTATGGCCTACATGGTTAGCGATATCATCGAACATTACACAGATAAAAAGACAACCATTGTGAAAAACCTAGGCTCTAATACCGTACAGCAGAAAGCAATGGAAAACGGAGATATCGACATTTCTGCCACAAGGTATACAGGGACAGATTTGACAAGTACGCTTGGAATGGATGCGGAAAAAGACCCGGAGCGTGCGATGGAGATCGTCCAAAAAGAATTTAAGAAACGCTATGATTACAAATGGTTTGATTCCTATGGCTTTGATAATACGTATGCCTTTGCCGTGACGCAAAAGATGGCGAAGGAAAACAAGTTAGAAACCGTCTCTGACTTGAAAAAGAATGCGAAAAATTACCGGTTCGGTGTCGATAATATTTGGCTCAAAAAGAAAGGCGACGGTTACGAAGGATTCGTGAAAACATACGGAATTGAATTTGGAAGCACGTATCCAATGCAGATTGGTTTAGTCTATGATGCATTAAAAAATGAAAAAATGGATATTGTGCTTGCCTATTCAACAGATGGACGAATTAAAGCCTATGACCTCAAAATTTTAAAAGATGATAAGCGGTTTTTCCCGCCATATGATGCATCGCCAGTTGTCCCGGAAAAAGTCCTAAAAGAGAACCCAGGGCTTGATAAGGTGATCAACAGGCTGATCGGAAAAATCGATACAGAGCAAATGCAAGAGCTTAACTATCAAGTCGACGGGGAGCTTCAAGAACCAGCCACCGTTGCGAAAAATTTCCTAAAAAAGCACAATTACTTTGAGTAAGATGGGGAGGTGTCACGGCTGATGGACACACTGCAGCAATTATGGACGTATTATCAGCAGAACGGTTCATATGTGTTAGAAGAATTTTATCGGCATTTTCTCATGTCAGCGTATGGGGTGCTGTTTGCGGCGATTGTCGGAATTCCAGTAGGCATCTTTGTGGCGCATTACCGTAAGCTGAGCAATTGGATCTTCGCCATTACCAATGTTATACAAACCATACCGGCGTTAGCGATGCTTTCCGTGCTGATGCTTGTATTAGGACTTGGCGCAAATACAGTCATCTTATCACTCTTTTTGTATTCGCTTCTGCCGATCATCCGCAACACGTATACAGGGATTGTCAGCATTGAACATGCTTATTTAGAATCGGGTAAAGCGATGGGCATGACGAAATGGCAAGTGCTGAGAATGGTTGAATTACCGCTTGCTTTATCGGTCATTATGGCTGGTTTAAGAACCGCCCTTGTCATCGCCATCGGCATTACAGCGATTGGGACATTTGTTGGTGCGGGAGGTCTAGGTGATATCATCATCAGAGGATCAAACGCCACAAACGGAACAGCCATCATTTTAGCAGGTGCTATTCCAACTGCGCTCATGGCCATTATCGCTGACCTAGTCATGGGCTGGCTCGAACGCTATTTAAGCCCAACGAACAAGAAAAAAGAAAGAAAAGCATTAGCTGCAAAAAACATCACATCTGCTTAAGCGGTTAAAAAGACAAAACCTCCCTTACATCTGTAAGGGAGGTTGTTTTATGATGATCAGGCGGGTTCACATGCAGGTATTTTATGATTCAAGCGTGATCCATTCAGAGGACCACTTCGAAATTTCCTCAAAAACGGGTGCAAGGGAACGCCCCATATCAGTTAAAGAATACTCAATGCGCACGGGTGTTTCAGCAAAAACCTCCCGTTTTACAATGCCTGCTGCTTCCAGCTCTTTTAATCTCTCAGATAATACTCTTCCGCTTAAATTTGTCAGAGCGGCCTCCATTTCACTAAAGCGCTGCGGACCTGAGAGAAGCTGAAAAACAATCAGTGCGACCCAGCGTTTACTCAATAACTCAACTGCTTTTTCAAACCGCGGGCACATGTCAGATTGATTCATCTTTCTTCACTCCAATCTGAACTCATTATACCGTAAATCTGTCATAAATCAGCTCGAAAAGCTTGTCAATGCTCAAAACATTCTATGATGACGAACGGCTGTTTAACATAAATAACAGATAGCGGTTAAGATCCTCTATTTCTTTTTTCGAAAGAGTTGACCAAATATCTCCATCAAATATTTCGAGATCACCAAGTTCATATTGCGCTGCAGCTTCCTTTATTTTGGATAATGCTATTTCCTCTTCCTTCAACTGATGGACAGAAGAGGCTTCCTCAATATAGCCCGCAGCCTGCATCATTTCCTCATAAGGGACCTTTAATGCACCGGCTAGTTTTTTAATCGTAGGAGGCTTTGGAATACCGCGTTTCCCGTTTTCAATACGAGAAATACCAGCAGCGCTGACCTCTGAATACATCGCTAATTGGTTCACTGACAGCTTCTTTTCCTCACGTAATGCTCTTAAATATGCACCAAAGTTCATCAAGGCAAAACCTCACATGGTTATAGATTAGATATGTCTATTTTACCTGATTTGTTGACTATTGGCAACAAGTATACCATGAAAATATTGACATTAGTTAATAGTGGATGTACATTAGGTTTATGCCCCGCTATTTGTTCGCCTTTTTTTGGTTGATGAGCGTGAGAAAGTATTCATTCAGCTGGCTGATGTCTTGTGCGGAGAGCCTTTCCCATTTGTCCCCATCAAAAATGGGAAGATGTTCTACATCCTTTTGAAGCGCCGTTTGATAGATTTTCAACATGGATTCATATTTTGGTTTCATTTCATGAACTTGCTCCTGTTCAATATGACCGGCAAGCAGCATTAAATCCTCATAAGGCACCTTCAAGGCATGTGCTAATTTTTTGATAGTCAAAGGTTTTGGCACACCGCGCTTTCCATTTTCAATACGAGAAATTCCAGCAGCGCTTACACCTGAATACATGGCGAGTTGATTGACAGACATTTTTCTATTTTCTCTTAAAATGCGTAATTGTTCACCAAAGTGATTCATGACATCGAACCTCACATTTCAGTATATGACTTATTTTAGTATGATCATTGACCAAAGGAAATAGCAGAGGGGTAAAAGTGTTGACTTAAGTTAATGGTCTGTTTCAAGTGAGCACCTGCACGTTGTACATATTGATTCCATAGGAGGTTGTAATGATGGTCGAAAAGATTCAGATCAGGCGGGCTTTTGTCATGCAGTATATGATCGAAAACGATATGTCTTTAAATCAGCTCGCTGATGAAATTGGCATTTCTCCTGCCACACTCAGCAGGGTATTAAATGGTCATCGGAAACCAGGCCAGCTTGTCATTGGCAAAATGATTCATTACTTTGATAAAAAATTTGAAGATCTATTTTACTATGAAGATATTGACAAAAGTCAATGAATGAAATGATCAAGGAGGCAATGTCGTTGAAAAGAACTGGGATGGTCAGACATATTGATTCACTAGGCAGAATTGTTCTGCCTTCAGAAATGCGCAAGGTACTCAATATTAAAGAAGAGCAGCTGTTAGAAATTTTCATTGAAGATCAAACCATTATGCTAAAAAAATATGATGCAGATAAGAGCTGCCTGTTAACTGGACAAGTGACGAAGTACAACAAAAGCTATGGAAATGGGAAAGTGATGCTGAGTCCTGAAGGAGCTGAACGTTTGTTAGTAGAATTAAAACAGCTATTGAAAGAAGAAGCAACCCGTTAAAAACGTGTTTTTAACCGAAAATTGCATATAAAAAATGCTGCATACTACTCTTTGGAATGAAATTGAATCAAAATAACGAATAAAGTCGACAATATAGAGGGAATCTTTATTTTGATGTTTCGTGACATGCACCTTGTTTTCATGTAAAATAAAGTTATGTGTACCAGTTTGTCTGGAGGTGTTTTCATGCACGCATTTGTTATCACATTACTCGTAATTGTCAGTATCGCACTTATCATCGTTGTATTGTTACAATCAAGTAAAAGTGCTGGACTGTCAGGCGCTATTTCAGGTGGAGCCGAGCAGCTTTTCGGTAAGCAAAAAGCGAGAGGCCTTGACTTGATACTTCACCGATTAACGGTTATTTTGTCAGTGCTTTTCTTCATCTTAACACTTGCATTGGCATATCTAGGCGTGTAAGGCGCGAGTAACAGAAGGTCTGATCTTTTTTCAGACCTTTTTTTATTATCAGCACTCTTTTGTGTTTGTTTCATACATACAAGTGGAAAATATAAACCATATCAGAAGGAAAGGAAGTCACATCATGAAAGTTGTTACACCGAAACCATTTACGTTTAAAGGTGGAGAAAAGGCGGTGCTTCTTCTTCACGGTTTTACTGGGAATACAGCCGATGTTCGAATGCTAGGCCGTTATTTGAACGAAAGAGGGTATACATGCCATGCACCTCAATATAAAGGCCACGGTGTGCCGCCAGAAGAGCTTGTCCAATCTGGCCCGGCTGACTGGTGGAAAGATGTAGAAGAGGGCTATCAATTCTTAAAAGATGAAGGCTATGAGGAAATTGCGGTTTGCGGACTATCCCTCGGAGGAGTTTTTTCATTGAAATTAGGTTACACTGTACCTGTAAAGGGAATTGTACCTATGTGTGCACCTATGTACATAAAAAGTGAAGAAGTCATGTACCAGGGTGTACTAGAATATGCCCGTAACTATAAGAAATTCGAGGGTAAGTCAGAGGAGCAGATTGAACAGGAAATGGAAGAGTTCAAGAAAACGCCAATGGGTACACTGAGGAGCCTGCAAGAACTGATTGCAGATGTCAGAAACAATGTCGACATGATTTATTCACCTACTTTTGTTGTTCAGGCACGTCATGATCATATGATTAATACAGACAGTGCGAATATCATTTATAACGAAGTAGAGACAGATCAAAAGCATTTGAAATGGTATGAAGAATCAGGTCATGTGATCACGCTTGATAAAGAGCGCGAGAAGGTTCATCAGGATGTATATGCATTCTTAGAATCACTTAATTGGTCAATTTAAATATATAGGGGGTTAGAGTGTGCAAAAAGAAGAATTTATGGATGAATTACTCGCTTTTATGAAAGATGAAGCTTATAAACCGTTAACCGTTCAAGAGCTGGAAGTGATGATGGAGATTACCAATCCTGATGATTATAAAGAGCTCGTCAAAGCACTTGTGATGCTGGAAGATCAAGGACTCATCGTTCGCACGCGCAGCGATCGCTACGGTGTACCAGAAAAAATGAACTTGGTAAAAGGAAAGCTGTCTGCTCATGCAAAAGGCTTTGCATTTGTGACACCAGAAGAGTTTGGACAGGATGATATTTTCATTCCGCCTAATGAGCTAGGCACAGCGATGAATGGTGATACGGTCATGGTTCGTGTCAGCCACAAATCAAACGGCACAAAAAAAGAAGGAACTGTCATCCGAATTCTGGAGCGTAATACTCAGACGGTTGTCGGTACCTACACAGAAACGAAAAGCTTTGGCTTTGTCATTCCTGATGATAAAAAAATCACAACCGATATCTTCATCCCGAAATCCGCTAAAAATGGAGCGGTCGAAGGGCATAAAGTGGTCGTGACGCTGACAAGCTACCCAGAAGGAAGAATGAGTGCAGAGGGCGAAGTGACTGAAATCCTCGGTCATAAAAATGACCCTGGCATTGATATTTTATCGATCATTCATAAACACGGCCTGCCAGGTGAGTTCCCAGAAGAAGCGCTTCAGCAGGCAGTAGACACACCTGAAACGATTGATCAAAAAGACCTGGAAGGCAGACGTGACTTGCGCAACGAAACGATTGTAACAATTGACGGAGCAGATGCGAAGGACTTAGATGATGCCGTTACGGTGCAAAAGCTGGATGATGGCAAATATAAGCTAGGGGTGCATATTGCAGATGTCTCTCATTATGTCACAGAGAACTCCCCGATTGATCAGGAAGCTTATGAGCGTGGAACGAGTGTGTATCTCGTAGACCGCGTCATTCCGATGATCCCGCACCGCCTGTCAAACGGTATTTGCTCATTGAATCCGAAGGTCGATCGTCTCACCCTGTCTTGTGAAATGGTCATCGATCGAAATGGGAAGGTCGTCAAACATGAGATTTTCCAAAGTGTGATCAAAACGACGGAAAGAATGACCTATTCTGATGTGAATAAGATTTTAGTCGACCAAGACGAAGAGCTTTTAGACAAATATGAGCCGCTTGTGCCAATGTTCCAAGAGATGGAGAAGCTTGCAGAGATTCTTCGCGACAAACGAATGGAGCGCGGGGCAGTAGACTTTGACTTCAAGGAAGCAAAAGTGCTTGTAGATGATGAAGGAGCGGCGAAAGACGTTGTCGTTCGTGAGCGATCTGTCGCAGAGAAATTAATTGAAGAATTCATGCTTGTTGCAAACGAAACGGTTGCAGAGCATTTCCACTGGTTGAATGTACCTTTCATATATCGAATTCACGAAGAACCAAATCCTGAGAAGCTTCAGCGCTTTTTAGAGTTCGTGACAACGTTTGGTTACATTGTGAAAGGAACGTCGACAAACATCCACCCGCGTGCCCTTCAAAGTGTACTTGATGCTGTGAGGGATCAACCAGAAGAAGTTGTGATACAAACCGTGATGCTTCGTTCGATGAAACAGGCGAAGTATGATCCAGAAAGCATCGGCCATTTTGGGTTATCAACGGAATTCTATACGCACTTTACATCACCGATCCGCCGTTATCCGGATTTAATCGTGCATAGACTGATCAGAACCTATTTGATTCAGAAAAAGACAGACGAAGCAACCTTAGAAAAGTGGGGCCAGCTGCTGCCTGAAATTGCAGATCATGCGTCTACTATGGAGCGCCGTTCAGTCGATGCAGAGCGTGAAACAGATGACCTCAAGAAGGCAGAATTTATGCTTGATAAAATCGGTGAAGAGTTTGATGGCATGATTAGTTCCGTGACGAACTTTGGGCTATTTGTTGAACTGCCGAATACAATTGAAGGTCTTGTCCATGTCAGCTACATGACAGACGACTATTATCGTTTTGATGAACAGCATTTTGCCATGATCGGTGAGCGCACAGGAAATGTATATCGCATCGGTGACGAAATCACTGTCAAAGTGGTTAGTGTTAATAAAGATGAGCACTCCATTGATTTTGAAATCGTTGGCATGAAAGGCACCCGCCGTAAATCGCCAAAAGATTTTAAGTTCAAAAAACGGACAGATTCACCAGCGAAAAAAGGACGCGGAGGTCAAAATGCCTCTGGGGATAAACCAAAGGAAGATAAAGGCGGAAGTGACTGGTTCACAGGCAGTAAGAAGAAAAAAAAGAAAAAACGCGTATTTGATAACGCGCCAAAACAAAAGCGCAAAAAGAAAAAGTAACGTGCCAAAAAGCAAATAGGGCGTCACGCTCTATTTGCTTTTTGACCATATGGCGTGAGCATTGTCGAAAGCTGGATTGTTTGATAAAATAATCCGTACGATTTGGACCGTGTTTGTGTCAAAAGGAGGGTGTACGCCAATGCCAAAGGGAGAGGGAAAGGTTGTTTCCCAAAACAAAAAAGCAAATCATGACTATTTTATAGAAGAAACGTATGAAGCCGGCCTTGTGTTACAAGGAACTGAAATCAAATCGATTCGTGCAGGAAAAGTGAATTTAAAAGATTCCTTTGCCAAAATCGAGCGAGGAGAAGTGTTTCTTCACAACATGCACGTGAGCCCATACGAGCAGGGGAACCGTTATAACCATGATCCGCTGAGAACGAGAAAGCTGCTGCTTCATCGCAAGCAAATCAGTAAATTGATTGGTGCGACAAAGGAAGAGGGCTACTCACTCGTGCCTCTGAAACTCTATTTAAAAAATGGCTTTGCCAAAGTGCTGATCGGAATTGGTAAAGGGAAAAAGAAATATGATAAACGTGACGATCTGAAGAAAAAAGATGCAAAACGCGAAATCGAGCGTGCTTTCCGTGATCGCCAAAAGCAATTCTAGATTCATGCAGATGTCTTGCTGAGAGCGGAAGCATTATGCTACAATATGTTATGCAGTAAACAATCATTGCTTTTCTTACAGAAACCACCAGTTGTTTCAAGCGAAGAGATTGTTATAATAGTTATATACGGAAGCAGTTAAGCTGAACGTTTCCATCCCGTATATCCCTTTTACAAGGGGACGTTACGGATTCGACAGGGATGGTTCGAGCTTAGGCTGCGAGCCGAGAGGCGATCTCGTTAACACGCACTTAAATGTAACTGGCAAAACTAAAAGTTTTAACCAAAACTTAGCACTAGCTGCCTAATAAGTGCAGCGAGCTCTTCCTGACATCGCCTATGTGTCTGTGAGGAGCCCAATGAAGTAGGCTACGCTTACGTTTCCGTCTGAGGACGTAAGAAGAGATCCATCAGACTAGCTCTCCAAGCGCCCGTCAGCAGGCATGCGGATGAGTGAACACGAAATATGTTGACTACGCTCGTAGACGCTTAAGTAATCGATGTCTCTGGACGTGGGTTCGACTCCCACCGTCTCCATCAAAACTTTTAGAATGCAGTCGGGTATCAAGGGTTTGAAAGCCCTTGATACGGGTTTGGCATCATTTTAGAAGTTCCAAAACTCTATCATTATTTTTAAAAGGCGCTATTTTTTGAGCGTCTTTTTTTATGCCCTTTAATAGATCCATCACTTGATTTGACAGACTTTGTGAAGCGTATGTCGGAGCAGAATCTAATGGTGCAGTTTATAGAGGAGCAAAAAATGATAAATATTTAATTACTTCACTAAAAACATCCTTAATCATTGTGGTGTATTGAGATTCCTTAATTGTTCAGGGCTTTATGTTGGTCGCTCAATTAATGGTTTGCACAATGCAGCTCTCTTAAAGCCTCCTTAATAGATTAATTTGTCACTCAAACATTGAGCACTTTAATTATGTATAATATGATATCTTTATTGCCAAATAGAAATTTTATTTAACAAAATGTATGTTTATGGATCTTATTAGATTTAAGGTTTGGCCAAGAAACATCATTATTCTATAAGTTGAGGTGAAAGAGATGTCAGTCATTATATCAACAGACGATTTAGAGCATGTTTGTCCTAATTGTAATGGGACAAGTCATATTTCTATTAAGAACGAAGAAAAAATATGCCCAAAATGTGATGGGAAAGGTGTTATCCTAACTGCTTTAGGCCAAACATTACTTCATTTTATGAAGAAGCATATACGCAATTAATTCAAAGAGATTCTGTACAAAGACAAGAACAAAGTTGAACCAACTGTTTGTTTAATAATGGAATATTGTTCAAGTCTCTTTTTATAGTTTACCCTGCGGAAACAGGTAAATGGTATTTTTTGTTAATTATTCTGTTGAGATAAGCATTTTTCTGTTTACCTTTTTTTAGACAGAAAAACAAGATTATTAACTGCGTTTTTTGAAAATTTAAACAGGGTAAATACATAAAAAAGAAAATAATTTTTAGGAGGACGAAATGTTAGAAGTAAAAAACATACCGAAAATAGAAGAATGTTTCGAAAGTTCTATCAATCCTTATGTTAAAAAAGTACATGAAGACACAGTTAATTGGGCTAAAATTAATAATTTAATGAATGATTCAAACATAAAAAGATATGAAAGACAAAAAATTTCATACTTGGCAGGACGTTCTCAACCTTATGACTCTTACGACAGTGTAAGATTGTCTTCTGATTATCTTTTATTGTTTTGTATATTGGATGATTATAGCGACAATTTGAACAATCAAAAGTTATATGATATATATTCTAAAAAGATAATTGAAATTCTTAATGAAAGAGCATTTTATGATGATGATACTTTTTTATATGCGTGGCATGATTGGTGGAAACGTCTTAGTATAGGAATGCCTGATGAATGGAAAAAAAGAATTATTCAAAGTATTCAAAATTGTTTTAATTCTATTAAATGGGAAATTAAAAATGAAAAAGAAAAGTGCATACCAACTCTAGAAGAGTACGTCAATCATAGGATGCATAGTGGAAGTGTTTTTGTCTGTTTTGATCTAATAGAAAGAGGAGGTAGAAGTTTTATTCCTGCTTCTAGTCGTAGTATTTTACTGAGAGATTTAATTAACTCTATCAATAAAATAGTAAATTGGACAAATGATTTATTATCTTTTAAAAAAGAATTTGAGAATGATGAAATTCATAATTTGGTTATCATTCTGCAAAAACAAGAAAATTGTTCAATAGAGACAGCTTTAGATAGAGCAAAGGAAATGTTAAACATAGAAATTAATACATTCATTGAACTTAAAAATAAAGTCTTTATCAGTAATGAGCCTTTTGATAGTGGTATGATTAAATTCATATCTAGGTTGGAGAATGGTGTTCGAGGACATTATGAATGGAGTATGAAGACTAAAAGGTTCTAATTTATTATTCTTAAATGATAACTGCTACCCTTATAGTGCTATTAAATAAAAATATATACTGTATATTTATGATGACTATTACCCCTCATTATATATGTGGCTCCGCTTTATAAAAAGAGGTTATATTATGTTTAATATGAGGGAGGTTTTGTACGACTAATATATGAAAACGTTTTAGAACCAATGCTTCATGATAAGGAACAGGGTCGTGGATATTTATTGATGTTGTTTGCATTTCTTTAAGTTGGGGTGAATCGGTTTAAAAGAACGTGGCCTCTACCACTAGATCAATTGGCATAGCATAGAATATTGATGTTTTTAGGTTTGAGCATCAATGACCCCGTTCCTTATCAATTGGCATCGCCTTACTCGATTTAAAGATACAACGATTTTCCAGGACATTTTCAATGAAATTATTCTTCAAGCCATTAATCGGAATAATCTAGCAATACAAAATCGGCTTTGTGTTGAGAAGGATTTCTAGAGTGGAATATGAGAACAACACCTTGCTTTAACGAGAAATTTCTCTATTATAAAATGGATGGAATTAAGAAGAAAATAAGACTGACGAGATTTTCTCGGAAAACTTAAAGATGCCGATAGCCAGCATCTTTTTTTAATGTATTGGTCAACTTATGTTCCCCGAAACAACTGTAAAAATCGAATTAACAAAGGACAAACAACTATAATAGCAATAATGAGTAAGAGCTGATTAGATAAGAGTTCCACAAACGTTGTTTGAATCACATAAACTGCAATCAGTAGTAAATAACTCACCAAAAATATCAACCCAGAACTTCTCTTCTCAAATGGCTTCTCTAAGAGAATCAGCATAAATAGCCCCGCCATAATAATCAAAAAAGTCATATACTTTGTAAGCCTCCTCGTCATTGATCCCCGATTTCCACATTGTACAGATATTTCACCTACCGCAACATACTTCTCCCTCAAATTAAGCAAAAAGTAGTGAAAATATAAGGGATCACGAACAGATAACGACCGAAACTTTACAAAAAACCTCCAACCAAATCAAATTCACACCTTCCCATTTGCGACGTCCTCATATATAGTAAGATTAGACTAGTTCTAAATAACTGAAATTGGGGCGTTTACATGGATTCGATTGTTTTACATTTTATTGTGATCATGAGTGTTTCTGGCATTCTGTCCGTGATATTATCAATCATTGCTCATGCGAACCGCCGCCGGTATATTGGCTGTCAATTGTTTATGTACATGTCTGGAGCAACTGCGATTTATATCTTTGGGCACACGTTTGAATTATTGGCAAGTACACCTGGACAGATCATGTTCTGGGTTTGTTTTCAATACATAGGTCTTCCGTTCATCGCACCATTCAGTCTGATGATTGTGCTGCAATTTACGGGATTCCATCAATATTTCACAAAGCGCCGCGTGCTTCTCATCTTACTGATTCCAACTCTCACCACCATTATGGTGTTCACCAACTCTTTTCATTCACTCTTTTATCGTAGCATCACGATGAATCCAGTAGACGGTTTTTTATTGGCTGATTTTACGATTGGCTATTGGTATATCATTCATGGCGTCTATACATTTGGCTGTTCGATGCTCGCTATTTTTATGCTGGTTTGGTTTTTACGTGTCACAAAAAAAGAATATTTAAAGCAGATCCTCATTTTGCTAGTGGGAATGTTACTGCCAATCACGACATCTTTTATCTATTTATTAGGCGTTACGCCTCTTCATATTGACCCGGTCCCTGTGGTGATGTTTTTAACCAATGCACTCTACTTATGGGCGATTATGTCGTTCCAGCTCTTTAAGCTCTCTCCCATTGCAATGGAGCGTGTGTTTGAGCATATGTCTGAAGGGGTTCTCATTTTAGATCGATACCGGACACTCATAGATTACAACCCCGCTGCTGCATCGATCATTCCAGCACTTTCTAATAAAAAGGGCATTGGCTATAAAATTGACGATATTTTCTCAGGGATCATCAAAGATACCGCGTTCATTCAGTGGCTGCGTTCTCCGCAGGATCATTCGCAATATGATTTAATGTGGAAAAAGGAAGAAGATCAGTCCAGCTATTATCACCTGACCGCTTCATCGTTATTTAATAGAAGAGGAGAGATCGAGGGCAGGCAAATTGTGATCAGTGATGTAACAGAGCAGCGTTTGCTGCAGGAAGAGCTGGAGCGTCGTGCGTATATTGATGGGTTGACGAATATCTTCAATCGTTCTTCTTTTATTGAACGAACGCAGATGATCTTGGAAGAGGATGCGCAGGATACGGCGATCTTGCTGTTTGATATTGATTTCTTTAAACAAATCAATGACACGCATGGACATCATATTGGAGACGAGGCGCTGCGTCATGTTGTCACCATTTGTCAGCAGCATTTACAGATGGACGATTTATTCGGACGATATGGCGGAGAAGAGTTTGCTATTTGTCTGCCGCATCATTCATTTGAAGAGGCATGTCATATTGCGGAGCGAATGAGACATTCGTTTGAGACGAGTTTCTTTGAGACTGATGAGGAAAAAGTGCGAGTGACAGCGAGCTTTGGAATCGCTCATACAGCTTATGATCCAAATGTATTAGAAACTCTTCTATTTGAAGCGGACCAAGCCTTGTATATGTCAAAACGCCAAGGGCGCAACCGGATTTATGCGTCAACTGGAGCGGACTATATGCTGTATGAAGAGCATGATCTACCGCCAGCTTCTCATTGACTGTTGTCCTGACATTCGATATGATAAACATAACATTTGAACGGTTTCCTAAAGGGGAGTAGCTTTTACGGTTTGGTCGTCATTACAGAAACTCACGTTGTTTCTCGGCCATTCCGGCATGAACATGTTAGCCAGACCTTTGCCTATCACACATGAGGCAAAGGTCTGGCTTTTTTAAGGTCTTATTGCATCTGTGTGATGGGGGAGCGGGACAAATGATGTTTTCAATACCGCAGATGAAAGGATGATCGATCTTGAAAAAATATGTGATCTCTTTGTTATTTTCGGGCACGCTTGTATTAAGTGGATGCTCCGGTTTGCTTGACCAAGTAAGTGATACAACGACATATGTCACAGAGGCAAATGAGTATGTGACGGACATTCAGCAATTTACGGAGGACTTTCCACAGCTCGCAGAAGAAGCTGTAAAAAACGCCGCCAAAAAAGCAGAATTAACCCAGCAGCTTGAATCATTGAAAGCAGACATTCAAGAATTTAATGAACTGACAGCACCAAAAATAGCAGAAGACCTGCATGTGCAGATCATTGAAAAAAATAAGGTGCTGTCAGAGGAAATTCAAACGTATTTACAGCAATTGAAAGCGGACAACATCGACGTTGCTGCTATGCTTGAGGACCAGCAAGGGTTGATCAAGCAGCTTCAGCAGTCCGTCAATCTATTGCAGGACATTGAACAATTAACAAACTAAGGCAAACACTAGAGAGTGTGTTCAGCATATCTTTGCCTTTTCCGGTGAAGATATGCTTTAATTTAAATAAAAACAAGTCTTATTAGAAAAAAGGTGATTACATGACAGAACATGAAGAAAGACATATGGCTTCGCCTAGAGCCGAGAAGGATAAAGATCAATTGATCAATCGGTTGAAACGAGTGGAAGGACAAGTGCGCGGGATTCAGCAAATGATTGAAAACGATCGTTACTGTATAGATGTTGTCAATCAAATCTCCGCTGTCAATGCGGCTTTGAAAAAAGTTAGTCTTCAATTGATGGAAAAGCATACACATCACTGCGTAGCGGATGCCATTAAGAGCGGCAACGGGGATGAAGCCATTGAAGAGTTAATGAACGTCTTTACGAAACTGGCAAAATCGTAGCACATTAAGAATTATTTATGTTTACATCGATACCCTACTAGGGTATAGTAAGTTGTAGTAAATGATTGAAGGAGGCGATGAGAAGTGGAACAAGCAACACTTCAAGTGCAGGGCATGTCTTGTGGACATTGCGTGAAAGCAGTCGAAGGAAATGTAGGAGAATTAACAGGTGTTGAATCGGTGAAAGTCCATTTAGACAAGGGACAGGTGGATGTTTCATTTCATCCTGATCAAGTCACGTTACACCGAATCTCTGATGTGATTGAAGAACAGGGATATGATGTCGTATAAATGATATACGTGCTGCATGTGTCAGCGCGTATTTTTTTCAAAAAAAGATACCCCTATGGAGTATGTGGAGAGGTGAGATCAATGAAAAAGGAAATCGACTTTCAAATTACGGGGATGACCTGTGCTGCCTGTGCAGGCCGCATCGAAAAGGGATTGAACAGGCTGGAAGGTGTGGAGGATGCCAATGTGAATTTGGCGCTGGAAACATCTCATATTGTGTATGAAACAGAACAACTAACACCAGATGATCTGAAGCAAAAAATTCAATCCTTTGGCTACGGTGTGGTGATGGAGCAAGCAGAGTTTGATATAGAGGGAATGACGTGTGCGGCTTGTGCCAACCGAATCGAGAAAAAAATTAACCGGATGGATGGTGTTGATCACGGATCTGTGAACTTTGCGCTTGAGACACTTCAGGTCACGTATCACCCTGGCCAAACGTCTACAAGTGATATAAAGGAGGCGGTTCAGTCCATTGGATATTCTTTAATTGAACCAGCTGCAGACGAAGCAGAAGAAGGAAAGAAAGATCATCGCCAAGCAGCAATAGAGAAGCAGACGGCACGCTTTTTATTTTCAATGATCCTGTCACTGCCGCTTCTTTGGGCAATGGTCAGCCATTTTTCCTTCACGTCTTTTATTTGGCTGCCAGAAGCGTTCATGAATCCATGGGTTCAGCTGGCTTTAGCAGCGCCGGTTCAGTTCATTGTCGGCTGGCCCTTCTATGTAGGAGCATATAAAGCTTTACGTAATAAAAGTGCCAACATGGATGTTCTTGTCGCACTTGGGACATCAGCGGCGTTTTTCTATAGTTTATACGAAAGCATTCAGTCAGCGGTTCAAGGCACACGTGAGGCAGCCCTCTATTATGAAACAAGTGCTGTGCTTATTACGTTGATCGTGCTCGGAAAATTAATGGAAGCAAGAGCAAAAGGGAGATCATCAGAAGCGATTCAAAAGCTGATGGGCCTACAAGCGAAAGAAGCGGTCATCGAGCGAGATGGAAAAGAGATGACCGTGCCTATTTCCGAAGTAAAAGTGAATGATCTTGTGTTTGTCAAACCGGGTGAGAAAGTGCCGGTAGATGGAGAGATCGTGGAGGGAACAACCGCAATTGATGAGTCCATGATTACGGGAGAAAGTCTGCCTGTTGATAAAACGGCTGGTGATGCGGTCATCGGGGCAACCATCAATAAAAATGGGTTTGTGAAAGTGAAAGCGACAAAGGTTGGGAAAGAGACCGCCCTTTCACAGATTATCAGAGTCGTAGAACAAGCACAGGGCTCAAAAGCACCGATTCAAAGGATGGCAGATCAAATATCAGGGATATTTGTTCCTATCGTTGTAGGAATTGCTGTGCTCACGTTCCTGATATGGTTTTTCCTTATTGACCCAGGAAATGTGACGTCAGCCCTTGAAACGTTTATCGCAGTCATCGTCATCGCATGTCCGTGTGCGCTCGGTCTTGCCACACCAACCTCTATAATGGCTGGCAGCGGCCGTGCAGCTGAATCAGGCATTTTGTTTAAAGGCGGGGAGCATTTAGAAGTGACCCAATCACTTGACACGGTGGTTTTAGATAAAACAGGGACTGTGACAAAAGGGGAGCCGAGTCTGACAGATGTGATGGTATCTGACAATTGGACAGAAGATACGCTGCTTCAGCTAGCAGGATCGGCAGAACAGCAGTCGGAACACCCGCTTGCCAGAGCGATCACAGACGGAATGAAGGAACAAGGTCTTGAAGCGGTCGAGATCGAAGCCTTCCAAGCAGACCCAGGCCATGGAATTGAAGCAAAGGCCGCAGGACACAAGCTTTTGATTGGAACGCGTAAGCTATTACAGAAACATCATATCCCATATGATCAAGTCGAAGCATCCGTCACACTACTGGAGCAGCAAGGGAAAACAGCTATGCTTGTCGCGATTGACGGCGAAGTCGCCGGCATTGTCGCAGTGGCAGATACGATCAAATCATCCTCACCTCAAGCTATCAAGCGTCTGAAAGAGCAAGGGATTCACGTTGTGATGATGACAGGTGATAACAAGCTGACGGCAGACGCGATTGCGAAACAGGCGGGCATTGATCATGTCATTGCGGAAGTCCTGCCTGAGGAAAAGGCTGCTCACATTGCGGCGCTTCAGGAACAAGGAAAGAAAGTCGCCATGGTCGGAGATGGCATCAATGATGCCCCGGCTCTTGCGACAGCGAATATTGGGATGGCAGTTGGAACAGGGACAGATGTTGCCATGGAAGCAGCAGATATCACGCTCATGACAGGAGACCTCCATGCCATTGCAGATGCGCTTGAATTTAGTAAAAAAACAATGAGAAACATCAAGCAAAATCTATTTTGGGCGCTTGCTTATAACTGCATTGGGATACCGATAGCTGCTTTTGGTCTTCTTGCGCCATGGCTTGCAGGAGCAGCAATGGCCTTTAGCTCCGTGTCGGTTGTATTGAATGCGCTCAGATTGCAGCGTTTGAAACCGGTTAGAGAGGGAGTGGCACAATGAAGCTGAATGTCAAATGGATTTGGACGATTAGTGCATTGTTCTATGTTGCTCTTGTTCTTATTGGATATGCTATGTATGATGAATTTTATCCAAAGCAAGAACCGCCAAGTGAACATATGCAAGATCATTGAGACTTCGCCAAAAGCGAAGTCTTTTTTTAACAATTTTGTGGAAAAACCCACCTTTTAAAAGATTTTTCATAAAAAATTCACTTCTTTTTGTTCCTTTTTGTCGTTTTTTGTAGGTTCATCGTTAAGATGCGATTAAGCAACAAAGAAAGCGTTATCAAAAAAAGGGGGTTCACGTATGAAAAAGTTAGGGTTAGCTTCTCAAATACTCATTGCACTTGTTCTGGGTGTTATCGTGGGAGCGCTGTTTTATCAAAATGAAACCGTTATTAATGTGTTAACGCCGATTGGCGATATATTCATCCATTTAATTAAAATGATCGTTCTTCCAATTGTTATTGCTGCGTTGATTGTAGCAGTAGCTGGTGTAGGGGATATGAAAACCATCGGAAGACTCGGCGGAAAAACCATTCTTTACTTCGAAATTGTGACAACGATTGCATTAGCAGTGGGACTGCTTGCAGCAAACGTCTTCCATCCTGGTACAGGAATTGACATGAGCAACATGGAAAAAGGCGATATCTCTAAATATGAAGAGACATCGAAAGCTTCTTCCGAAAAAGCGAGTTTCTCTGAAACCATTGTGCATCTAGTGCCAACAAACGTTTTCCAATCCATTGCAGAAGGTGATCTATTACCAACGATCTTCTTTACAGTCTTATTCGGATTAGGAATTGCGGCAGTAGGAGACAAAGGGAAACCAGTATTAGGATTCTTTGAGGGTATACTCGAAGCCATGTTCTGGGTGACCAATAAAGTGATGAAGTTTGCACCATTTGGTGTATTCGCGCTCATCAGTGTGACGGTGATCAAATTCGGGGTCGGAGCGCTTCTCCCGCTAGGTAAACTGGTACTTGTCGTTTACGGTACAATGGCATTCTTCGTTATTGTCGTACTTGGCATTATCGCAAAATTAGCTGGAACAAGCGTCTTTACACTATTTAGAGTGCTAAAAGAAGAAATCATTCTTGCATTCTCAACAGCAAGTTCAGAAGCTGTACTGCCTAGACTTATGGATAAAATGGAGAAGTTCGGCTGCCCGAAAGCGATCACGTCGTTCGTTATCCCAACAGGCTACACCTTTAACCTAGATGGAAGTGCCATCTATCAATCCATTGCCGCCATATTTGTTGCACAAATGTACGGCATGCCGCTTTCCATCTATGAGCAAATTACGTTACTATTAATCTTGATGCTGACATCTAAAGGAATGGCTGGTGTACCAGGTGCATCAATCGTTGTTGTCATCACAACACTTGGTGCAATGGGACTGCCGCTTGAAGGACTTGCCTTCATCGTTGGGATCGACCGTATACTTGACATGGTTCGTACAACTGTTAACGTATTTGGTAACTCACTTGCCGCCATTGTCATGTCTAAGTGGGAAAAAGTTTTTGATCAAGAGAAATCGAAGAAGTATATTGAGGAATTAAAACAACAAACAAAAGCAGCGTAAAAGGAGATCTTTTCAAATGACGAAGCTACAGGACAAGCAAGTTCGAATCGAACGAGACTTTCTAGGTGAAAAGGAAGTAGACACTCAAGCGTATTATGGAATTCAAACATTACGTGCAGTAGAGAACTTTCCAATTACTGGCTACCATGTTCATGAGGAACTCATCAAAGCATTAGGGATTGTCAAAAAGGCAGCCGCACTTGCAAATATGGATACAAAGCGACTATATTCTGGTCTTGGGGAAAAAATTGTTCAAGCCGCAGATGAGGTTATTGAAGGAAAATGGAACAATCAATTTATTGTCGATCCAATTCAAGGCGGGGCTGGCACTTCAATGAATATGAATGCCAATGAAGTCATTGCAAATAGAGCGCTTGAACTACTAGGAAAGGAAAAAGGCGCTTATACTGAGCTAAGTCCAAACACGCATGTGAACATGTCGCAGTCAACAAACGACGTTTTCCCAACAGCGATTCATATTTCAACATTGAATATGATTGAAAAACTACTTTATACGATGGAAAACATGCATCAAGTCATGACGGAAAAAGCGCAGGAATTCGATCATGTGATCAAAATGGGACGTACGCATCTTCAGGACGCTGTTCCAATCAGACTTGGTCAGGAGTTTAGTGCTTATGCAAAGGTTCTTGCTCGTGATATTAAACGTATCAAGCAGTCTAGACAGCATTTATATGAAGTCAATATGGGAGCAACAGCAGTCGGAACTGGATTGAATGCTGATCCTAAATATATTCGTCAGGTGGTAGGCTATCTATCTGACATTAGCGGATTACCGTTAGTTGGAGCTGAAGACTTAGTGGATGCCACGCAAAATACGGATGCTTATACAGAAGTATCTGCTGCACTTAAAGTATGTATGATGAATATGTCCAAAATGGCGAACGATATTCGTTTGATGGCTTCAGGGCCAAGAGCAGGTTTTGGTGAGCTTCACTTGCCGCCGAGACAGCCAGGTTCATCCATCATGCCAGGGAAAGTCAACCCAGTGATGCCTGAGGTCATGAACCAAGTGGCATTCCAAGTCATCGGAAATGACCACACGATCTGTCTTGCATCAGAGGCTGGTCAGCTTGAACTGAACGTCATGGAACCAGTTTTAATATTCAACTTACTACAATCTCTCAGCATGATGAAAAATGTGTTTGAGTCCTTCATGGACAACTGCCTGCGTGATCTAAAAGCAGATGAAACGAGATTAAAAGAATATGTAGAAAAAAGTGCTGGTGTCATGACAGCGGTGAATCCGCATATTGGTTATGAAGCTGCTGCACGAATTGCAAGAGAAGCGATTCTTACAGGCGCATCTGTACGTGAGCTTTGTCTGCAAAATGATGTGTTAACAGAAGAAGAGCTTGACGTCATCTTGAATCCTTTTGAAATGACCAAACCAGGTATTGCTGGCGCATCACTTTTAGAAAAGGATCGTTTAGAAGATTAAGCGGCATCATGAGAAGCGCACACCGACAAAGTTCCGGTGTGCGCTTTTTCATGGATGTTTGTTTTTCTCAAGCTCACATAGTATACTATCGTCAATTATTAGGGATGTGACTGCGTTTGAATCTACTGAAAAAATGGCTGAATACAGAGCCTTATTTAATTGTGTTGCTCATTGTACTGACACCGATTGGCGGAGAGTTCAAATTTTATCCATTTGAGGACAGCTTTCGGGTCAGTTTTGGAACCGTTGTCTTTTTCTTTATCCTGCTTCAAATGAAAAAATTCCCGGCATGGGCAAGCGGTATTATTGCAGGGGTATCTGTTTTTGCGTTTCGCGTGCTTCTTGATACAGCCGTCACAGGTCATCTTCCGCTGGAAGAGGCGGTTTCATTAAGATTTCCTTCCCTTCTTTATTATGTCGTCTATGGCACGCTCTTTTATTTATTACAGGTCAGACGTTTCCGCGATCAGCCTTGGCTGATTGGTGCGACAGGCATCATCATGGAACTGTGTGCGAGCGTTGTTGAAATGATTGCACTTCGTGGCACCATTGATGAAATCTTAACGATGCGGACGCTGTTTCAACTATTTGTTTTGGCGATTTTTAGAAGCTTTTTCGTGTTGGCTTGTTATACAATGATTCGATTATATGAAGAGCAGGCGAGAGAGCGTCAGATGAAAAAGGAAAAGGAACATCTGCTGATGCTTCTGTCTAACCTTTACACGGAATCTACATACTTTCATAAAACACTTGCACATGCTGAGCACATTACAGCGACATCCTATCAATTGTATCAATCCCTGCACCACGCAAACGATGCGGAGTCATTGGATTTGAAAAAGCTCGGAAAAACAGCCCTGCAAATTGCAGGAGAGGTACATGAGATCAAAAAGGATAACCAGCGGATTTTTTCTGCATTATCAAAGCTGATTCATGAAGAAAATTTCCAGGCTTATGCAAGTCCTGCCCATATTGCTGGGCTTGTGATTCGTATCCATGAAAATTACGCAGAATCTCTTAAAAAAAACATTGTCTTTCATTATGATGAAGATGGGCAGCATCCCGCCTATCACGTGTATACCATTCTATCTTTGTTAAATAATATTGTTTCCAATGCTGTCGAAGCCATTCCAGTGGATGGAGAGGTGTCACTCTCTATTTCACAGAAAGAGAACCAGGTGATCTTTCAAATCAGTGACAACGGGCCTGGCATTAAAGAGCGTAATCATCATGTTATTTTTAAACCCGGTTTTACTTTAAAATACGACCAGGCTGGGAATCCATCAAGCGGTATCGGGCTTTCCTATGTGAAGGATACAGCGGAGAAGCTTGGCGGAAGTGTTGAGATGAAGAGTATCCCAAATAAACAAACGATTTTCACGTTAACGATACCAGTGGATCAAGTCAGTAGGAAAGAGGGGATTGGGAGATGAGATTTTTTATTGTTGATGATGATGAAGCCGTGCGTTCTTCACTGGCTCAGCTCATTGAAGATGAAGAGCTTGGCATTGTCGCAGGGGAAGCAGAGGATGGCGCAGAGTTAACGGCAAGCTACTTAAATGATTTGCACATTGATATCTTATGTATTGATCTATTGATGCCGGAAAGAGACGGTCTTGAAACGATTCGAGCCATTAAGGATGAGTTTCATGGGAAATACTTAATGCTGTCGCAGGTAGAAACAAAGGAATTAATCGGCCAGGCGTATACGCTTGGTGTTGAGTATTATGTGACAAAGCCAATCAATCGTGTAGAGGTCTTAAGTGTGCTCCATCTCATGATTGAACGTCTTCATTTAGAGCATTCAATTGAAAACATTCAGCACTCACTCAAATCCGTCATGCAGTTTCAGCAGCGCGGTCAGACGAAAACGAAGCAGCGGGGGAAAAGTCTTGCAGAGGCAGGTCAGTTCTTGCTGGCAGAGCTTGGGATTGTGGGTGAGAAGGGGTCTAAAGATTTATTAGATATGATTCTCTTCACAGATCAGTATGTAGCGCTGCATACCGATCATCACGATTCTTTTCCTTCTTTAAAGGTCATTTTTACCGGAATCACGGAGGATAAATTAAATGAGCCGTACACATCAGCAGACATTGCAAGAGAAGCGAAGGCAGCGGAACAGCGGGTAAGACGTGCGATCAACCAATCTTTGAAACACATCGCATCACTTGGGTTAACTGATTTTTCTCATCCGACCTTTGAAAATTATGCATCTAAATTCTTTGATTTCACCATCGTGCGAAAGAAAATGAGTGAATTAACAAAAGAGACGAGCGGGAGAGAAGAACACACCCGTATCAATGTGAAGAAATTTGTGCAGGTGCTCTACTACGAAGCAAAACGTATTTTTATGGAAGATTAAAAAAAGACATGCTCCCTCATGAGGGAGACATGTCTTTTTTGGTGATGGATTGCAGGTGCATCTGCAGCACGGAGCGTATGAGCTCAGGCGGTAAACGATGAGGCTGCAAGATTCCATTCAATGCAAGCCCATTGATGACCGCATAAAGCCGCTCAGTTTCGACTAAAAGATCGATATGATCAAGCAAAAGCCCATCCTCTTTTAATTTCATTAAACAATATTGGGTCGTTTGGAAAAGCTCGTCATACATCTTTGCATTGAGCGGCTGTAAATCTGGTTCAGTCAGCGACTTGACCGTAAAAGCCTGCCACACCTCCATTTCAAATCTTCGTTCTTCATCGAGTGGAAGAACCTGCTCCAATAACGCGAGGACATTTTCTTCCGTTGAACCGTTCAGCTGAAGTCCTGTCATCCGCTCTTTGACTCTTTCCTGAATCAATGTCATAGAGAAAAGAAATAGCTCCTGCTGTGTGGAGAAATAATGACGCATAGAACCCGCAGAAATGCCAGCTTCTACCGCTACTTTTCGTACAGAAGCGTTTTCCAATCCATCCTGTTTAATCACTCTCATGGCAGCTTGAGCGACTTTTTGTTTTTGTTTATGGTGATCGACGATTTTTGGCATACATTGATTTTAGCACAGCTATTGTTTTTTTAACACAGTTGTGTTATTTTTTATTTAATACAATTGTGTTAAAAAGGATGTGGGGAATATTGGTCGGGTTATTGATTGTGGCATGTGAAATTGGTTTTTGGCTGTTTATTCTGGTGGGTTTAACACTGCGTTATGTGTTTAGACAGAAAAAGTGGGGCGCCTTCTTTCTGGTCTGTACGCCGATTTTGGATCTAATCCTTCTTGCGGCTACTTATATGGATTTAAGGCAAGGGGCTGTGGCGAGTGTCATCCACGGGCTTGCGGCTGTTTATATTGGGGTGAGTCTCGCCTTTGGACATCAAATGGTGAAATGGGCAGATGCTCGGTTTGCTTATCGATTTGCAGGAGGCCCTAAGCCGAAGGGAAGACCTAAGTACGGGAAGGAACGGTCAGTGTATGAAATGGTCAGCTGGACGCGGCATTTCGTCTCTTATGTCATCGGAGCTGGTCTGCTATTTGGTTTATCCTATCTCATACAAGCACCAGAACGAACGGAATCACTGATGCAGCTCGCCGGTGTGTGGGGGATGGTCTTAGCCATTGATTTCGTCATTAGCATTAGCTATGTGATCTGGCCGAAAAAACACCCGCAAAATATAGCCAGCTAACAAAAAAGACAGGCGGATTCACTCCGCCTGTCTCAGCGTGTAGACAAACCCTCGCATTCGTTGTCAGTCCTGCGCGCTGGTGCTCACGAATGTCAAATTCGTTCCGCGCCAGTGCTCGTCCTTCCTAGACTGCAAAGGTTTTCTATCACGCTGAAAAGAAGACAAAGGGCTAAAATAAACATCATTTTAGCCCTTTGTCAACAATCTAAGACAGGCAGAATCACTCCGCCTGTCTTTTCTTATGATGAAAGCCCTTTGTAAATGGTGTCAATATTCCATTTCATCATCTTATAGTAGCTGTCTCCGTCTTCACCTTTCTTTCCAATAGAGTCAGTGAATACTTTTCCTTTAATCGGAACCCCGGTTTCCTCAGATAAGCTTTCAAGGCTGCGTTGATCGACACTTGTTTCAAGAAAGAGCGCAGGAACTTGATGATCTTTGACAAAATGAATGATGCGCTTCATTTGTCCAGGTGTTCCTTCACTTTCTGTGTTGATCTCCCAAATGTAGCCTGCTTTCAGTCCATAGGCATCTGCAAAATACTTGAAGGCTCCCTCACTTGTCACAAGGAGCTTTTTGTCTTTTGGCAGCTGATCAAACTTGTCTTTTGCTTCATCGTGAAGCGCTTGAAGCTTTTTGATATAGGCTTCTGTATTTTTTTCGTAATCCTCTTGATGCTCAGGGTCCGCTTCAATAAGCGCATCCCGGGCATTTTGAGCATAAAGAATCCCATTTTCGACATTCAGCCAGGCGTGGGGGTCCTGCTGGCTTTCGAGTCCTTTTGAAGACAAGTGCTTTACTTTGACGCCTTTACTTAGTTCGGCTACAGGTGCATCATCCCCATCCTTGCCACTCGATTCGAGCAGCTTTTGAAACCAGCCGTTCCCTGTCTCAAGGTTTAAGCCATTATATAGAACAAGGTCTGCATCCGTTGTATGCTGAACATCCTTTGGCAGTGGGTCGAATTCATGTGGGTCTGTACCAATGGGAACAATGCTGTGAATAGAGACGTGCTCTCCGCCTACTTCCTTCACAATGTCATAAAGAATGGAGTAGGTCGTGACGACTTTTAATGTGCCGTCATCTTTGCCGGAATTATTTTGTTTAGTAGAACAGCCTGCGATGACCACAAGGGCAATGAATACTGCGATCAAACGGATTGCAAATACCTTCTTCATATATGTCCTCCTTTTACATAGACGCTTCCTTTTTTAGCTGCGTTCGTTTTCGTTTAGAATTTAATGATCTCCATAGAATTCCTTGCTTTGGTGAAAAGATAAAGGCACTCCCGAATAAAATGGTCGCGACCAGCACGATAGAAGCGCCAGACGACAAGTTATACGTAAAACTAAGCCCAAGTCCCACGACGGCAGAAACTGCACCGAAAAAAGCAGATAAATAAATCATGATCCATAGCCGGTCTGTTAAGAGATAAGCAGTGGCTGCCGGCGTAATAAGCATGGCAACGACAAGAATAATCCCAACAGTTTGCAGTGACGCAACGGTCACAAGGGTCAACAAGGTCATGAGAAAATAATGGATCATTCGATTCGGTAAACCGTAAACCGAAGAAATGACCGGATCAAATGAACTAATGAGCAGTTCTTTGTAGAAAACGATAACAGCCAGCAGGATAAAAATGCCGATGCCAAGTGTAATCCACATATCAGATGACCGAACAGCTAGGACGTTTCCAAACAAGATATGATATAAATCACTGGAACTTTTCAAAAATGTGATTAAAATGATTCCGATTGAGAAAAAGGCGGTGAAGACAATGCCGATGGCAGAGTCATTTTTAATGCGGCTGTTTTGACTCACGTATCCGATCCCAATCGCTGTTAACACTCCAGTTAAAACGGCCCCGAAGAAAAAGTTAATTCCCAGCATATAAGAGATGGCGACACCTGGCAACACTGCATGCGAAATGGCGTCTCCCATCAGGGCCATGCCCCGTAAAATGATAAAGCAGCCAATGACCCCGCAAATAATGCCTACCATGACGGATGTAAATAACGCTTTTTGTAAAAACGCATATTCAAAGAGTCCGGTTAAAAATTCCATTACACGTCTCCTCCTGCTGTTTTTAAGAATGGTAGCTGCGTTTCATATGCCTCCAGCATGACCTCTGGGCGAAGGATGTCGTGTACAGGTCCAGCTTTGATGAGTTTTTTATTTAACAGAACGAGGTGGCTGAAGTAATCATCGGCTTTACTTAAATCATGATGGACAACCAAAATGGTTTTTCCTTCATCCCGTAATTCTTGCAAAATGCGAACCATCGTTTCTTCACTGGCCATATCAATCCCAACAAACGGTTCATCCAAACAGAAGAGCTGTGCGTTTTGCGCAAGTGCTCTTGCAAGGAAGACACGCTGCTGCTGACCGCCGGATAACTCACCAATCTGTCTTTTGGCAAAGTCCTGCATACCGACCTTTTCTAAACAGTGGTACGCATATGCCCGGTCTTCTTTTTTCGGACGTTTCATCAGGCCAAGCTTCGGATATGTTCCAAGTAGCACGGTATCCAGCACATGAATAGGAAACGTCCAGTCTAGTTCATTTCTTTGTGGTACATAGGCGATCTGTTTTCTGACTTGTTTAAAGGGCTGTTCAAAAAAGCGAATATCCCCTTGGTCTTTTTCAATTAAATCCAAACATGCCTTGAGTAAAGACGATTTACCGGCACCATTTGGACCTATGATTCCTGTCATCGTTCCTTCCTGTATGGAAAGAGAGATGTTCTCTAATGCATCCTGCCCGTGATATGAGACATGAAGACGGTCGATTGTTAAAGCATTTGGCATCTCTTGCGGCCCCTTTCAATCATCATTGCACTTCCTAAAGATATATGCATACATTAAATAATTTTGACTAAAGGATGAAATGATTCTCTAATGCTAATTTGTTTCCTTAAGGAAACTTTTATTTCATTCTAAGTGTATGTCCTTCTTTTGTAAAGAGAAAAGCTGCTTTTTCTGTCAGAGGTCAAACGATCGTTTTTATGTTATGCGGGGAGCGGGGGACATGAGCTTGGATTATTGAAAATCCATGTGGCAGGATTGGGCATAAAAAAACCAAACATTTGCTCATAAATGATTGACAGCTGATCAGAACTCCTCATATAATAAAGATAATTCAATATATGAATATGTGCTCATATATAATAATCACAGCAGCTGATAGGTTTGATTGAATCAGGGAAGGCTACTTATATAGAAAAAGGTGAGAACATGAAAAAGATGAAGGATGAATACGTATTAAGCGGTCTTGATTGCGGCAACTGTGCACGTAAAATAGAAACAGGTGTCAGCAAAATGGATGGTGTTGAAGCTTGCTCTGTTAATTTTGCGACAGGCACATTGACTGTTACGCATGCAGATAAGCAAGAAACGATGTCAAGGCGCATTGAAAAAACCGTTCAGTCCATTGAACCTCATGTGAGTGTATCACCGAAAGAAGAAGGACATCATCACGATCATGAGCATGGGACGAAAAGGTTAAAAACGATTGTGCTGAAATTAATTGGCGGTGCAGTCATTGGAACAGCAGCTTTCTTTATACCTGAAGATGGTGTATTAAAGTTCATTATGTTCTTCGCAGCATATTTACTAGTCGGCGGTGATGTGGTTTTTAAAGCGCTGAAAAATATCGTGCGCGGCCAAGTATTTGATGAGAACTTCTTAATGACGATTGCAACGGTTGGTGCTTTTGTCATTCAGCAATATCCAGAAGCGCTTGCTGTCATGCTGTTTTACCAAATTGGAGAGCTCTTCCAAGGGGCGGCAGTGAACCGTTCAAGACGATCAATTAGTGAATTAATGAATATACGTCCAGAATACGCGAATCTAAAAGTAGGAAATGAAACGAAAAAAGTGAATCCGGAAGAAGTAAAAGCCGGTGACCGTATTGTCGTGAAGCCAGGTGAAAAAATTCCGCTGGATGGGCTCGTTGTTGAAGGTTTCTCGCTCGTAGATACATCTGCATTAACAGGGGAGTCGGTGCCGCGGGATGTAGAAGCGGGAAAAGAAGTTCTTGCAGGATTTGTGAATCAAAACGGTATACTTGAAATTGAAGTGCAAAAAGAGCTAAGTGAATCGGCAGTGACGAAGATTTTAGATTTGGTTGAGAATGCGAGCAGCCGAAAAGCACAGACAGAAAATTTCATCACAAAGTTTGCAAAATATTATACACCGGCTGTCGTCTTGCTTGCCTTATTGCTTGCCTTTATGCCGCCGCTTCTCTTTCCATCGGCACAATTGTCTGACTGGGTGTACCGGGCACTTGTCTTTCTCGTGATCTCTTGTCCTTGTGCTCTTGTTGTGTCCATTCCATTAGGATTTTTCGGGGGAATTGGGGCAGCTTCTAAACGAGGCATCCTTGTGAAAGGCAGTAACTATCTAGAAGCATTGAATTCTGTGAGATATGCTGTATTTGATAAGACGGGCACACTCACAAAAGGAAACTTTACGGTGACCAATATTGTCACAACCAGTGACAAGTGGTCAGAAGAGGAGCTGCTTTCTTTTGCAGCACTGGCAGAAGCCCATTCCTCACACCCTATTGCAGAATCGATTAAAGCGGCATACAGCTCGCCGATTGATGAAAGCCAGATTGAAGCATATGAGGATATCGCGGGACATGGAATTAAAGCGACCATCAGCGGTTCCCATGTCTTAGCGGGAAATCATCGATTGATGGAGCGAGAAGGCATTGCGTATGAAAAAGAAAAAAGAAGCGGAACCGTTGTGTACATGGCGATTAACGGTGAGTTTGCTGGATCGATCTTGATCGCAGATGAATTGAAGGAAGATGCAATCGAAGCCGTCTCTGCTCTAAAAGCGTCTGGGATTCAAACTGTCATGCTTACTGGTGATGCTAAGCAAGTCGGAACTGCGGTCGCCAAGCAAATTGGCATCGACGAAGTACATGCAGAATTATTGCCGCAGGATAAAGTAACGAAAATAGAAGAAATTGATCAGAAAAAAGCGCCTCAAGAAAAGCTGTTATTTGTTGGGGACGGCATTAATGATACACCTGTATTAGCAAGAGCAGACATAGGAATTGCAATGGGCGGGCTTGGATCAGATGCAGCTGTCGAAGCGGCTGATATCGTCATCATGACGGACCAGCCATCAAAGGTAGCAGAAGCCATTGCTGTCGCAAAACGAACAAGAAGGATTGTATGGCAGAATATTGCATTTGCCCTTGGTGTCAAAGGCATTTTCCTAATACTCGGTGCATTCGGTATTGCGACCATGTGGGAAGCCGTCTTCTCGGATGTCGGTGTCACCGTACTCGCTGTTTTAAATGCCATGAGGGTCATGAAATAAAATTGTAAGGAAAATTTCATGAATACCATCTTTCATAATGGACCCCCTCTTGTTAAAATAGAAGAAGTTGGATAATGGCATTTTTCTAAGCTATTATCCTTTTTCTTTTTTAAGGAATGAAAAAGATAAGGTAGGTGCTTATGTGAGTAAGAAAAATAATCAATCTTCATCCATTAAATTTGCTGTTATTTTAACCATCATCGCAGCTCTTCTCATCGGTCTATTTGTTGTGATTGGGAACAAGAACAGCCAAGAAGCACAAACAGTTGACAGTAAGCCTTCGATTAAAGGACAGCCTGTCATAGGAGACAAAAACGCAGCGGTGCAAATCGTCGAGTTTGGGGACTATAAATGTCCGTCATGTAAATCATTTGAAACAGACATTTTCCCAAAACTGAAAGCAGACTACATAGATAAAGGCGATGTATCCTTTTCATTTATTAATTTACCACTGCCTGTTCATGGAGATGGCGCAGTATTAGCAGCACTAGCTTCTGAAGAAGTGTGGAAAGAAGATCCAAAAAACTTCTGGGCATTCCATGAAGCTGTCTATCAAGCACAGCCAGATAGTGAAGCAGAATGGGTTACGCCTGCTAAGCTGACTGAACTAGCGAAAAAGACAACAAAAATTGATACGGATAAACTCAAAGATAATTTATCAAAGAAAACGTATCAGCCGCAGCTGAACACAGACGATCAGCTTGTGAACAAATATAAAGTGAATTCAACACCAACGATTTTGATTAACAATAAACAAGTTCAAAACTTTTATGACTATGATGAAATCAAAGAATTAATTGATCAAGAGCTCAAAGGGAAAAAATCATGAAGAATAAGCTCATTTACTTATACAGTGCTTGGATTGTCTCTATCGTTGCGACGATGAGCAGCCTGTATTTAAGTGAAATAAAGAAGTTTATCCCATGCGATATGTGCTGGTTTCAGCGCATTTTCATGTACCCGCTCGTGCTCTTACTTGGAATTGCTACGTTCCGGGGCGATGTCAAAGTGAAGTATTACGTACTGCCTTTGGCTGTGATTGGTGCTGGCTTTTCCATCTATCATTATATGGAACAAAAGATCCCGGGCTTTGCGTCGATTCGCCCTTGCCTAAGCGGCATTCCTTGTTCCGTTGATTATCTGAACTGGTTTGGTTTTATTACCATTCCACTATTGGCTCTCATTGCATTTATTCTTATCATCATCAGTATGCTGCTGTTAAATGCAAAAGAAGATTGAGAGATAGCCTGCTTTTAAGCGGGCTATTTTTTATTTTTGCAAAAAGATAAAATTTAAAGAAAATTTGTATTGCTTTTCGCTTATGTCAGATATACATTAAGGGAGTAGTGTTAGATGATCAGATCATGTAAGGAGATAAGCGGAAAATGGCATGGGAAGTCTTAAGTATCATTGGTATTATCGCATTCGCCATTAGTGGTGCGATAGTAGCAATGGAGGAAGAGTACGATATTCTTGGTGTGTACATTTTAGGGATTGTGACAGCATTTGGCGGTGGAGCGATTCGAAATCTATTAATCGGTCTTCCGGTGTCTGCTTTATGGTCACAGGGCAAAATGTTTACCATTGCTCTTGTATCCATTACGATTGTGTTTCTTTTTCCAAAGCTTTTGCTCAAGCACTGGAGCACATGGGGGAATTTCTCGGATGCGATTGGTTTAGCAGCGTTTGCGATTCAAGGTGCATTATTTGCTGTGCAAAGAGAGCTTCCGCTCAGTGCGGTCATTGTGGCAGCCATTTTGACTGGAAGCGGAGGCGGAATTGTGCGTGATTTATTGGCAGGGCGAAAGCCGCTTGTGCTAAAAGCGGAGATTTACGCAGTTTGGGCAGCACTTGGCGGCTTACTCGTAGGACTCGGTTTAGCACAAGGAGAGATTGCTTTGTATTTGCTGTTTCTCATCCTTGTCGTATGCAGGGTTTGTTCCTACCTATTCAAATGGCGGCTTCCCGCTAGGTCTTATTTTTTAAATAAAGGGTAAAACGAGAAAAGAGCGGTTTCGCTCTTTTTTTTGTGTTTGATACGAGCTGGATGTCAGCAGGTAATGGAGTTTTCGTGTAAAATAAAAGCAGGGTCTTTTTGTTCATCATTAGAACAATACATGTGATGAAAATTTTGTCAGCTGGCTGAATATCTGGATTCAGCCTTTTTTTGCCTAGATGGATTGTTATGTGTTGGTTTCACATTTTGCGGAATACTAAAGAAGCACCTATGATCGGACGGATGAATCAACATGGAATGAACACATCTTTACATGTAAGCAAAACTTGACGAAAAAATTGAAATAGGAGGGACACGTACTAGTGGAGATTTTTTTGGCAGTGCTCGTATTACTAGCACTCATCGCATCATCTAATATTATCAATCGTTTTGTCCCCTTTATTCCAGTCCCGTTAATTCAAGTGGGCTTAGGAATATTGGTGGCAGCTTTTCCTTCAGGTTTACATATTTCTTTAAATCCCGAACTATTCTTCGTTTTATTCATTGCGCCGCTGTTATTTAATGACGGGAAGCGTACCCCAAGGGACGAGCTGTGGAAATTAAGAGCGCCGATTCTTCTGTTAGCCCTAGGGTTAGTATTTGCGACAGTCATTGTAGCAGGATATACCATCCATTGGATGATCCCAAGCATTCCGCTTCCAGCCGCATTTGCGCTTGCAGCGATTTTATCACCGACAGATGTGGTAGCAGTCAGTGCTCTTTCCAGCCGTGTGAACATGCCAAAGGGTATCATGAGGCTGCTGGAAGGCGAGGGATTGATGAACGATGCATCAGGACTTGTTGCCTTTAAATTTGCCATTGCAGCAACAGTAACTGGCGCTTTTTCAATTGCTGAGGCATCCTTTAGCTTTGTCCTGATTGCCGCAGGTGGTCTATTGACTGGATTTATTCTATCCTTTTTTATCATTCGTTTTCGCTATTTCCTCCGCCGTCTAGGAATGGACGATGTCACGATGCACATCATCCTGCAAATTCTTACACCATTTGTCATCTATTTAGCAGCGGAAGAAATTGGTGTATCCGGTATTTTAGCGGTTGTTGCTGGCGGTGTGACACATGCCATTGAGCAGGATCGAATGGAAGCAAATTTAGCCAAACTGCAAATTGCTTCGTCAAACACATGGAATATTATTTTATTTATTTTAAACGGACTTGTTTTCGTTATCCTTGGATTGCAGATTCCTGATGTATCGACGGTCATTTTCCAGGATGAAGCCTTTAATAATATGCAGGTCATCAGTTACATCTTAATCATCACGCTGTGTCTTATGATCCTGAGGTTCTTATGGGTATGGCTGTTCTGGGCAGGGAATTGGAGTGCAACGAAAAAGCAAAACGTGAAAAAACCGAAGCTTCGCGCCTCGATGCTCATGACATTCTCTGGTGTTCGTGGGGCTGTGACATTAGCCGGTGCCTTCTCCATCCCATTTACACTTGCGGACGGATCACCGTTTCCTGAACGGCATTTGATTATTTTCCTCGCAGCAGGCGTCATCTTATGTACACTCATTTTAGCTAGTGTGCTACTGCCTCTTTTATCTGAGAAAAAAGACAAGCAAATCGCCGTGGACTTGGATACAAAGATTCAGCATGCGAAACGGAAGCTGCTAAGAAGTGCCATTAAAACCTTAAGAGAAGGAATGAATGAAGACAATAGGGAAGTGTCTCTTGCACTCATCAATGATTACCGAATGAAGCTGCGCAATATCCAGCGTGAACCGTATCAATTCGGGATGAGAAAACAAGAGAGAAAGATCAGGCTGCACGGAATCAAAGCTGAGCAGATGAAGCTGCAACAGCTCATTGAGGAAGAGAAAATCGATAAAGAAGAAGCCTATGAGCTGCAAGAAAGATTTCATGAGCTCGAAATGCTGTATTCAAACTCCTTCAAAATCCGTTTTTCAAAAGTGAAGTTTCTGCGCTTGCTTCAATGGCTCCAATTATGGCGGCCGAATCAGCACGTTTCCAGCGGCATTTTAGAAAACGAGGGCTCGTACAAACAAATCCGTAAGAAAACGGCTGAGGCTGCTGTGGACTCGATCAAACAGCATATGACCGATGAAAATAAACAAACGTGTCATCAAGTGATTGGTTTTTACAACCAAGTCATTTATCGATGTGAACACGGTCCAAGCTTCTTTCAGCAAAAAGACCGTTCATTTGACCGGAAGAAAAAAGAGCTTAACTTCCAAGCTGTACAGACAATACGAAATGAAATTCAAACTCTGTATGAAGATGGTGAAATCAATCGTGACATTGCCCATCATTTAAGGGAGTATATCAATGACATGGAAGCTGTTCTCCTGACTAATACGTAATGTTGTGATCTTCTCCCCTATGTTTTATGATGAAGAAAGAGAACAAGCAGGGGGAGATCAATGATGGCGTATTATGGAGCAATTGAAGCTGGCGGTACAAAGTTTTGTTGTGCAATCGGCAATGAGCATGGGGACATTCTCGAGGAAATGACGATTCCGACAGAGCACCCAGAAAAAACATTACAAACACTCATTCCATTTTTCGAGCAGCATGACATTGAAGCATTAGGGGTCGGCTCCTTTGGACCAATCTGTGTTCAAAAAGACGATCCTTCTTACGGTTATATCATGAACACGCCGAAAGTAGAGTGGAAGCATTACCCGTTCATTCCAGAGCTAGAGAAGCAATTACGGGTCCCAGTATCCTTTACAACAGATGTTAATGCGGCAGCCTTAGGTGAATTAACAAAAGGAGCAGCCAAAGGGCTGAATAGCTGTATGTATATCACGGTCGGTACGGGTATCGGTGCTGGCGCTGTTGTAAAAAACGAACTTCTTCACGGTCATTCGCACCCAGAGATGGGGCACATCCTTGTCAGGCAGCATGAATCAGACCCGTTTGAAGGAGTCTGCCCAGCGCATGGGACGTGTTTAGAAGGACTGGCAGCTGGCCCAGCGATTGAGAAAAGGTGGGGGAAATCTGCCAAAGAGCTCACGGAGGAAGAATCAGTTTGGGCACTTGAAGCTGATTATTTGGCGCAGGCGCTGATGCAGTACTCGCTCATTTTAAGCCCAGAGCGCATCATGATGGGCGGGGGCGTCATGAAGCAAAAACAGCTGTTTCCACTGATTCGAGAGAAGCTTGCTGCTTATCTCAATGATTATGTAGACCTGCCGCCGCTTGATACATACATTGTCTCTCCTGGACTTGAGGACAAGGCTGGCATGACAGGTGCTTTGCTGTTAGCCATCGAAGCGAAGAAAAATGCCTGATAATAGAGTTTTAATGGACAACGTGAGATAATGAAAAAGATGGAATCTATGAAAAAGGTGGTTGTTAAAATGGTCAAAAGCTTGAATGATACCGTAACACTGAATAACGGAGTGGAAATGCCTTGGTTTGGTTTAGGTGTATTCAAAGTGGAGGACGGCAATCAAGTGGTAGATGCCGTAAAAGCAGCCATACGAAACGGATACCGCAGTATTGATACAGCTGCCGTTTATAAAAATGAGACAGGCGTAGGCAAAGCGATTAAAGAATCTGGCGTGAAACGAGAAGACTTGTTCATTACGTCTAAAGTATGGAACACGGATCAAGGCTATGACAAAGCGCTGGCTGCGTTTGACGCAAGCTTGAATCGATTAGGTCTTGATTACTTAGACCTCTATTTGATTCATTGGCCTGGCCCAAATGCAGATACATTTAAAGACACATGGCGTGCGCTTGAGACGCTTTACAAGGATGGGAAAGTGAGAGCCATAGGCGTCAGCAACTTCTACATTCAGCATTTAGAAGAGCTGTTAAAAGATGCTGAGGTTGTTCCAGCCGTGAACCAAGTTGAATTTCATCCGAAACTGACACTTGTCGAACTGCGTCAATACGCAAAAGAAAAAGGCATTCAAATTGAAGCATGGTCTCCGCTGATGCAAGGAAAGCTATTAGATCATGACGTATTGAAAGACATTGCTGCACGCTACAACAAATCTGTTGCGCAAGTCATCTTGCGCTGGGATCTGCAAAGCGGCGTCGTGACGATTCCTAAATCAATCAACGAAGAACGCATTAAACAAAATGCAGATATTCTTGATTTCGAACTTTCAAAAGAAGACATGGAAAAAATCGATGCATTAAACAATAACGAGCGCGTCGGCTCGAATCCAGAGACGATGACGGTTGGGTTTGAATAATAATGAAATAGAATAATTATAAGAACACCTTTCGATAGGCGTAGGAGTGATACACTTCTATGACTAATGGAAAGGTGTTTTTTCTATTAATGAAAGACATTCTATGATCCTAAGTTATCTTGAAAAAGGAGAAGAACTCCTTAAATCTACCTTAAATGTCATGAAATTCATGGGACAATAAAGAATTATATGGTAAATTATTAATTGTAAATAAAAGGAGGTTAATTATATGAAAAAATTCATTCTTGGCTTGTCGTTAACTTTGGGTGCCACGATCCTACCTACGACATTTGCCGAAGCAACAAATGTTGATTTAAGTAAGGAGCAAAAAGTAATTCAAGGAGATTATTCTAGTAGTACCATGTATGTACAAACAATAAAGGAAACGAATAAAGGTGTGATGACTACAAGTGCATCGAAAGTATATGCGAAAAGGCTAACCACATCTAGAGGGAGCTTTATGGCATGGTCAAAATCATATGTTGATTGGAAATATTCTTCGGGTAAAGTCAAATCGAGTTCTGGTTCTCAAGATGCGGGCTATGTCTTCCCTAACAAAGTAGTAAAAAATGGTTCTAAAAGATACTATAAGGGATCTAAACTTCATAAATGGGCACATAAAACAACCCTTAAATTTGGAACACCCACTCCGTGGGGAGATGTTACCTTTGTGAGTAACTCTTTTACAGATCGAGTTTGGGTTAATGGAAAAGGGAAACATGGTTGGGATTAATATTATAGATTAATAGAAAAGGCGCTACTTAAGAACTATTTACAAATCATAGTAGCGCTGTTTAAATATTATAAATAATCTCAAAAAATAGTAAGAGGAGTTTTTGGAAAATGATCCATGTAAAAGGATTGACAAAAACATATCGACATCAGCCTGTATTTGAAGATTTACATATTCAAATAAAACATCAAAAAATAAATTTCATCATGGGGAAGAATGGATCTGGTAAAACAACTTTTATGAAATGTTTACTCCAGTTAGAACATTATGAAGGGGAGATCTTGTATAATCATCAGCCGATTGATCAAGTAAGAAATGAAATTCAGGTCATGTATGATGATTCACCACTCTATTTGAATCTAAACGGTTATCAAAATATACGATTATTGTTAAATAGCCCTTTTGACCAAAAAAAGTGTGATACACTGGCAAGGGAATATCTACCACATGAGATCCTCAAAAAGAAGGTCAAACATTACTCTTATGGTCAAAAAAAGAAATTGAGTTTCATATTCATTGCATTAACAAAACCAACTTATTTGTTCTTAGATGAGATATCAAATGGTTTAGATTATGGAACAATGATGGAATTAAAAGCAATGATTAAGAAGTGGTCTAAAGACATGACCATTATAGCTACAGGTCATCAGTTTGAATTTTATTCATCCATTGTTGATGAATTGTTTATTTTAAAAGACAAATCAATGATTCAAATCCATGACTTTCAGGAAAAAGGAGAGGATTTGGGTGACATTTATCAAGCATATCTTTAAATTAATGAAAAAAGAGCTTTTATATCAATATTATGCTAAAACATTTCTTATCTTGTTTATTCCATTGATGCTGATTTCGTTATGGAATGTTTATGCACAATATGAAACAACAAAATCCAACTATGCCCAATATGTAAAAACAGAAAGTGAATATAAGGAGCTCGGCATTGATATAAAAAAGGCTTTGACGATGCCAGTTAACATAGAAGAAGGAGAATTAGCAGGTGCTGAAGGAGAAGTCGTAGAAAATGTCTTAAAATATGATTATGAGAAGTTTATTCAATCACTTCATTTGATGGAGCCAACTCAAGTCATTTCAACTAATTTAGAATGGATGGGTTTTATCTTTTATCCACTTGTATTTGGTTTATATGCGATCTATTTAGCGACATATGATGTGAAATATAAAACGATGAAAATTAAAGCGGTTCAATATCAGTGGAACGATGTTTTGTTTTCAAAGCAACTGTCTCTTTATGTAATCATTCTATTTTTAATTCCAATTCTTTCTCTTATTTCATATATGGCTAGCCATATCTTTTATTCTGTAATATCAAAAGATATATCTGTTCAATTGTTTACATATAAAGATAGTACCGAACATTCTATACTGCTTCAATTAATGTTTGTTGTATGTACAAGCTGGTTATTTAGTACACTTGTTTTTTATTTAGGTAGTTTATGTCGTAGTTTTATTTTATCTGTGGTTATCTATATGGTCTATTTTTTATTGATCCCAAACTTAGGTGTCTTTGATTTAAAAAACATGATCGCCAACTTAGCTTTGCATCTGTTTTCTTTTAAAGGGAACTACCAATTATTTGTGCCTATTCCCATGAATATAACCACAATTCTAATCTGCATTTCATTAATTATCTGCTTGTCATCCTTGCTGACTTATACTATGGTAAAACGGCAAAGTAAATATGTAGTATAAATCCCCCTATTCTCACATAGAGGGATTTTTTAAGTACTGCTTCTTCGCACAGCCAAAAGCATAATAAAAGATAAGATCACAATACAAATCGTCCAGGACCAAGCAAGTTCCATTCGTCCTGAATCAATCGCCACATAGATAGCGGTTGGGAGTGTTTGAGTTTTTCCTGGGATGTTGCCGGCAAACATTAAGGTCGCTCCGAATTCTCCAAGGGCTCTTGCAAAGCTGAGGACGCTGCCAGACAGCAGGGAAGGCAGGGCAAGAGGTACCGTAATATAGGCAAAGACTTGGAATGAATGTGCACCATCTACTTTTGCAGCCCCTTCTATATCTGACTCAATCGTAGAAAAGCCAGCCTTTGCTGATTGATACATGAGCGGGAATGCCACAACTGTCGATGCAATGACCGCCGCCCACCATGTGAAAATGACCGGCTGATGGAAGATCCATTCAATCGCGCCCCCTATTACACTATGCTTTCCGAATACGACGAGCAATAAAAAGCCAACGACTGTTGGCGGGAGAACGAGTGGCATCATCAGGAACGTTTCCACAATCATTTTCCCCTTAAAAGTTGTTCGCGCCATCCAAAAGCCGACCGTTGTGCCAAAAACAGTGGCCAACAGCCCGCTGACGATGGCAACTTGAACGGACAGCCAAATGGGAGATAGAAATTCTTCAGTCAGCATAAGCATTATGACACTTGAAAGCCGTATTTCTTAAAAATCGATGTGGCTGTATCTGATTGAAGAAATTGAAAAAAGGTCTTGGCTTCCGTTAGATGTTCTGTCCCTTTTACAATCCCTACTGGATATATAACCGGGGAGTGCATGTCCGGATTTGCCTCAGCTGCAATCTTTACTTTTTTGGAAACGAGGGCGTCTGTTTTATACACAACACCTGCTTCTACATTTCCTGTTTCGACGTAGCTTAGGACTTGCCGCACATCCTTGCCGTAGACAGCATTCTTTTTCACTTGGTCCCATATGTTCAGTTGTGTGAAGATCTCTTTGCCATATGTACCAGCAGGAACCGATTCAGGTGTGCCAAGAGCAATCTTTCCTTTTACGTGCCGGACGTCTTGAAAGCTTTTAATAGAGGAAGAGCCATCTTTTGGCACAATAAGGACTAGCTCATTTTGTATGGCGTCCTTGATATAATCTTGATCAATGTCTCCAGATTGAACAAGTTCATCGAAGGGCTCCTCAGCTGCTGAGAAAAAAAGATCCGCTTTTGCTCCTTGAGCGATTTGCTGCTTCAATGCGCCAGATGACCCGAAATTATTCGTTAAGGTCACATTCGGATGCTGCTTGTGAAAGGAGGCTTCAATTTCCTTTAGTGCATCCTGAAGGCTTGCCGCTGCTGAAATCACAAGCTCTGTTTTTTTATTCGAATTAGATGGCTTCATCTCTGTTTGGCATCCACTCAGGAGCAAACATATGGAGATGAAGGCTAAGAATGTATACTTCATGTTCACACCTCTTATCATTCAATATCATGTGGTTCCCTTTATTATAAGCAAACTTATTTGAGCATTCATAGGCTTTCAGTAAAAAGAGAAAAGAAAAAGCCGCCAAATGGCGACTTTCAGCGTGACGACAAAGCAGATCGTTTTAACCTGTTTACTTCTGATAAAAACGCAGCAAATTCCCATTGATCAACTTGTCTGATAAGGAGAGCTCTTTATTGGCTTTTTCTATATAAGGCTGACATACCTCATCCTGCTTCACGGGTTCTTTTGTTTTTTGATCATAGCAGGTGTTCTTTGTATAGAGATAATCATCTGTAATAAAGTTCCCGTTTCTCAATACAGCGAAAGGTGTCCGTTCATTTGAAAATAAATCATTGCCGAATTGAATGGAATCCTTCGTTTCAATCCCTAGTAAGTGAAGAAGTGTCGGCTTGACGTCCATTTGACCAGCTGTTTCAGAAATGGTCTGCGGTGCTTGATCCGTTACACCAGGAATGTAAATCAAAAAGGGAACACGCTGCAGTTTGACCGCATCAAACGGTGTGATTTCCTCTTGATTAAGCAGCTGTGCCATTGCCTCATGATGTGCCTCAGAGATGCCATAGTGGTCACCCATAAGGACAAACATCGTATTGTCATACAATCCTTCTTCTTTCATACGGTCAAAAAACATCTTAACCGCTTCATCTTGATAGCGGACGGTCGTCACATAGCGGTTTAAAATGGTACTGGACGAATCATATTCATCAATAAACTGATCCTTCGGATCAATTTCAAATGGAAAATGATTGGTCAGTGTAATGAATGTGCTGTAATAAGGCTGCTTCAACTTTTTTAAATGATCAATGGATTGATCAAAGAAGTCGATATCTTTTAAGCCCCAGCCAGTTGAATTCCGTTCATTGACATGATATGAATCGACATCATAAAAACGATCAATTCCAAGCGATTCATACATCACATCACGATTCCAAAACGTTTTATTATTCGCATGAAATTGGACGGATTGATAGTTTTCCTTTTTCAACTGCTTGTATAACGTGTCATATTCGTTGTCACTCGCTGTGAAAAAGACAGCGCCGCTGCTAGAAGGGTAGAGGGAATTAGCGACAATAAACTCTGAATCCGACGTCTTCCCTTGCTCTGTCTGCTGATAAAATTCATCAAAATAAAAACTCTTTTTAGCCAGTTGATTTAAAAAGGGAGTGATGGATTGTCCATTCACCTTTTGATTCATGACAAATTGCTGCGTCGATTCAAGTGAAATGAACACAACGTTCTTGCCTTTAGCAAGTCCAAAATACTCTTCGTTTGGTGCGCTGTAATCAGCCTTTGTGTAGTTTGCTACGGTAGAAAGCGTATCTTCATCTGCAAAGGCCTTTTGTCCAATGCGTGCCGTTTGGGCAGCACCGTCATACAGATGAAATTGGAACAGCCCGAGGTTTCTGACAATGACTTCACGATCATAAGAGCTTGTCAGAAATCGAGGGTGATCCATCATAGCTGAGCTGACATGAAACAATAGGAAGCTGCAGCAAATCGCATAATATGTTTTGATCGTCTTGTATGACGCTTTTGGGGATAATGGTTTGCGCTTGAGCAGCCAAGCAAGTACAACAAAATCAATGAGCATCAGCACAAAGAGCGGGTGGAATAATTCTGTCATACTGCTGCCCATATCTCCCATGTTCTTCGCTTGGAATAGCACGGGAATGGTAATGAAATCAATATAAAAACCATAAAAGATCGTATTCGATATCAGAATCGCCGTGAGAATAAAATTTGCACTCAATAAAAAAACCTTTTGTTTGGTTTCATTTAAAAAAAGAGCTATCCCAAACAAAGGGAGTAGAAAGCTAAGTGGATTGATCAAAAGCAGCCATTCATGAAACAGATTGGCCGTTCGTATGTGAAAACCTAGTTGATAAATGATGTATGTTTTCATCCACATGAAGAGGATGGAATACACTAAAAACCAATGATTTTTGAAAAACGCTTTCATTTATGGATCTCCTCACCATTCTGTATTCAGTTGCAAGGCAAAAACACTTATCTTAAACCTACTAAAAAAATGAGGAATGATCAATTCATAACTTATCTTTTTCGCAAAACTCTTTTTTATTCTGTTAGAACTGGATGGGGATCGATATGCCGCAGATGACGGCGATGTAATAGCAGGTGACGACGGTGAGAGCAGCTAGTACGACTTGTTCTCCTGTGCTGCCTGTTTTGACATAGAAGGGGAGACGCACTTTAATGGACGCTGGAAATAAAAATTTAATGCCGTTCACTGTCCCAGCATCAAGGATAAGGTGGCTCGCCATTCCAACGAGTAAACCGATACTTAGGCTGTCATTTGGAATGTATGTTGTCGCGAGAAAATAAATGATCAGTAGGAATAATAAACTGTGTGTAAATGTGCGATGACCGAACACGCTGCTGATCAGTGCCGAGAGCAGCGGAAATTTTCTGCCGATTTTACTTTTTGTATGGCAAAGATCGGGGATCAGAGCACCTGCTGATCCAGCTGCAGCCATGATGACTGGGTCGAGTCCGTAGTAGTAGGCGACGGCCGCTGAGGCGGCGATTCCGCCCATAATGTGTGTTTTTCCTGTCATGATGCGTACTCCTGTTCTATCTTTTGTTCAAGTACTCACTATATCAAGGGTCAATTCATTCAGCAAGGCTTATTTCTAAAGAAAAAGAGGACAAAAGGGTTGGCTGATTGGAAAAACATTCTATAATAAGGGGGAAGTCATGTTGATACTAACGATAAGGATGCGATTCGGATGAGTAATGCAGACATTTTAAAAGAAATTGTTCTCGTACATTATGAAGTCAGCCGTAAATTAAACCGCAAGTTACTTGAGTTAGAAAAAGACATCACGCCACCGCAGATATATGCTCTTTCTATTTTGATACAAGGCAAAGTATCACATGCCGAAGAGCTGAAACAAAGACTCTCCTTAAACCCAGGTGCAGCCTCCATTGCACTCAATAAATTATGTGAGCAGGGCTATATTCAGAGAGAACGTGACAAAGACGACCCCACGCTAGTCCGGTTAGAAGCTACGGAAAAAGGGGTAGCGATTTATGAAAAGCATACACGTCTTTTCGGAAAGGTGATTCAGCATATGATGTCAGACTTCACAAAGGAAGACTTAAAGACCTTTTTGACGTATTTGCAAAAAATGAGACAGACCTTTCATGATGATTGAGCCTTTCCACCTTGTATAATGCGGCGCACTGTAGCACAAATTATACAGGCAACCGCATTTTATGAAAAGGGAGGAAACAGCGATGTCATTTTTCCAAAAGGATAAAAAGGCGAAAAGCGAGCAAGACCACAAGCAAGTAGATCAGCTGTTAGAAGAAGCAAGCAAAGAGCTAGCAGGCGATCCGCTTCAGGAAGCTGTACAAAAGAAGAAAAACAACGATCAATAAGCAGGTAATAGGCAGAGAAATGATCCTCTGCCTTTTTTCTATGTTTTTCCCTTTGACAGATGTGAGAATGTTTGATAACCTTCGTGTAGTAAAAATGAATAGAAATCCTCACGCTATGTCTCAGTGAGGTAGAGGTTGCGCGGATGATGAGTCACTCATGGGAGAGATGGAATCGAAGATCATGAGAAAAAAGGCATCAGCGCCGAAGTGTAGAGAGAGCTCCAACTTTCTTTATGCTGGGTCTGCATTGAATAAATGCAGGACTGCCACGTCTTTGAAGCGTGGAGGGCTATCCGGAGATCAAGGTGTATGTTTTGAAAAGCATGGACTGTTGTTCAGGCTTTTTTTTATGTTCTGAGTATCTAAGATAAGGGTATGCTGTTAAGAAAGTGACCCATGATGAACATAAAGAATACAAGTCATTGCTTCACAAATATATCAATGAAGATACTGCCGGGTCTGGTCCGAAGTGAATATAACGGAGGTACGGAAATGGAACAGACAAAAAAATGGGGTTTTTGGTTATTGACGGCTTTTGTCGTCGGAAATATGGTAGGGTCAGGCATCTTTATGCTGCCAAGTACACTTGCCCAGCATGCCAGTCCTTTAGGTGTGACGATGGCATGGCTTGTCACAGGTGGCGGTGTGCTGATGATTGCACTTGTTTTTGGGCATTTGTCCATTCATAAGCCGCAGCTGACGGCTGGACCACAAAGTTATGCAAGAGCGCTTTTTAACGATCCGAAAAAAGGGAAAGCAGCCGGTTTTACAATGGTTTGGGGATATTGGGTGGCAAGCTGGATTAGTAATGTCGCAATTATTACGAGTCTTGCCGGTTATTTAACGACATTTTTCCCTATTCTCACCGTGAAGACGGAGATTTTCACCTTTGGAAAAGAAGCGATCACACTTGGTCAGCTGACAACCTTTATTGTATGTACCATTCTTCTCTGGGGAACACATACGATCTTAATTACAAGCTTAAGTGCTGCAAGTAAATTAAACTTTATTACGACCTTTTCAAAGGTACTTGGATTCGTCCTTTTTATTGTTGCGGGATTATTTGCATTCCAAACGGCATTATTTGAACATTATTACTTCCCAGTTTCAGCAGAAGGCGAAGGAGTGCTCGGACTTGGAGGCCAAATTCATCATGCGGCCATTTCCACACTATGGGCATTTATTGGCATCGAATCAGCTGTGATTTTATCAGGGAGAGCATCCTCGCAGCGCGATGTGAAACGTGCAACGATTACAGGTCTTTTAATCGCACTTTCCATCTACATGATTATTACATTGATTACAATGGGCGTCCTGCCGCATGATCAGTTGCAAGGCTCAGATAAACCATTCGTTGACGTGCTTCAGCTCATTATTGGACCGGCGGGCGGAATAGTCATGGCACTGCTTGCGATCATTTGTTTATTTGGCTCGATGCTTGGCTGGATCTTACTTGGTTCAGAAGTACCGTATCAAGCAGCAAAGGCTGGCGATTTCCCAGCAGTATTTGCAAAAACAAACAAAAAAGGCAGTCCTGTTTTTGCTTTGACGGTTACAAATATCATGTCACAACTGTTTATTTTCTCAGTGATGTCCCGTACGATTAATGAAGCTTTTACCTTTTTAACGACATCAGCGACACTTGCGTATCTCATTCCGTATATTGTGTCTTCGATCTATAGTTTTAAGGTCATCATGCAAGGTGACACGTATGATCTTCAAAAAGGGAAGCGAACAAGAGACGGAATCATTGCGCTTGTTGCGATGGGGTATTCCGCTTGGGTCATTATTTCAGGCACAGCTGATTTGAAAACATTTGGACTTGGCATCGGTCTGTTCTTAGTAGGTATTTTGCTTTATCCATTCATGTCAAAAGGATTCGCCAAAGGAACGGAATAAGGGAAACGTTTCTCCACATATGGAGAAACGTTTTTTTATGATGCGGATGTTAATCGGTCCACAATAAACTCAAGCTGTCCTTCTAGTGACACTGGGTCATTAAAGAAGTACCCGACAGGATCGATTTCAAATACGTGTTTATTTTGTACAGCAGGCAGTGATGTCCAAATGCTGCTTTCATACACTTGGTCTCCTTTACTTTTTGAACCACTCCATGGACTAGTGAAAATATAGTCGCCTGCGTATTCTGGCAGCTTTTCAAGGGAAATATTTGCATAGCCGACACCGCTGTCGATAGCGTCTTTTTTAACTGCCTTTGGCGCACGTAATTTCAGCTCGTCATAAATGATTTCGCCTCCGCGCGCAAAGGTGTTTCCAAAGATATAAATACCTTTATCAAAAGGCGACACGATTGAAACGGTTTTGCTGCCGACCGCTTTTGTTACTTTAGGCTTTACCTCAGCTATTTTTGTATCCCATATTGTGATCCATTCTACTGCTTTTTTCGGTGTACCTGTCATTTTACCGAATTCTTTTAGTTGATCTTTAAAGGAATATTGATTGTATTTAATTGCAACGGTTGGAGCAATTTTTTTGTATTGATCAAATTTCTCGTCTTCTCCCCAAGCGATAATCATATCTGGCTTCAAAGCGGCTACCTTTTCGACAGAAGGGGTTGTTCCAAGGTTTTTGACACCATCCGTTTTTCCCTTATAGAAAGGGTTTTTAAAGATGGGTGCAGTTGCAGCAATTGGCGTCTTGCCAAGTGTCACGAGGTCTCCGTAGTAGCTTTCTGCCAGAAGCACAATTCGTTTCGGATCTTTAGGGAGTTTGACCTCACCTTTGACATCCTGATAGGTGATTGTGTCATTCTGGTTGGCGCCAGATTTTTTATTTGAAGTGCTGCCGCAAGCAGCTGTAAAAAGCATAAGAATGGCAAAGGAAATCAAAAGAAATCCAGATCGTTTTTTCACAAAGATTCTCTCCTATTCACTTTCTTTTGATAATGATTCTCAATTTCAATTATATCGTAACATGATGGGATGAAAAATGCATCGGCTATTTTAGGGTCTAAAGAAAAATGGTGAATTTCTCCCGGTTTTTTGATGAAAATAAAGAAAATGTTCAGAACAATGATTTCAAAAAGGAAAGAAAATGATATACTAGACTCCGAGATTGATAATCATTATCATTGATAAGGAATAGATATGAACGGAAAGGAAGAGACTGGTTTTGGGCTCACAATCGAATAAACAGCTGCCAGCCAAGGACGATGCAATGGATATTGTCACGAAGCCCTTTGGAACAGCAGCTGTTGTCATCATAGGAATCGTCGCTTTAGCATTTGGTCTTTTTTTATCGGTATCATTAGGAGCGGCAAACATTCATCTACACACTGTATGGGAAGCCATTTTTCATTTTGATCCACAGAAAACTTCACATCAAATCATCCGGGAATTGAGGCTGCCGCGTACAGTTGGGGCTGCACTCGTCGGTGCCTTTTTAGCCGTATCAGGTGCCATTATGCAAGGGATGACAAGAAATGCGCTTGCGTCTCCTGAAATTATGGGCGTGACAAATGGCTCTGCATTTGCGATTGCTATAGCATTTGCGTTTTTCCCAGGCCAATCTTCTTTCACATTAATTCTTTGGTCATTTGCTGGAGCCGCACTCGGTGCATCTATTGTGTTTGGTGTCGGTACTCTGTCTAAGGGAGGACTGACCCCAGTGAAGCTCGCACTAGCGGGTACGGCGGTTGGGGCACTTTTAAGCTCCATCTCTTCAGCAATTGCCATCCGGTTTGACGTCGCTCAGGACATGAGCTTTTGGTATGCGGGCGGCGTGGCAGGTGTGAATTGGAGCAACATTCAGGTCATTATTCCAGTCGCCATTGCAGGACTTTTGATTGCGATGATCCTTGCTCGCTCGATCACTGTACTGAGCTTAGGTGATGAATTGGCTAAAGGGCTCGGGCAGTATACGAAAACGGTCAAGGTGCTAGGAATATTGGTCGTAATTCTTTTAACCGGTGCTGCTGTGTCGGTGGCAGGCTCAATTGGTTTTATCGGGCTTGTCATTCCCCATGTCACTAGATTCTTGGTCGGAGTGGACTATCGATGGATTATCCCTTGCTCAGCTATTTTAGGTGCCATTTTGTTAATTTATGCAGACATTGCTGCAAGGCTGGTCAATGCTCCATTTGAAACGCCAGTCGGTGCCATTACTGCGATTATAGGCGTTCCTTTCTTCTTATATTTAGCTAGACGTGAAAGGAGCGGAATTTAAATGGAAATGGTGCAGCAGGCAAAGAAAAAGAAATATAAACGAACGATGCTCATGATCTTTTTAGCCATCGTCGCGGTATTTCTGATTAGTTTAAATACCGGAGAAATTCGTATTTCTCCGATAGATACATTGAAAACATTTTTTGGATTCGGAAGTGAAATGGATGAGCTGGTGCTGTTCGAATTCAGACTTCCAAGAATGATCATCGCTTTACTTGTTGGTGCTTCCATCGCTGTATCAGGAGCTATCTGGCAAGGTGTTTCTCAAAACGGCTTGGCTGATCCCGGTATTCTTGGTGTGAATGCGGGCGCAGGATTTGCCGTTGTGCTCTTTATCTTTGCATTCCAAGGCACGATGTCGAACTTAGGTAATTTGACGATTTTTGTACTGCCGCTTTTCGCATTTGCAGGTGCAGGCTTTGCTGCATTTCTCATCTATGTGTTAGCGTGGAAAAAAGGCATCACACCTGTTCGATTGATTTTAACGGGAATTGGCGTTAATGCTGCGTTTTCAGCAGCAATTGTGGTCATTCAATTAAAAATGAGCCCAAATGATTTTAACCAAGCCATCGTGTGGTTATCAGGAAGCATTTGGGGCTCAAGCTGGATGTATGTCCTTTCTGTTCTGCCATGGATGCTCATTTTCCTTGTGTTAGCGCTTGTGAGAGCACGCTACTTAAATATCATGAATTTAGGTGACCAACTGTCCTATGGCTTAGGGATTTCAGTTCATAAAGAAAGAAGCTTTCTGATGCTGATTGCCGTTGCATTAGCAGGTGCAAGTGTCGCTGTTGCAGGTAGTATCTCGTTCCTAGGGTTAGCCGCACCGCACTTGGCGAGAAAGCTTGTTGGGCCAAAGCATCAAGGAATGATACCGGCCTCCGCATTGATTGGCGCACTGTTATTATTACTGGCAGATACACTTGGCCGCGTCATACTTGCACCATCAGAGGTACCAGTTGGTCTTGTTGTTTCTGCTTTAGGCGCACCTTACTTCATTTACTTATTGATGAAAACGAACTAATGAGGAAGGAGAAAAACATATGAAATCGCTCGAAACAGAAAAACTTTGTATCGGTTATCAGGACCGTTTGATTGTAGATGATTTAAATATCAGTATCCCAAAAGGCAAGGTGACAACACTGATCGGGCCGAATGGATGCGGGAAATCAACGATTTTAAAAACAATGTCCCGGATCATGAAGTCCCATCAAGGAGCTGTTTACTTAAATGGCCAGGCTATTCATCAAACGCCTACAAAAGAAATTTCAAAACAAATGGCGATCTTACCGCAAACGCCCGAAGCACCAAGCGGACTGACAGTGTATGAGCTTGTGTCATATGGACGTTTCCCGCATCAAAATGGATTTGGTCGCTTATCAAATGAAGATAAACGAATCATCAGATGGGCACTTGAGGAAACGGGCATGATCGCTTTTCATGACCGGCCAATTGAAGCACTTTCCGGTGGACAGCGTCAGCGTGTATGGATTGCGATGGCACTTGCCCAGGAAACAGAACTGCTTCTATTAGATGAGCCAACGACGTATTTGGATCTTGCACATCAGCTCGAGATTCTTCAGCTGTTAGAACGGTTAAACAGAGAGCAGGGACGAACTGTGTTGATGGTCATTCATGATTTGAATCATGCGGCACGTTTTTCTCATTACATGATTGCCCTCAATCAAGGAAAAGTCATCAAAGATGGGACGCCTCATGAGGTCATGACCAAAGAGGTGCTTGGTCAGGTATTCCACATTGATGCAGAAATTGTACTTGATCCTAGAACAAATAAGCCGATCTGTTTAACATATGACTTAATGAATCATGAAAGAAAGCTAGAAGCTGTGAATGGATAATAGAAGTAAAAGGAACTCGGTGGAATAGCCGAGTTTTTTTGCGTCTCTGAAACTTCCTAGTACTGCCATTTTCTCCAGTTGATATTTTTTCGCTTTTATGCAGAAAAGAGGTACTTTTTTACTTTAGACAATGGTAATATACGGTTAGAGATCATAGCTAGAAAGGAAAGAGATGCGTGGAAACAGCAAAAATATTGATTGCAGATGACGAAGAAGCAATTGTAAAAATGGTTGAACGCGTATTAAAAAAAGAAGGATTTCAACATATTTATAAAGCCTACCATGCAGATGAAGCATTAGATGTTGTCAAAAACGAGGACATCCACCTCTTACTTCTAGATGTGATGATGCCCGGTAAGTCTGGCTTTGATGTTCTTCCTGAAATGAGAAAATATACGAAAGCACCCATTTTCTATTTAACTGCAAGAACGTCTGATGTAGATAAACTGACCGGCTTTGCGCAGGGGGCAGATGATTACATTACAAAGCCATTTAATCCGCTAGAGCTTGTGGCTAGAATTAAGGCTCACTTAAACCGAACATATATCTCCTTACAGGAAGAGCAAGAAGAGGCTCAAAACCAATATGAATATGCCCATTTCTCATATCATCCTCATTCAGCCGAACTGAAAGTGAGAGGAGAGATGACGGCATGCTCAGCTCAGCTTCTATCCTTGCTGAAGTACTTTTGTGATCATCCGAATGTGGTTCTTTCAAAAGATCAAATCTATGAGAAAGTATGGGGCGTCCCGTCGTATGGTGATAACAACACCGTCATGGTTCATATTCGAAAGCTGAGAGAAAAGATCGAGTTAGATCCGAGTCAGCCTGAATATATTGTGACCATCCGTGGTATGGGATATAAATTTATTCCGCACCCTGTGAAGGTTCTTAATTAATTCATGAATTTACGAACAAAACTTTTCTTTCACTTTGTCGGACAGATGTTTATCGTCATTGCGATTCTGCTGATCGGGAATACGTTTACTGAGAATCTATATTATAAAAAATACTATGAGAATATGACCGAAACTGGTTTAACAAAGGCTGATGGGGACACACTCATGAGCTGGCTCTATTTTAACGAGGATGGCAAAATGGAAGCCGAAGATCAACTCAAGCAAGCAGTGAAAAAACGTGACGGCTGGCTGCAAGTGATTGATTCAAAAAAACATAACGTATATAGCTATCACCTTCCTAAAAATATTCCGACATCCTATCAAAAGGATGAAATGATCAAGATCTTTGAAAAAAGACAATTTAAAGATTACAAGATGTACTTCTGGCCAATTGAGATTGATCAAGAAAGCTTTATCGTGTTATATGGGTTCAAAACGAACAGCACAAAGGTAGCCAATTATCTTAAGCAGCATGAGAAAAATCTGGCTGCACTTTCTCAATATTCGCTTGAAACGATAGAGTTCTTGAAAAGAATGAATGGATCGGTACACCTGTTTAATGAAGAAGGAAAATACTTAAAAGGCATTCGAGCCAAAAACGATTTGAAACATAACGTAACAGATGTTGAATTGCTTAAGTACCAATCGAAGCCTTGGGAGTTTAGAAGTGACCTATCTTATATCAGAGTGAATAAAAGTCTATATTTGATCGTTTCGGTACCAAACAAAGTATATAGCCCAGACGAATTGTATGATAAAGAGACAGATGCTTTAAATCAATATAGAACCATCTTGATTGCAGGTCTTGCACTCACTATTATTATCGTCATGACATTATGGTACTCGTATCGCTATGGTCTGCCGATCTATCACATTATCCGCTGGCTGATTTTCTTATCTAGAAATAAATTGCAGGAACCAACAAATAGAAAAGGAATTCCAATCAGTAAAAATAAAAAAGGTCGTATTAAGCGGGAATACCGATTATTTGAGGATATCCTAAAAACAATGGATCAGCTCACGCTTACATTAAAAGAGAATGAAGCAAACCGAAGAAAAATTCAAACTACAAGGGAAGAATGGATTGCAGGATTGTCTCATGATTTGAAAACACCTCTTAGTACGATTTACGGCTATGGGCTCATGCTTGAATCTGATCAATATCAATGGTCCAAGGAAGAAGTCATGGAAATGGGACAGGTGATTCGTGAGAAATCAGAATACATGTCGACCTTGATTGAGGATTTAAACCTCACGTACCGATTGAAAAATGGGGCCTTGCCTATTAATCGAAAGCCGGTCGAGCTGGGTGAATTTTTAGCCTCTATTATGGACGAGTTTTCAAGAAGCTCCTTTTCTGAGGATTTTTCATCCTCTTTTGAAGATCAAACAAACGGTGTCATGTTTGAGATCGACAAAGCCTGGTTCAGACGAGTGATTGAGAACCTGCTGGCGAATGCAGTCAAGCATAACCAAAAAGGCACTCATATTACAGCTGTTTTATCTGAAACAAATGAAGAAGTTCGGATCGAAATGAAAGACAACGGATGCGGAATGGCACAAGAAACGGTAGATCACTTATTTAACCGCTACTACAGAGGGACAAATACAAATGACCCAACGAATGGAACAGGACTTGGGCTGGCAATAGCAAAAGAGCTTGTTTTGCTGCATGACGGTGATATTCAAGTGGAAAGCGAACTAGGTGCTGGAACAACTATTGCGATTATCCTAAAAAAATCACCTTCTGTAAAATAGGCAAAAAACGATTTTCCTTTCTTAAGGAGATCGTTTTTTCCTGTTTTAGGATTGAAATCAACTTTGTAAACGATTACAATTAAATTGTTAACGTGAACAAATTATTTTTCATACGATAAGAGGGATGGGGGAGTTTGATGAGAGCCTTTTTAGATGAGCAGTTTTTACTAAACAGTCCAACGGCGGAAAAGCTATACCATGAGTTTGCAAAGGACCTTCCAATTATAGATTACCATTGTCATTTAAGTCCTAAAGACATCTATGAAAATAAAACCTTCCAAAATATCACCGAAGCATGGCTTTATGGAGATCATTACAAATGGCGTGCCATGAGAACAAATGGCATCCCTGAAACGCACATTACGGGGGATGCATCAGATCATGAGAAATTTTTGGCGTGGGCGAAGACCGTACCCATGACCATTGGAAATCCACTCTATCACTGGACTCATCTAGAGCTAAGACGATATTTTGAAGCCGAAGACCTATTAAACGAAAAAAACGCAGATATTATTTGGCAGAAAGTCAATGAAAAGCTGCAAGGAGAGGGATTTGGTGCGAGGGACTTCATTGTGAAATCAAACGTTGAAACCGTTGTGACAACAGATGATCCGGTCGATTCGCTTCACTATCATCAAAAACTGCGGGAAGAGGAATTCTCTGTACAAGTGCTCCCAGGGTTTCGACCTGATAAAGCACTCGATATAGCGAATGATCTGTTTGCAAAATATGTTCACGAGCTGGCAGAGGTTTCAGCTACTCCAATACAATCCTACCAAGACTTCTTAAAAGCACTCCGTGCAAGAATTGATTTCTTCCATGAACACGGCTGTTTGATCTCAGATCATGCTATAAATGAAATGACATATGAAGAAACGACAGAAGAAGAAGTGGAGACCATCTTTCATAAAAGAATGTCTGGTCATCCATTGACGGAAGAAGAGAAGATCAAGTTTAAAACAGAGACATTCATTATGCTAGGTCAGGCATACTGTGAGCGTGGCTGGGCGATGCAGCTTCATATCAATGCGCTTAGAAACAACAATACAAAAATGTTTGAGCGGCTCGGACCAGATACGGGGTATGATGCGATGAATGATGAGGACATTGCAAAGCCGCTTTGCCGAATATTAGATCGTTTAGAACAAGAAGATGCTTTGCCAAACACCATTCTCTATTCCTTGAATCCTAGGGACAATGTGGTGATATCAACATTGGCTGGAAGCTTTCAAGACGGGAAGACACCGGGGAAGATGCAGCACGGCACAGCCTGGTGGTTTAATGATACGAAGCAAGGAATGACAGAGCAGATGATGGCTCTTTCCAGTATTGGACTGATCAGCCGTTTCATCGGGATGCTGACTGATTCACGAAGCTTTTTGTCGTATACAAGGCATGAATATTTCCGAAGACTGCTTTGTGATATCATCGGAGATTGGGTAGAAAAAGGAGAAGTCCCCTATGACCTTGAGCTGTTAGGGGGGATCGTGAAAGGAATCAGCTATGAAAATGCCAAGCAATATTTTCAATTTGACCGGGCAAAGCAGCTCCAGCATCAAAGTAAAATCACATGAGGAAAAAGGTAAGAAAATGAAAGCGGTTTTATGATAAGATGGAAAAAAATCATAAAAGGCGGAATAGCATGACAGTCACAATTAAAGACATAGCAAAATTGGCAAACGTCTCTCATACTACGGTATCAAGGGCTTTGAATAATAGTCCTTTTATTAAAGAGAAGACAAAACAAAAGATTTTGTCGATTGCAAAACAGCTGAATTATTCACCGAATGTCCATGCCAGAGGCCTTGTATCACAAAAATCGTTTACAATCGGTCTGTTTTTTACGAGTTTAACAGAAGGCACATCTTCAAGCTTCTTTGTAGATGCGTTAAAGGGCGTCAATAGCGTGATGACTGAGCATTATAATCTGTTTGTAAGGGGAATTGACGACTTTCACGATTACACAACCATTCATAAACAGCGCTACGATGGCATTTTGCTTATGAGTCAAAGCGAGCACGATGAAGCGTTTATCCATCATGTCAAGAAACAGGGCATTCCAATCATTGTGCTGAATCGCCGTGTAGAAAGTAATGAAGTGATGAATATATTAGCAGATGATAGTCAAGGAGCATATCAGGCAGCGCACTATTTCATTCAGCAAGGCCATCATCAAATCGCCATCATTGAAGGAAAAGAAGGCTTTAAATCGACTCAGGAGAGAAAAGCCGGCTTTCTCCAAGCGTTAATTGATCACCATATTCCTATGAAGAAAGAATATATGATCACAGGTGACTACCACATGAAAAGCGGCTATGAATCAATGGAATCCCTGCTGACCCTTGATCATCCGCCAACAGCGCTTTTTTGCTCTAACGATGACATGGCCATTGGTGCGATGAATGCTTTATATGCAAAAGGCAAGACGTGTCCAGGTGATATCTCTATTATCGGTTTTGATGATATAGCATTCTCATCCTACACCACGCCTGCACTGACAACGGTAAAAAAGCCTATCGAAAAAATGTGTGCACTTGGAGCAGAAGCCATCCTATCAGTCATAAACGGTGAAGAGCAGGAAGAAGATCATATGGAAAAAATCTATGTCCACACAGAGCTGATGATCAGAGATTCAGTCAAAAAGGTGCAGTAATCAGCACCTTTTAAAGATAAATGTTCACGTGTGCATATCACGAAGAGAGGGGAATCCATTTGAAACGTTTATCAAAAGCCATGTACCCTGTGCCTGAATATCCGGAAACGATTTTACAGATTGGTGAAGGGAATTTTATGCGAGGATTTATTAATTGGCACATCCAGAAGCTGAACGACTGCACAGATTTTAAAGGAAGAGCTGTTGTTGTTCCTCCGCGAAAAGGATCCGTTGCGGCTTTAAATGAACAAGATGGCTTATATACTTTATGTATACAGGGCTATCATGACCAGCAAGAAATGAATGAGCGCATGATCATTCAATCGATCAGCAGAGGAATCAGTACGTATACGGATTACGATGGTTTTTTATACGTAGCTGAAAACCCCGATCTCCGCTTTGTCTTCTCAAACACGACAGAGGCAGGACTTATGTTCAGAAAGGAGGATCGCTTGGAGGATCGACCGCAAGCCAGTTTTCCAGGAAAGCTGACGGCGTTCTTATATCACCGGTTTAAAGCATTTACTGGAGATGAACAAAAAGGGCTGATCATCCTTCCATGTGAACTGGTCGAACATAACGGTGACCGCTTGAAGGAATATGTGATAGACATGGCAGCTGAGTGGGACCTGCCGCCTGCGTTTATCACATGGATCAAGGAAGCCAACACGTTTTGTAATACGCTTGTGGATCGGATTGTTCCTGGGTTTTCTAAGGAAGCAGCTGAAATTGTCCAAAAGGAAGATGGGTATATCGACGAGTTGCTTGTCACGGCAGAATATTATCACCTCTTTGTTATTGAAGCACCTGCCTTCGTACAAAAAGAGCTTCCCTTTCAAAAAGCAGGATTAAATGTCCTTTTTGTAGAAGATATTGCGCCTTATCGCATGAGCAAGGTACGAATTTTAAATGGTGCACATACAGCAATGGTGCCAATCGCTTACTCATGTGGTATAGACACTGTAAAAGAAGCTGTGGATGACAAGCATGTTGGTCCGTTCATCCGGCGTATGCTGGAGGAGGAAGTACTGCCAGGGCTTGAGCTCTCTCAAGATGAGCTTCTTCTTTATACACAATCGGTTTGGGATCGTTTTTGCAATCCATTTGTGAAGCATCAATTGCTCGATATTGCGCTCAATGGTATATCCAAGTTCCGAACCCGAGTTCTTCCGTCATTGCTTGATTATGTTGAGCAAAAGAAACAGCTGCCAATGAAACTCGTGTTTTCACTCAGCAGTCTCATTTATTTTTACAGAGCATATGCAGAAAGGATAAAGGATGATGAGACTGTAATGGCATTTATGAAGGAAGCCTGGGAAGGGGAGAACCAATCCAATGAAGCGATCGCAGCCAGGATTCTATCATGTGAGCCATTATGGGGGAAAAATTTAACGGATGTAGATGATTTGAGTCACGCTGTAGCTGATCAGCTTACCTTCATACAGGAGCAAGGGATGAGAGCGGCTGTTCAACGAATGCTGCATCATCAATATGAAAGTCAGGGGGAGAAGGCATGAAAGATTTTATTGTGATTCACCCTTCAGATAATGTCGGTATTGCATTAAAAGTACTTGAACAAGGTGAGGAGCTGCATCATCAAGATCACTCTGTTGTCTTAAAAGAGAACGTTCCCAAAGGTCATAAGTTTGCTTTGGCTGATATCAAGCAAAGAGAGAATATCATGAAATATGGCTACCCCATTGGGCATGCAACGACTACCATTTCTGCTGGAGAATGGGTGCATACGCATAATATCAAAACCAATCTATCAGGAAAGCTCGATTACGAATACGAGCCTTCATTCACAGACAACCCCTATGAAAAAACGAATCTTACATTTAAAGGATATAAACGGAAAAATGGGGAAAGCGGGATTCGCAATGAGCTTTGGATTGTCCCAACCGTTGGATGCGTGAATGGCATTGCCGATCAAATCATCCAAATATTCACCGCTGAAATGGGCGGAAACATCCATCCGTTTGAAACAGCTCTCGTATTAAAGCACAATTATGGATGCTCCCAGCTTGGGGACGATCATGAAAATACAAAAACCATTTTACAAAATGCCGTGAAGCATCCTAACGCTGGAGGGGTGCTCGTCCTTGGACTTGGTTGTGAAAATAATGATATTGAAGATTTTCAGTCCACATTAGGTGAATATGACCGTGAGAGAGTGAAATTTTTAAGAAGCCAAGAAGTAGGAGATGAGATTGAGACGGGAGTCGCTTTACTCAAGGAAATTTATGATGCGGCGAAAGAAGATCACCGTGAAGAGATCCCGTTATCTGAGCTGAAAATCGGCTTGAAGTGCGGAGGATCAGATGGATTCTCCGGCATTACCGCAAATCCGCTTTTAGGAAGGCTGTCCGATTTTATTGTTGCTCAAGGCGGCACGACAGTGTTAACAGAAGTGCCCGAAATGTTTGGAGCTGAAACGATTTTAATGGAGAGAGCGGAATCAGAAGCGACTTTCGACAATATTGTGCAAATGATCAATGACTTTAAACAATACTTCATGGATCATCGACAGCCAGTATATGAAAATCCTTCCCCGGGAAATAAAGCTGGTGGAATTTCGACATTAGAGGATAAATCTCTCGGCTGTACACAAAAAGCAGGGACTTCTGACATTCAAGATGTATTGAAATATGGGGAATTGCTGAAGCGAAAGGGCCTGAATTTATTAAGTGCGCCAGGTAATGATTTGGTTGCTTCATCCGCACTTGCTGCTTCCGGCTGTCAGTTGGTCCTTTTTACAACAGGAAGAGGGACACCATTTGGTACGTTTGTCCCTACAATGAAAGTCTCGACGAATACAGCCTTATATGAAACAAAAAAGCACTGGATTGACTTTAATGCGGGAGAACTGCTTGAAGATGTACCAGAAGATGTTGTATTAGAAAAATTCATTTCAACTGTCATTGATGTGGCGAGCGGAAAGCTATTAAATCATGAAAAAAACAATTTTAGAGAGCTGGCTATTTTCAAAACAGGTGTCACACTTTAAGGCGACTGGGGGATGAGAACGTGTTTAAAATGCGGGATTTGATGTATATCACAGCAGGAACGGTACTCACAGGAATCGGACTCATGCGTTTAGCAAGGCAAGAGAAGAAAGACAAAAAAGCAAACGGAATCGATCAAGTGTTAAAGCAGATAAAAGCGCCGCTGTTCCCTGATCGTGAATTTAATGTGGTTCATTATGGTGCAGATGGGAAAGGGATAGAGCTTTCAACAGATGCTATCCAGTCTGCGATTGATGATGCGCACCGTTTGAAAGGGGGACGTGTGCTTATTCCAGAAGGGACGTTTGTGACAGGTGCTCTAGAATTGAAGAGTCATGTAGAGCTGCATTTGCATGAGAAAGCCTATGTGGCATTCAGCCAAGATCCAAAGGATTATCTGCCGATTGTACTGACAAGATATGAAGGGATTGAGCTTTATAATTATTCACCTCTCATTTATGCACACCATGCAGAAAATATCGCCATCACAGGAGCTGGAACGCTTGATGGCAGAGGGGATGAACATCATTGGTGGCCTTGGAAGTATGGCACGAATGGCCAGCCGTCTCAGGACCGGGATCGGCAGCTTCTATTTGAAATGGCTGAAAAGAGGATACCAGTAGAAGAAAGAGTGTTTGGAGAAGGCCATTATTTAAGGTCAAGCTTTATCCAGCCCTACCAATGCCAGCAAGTTCTCATTGAAGGAGTGACAGTGAAGGATTCACCGATGTGGCAAATTCATCCTGTGCTAAGTGAAAATGTCATCGTCCGTGGAGTCCATATCATCGGGCATGGACCAAATACAGATGGTGTTAATCCGGAGTCTTGCCGGAATGTGCTCATTGAAGATTGTTATTTTGATAATGGAGACGATTGTATTGCCATCAAATCTGGCAGAAACGAGGACGGGCGGAGAATAGGGGTTTCATCTGAAAACATTGTCATTCGTAGAAATGAGATGCGTGATGGACACGGCGGAGTGACGATCGGGAGTGAAATCTCTGGCGGGGTCAGGTATGTATATGCAGAGAATAATGTAATGGATAGTCCGAACCTTGACCGGGCACTGCGTATTAAAACCAACTCTGTCAGAGGCGGTACCATTGAACATATTTACTTTAAAAACAACACAGTCAAAAGCTTAAAGCATGAAGTGGTCTGTATCGACATGATGTATGAGGAAGGGGATGCGGGTCCACATCGTCCTGTTGTGCGTCATATTGAAGTAGAAGGACTGAAAAGCAGCGGCGGACGATATGGTGTGAAAATAGCCGCCTACTCACATTCCCCCGTTACACACTTCAACATGAAAAATTGTGTCATAGATCATGTGACGTATCCACTTTCTTTGGAGCATGCAGTATCTCCTTCTTTTCAGAAAGTCGTCATCAATGGGGAACAAATCAATTGATAGATGAGTGAAAAACAGTCTTTTCGGAGGCTGTTTTTCTTTTAGTAAGAACGAAAAAGACGCTTTTAGAAATCACATATACAACCTATCTGCACTGTAGTATAATATTCCCGAAATTAGAAAAGAATTGACGGAAGAGATGACGTCAAGCAGTACATAAACCAGGGGGTTCATTCATGAAAAAGTTAACGGCCATTTGGCTATCGCTATTGCTTGTGATGGGTGTTTTAGCAGGATGTGCAGGTGCTGAGACAGACCATAAAGCAAAGAGTTCACAAAATAACGAAACAGCGGCTGCGGCATTTCCTGTCTCGATTAAAGATGCAGCTGGTAAAACAGTCGAAATCAAAGAGCAGCCTAAGCGTATTGTTTCATTAATTCCAAGTAATACAGAGGTTGCCTATGCGCTTGGTCTTGGCGATAAAATGGTTGGACGATCAGATTTTGACAATTATCCAAAGGAAGTTGAAAAGGTAGAGAAGATTGGCGGACTTGAATTCAATGTCGAGAAGGTCATTTCCTTAAAGCCTGATCTAGTATTAGCTCATGCATCGCAGATGGGATCAAAAGATGGATTTAAACAGCTTGAAGATGCAGGAATTCAAGTACTGACTGTAAATGATGCCACCTCCTTTAAGGATGTGTACAAATCGATCAATTTGATCGGTGAAGCAACAGGTGTAAAAGAAGCATCAACAAAGCTTGTAGATGAGATGAAAACAAAATTGAATGACATCAAGAAACAAGCAGAGGCGATCTCCAAAGACGAACAAAAAACAGTCTTTGTCGAAGTATCAGGTGCGCCTGAAATCTATACAACAGGTACAAATACATTTATGGACGAAATGCTTTCTGTTATCCATGCGAAAAATGCTGCTGGCGATCAAACTGGCTGGGTGCAAATGACAGAAGAAGCGATTATCAAACGAAATCCTGATGTGATCGTCACAATTGATGGTTCCAGCTTAGCTGATCTGAAAAAGAGAGACGGCTGGAATGCGATCAAAGCAGTGAAGGAAAAACAAGTCTTTCAATTGAATACGGATCTCGCATCAAGACCGGGACCGCGATTGGTTGAAGGAGTCGAGGCTCTTGCGAAAAGCATCTATCCTGACACGTTCAAATAAATTCATCATCGCATACACACTAAGTGTTTTACTTCTTGTGGTGAGCATTGGAATGGGAATCTCCTTTGGAAGCTTAGGGATTCCCATTCCTTCTATTCTCCGTATATTTGTTCATGAACTATTCGGGGTGCAGATTGGCACAATAGATTCAATTGATCGCAATATTATGATGAATATCCGGCTGCCGAGAGTGATATTAGCGGCACTAGTCGGAGCAGCGCTGGCGTTATCAGGTGCAGCCTTTCAAGGTTTATTAAAAAATCCTCTCGCTGACCCATATACGCTAGGTGTATCTCAAGGGGCATCAGTTGGAGCCGTCGCGACACTATTTTTCAGCTTGCAGCTCCCTTTGCTCGGCAGTTTCACACTGCCTTTTTTCAGTATGACAACAGCGCTTGTGACCCTATGTCTCGTCCTCTTTTTTGCGCGTCTTGTTCATCGGGGGATGAGCATCTCTTCTTTAATTTTAACAGGGGTGATTTTTAGCTCTTTTTTGGGTGCGCTTATATCATTGATGATTGCTTTAACAGGTGATGATCTAAAAGAGATTATTCATTGGCTTCTCGGCAGTGTGTCCATGAGGGGCTGGCGCTATATTGCGCTTTTCCTTCCTTTCTTTCTTGTGGGGACCTTTGCATTAATGCTGATGGGACGAGATTTGAATGTCATGACGTATGGCGAGGAGAAGGCACAGCTATTAGGTGTACATGTGAAAAGGAGCAAATATATAGTGCTGCTTGCTGGCTCAATTCTGACTGGTAGTGCGGTAGCGGTGTCAGGGACGATCGGATTTGTGGGACTTGTGATTCCGCATTTTATTCGCCTCTTAGCCATCACAGACCACCGGCACCTCCTGCCTTTGTCTATGCTGAACGGCGCTTCCTTTCTCGTTTTAGCAGATGTGTTATCCCGTACGATCATTGAACCGACTGAATTACCGATTGGCATCATTACTGCGTTAATTGGTGCCCCTGTATTCGGTATCATCCTCATCCGTAAATATAGAGGAGGGACACATCTATGATTCAAGTGAAGGAAATCAGAGGTGGATATGGAGAGAAAGAGGTCATACGTGGCATCAGCCTTGAGGTAAAGCAAGGAGAATTTCTCGGTATACTTGGTCCAAATGGAAGCGGGAAGTCGACCTTGCTTAAAATGATTTCTGGGATGCTGGCACCTGAGAGTGGCGAGGTACGCCTGAGCGGTCAATTGGTTCAATCCTACCGTCCAAAGGCGTTTGCGCAAAAAATGGCTGTTCTACCGCAGAAAACGGACCAAGCCTTCTCATTTACAGTGGAAGAAACGGTTCAATTCGGTCGTTACCCATATCAAAAAGGATGGCTGCAATCTGTTACTCGAGAAGATATGCAGGTCGTAAACAAAGTAATGGAACAAACGGATGTTGCACAATTTAAGGATCAATCCATTCATGAGTTGAGCGGGGGAGAACAGCAGCGTGTGTACTTGGCACAGGCATTAGCCCAGCAGCCTGAATATTTATTGCTGGATGAACCAACCAGTTTTCTTGATTTGGCCTATCAAAAAGACTTGCTTGATTTAATTAAAGAAGAGACCACTACCTCTAGGCTAACGGTGATCGGCGTGTTTCATGATGTGAACATCGCCAGTTTATATTGTGACCGGCTGCTGCTGCTTGATGAAGGAAAGACGGAAATGATAGGACTGCCGCATCACGTCTTGACGCCTGAGCGAATCAACCGTGTGTATGAAACAGAGGTAACACCGCTCCAACACCCGCGAAGAGCAAACCCTCAGCTGATCATTGAGCCTGCGGGGGCTTCTATAGCATCAAATGCAAAGTTAGCGGATGGCTGGAAAACGTATGGCTCAGAAGGAATGACGTTTTCCCTCAAACAGCCGCTCCGCGTCCTTTCCTCACATCAGAAAAGGGGCGGCTTCTTTTGGAAAAGATCTCTCGGAACAGGAACGGAGATACTTCGTGACGAGCTGGATGATCGTGAAGGAATATTGTTTTACGACCAAACGAGTGGACCAAACCAATTTGCTGCTGAAGACACAGAAAACGACATGGTGCTTTACGGCATGCGTCATCAAGAAGAGCTGACCATTTGGCTTGTACTGAAAGAATCTTTATCAGACGGATCGTCTGTTCAGCTCATGGGGCAGCTTGTCCACATGATTAAACAGGAGACGAGCATGTCCATTCATCATCTTTGTATCGCTGCTGCGGGTATGCAAGAAACAGAAGATGATGAGCATTTACATGAAAGATTAAAACAGAAAGTGCACCGTCTTCTTTATACATTGAATGCCATTCAAAAGTGAACCAAAGGGTTCGCTTTTTTGTTTATGATGCGATGAAAATCACAGTGCTTTAGTTAAACAAATACATCCTTTGCACTTCAGGTTATACTAAAAGGACAAAGCAATAGACAAGGAGGGACACCGATGAAACTTTATACAAAAACAGGGGATCAAGGCCAAACAGGCTTGATCGGCGGGAGAGCCGATAAAGATGATGTAAGAGTCGAGGCGTACGGCACGTTAGATGAGGCGAATAGCTTCATTGGACTCGCACATGCACATTTACGTCAGCATGGAGAATTGTTTCAAGACATTTTGTCAGAGCTGATTGTGATACAGCACGAGCTCTTTGACTGCGGCGGTGATTTGGCAGCAGTCAAACCACGTAAAGAAGGCAAATTAACTGAAGCATCAGTGGCAGTCCTTGAACAAAGAATGGATATCTATGTAGAAGAAGCCACGCCTCTCACAAAGTTTATTTTACCGGGCGGCCAGGAAGGAGCAGCTCTCTTACATGTGGCGCGGACAGTCGTCAGAAGAGCAGAGAGGCATATTGTGACGCTTGCGAAGCAGGAGGAGATTCCAGCGGTTACACTCACCTATGTGAACCGTCTATCCGACTATTTATTTGCAGCCGCACGAGTCGTGAATCATCGGCTCGGTGAAGCTGATGTTGAATATGAACGAAGCGCAGACGTGTTTCGGTCTACACGCTGAAAAGAAGACAAAGGGCTAAAATAAAGATCATTTTAGCCCTTTGTCAACAATCTGAAGCACTCTTCGAATGAGAAGAGTGCTTTTTTATTAGGTTCTATCGCTTAGTCTGAGCGAAGTTACGACTCTGGTCGCAATGAAAGATCAATCTGCGACACGTTTTGCCAGCTCTCTTTTTTGACTAAAGTAAAAGCAAGGAGCAAGAAAGGAGGCATGAAGATGAAAATAACAAGTAAAACCATCATCGGTTCGATTTTAATGTTTGTCGGTCTATCCATCTTCTTCGGTGGTTCACTAGGAGGGCTGATCCCGATTCTGATTGGGGCGTGGCTCATCTATGTAGGTGTAAAGAAATATGAGAAAGGCAGTCAAACCTTCGGTGTCATTCTAGCGGTCATTGGTGTACTGATTGTTGTGCAATCTCTGCCATTTATCCTTGGAATCGCATTGGCTGGGGGGCTTCTCTACTTCGGCTGGACGATGATCAATGGTGAACAGGCAAAAGAATCATCAAGCAGATCATATATGGAGCCAAACACGGCACCGAAAATGGAAGAACCTATTCATACGTCATTTGATCAAGAATGGGAAGACTTTTTAAAGAAAAAATAAGAGGAGGAATATCAAATGGTATTCAGAAGAGTAAGAGATATGTTTGTTGCAACGGTCAATGAAGGCTTAGATAAATTGGAGAATCCGCGTGTCATGCTGAATCAGTACGTTCGTGATATGGAGGACGATATTGCCAAAGCGAAACATGCGATCATCAAACAGCAAACGATTCAACAAGGCTTCCTGCACAAAGCAGAAGAGACAGAAGCATTTGCTGATAAAAGAAAGAAGCAGGCTGAGCTGGCATATCATGCGGGAGAAGAGGAACTTGCACGAAAAGCGCTCACAGAAATGAAGTATTTTGAAGAAAAGCACCAGGAATATCAGGAAGCTTATCAGCACTCTGTGAAACAATTGAAAGAGCTGAAAGAGCAATTGCAGCAGTTAGAAACGAAGCTGCGTGATATTAAAGACAAGAAGCAGGCTCTGATTGCAAGAGCAAATGCTGCACAGGCAAAACAGCATATGAACGAATCCATGAACAAAGTAGACAGTGAAAGTGCATATAAGGAATTTCTTCGAATGGAGAACCGTATCGAAGAAATGGAGACAAAAGCGGGCAGCTATGCACAATTTGCCGATCAAGGAGCATATGCTCATCTAGACTATGCGGATGAGGTTGAAAAAGAATGGCAGAAGCTCAAGCTGGAGAAGAAGCCTGAGCAGCAAGCAAACTAAGGAATCGATGTCAGATCGGAAGAAAAGCAGGATTTTTCTTCCGATATTTGATTTCTTTCTGTTTCGCTTTTACTTATAATGAAAAGGTCAGAAGATAAAAGGATGGTACGAATGAAGCGGTTAATCGGTCTAATTTGTATACTTGTAGGTGTCTTTTTAATGATTGGGATGCTTTTCAAAAATGAAGATCTCTTTCATTTGAGTTTCTCCCGTGAAAAAGCAGTCACAACAGCTTCAGCGAAAAAAGATGAAATTGATCAATTAGATATCTCTCTTTCTGGGTTTCGCGTGAAGGTAAAGCCTGAAAATCGTTCCGATATTTCCGTGATTGTCGTTAATGGGAAAGGGAAAATGTATGCGGACCAAACAGGCAGTACATTCAACGTCCGTGCTGAAAATAAAGGATTCTTGTTTTTCTCCTCATTTGAAAAAGGAGAACTCTTAGTCAAAATTCCAACAGATTATCATAAAAATGTGAAGATTACGGGTGGAAGCGGGGTCAGCGAGATGGATGGCGAAGGGAAGCTGTCTCTTCAAGATGTGACGCTCAAATCAACAAGCGGAAACCTCAAAGCCGAGAATTTCTCAGCAAAAAATGTAGAAATCAAAGCGACATCGGGCAGACTCTCCGTGTCTCACATCGATGCGAAAAATAGTGATATTGGGGCAACCTCGGGACGTGCCGATATTAAAGATGTCAAAGGGGAGCTGCAACTAGGCATGACAAGCGGTAGATTAACGGCAAGTTTTGATACCATTGCGTCACCTGTCTCCTTTCATATGACATCAGGCAGTGCCAAATTTAATTTACCGGATGAAGGAGATTTCAATGTCCGGGTGAAAAAAACAAGTGGAAGTGTCGATCACTCCTATCACTTTGATCAAGCGGATAGTGAAGGACGAGGCTTTACAGGCACGCGGGGAAAAGGAACACACTTAGTCGATATTGAAATGACAAGTGGAAACTTAAAGCTGCGGTAATGAATGGAAGAAAGGAAGGAGGCGAGTCAACTGCGTTTTTCAAGGAATCAAATTTTAGGCATCATTGTCGTGATTTTTGGTATTAATCTATTTCTCAAAATTATTGGGATCGGAGCCGATTTGTTTTGGCCTGTGTTTTTTGCGCTGGCTGGCTATTGGCTGCACTCAAGATCCAAACGTTGGCTCGGTTCAGTTTCCTATATTTTTGCCGGCTTTCTCTTTTTAAAATTTCTGCTCAATATTACATTTAGTCTCACAGGATATTTATTTGCGGCCTTTTTGATATATGCCGGCTATCGTTTATTGAAAAACAAACCCGTTTTTGATGTCGATAAAAAGGAAGCATCGGACGATGGAAAGCCTTCGCTGAAAGTCAATCTTGAAAAAGAGGGCGACCAAAAGAAAACAAAGAGCCAGACAAAGCCGCGCAAAGAGCATGACTTTTTTATCGGTGAAGTCAGGCTGATGAAAAAGCCGTTTCAATTAAGTGATTTGACGATTTCAGGGTTTATCGGGGATGTCAAAATCGACTTATCAAAGGCCATCATCGCAGAAGAAGAGAGCACGATCGTGATTAGCGGGCTCATCGGAGATGTGGATATTTACGTACCGCAGGATATTGAAGTATGTGTGAGTGCTTCAGCTGCAATTGGTGATATGAAAATTATTGATGAAAAAAGAAGCGGATTCGGCAGTAAAGTGTATGTGATGACCAACAATTACGATGAGAGCAAACGAAAAGTGAAAATCTCCATCTCTTTACTGATTGGAGATGTGGATGTGAGATACTTATGAGGAAACTCCATCTAGGTATCCAGTGGCAATCTATTCGTCTTGGAGTAGGGATCTCGCTTGGTGTTGTCATCATGACGATGCTGCCCATGTTTTTTTATTATCAGCTTGATCCGATGATTCTCCTCTCTACCCGCTGGTTCGGCATTCCGTTTTTTTGTATTTTACTGATCATTAGTCTTGTCATTGGGGTTTCTGCCTCGCATGTATTTGGCTATCAGCATAAGAAGCGTCTCGATCAGCTTGTAGAGTCGATTTTAAAGTTTGAAAATGGGAACTTTGCATACAGACTGCCGTCTCTTGGCGACGATGAAATTGGCTTAGCGGCAGATCAATTAAATGAAATGGCGAAACGAGTTGAAGGGCAAGTAGCTTCTTTGCAAAAGCTCTCGAATGAACGGGCTGAATGGCAGGTGCAAATGAAGAAATCCGTCGTTTCAGAAGAACGTCAGCGTCTAGCACGAGAACTGCATGATGCGGTCAGCCAGCAGTTGTTTGCGATTTCGATGATGACCTCTGCGATTCTTGAAGGCATGAAGGAAAAGGATGAAAAGATTTTAAAGCAAATGCGCCTAGTCGAACGAATGGCTGGCGATGCACAAAATGAAATGCGTGCGCTTTTGCTTCATCTAAGACCGATCACCCTTGAAGGAAAAGACTTGAAAAAAGGCTTGATTGAACTCCTAAATGAATTTCAAGCAAAGCAGCCGATTGATATTGATTGGGAAATAGAAGATGATGTTCCGCTGTCTAAAGGAGTAGAGGATCACCTCTTCCGAATTGTACAGGAAGCCCTATCAAATGTGTTCAGGCATGCAAAGGCGACAAAGGTGACGGTACGTCTGCTCATTCGAAATCGGCAGGTGCAGCTGAAGATTATCGACAATGGGATCGGTTTTCAAACAGATCATGTGAAGACAGCTTCCTACGGACTTGAATCGATTCGTGAAAGAACAAGTGAAGTAGGCGGTGTCGCAGAGATTATGTCATTTGAGGGAAAAGGAACACAAATCGATGTGAAGGTCCCCATTTTTGATGAAGGAAAAGGAGAGAACGTTCGATGATTCGAGTACTTTTAATCGACGATCACGAAATGGTGAGAATGGGGCTTGCTGCCTTTTTAGAGGCGCAGGCTGATATTGAAGTCATTGGTGAAGCGTCAGATGGACAAAAAGGTGTAGAGCTTGCGGTTGAATTAAAGCCAGATGTGATTTTAATGGATCTTGTCATGGAAGGAATGGATGGCATCGAAGCAACGAAAAGAATTTGTCAGGAAATTGAAGATGCTCGAATTATTGTTCTGACGAGCTTTATTGACGATGATAAAGTCTATCCAGTGATTGAAGCAGGTGCTTTAAGCTATTTATTAAAAACATCCAAGGCAGGAGAAATTGCGGATGCCATTCGGTCTGCAAGTATCGGCGAACCAAGACTTGAATCAAAAGTGGCTGGAAAGGTCATGAATAAACTCCGTCATTCCTCAAATGGATCGATCCTTCATGATGCATTAACAGCAAGAGAAATGGAAATCTTGAAGCTGATTGCGGATGGAAAATCGAATAAGGTCATTGCCGAGGAACTATTTATTACAATTAAAACAGTGAAGACACACATTACCAACATTCTTTCCAAACTCGATGTAGAAGACCGGACGCAAGCGGCTGTGTATGCGCATCGTCATAAGCTGATTCAATAAAATAAAAAAACAGCTTTCAAATGAAAGCTGCTAGAACATGCGTAAAATTAGTCCTTCTGTCCTGTGATCGGACGTTCGGATAGTTGATGGAGCTCAGGAACTGGAAAAGCCTCCTGCTCCTCGGCCGATTTGTCTTCTAGGGCTTTCTTCATCTCGGATAATAGCTGTACGCTCTCCTTTGCCACTGCTGCTTTTTTCTCCTGCAAACCAATGATCTGTGAAAGTCCGACGAATAAACCGCCTCCAATAAGAAGGAGCGCAGGGGTTTGTCCATAATAAATCACGATCAAAAATGTGCTCGAAAAGCTGTCGGCTTCAATGAAGAAATCTTCTTTTGATTGCATGAATACAACGACTAACAGGAGTATTCCTAGAATCAAAAATAGAATGCCGGCCGAAAGTAAAGCTCGTTTCATGATTGACACCCTTTTTTTCTTACCATTTTAACATACTCTATCAGGATTGTGTTGCGCCCTTAGTCCCGAAGTCACGGATTTTCACATTTGCTTTGTAACGAATATCTGATTCACTAAAAATCTCATCCCAATGTTTTGCTTCTTTTCGAAAGTCCTTTGGGTAGGCAATACTCGCCTTTTGATAAAACCCGCAAATATCTGCTTTAATCTCATGCTGTAATTCTCCGATGAAATCCTTTACGTTTTTCTCTAATCGACGCTTGACAAAGCCTTCAATTTCTCTGAGATACTTTTCATTAAAAGCGTTTTCGCGTTCATTCCAATCCTCAGACAATCGCCCATCAAGATCCACTGACACATCAAATTGATATTTTCCACTGGCTGATTTATGGGTTTTGATATGGTGCTTGATTTTGAAAATCTCAAAAGAGTAGAGGCTGTGATCATATTCAAATTGTATGACTCCGCCTTCTCCGTCCCCAGTTAACAAATTGTATGACTCCACTGCTGACGGAGAGATATTGGTGAGAAATCGTCTATTCTTAATAATAGAGGCACCGTCGATCATTAATTTTCCTTGATCGACGCTGACTTTCGGAAGAGCAAAGGATACATTGTTTTGCATGGCAGAAGAAATATCTCCTAATGAGACCGTCTTGAACATGGAAATGGTCGTTTTTCTGTTTTCTGAAAGATCGTATAAGGTCGAAGAGGCTGGCTGTCCGTCGTCATTGATTTTCAGCATGTCCCCAGGTTTCTCAGAGGTCATAAAGACGAGGCTTCCTCTCCGCGTTTCATTGTCTCGAATGAATTGATTAATGACGAGGTCGAAATTATTCTCATTGATGAGCTCCTCAGAAAACAAATACACCCTTAGCTGCTGGGCGAAAATGCGGTGGCTTTTCAGCGCCGTTGTGCGGAAAATTTGATGCATAGAATCCCCGCTTGTTTCAATGATTTTCGTAGGGTCTTTGACGCTTGCTTCCTGATCAATCTTTTGAGGAACGAGGACTTGCATAGACACCTTTAATTTATGTCCTTGGTCCCCTTTATCTACTGCAAACCCAATCGCCATGTTGAGCTCCTCAATATTTGTACTATCCCAGCAACCACTTAATAGAACCAGCATCAAAAGAGCACAAGCTGCCTTCTTTTTCATGCTGTTTTCCGCCTCCTTTTGAAAAAAACGATTATAAATAAGAGAAACGGGAGAATGCCGAACAGCAGGAAAAAGAGGTTGTTCACATAGGTTAAATAATCTCGCACTGTATCGACATCCTTTGGGAAAATCGCTGCAAAGTAAATGACAATTCCCATTAGAGCGACGACTACCTTTTTAGGAAACTTGGTCAGTCTGGATACCCCGATTGCGGCAAAAAATGTATATCCGACAAAGCTTGTATACAGCTGAACCAGCCAAACGATAAGCAAAAATGATTCAATTCGTTCAATAAAAATCCCCTGAATATCAAACGATTGGAATAAGGCAATGGTCGGCCAAGTCAAAGCCGCCGTTTCTTTGACCGTCAGCGCACCTATCACAAGAATATAAGTGAAAATATAAATAATCGCAGGAATCAAAAAGCCGACTGTTCCATAAGCAAAAGTGTGTTTTTGCGTGTTCATATAAGCAGGCATAAACAGCATCATTTCAATGCCGACAAACGATATGGCTGATGCATTAAAGGAATTGAAGACAGGGGAGAACCCCTCTCCTAAAACGGGCCGGAGGTTATCTAACTTAAATTCTTGCAAGCTAAGTCCGTAAGCGACAAATAAGATGATGAGCGTCACAATCAAAATAAAAGGAAAAAGCCTGGCTAAATCACCAATCCCGCCAATCACAAGATAAAAACCAACTATAATAAAGCTGATCATTGTCACCGCTACAGGCGTGTTTTGAAGCAGAAAGAATTTCACCATTTCCGACATCGCTCGTACTTCATAGCTGGCGACGCCAAGAAAATAAATAATAATCAAGAGGTTGGCAAGAGCGCCAATCCATTTTCCAAGCCCCTCGTTCGTATAATCATAATAAGAGGAGAAGGGGACTTTTTTCATCATGAGGACATTTGCAAAAATAAACACAATGTAAATGACACTCACGAGTAAGAGTGCAATCCAGCCGTCAGGTGTAGCCGCAGCCTGAGCCATTGATCTTGGTAGAATCATCATACTTGCGCCTAGTGTTGTATTGGCAATAATGGCACTTGCCTGATAGCTGGTAATCGACTCTTTATGATTGACCATGTCGTTCTCCTTTCTTTTGATTTTTTAAAGGCAATCGAATAATGGAATTGTCTTCGTTTTTATAGCTGAATACAAAATCTGGTGAGAAATAAGGCGTGCCAAAACTTTTTTGCCGCGTGAGATGAGTAAGGAGTACAAGCATAAACAGCACAATCCCATATAAACCAAAGGTAGCCGCAGTAAACATGGACACAAAGCGGAGCACACGAAAGGACATGCCCATCCCATATTGAGGAACAGTAAAGGATGCAAGTGCAATGACACTAACGATAATCACCATGATTGAGCTGACAATATGTGCCTGAACGGCAGCCTGTCCAATGACAACCCCGCCAACAAGTCCGATCGTTTGACCGAGCGGGTTTGGCAGCCTTAAGCCAGCTTCTCGCAGCAGCTCAATGGTTATCTCCATGATGAGTGCCTCGACAATGGGTGAAAACGGGACATTTTCCCTTGTGCTCGAGATCGTAATAGCCAGAGTGGTTGGCAAAAGACCTTGATGGAACGACACAAGCGCAATATAAATGGCTGATAAAAATAACGTCAGAAAGATCGAGGTAAACCGCAGCAAACGAATAAGAGAGGCGGCGATCCATCTTTCATAATAATCATCGGGTGATTGCATAATCGTCGCAAGGGATGCAGGTACAATTAACACAAAAGGTGAATGATCGACAAAGATGGCGACCCGGCCATTATTTAAAGCAGACGCCACTTTATCCGGCCGTTCTGTGTTTTGAATTTGTGGAAAAGGAGAATACACATTGTCTTCAATCAGCTCCTCAAGAACACCAGAGTCTTGTATATCATCAATGGTGACTTGCTTGAGCCGTTTTTTGACTTCCTTTAAAACAGGCACTTGAACGATACCGTCGATGTACATGATGGTCACCTGAGTGTATTTCTGTAGACCAATCTTCATATCGACGGTTTTAAGATCGGGGTTTTTCAAGCGCTGTCTTACAAGCGCTAAATTCGTATTTAAATCTTCAATAAAGCCAATTTTTGGTCCTCTCACGACTGTTTCAGAGGTAGCATCCCCTAAACTGCGTTTCTTCGTTCCATGCGTTTCTAAAATATAAGCATGCTGAAATCCATTAATGAGCACCACGCAATGCCCTTCAAAAATCGCATCGACCAATTGTTCAGAGGTCTTCACCGAACGTGTGGTCATCATCGATAAATTGGATTCCAGCTTCTCTTTTGTGAGAGACGTATGATCTTGGAGAAGCAGCTTCAAAAAGGTTTGAATCTCCATCTTTTCGTTCATTTCTTTTATGTATAAATAGTAAACGACTTGCCCGTGAGGCAGCGTTTTTTTCTCATGAACCAAATCGTCCATTTCCTTTAATTGCGGGAGAATGACGGAGAGATTATCGTATAAGTGCTCTTTCAATGGAGTCTGATTCAAAAGGATCACCCGCCTCAATAACTTTTTCTTAGCATTACCTGCTTGAAAAAACAATATTCTGTGTTACATTATTTTGTGGTAAAAGAAAGAATGAGGGTTTTGGAGGAAACAAGATGGCGCAAATTCGTTTAGCAGGAACAAAAGAGGAGATTGACCGTATTCTACAGTCGTTTGACAAGCATTATGAAGTGACATATACATCAAAGGATTACGGAAAAACGAACCCAAAATACAAATATTCGAAAGATGTCCGCGTTTATATTGAACTAAAATTAAAATAAAGATAAAATTTTAATTGAAAACGCTTAAAGGATTTTGGTTTTTTGTATAGAATAGAGTTGAGTGATGAGAAGCTATGGAGGGATACATAATGACGGAATTTAGAATCGAAAAAGATACAATGGGCGAAATCAAGGTGCCAAAGGACAAGTTCTGGGGTGCACAAACACAACGAAGCAAAGAAAATTTCAAAATCGGTTCTGAGAAAATGCCAAAGGAAGTTGTGAATGCGTTTGCAATTTTGAAACGTAGCACAGCGATTGCCAACGAACGTCTTGGCAACCTTGAAAGCGAAAAAGCAAAAGCAATTGCTGCTGTATGTGATGACATCATCAGCGGAAAGTATGACGAGCATTTCCCGCTTGTTGTATGGCAGACAGGCAGTGGAACGCAAAGTAACATGAATATGAACGAAGTCGTTGCAAATAGAGCAACTGCTTACTTGAAAGATAAAAATAGTGAGTTCAGCATTCATCCGAATGATGACGTCAACCGCAGCCAAAGCTCAAACGACACATTCCCAACTGCTATGCACGTGGCAGCTGTTTTAGCTGTGTATAAAAAATTATTGCCGGCGATTGATCAATTAAGAGCCACTCTTGATGAGAAAGCAAAAGCGTATCAAGAGATTGTTAAAATCGGCCGTACGCACTTACAAGACGCAACACCACTGACAGTAGGTCAAGAGATTAGCGGCTGGGTGTACATGCTGGATCGTTCAAAAGAAATGATTCTAGAATCAACTGAAAAAATGAGAGAGCTTGCGATTGGCGGAACAGCTGTTGGTACAGGGATTAACGCACATCCTGAGTTCGGACAATATGTCGCTGAGGAAATCAGCCAACTGACAGGTCAAACATTCAATTCTTCACCAAACAAATTCCATGCGCTGACAAGCCATGATGAAATTACGTATGCACACGGTGCCCTAAAAGCACTTGCAGCTGATTTAATGAAAATTGCCAATGATGTGAGATGGCTGGCAAGTGGTCCGCGCTGCGGAATTGGTGAATTGATCATTCCTGAAAATGAACCAGGAAGCTCCATTATGCCAGGTAAAGTCAACCCAACTCAAAGTGAAGCTTTAACAATGATTGCAGCACAAATCATGGGGAATGATGCAACAATCGGTTTTGCCGCTAGCCAAGGAAACTTTGAGCTGAACGTATTTAAGCCGGTCATCATTTATAACTTCTTACAATCAGTTGAATTACTTGCTGACGGCATGAACTCATTCCATGACAAGTGTGCAGTTGGAATCGAACCAAACCTAGAAACAATCGAGAAAAACTTGAACAATTCATTGATGCTTGTGACGGCACTCAACCCGCACATCGGATATGAAAATGCAGCGAAAATTGCAAAGCTTGCTCACAAAGAAGGTTTAACATTAAAAGAAGCAGCACTTCAATTAGAGCTCTTAACAGAAGAGCAATTTGAAGAGTTTGTGAAACCAAAAGAAATGGTGACACCGAAAGCAAAATAAGAAACCAGGGGCAGCAGCCCCTGGTTTTTTTCTTTGAGAGTATCGAACAAAATGAAAGTCCAGGGACTGCCCTGGGTTCTACAAATGATCCTCTTTCAAAATACGCAAAAGTGATTCAGAGTTGGTTTGGAGCGGTGCGTATAATTTTAATTGATACAGCATGCCTTTTACGATGACTTGTCTTGGTTTTTGTTTGTTTAATTCATTTTCTAAAATGCCAAGCGCTTCAAATAAATCTGGCTCGTCTTTCACTTCATAGTGTGCTTCAGCCTGCTCTCTTAATTCTTTTAAAAGAGATTCTGTCAGCGGGTCGAATGACCGTTCGTAAATAGGACCAAACCAATCGCTCGCTTGATCTACAGATATGAGCGGAAAATCATTTCGCTCCATCATACCGCCCATCAAATCATCGATACGGTGAATCATCGTTGCAGCTAGCTCCTCAGCCTCCAGCTGAAAATCATATAAAATCGCAAGCTCGAAATAAACGTGGCTCATGCCCTCAATCGTCAAACAAAGATCAGCCATATAAGGAATCGCTGCATCTCCATATACCTGCTTAATGTTATCAATGTGAAGCTGAATGGTGGCAAGTCTGATTTGTTTTGCGAGCTGCTGCGTTTCTTCATTCATTGGCAGTGCTCGATCGCTCAGTTGCATTTTAATAAAATCCTTTTGCTGCAAAATATTATCGTAGTAGACAGTGAGCTGTTTGCGGTAGGCTTCTTTTGGTGTGCCGCCCTCTGTTTGAACCTCATGAATCCGGGTAAATACCTTATCATAATAGTAATGCAAGATTGAAATGAGCAGTGCTTCCTTTGATTTGAAATAAAGATAAAAAGCACCCTTTGACATGTGGCATTCATCCGCAATTTCCTGAACAGACGTTGTATTGTAGCCTTTGCTGGCAAACAATTTCATGCCGGCCTCAATGATCATTTTTTCTTTCTTTTTCAATATGAATGTCATCCTTTCTTACCGAGAGACAAATGTCTTAGGAAACGTGCGCAAAGAGATATGACTTATCGGTCATAAACGACGAAAGTTTTCAAAAATTAATCAGATTGTAACTTGTTTTTTACAGTGTAATTCTTTATATTATAAAGTAAGGTGACCAACTGGTCAAAAAATGTGAAAGGATGATGTTCCATGAGAGAAATCGATGATATGATGAGACGCTTGCGAACAAAAGGAATACAAGTAGAAAAAGTCAAAATGCCGAAAGAGACAACCATTGAAAAGAAATGGATGTATCAAGCTGGCAAGAAAATCAAAGCCACATACCGTGATTTCAATGGGTATTCATTCATCTAAAAAAGACTGCGGTCAAAAAACTACAGTCTCTTCTTTGGAACCGTGATCGTATAACGTACACCTAGATCATCATTTTCAATTGATATAGACGCTTGATGCATGGAGAGAATTTTTTTGACAATGCTTAATCCAATACCGAATTCGCCCTTTTTTCCCTTACTAAAAGGTTCGTATAGGTTGGATAGCATATGTTCTTCAATGTGAGGACCGTCATTACGAATGACAATGCATATTTGATCCTCTTCCTGTTTCATTTGGATATCAATTTTACTTTTTGCGTAGCGGAGTTGATTTTCTAGTACATTCTCAAATAATTTGCTCCATTGTTCTGGATCGCCTTCAAGAGCAGCCTCATCATCTAAGTCCACGTTCCACTGCAATTCATTTTTCGACCAGCGTATTCGGTCGACCACTTCCAGCATCGTATTACTGAGTAGGAAGGAAGCATGTGCGGGGTGTTGTTTTGATAAATAATCAAGCTTTGTTAAGTACAGCAAATCCTTGATTTTCTTCTCAAGTTTTTCCGCTTCACCTTCAATGACTTCCACCGTTTGTTCAAGATCTCCCTTAGGAAAAATACCATCTTTAATCGACTGCGTATAGCCGCGGATGACCATGACAGGTGTCTTTAAGTCATGTGATATATTTTGCAAAAGAGTCCGTTCTGTTTCATCCTTTTGAATGAGCTTTTGTCTCATTTCTTCAATGGTATGACCAAGCTTCCCGATCTCATCTTGCCGGTCAACGATGACAGGGTCGTCCCAGTCCTCTTGCGCAATCCGCTTCACGTGCTTTTCAAATGCAACGATTGGACGGGATAAGTAGCGGGCAAGCCAAATCGATGGAATCCAGCTTAATAAAATAACGGTGCCCAGGATAAATATCAGCTGTTTAAACAGCGTAAAGGACAGGTCGTCTCGATAAGAGTCTGGTGCATAGGACAGAAGAATATATTGTGTATTGTCTGTTGATACTTTTTTGATGACAAAAAAGATGTGCTGGCCATTCACCTCTTCAGAATAGCGTTTCGTTGCGCTTTTTTGTTTTTTCACAAAGGCTTGGATTTTCTCAATAAAGGCGTGCGGGAAAAACTGCGCCATTTGGTTTAATTCATCTGACGGAATCAGAATGTGCTGCACCGAGCGGTTTTCCGGTGTCGACTTTGGCGAGCCGTCTCGGTTCAACGGATATTCTGTGAGCACCTGCTGTTCATTTTCGATATTTTTATAAATTTCATTCGTGAAAAAGTTTCGTAATGTATTGGAAAATAGGATGATCAGGACAATCGAGATCGTGAGCAAAATACCAGAGATGACGACCCAAATTTGAAAAGCGAGCGGTTTGTTCTTCATCCTTTTAGCATCCTATAGCCAAATCCATAGATGGTCTCGACCTTTAAGTCGGGCATTTTTTTGCGTAGCCGTCTGACAAGGTCATCGACCACACGATCTGTTCCGAAGTAATCGTGTCCCCAAATTTTGACGAGGATATCTTCACGAGAAAAAGCATGTCCCTGATGATGTGTAAATAAAAGCAGCAAGTCAAATTCCTTAGAAGTTAAGTTAATCAGCTGATCTCCTTCATACACCTCTCTTACATCCTCATGAATGACATAGGAGGAGACGGGTGTGACGCTTTTCTGCTGCGGAGTATCGCTGTTTTTGTACACAAGTTCAAGCAGCTTTTGCACCCGAATGATCAGCTCGCGCGGAAGAAATGGCTTCGCAATATAATCACTGCTTCCCAGCTCTAAGCCGAGGACACGGTCGATATCTGCATCGCGTGCTGAAATGAAAATGACCGGTACGTCAGGTGATGCGGCTTTGATTTCTTTAATGAGTGTGTAGCCATCTGTATCAGGCAGCATGATATCTAAAATCCATAGATGCGGCGGCTTGTTCATTGCCCGGCGTGCCGCTTCTCCGGTTAAAAAAGAGGAGACATTCCAATTTTCACTTTCTAAATATTTGGTTAAAAGTTCGTTTAAGTTTTGTTCATCTTCCACTAAATAAATGGTGTACGACAAAGTCTTCCACATCCTCTCAACGTCATTATAACGGGATACAAAGGCGGCATGTCAACAATCACATGCTTTTTTCACAATTTCACATATTCTTCTCATCATTATCCCATAATGTTTGTTTATGATAAGCTCAAGGGAAAAAAGGGCATAGACAAAAGGTAGATAAATAGGTGCTTTTCACGAATGTGCGCACCTTGCTTTTTTTCTATCAATAAGTATTATATAATTTGACATATTGTCATGAAGTATCTTCAATGATATTGCCATTAAGAGGACATGAGTCCTATCTAAACATATGAATCAAGCAGTCATGAACACGATGTAAAGGAGTGCAAGCGATGGATTTCCGAAGAGAAGATGAAGAGAAGAAGATGAATCATCAAGAAGATGTGCATCAAGAGAATGAGAAACAAATAGACGAACCAGAAAAAGAAAAGGAACTCGTTTATCAACCTCATGAAAACGAAGCATCTGCCACTCAGGAGAGTGTGACAAACCATTCTCCTCAAATGGAGGATGACCGTGCGTCGAAAAAGGAGAAAAAGCGGAAAGCGGCATGGCTCAGTCCGATCCTTGGAGGGATTATTGGCGGAGGCCTTGTGCTTGGCATTACACCGCTTTTGCCGCAGTCACAGGACACAGCTGCAAACACACAAACGCAAACAGCTTCAAGTGAGCCGGCAGCTTCTGATAATTTCTCAACAAAACAAATCACCAATGCCACGAATGTCGCTGATATGGTAGAAGATTTAGAGCCAACCATTGTAGGAGTCTCAAACTATCAATCTACACAAAATTCGTTTGGCCTTAGCGGTGACTCAACAGAAGCTGAAGCTGGAACGGGTTCTGGTGTCGTCTTTAAAAAAGATGGCAAAAAAGCGTACATTATTACAAATAACCACGTAGTCGAGGGTGCCAATAAACTGAAGGTCACACTTTATGATGGGAAAACAAAAGACGCAAAGCTGGTCGGCAATGATGTGATGACAGATTTAGCTGTTGTTGAAATCAATGCAGACGGCATTGATAAAGTGGCGAGCTTTGGTGATTCTTCTAAGCTCCGTGCTGGAGACAAAGTGATCGCAATTGGGAACCCGCTCGGTGCACAGTTCTCTGGTACTGTGACAGAAGGGATTATTAGTGGTCTTGATCGTACAGTTGAAGCGAACACATCATCTGGTACGGTGGAAATGAATGTACTGCAAACAGATGCAGCGATTAACCCCGGGAACAGCGGGGGACCGCTTATCAATACAGATGGTCAAGTGATTGGCATCAACAGTTTAAAAATTAGCGAAAGCGGTGTGGAATCACTTGGCTTTGCGATTCCAAGTAACGATGTCAAACCGATTGTAGATGAGCTGTTGAAAAATGGAAAGGTTGAACGTCCTTACCTTGGCGTACAAATGATTGACCTTGAGCAAGTGCCTGAAACGTATCAAGAAAATACGCTCGGCTTATTTGATAAACAAATCGGCAAAGGGATTTATGTAAAAGATGTATCAAAAGGATCACCTGCACAAAAAGCAGGCTTGAAATCTGGAGATGTCATCATCAAATTCAAAGGGAAAAACGTGGCAAACAGCTCTCAGCTGAAAGAAATTTTGTACAAAGAAACAAAAGTCGGCGATAAAACGACAATGACTGTCATTCGTGAAGGGAAAAATAAAAATCTAGACATTACCCTTGGACAGTCTGAAACCGAATAAATGAAAAAACAGGTGGACGTTAAAGGTCTACCTGTTTTTTTATGCTTATTTTTTTGAAGAGAGTGTACGTAATATGATCTTTTCCCACATGCTCCAAGGCAAGAGCTGCTTTGCTGTGAATGAAAGTCGCACCCCTTTCCCAATCGGATATCTCAACTTTTTCAGCCGTTTCTTCTCGGCTAATCGAATCACAAGCTCTGCGACTTCACGCGGGTCACCGTAGTTGGTTTTCTGGGCATTGATATAAACCATCATCTTTTGATAGATGCTTGTGTATTTCGATCCTTCCTCTGGCTGCAACATGTGCTCGTTCATAGACGTGTTCCAAATATTTGTTTGGAAAGAGCCTGGCTCGATCAAGGCTGCCTGTATACCGAACGAGGCCAGTTCAATGCGCAAGCTCTCTGTATAGCCCTCCAAAGCAAACTTGGAGGATACATATGGAGAAAGTGCGGGCATTCCCATTAATCCGCTGATGCTGCTCATATTGAATATCTTTGCACCATTTGTCATAAACGGAAGGACGGCTTGTGTCATTTCCATGACTCCGAAGACGTTTACATCAAATTGCTGGCGGTACGTGTCAACAGGAACCTCTTCAGCAAAACCCGCATAGGCTGTTCCCGCATTGTTGACAAGCAAGGTAATGGGGGCGTAAGCATGTAGCTTTTTCTGAAATGCTTGAATCGACTGCATATCTGTCACATCTAATGCTTCAATATGTATCGCTTCGGATAAAGAGGCTTGCTTGATCTCTTCGGCAAGCTTTTTCGCATTGGCTTCCTGCCTGACCCCTGCAATCACTGTATAGCCTTGCTTGGCGAGACCTATCGTGATGAGCTTGCCAAAGCCGCTATTGGCGCCAGTTACAATGGCTGTTCTTTTCATCATCTCGTTCTCCTTTTTGTTTCAATCTACCATAGTCCGCTGTTTTATTGAATAACGAAAAGCAGGATGGAGAAGAATAAAAAGCGATGATAAGAAATAGGAGGAAGCACATGATGTGTTGGAAGAAGGCGGGACAAATAGGAGTGCTGCTTTTTATGCTGTCTGGCTGCCAATCAATCGAACCGCTGCAGCAAACAAAGGAAGCAGAAGCAGAGAGTCTCTCAGCGGTTCAAATGAAGGAACTTCCATTTGAGCATCTCCACCTGCATGTTCAATACGGGCAGAAAAGCGAATTATACGAAGCCACCTATCGTCAGGCGAAAGGCAAAGAAGAAGCACTTATCCGTGATCATATGAACGGTGTCCGCTATGAAGGTGAAGAAGCATTACGCGAGATGAAGATGAAGCTAAATGATATGTCTATTCCTAGTGAGAAGATCAATGATGCGTATGTAAATGAGCTATTAGCCGCTTTTAATCTAGACGATGATTATCAGCGGATTCAGGTCGATATTAAGCTTGAAGATGGGACCAAACGTACATTCCAAAAGAAGAAGTAAAACGAGACTTTCTCATTTTTTAATTGAAAATGATTTTCAAGATCACTTAAATCTGATACACTAAATTGAGATAAGTGATCTTTTCCGTCTATACATAGACGATATTTCATATAAAAAATTTGCATGAGAAAAGGAGCGTTTGAGCGGAATGAGTGCCATTTCTACTGAAGGTTTAAGCTTAGGCTACGGAGAAACAATGATCATAGATGAACTAAATGTATCAATCCCTAAGGGTGAAATCACAGTATTTATTGGCAGCAATGGATGCGGTAAATCCACGCTACTTCGCTCTTTGGCCCGTCTCATGAAGCCAATGGGTGGTTCTGTCCTGCTTGAAGGTCATTCCATTGCCAAATTACCAACAAAGGAAGTAGCGAAACAGCTCGCCATTCTTCCGCAAGGACCAGAAGCGCCAGAAGGATTGACGGTGCATCAATTAGTGAAGCAAGGCAGATATCCTTATCAAAATTGGCTGAAGCAGTGGTCGAAGCAAGACGAGGAAGCGGTGAATCGCGCACTGAAGTCAACAAAGATGGAAGACCTCGCTGATCGAACAGTCGATTCATTATCAGGTGGACAAAGGCAGCGTGCATGGATTGCGATGACGTTAGCGCAGGAGACGGATATCATCTTGTTAGATGAGCCGACGACGTATTTAGACATGACGCATCAAATTGAAATTCTAGACCTTCTGTTTGACTTAAATGAAAAAGAGCAGCGCACGATTGTCATGGTTCTTCATGACCTGAATCTCGCATGCAGATATGCTCATCACCTTGTAGCGATTAAAGACAAGACGATTTATGCAGAAGGCAGACCAGAAACAGTTATTAATTGTGATCTCGTGAAAAATGTCTTTGATATGAACTGCCAAGTGACGACAGATCCTTTATTCGGGACACCATTATGTATTCCGCACGGTAGAGGACGCTGTATTGTGCAGCAAGCGCAAGCGGAGACATTTCTTGCTGCAAGATAATCGTATGTCAAAAGCCTGACATCTGTTACGCACAGAGTCAGGCTTTTTTCTTAAAAAGGGAGCGGAAACTCAATGGGAAATGAATTAGATGAAAAGCTTGAGGGCTTGCTTGATAAATATACAGAGCTGCTGCTTGGTGAATCAACAGACGCGCTGAAACAAGATGTGAAACAGTGGGTGATTTATTCTCATATTGCAAAAAGCATGCCGCCTCTAGCAAAGCACTTTAATGAAACGTATCCAGAGGCGAAGGAAGAAATCAAAGAAACAATTCAGCGGATCAAACAAATGAACGAAGCTCATCGAGCCAATCAAGACCGTTAAAAAACTGCCAGCACTACACTGGCAGTTTTTCTTTATGACATCTGTGATGGTCCGTATGGAGATTGATCTGTCAGTGTTTGCTGGAATTTCTGGTGTGCCTGCTGGAGCTTTTGCTGTTCAGCGGCTTCAACAGAATACCAGCCATATCGGAACATGACATCATATAAATGTCTTTGTGTTTTCTGAGTTTCTAGCGCAATTCGCTGAATATCTTGGTAAAGAGATTCATGACTGAATTCATTGAGCGCTGTGTTGTAACCGCTTGTCATATATTTTTCAGTCGACAAAAGGTCTGTGACAAAATCACGATCATTCATGTTTGTTGTCGTGGGAACCGGAGTTTGTGGATTCCCGATTTTTTGTTGGTTTTGTTGTTCCATGTTTTTTCCTCCTATTGCATAAAGCCAGTAGACTGGCCTTGCCCTGAGCTGCCTAAATGCTGAAGAATTTGTGTGTAATGCTGATGATGCATTTGGCCCACTTGATTTAATTCTTGTTTCAAAGTCTGGTCTTGGCAGTGCTCGGCCATAAAGTGAGCCTTTTTCATAGCGATCAAGTTCCAATTCAGCATATCCTCTAAGTACAAGGAATCCTTCACTGAAATGACTTGCGGGGGCATATTCATTTGCTGATTGTTCAAGATGTGTTCCTCCTTACGATTTTGTTTCCTTACTGATTCTTTTTATATTGCTGATTTTGACTGGTCTTTTTGCCGCCTAGGTCTGCTTCCTGTGATGGACCTGCGTTTCCTTTTACACTTGCAGCACTTACGCCTGCTTTCGATGGGTTTTTCTTCAAACGAGACATGTGGACATCACCTCCATTCTTACAATGCCCTCTCATCTTTAATTCATACGCCGCAAAGTAAGGCACATCAGAATGTGTAAATTTTTGAAATCCGCTCTTGAACTGTTTCGGAAAATCTTTTAAGATAAAGAAAGAGGCATTGCTTTTTTTTGGACAAAAAATGAATGACTGTTCATTCAAAATGTTTAGGGGGATATTTATGGGCAAACATATTCGCAAGGCGGCTGTCATTGGTTCAGGTGTCATGGGCTCAGGCATTGCTGCGCATCTAGCCAATATCGGGATACCAGTAACATTGCTAGATATTGTGCCAAACGAACTGACAAAGGAAGAAACGGCGAAAAAGAGAACGCTTGATCACCCTAGTGTTCGGAATAGATTAAGTCAAGAAGCGATGAAAAAATTGTTAAAGCAAAAGCCAGCACCTCTTACATCAGCAAAAAACCTATCATACATCACACCGGGAAATCTCACAGATCACCTTTCCTTATTACATGATGCTGACTGGATCATTGAAGTCGTCACTGAAAAACTCAGCATCAAACAACACGTATTCTCTCTCATCGACGAACACCGCAAAGAAGGCAGCATCGTATCAAGTAACACATCCGGTATTTCGGTTGAAAAAATGGCAGAAGGCCGATCAGATGATTTTAAACGCCACTTTTTAGGCACACATTTTTTTAACCCAGCTCGTTATTTAAAGCTTTTAGAAATCATTCCTATTCAAGAAACAGATCCAGAAGTACTTGCATTCATGAAAACGTTTGGTGAGGATGTACTTGGCAAAGGCGTCGTTGAAGCGAAAGATACGCCGAACTTTATTGCCAATCGTATTGGTACTTATGGACTCCTTGTGACAGTGCGTGAAATGCTTGAAAACAAATACACCATTGGAGAGGTGGACTCGGTCACAGGACCCCTCATTGGAAGACCGAAAAGTGCGACCTTCCGTACACTTGATGTCGTAGGGCTCGACACGTTTTCCCATGTAGCCCGCAACGTATATGACCAAGTAGAAGGAAAGGAAAAAGATATTTTCCAGCTGCCTGAGTTTATTGAAACAATGCTTGAAAAAGGATGGATTGGCAGCAAGGCAGGGCAAGGATTTTATCAAAAAAATGGAAAGGGCATTTTAGAACTTGATCCTGTGACGCTCACGTATGGAGAACGAACGAAGCTTAAAGATCCAGGCATTGAGATGGCGAAGCAGCAAAAAGGGACGAAAGCGAAATTGAAAGCGCTTATTTATCAAGATGGCCGTGCAGGACAATTGCTTTGGAACATGACGGCACCTGTGCTCCTTTATTCAGCTCAGTTAAAAGGCGAAATTGCGGATGATATTCAGTCCGTCGATAACGCAATGAAATGGGGATTTGGCTGGCAGCACGGTCCATTTGAGCTCTGGGATGCAATCGGTGTGAAAAAAGCAGTCGAGCGCATGGAAGCAGAAGGTCACAGCATCCCGCAGTGGGTGCAAGACATGCTGTCAGAAGGACACGACACATTCTATCAAGAGAATGCTGATGGAGAGCGTGCGTTTTATCACAATGGGGCTTATGAACAGGAAAAAGGAAACGAAAAGAATATTTCTTTAGCGAAATTGAAAAAGAAGCAGGGCGTGATTTTTAAAAATTCTGGTGCGAGCTTGATTGATATCGGTGATGATGTCGTCTTGCTCGAATTTCACTCCAAAAGCAATGCCATTGGACTAGATGTCATTGACATGATCAATCGCGCTGTCGATGAGGTGGAACAGAATTATAGAGGGCTTGTCATCGGAAACCAAGGGAAGAACTTCTGTGTTGGTGCCAACCTTGCTCTGATTTTAATGGAAGCTCAGGACGATAATTTCTTTGAAATTGACTTTGTGATCCGCCGCTTCCAGCAGGCAATGATGAAGGTGAAATATAGCGACCGTCCAGTCGTTGCTGCACCGTTTGGTATGACACTCGGAGGCGGAACAGAGGTTTGTCTGCCGGCAGCAGCTATTCAGGCGTCCAGTGAAGCATACATGGGTCTTGTCGAGGCTGGAGTTGGACTGATTCCGGGCGGTGGTGGAAACAAAGAATTATACCTTCGCCATCTGCAAGGGTCAGCTAAGCCGACGCAGACCGCTATACAAGATGCCACGCTGAAAACATTTGAAACGATAGCAATGGCTAAAGTATCTACTTCGGCTGAGGAAGCGCGGGATATGAACATGCTCCGCGTGAGTGACCGAATCAGTATGAACGGGGACCACCTGATCTATGATGCGAAACAACTTGTTCTCTCTCTTGATAAAGCGGGTTATCGTGCACCGCTCAAGCAAAAGGTGCCCGTCATGGGAGAAACAGGCTATGCAGCAATGATATTGGCGGCTGAAAATATGAGATTGTCTGGATACATTTCAGAGCATGACATGACCATTGTCAAAAAATTAGCTCATGTCATTTCCGGCGGGAAACTGCCATTTGGAACAGAGGTAGAGGAGCAATACTTATTAGAGCTTGAAAGGGAAGCCTTTTTAAGTCTTGTAGGAGAAGTGAAATCACAGGCACGCATGCAGCACATGCTCGTCAAAGGAAAACCTTTACGTAACTAAGGGGGAGTCAAAATGAGAGAAGCAGTCATTGTCGCTGGCGCGAGAACACCAGTAGGGAAGGCGAAAAAAGGATCGTTAAAACATGTTCGGCCTGATGATATGGGCGCATTGTGTGTAAAAGAAACATTAAAGCGTGCCGGTAATTACGACGGACAGATAGATGATTTGATCATCGGGTGTGCAACACCAGAAGCAGAGCAGGGGTTAAATGTGGCTCGGAATATTGGGGCGTTAGCAGGACTTCCATATACAGTACCTGCCATCACCATCAACCGTTACTGCTCATCTGGTCTTCAGTCAATCGCTTATGCGGGTGAGCGGATTATGCTCGGTCAGGCAGAAACGATCTTAGCTGGAGGAGTCGAATCGATGTCACAGGTGCCGATGATGGGTCATTCCATTCGTCCGAATGCTCAATTGGCAGAGCAAGCGCCTGAATATTATATGAGCATGGGCCACACGGCAGAGCAAGTGGCGCAAAAGTATCAGGTCACACGTCAAGATCAGGACGCCTTTGCGGTAAGAAGTCATCAAAAGGCAGCCAAAGCATTGCAGGAAGGGAAATTTTCAGATGAAATCGTATCCGTTGATGTAACAGAGCGGCGGGTAGGGGAGCAATATCAATTAGAAGAACATCAATTCACGTTCTCACAGGATGAAGGCGTGAGAGCGGGGACAACGGAGGAGATTCTTTCCACTTTGCGTCCGGCTTTCTCAACAAAAGGCACGGTGACCGCAGGAAACTCTTCACAAACAAGTGACGGCGCTGCGTGTGTGATGATGATGGACCGTGAGAAAGCATCCTCACTTTCCCTTCAGCCGCTCGCCAAGTTCCGGGCGTTTGCTGTTGGCGGTGTACCGCCTGAGGTGATGGGAATCGGTCCGATTGAAGCCATTCCGCGTGCGCTGAAAATCGCTGGACTTGAGCTGAAGGATATCGGGCTGTTTGAATTAAACGAAGCGTTTGCCTCTCAGGCAATTCAAGTCATTCGTCATTTAGGGATCGATGAAGAGAAAGTGAATGTCAATGGCGGGGCAATCGCGCTAGGGCATCCGCTCGGCTGTACAGGAACGAAACTTACACTGTCACTCATTCATGAAATGAAACGGCGAAACGAGCAATTTGGCATCGTCACAATGTGTATCGGCGGGGGCATGGGAGCAGCAGGAATTTTTGAATTGATCTAAAGGGGGAAATCAGGATGAAAGCAATGGAAGATGTAAAAAAGGGTGGAAGCTTCTTAATTGATGAGACGAATTATGAGCATATCTTTACACCAGAGGATTTCTCTGATGAGCATCATATGATTGGAAAGACAACAGAGGATTATATTTTACAAGACGTTGTTCCGTATATAGATCAAATTGAACATCATGAATTCGAGCATTCCGTCAGGCTTCTCAAAAAGGCTGGAGAGCTTGGACTTCTAGGAGCTGATGTGCCTGAAGAATTCGGCGGACTCGGATTAGATAAAATCAGTTCAGCCATCATTACCGAGAAATTCTCCAGAGCAGGGAGTTTCTCACTTTCCTATGGCGCCCATGTCGGCATTGGATCTCTGCCAATCGTGCTGTTTGGAAATCAAGCGCAAAAGGAAGCATACCTGCCTGGACTCGCTTCTGGAGAAACGATTGCGGCGTACGCTCTAACTGAGCCAGGATCAGGCTCTGACGCTCTTGGAGCAAAAACGACTGCAGTCCTGAATGATGCTGGAACCCATTATGTGCTTAATGGGGAAAAACAATGGATTACAAACTCCGCATTTGCCGACGTCTTTGTCGTATATGCGAAGATTGATGGTGAACACTTCTCTGCTTTTATCGTAGAAAAGGATTTTCCAGGTGTCAAAACTGGACCTGAAGAGAAAAAGATGGGCATTAAAGGGTCCTCGACGAGAACGTTAATTCTTGAAGATGCTCAAGTGCCGAAGGAGAATTTACTAGGTGAAGCTGGCAGAGGTCATGTCATTGCCTTTAACATTTTGAATATCGGACGCTACAAGCTGGCTGTCGGGACAATTGGTGCGTCAAAACGTGTCATTCAATTATCGGCAGAATATGCAAACCAGCGTAAGCAGTTCCAAACACCAATTTCTCGATTCAGCTTAATTGGTGAAAAAGTAGCCAACATGTCGGCAAAGCTCTATGCGATGGAAAGTGCTGTTTACCGCACAGTCGGATTATTTGAACAGCGCATGGGTCTATTAAGTGAAGAAGAGCAAAAGGACGGCAAACAAATTGCCCAGTCCATTGCAGAATATGCGATTGAATGCTCTCTTTGTAAAGTGCTTGGCTCTGAAACTTTAGATTATATTGCAGATGAAGGCGTGCAGATTCACGGCGGATATGGATTCATGCAAGAATACGAGGTCGAAAGAGCCTATCGTGACTCGCGGATTAACCGTATTTTTGAAGGGACAAACGAAATCAACCGTCTGCTTGTACCAGGCACATTCCTGAAGAAAGCGATGAAAGGGGAGCTTCCGCTGCTTCAAAAAGCGCAAACCTTACAGGAAGAGCTCATGATGATGATGCCGGAAGAGCCGGGTGATCAGCCGCTTGATCAAGAAAAATATTTACTCGCCCATGCGAAAAAGATCGCCCTTATGGTATCTGGTATGGCAGCGATGAAGTATGGAAAAGCTTTAGACAAAGAGCAAGAAATCCTTGTGAACATAGCGGATATCGTCAATGAAATTTTTGCTGCTGAATCGGCGATTCTGCGTACCGAAAAGGCAATCGCTTCATCAGGGCTAGAAAAGAACGCTCAAAAGCTTGCCTACACACAAATTTTCACGCAGGAAGCCTTCTTAAAAATTGAAGCCCATGCAAAAGAATCCTTGATCGCGATGGAAGAAGGAGATTCACTCCGCATGAGTCTGTCAGCTCTTCGCAAACTGACAAGATTCACCCCGATCAATGTCATCGCCAAAAAGCGCGAAGTGGCGAAACGAATCTTTGAAGCAGAGAAATATATCGTATAAGGACAGCTTAAAAGGTGCGGAGTGATATCCGCACCTTTTTGTAAGCATACATTTAGGTTTTTAAAATATTTTGTGATAAAATGTTCTCACAATTTGCAGGAGGTGAAAATGGTGGCTTTAGATTTTTATGAATACCCATCTTGCGGTACATGCCGAAAAGCAAAAAAATGGCTGGAAGAACACAATAAAGACATCAACAGCATACATATCGTCGAAGAGACGCCTGATAAAGAAACATTAAAAGCCCTTTACGAAAAAAGCGGCTTAGAGCTGAAGAAGTTCTTTAATACAAGCGGACAGAAATACCGGGAGCTACAGCTGAAAGATCAACTTCCTGCAATGTCAGAGGACGAGCAGCTAGAATTACTCGCGTCTAACGGAATGCTGATCAAGCGTCCGATTACAACAGACGGTAAACGAGTCACAGTTGGATTTAATGAAGATACATTTAAAAGCGTCTGGAAATGATGTAACTTTCATTCAGATTGTGGTATCTTCAATATAGATTGAAAGAAAAGACTGGAGGGGTATTGAATGAGCACACCAAAAGATTTACGTTATTCAGAAGAACATGAATGGGTCAAAGTAGAAGGAGATAAGGTGCGTATCGGTATTACGCATTTTGCTCAATCTGAGCTAGGCGATATCGTGTTCGTTGAGCTTCCTGAAGTAGGAGACAAAATCACAGCGGACGAGCCTTTCGGAAGTGTAGAATCAGTGAAAACAGTTTCTGAGCTTTACGCACCGATCAACGGCACAATCGTCGAAGTGAACGATGAGCTGGATGACAGCCCTGAATTCGTCAACGACTCTCCATACGAAAAAGCATGGATGATCGTGGTAGAGCCAGCTGATACATCTGAAATTGAGAACTTGATGACTGCTGAGCAATATGAAGAAATGACAAAAGAAGACTAATTCACGTGAAATTGGACACTCTACCTTTATGGGGGGGGTGTCCAATTTGTCTTTTCAAAAAGAACAGGTGGATATAACAGATCATGTCACTGGCCGATTCAAAGAAAGCGGCATGGTGCTGTATCATCAAAATGAAGAGATTGGCACGATGATTAGTGAAAACCAATATGAGTTAAAATCAGGTTATTCCTATGATCAAAATCGTTTTTATCGTCTGACGGATACATTGACCCACGGGACAGAAAAATATGTAGACTGTGATGATGAAAATGGCTGGTGCTAATCACAGATAAGGCTGCAGTGAGCATAAGCTGCAGTCTTTTTAGTGCAAGTGCCCAATCTTTACAACCTCGATGAAAGATTGTAATCTAAGGGAGAAGTGAACAATGTCAAAAGGGCCGGGTGATCGTGTTGAATGTAGAGGTAGAAAAGGTCATCATTGTAGAAGGTAAAACAGACAAACAAAAGCTAAAAGAAGTCATAAGTGAACCTGTTACCATCATTTGCACCAATGGCACGATCAGTACATCGAAGCTGGATCAGCTTGTAGACGAATTATTAGGGAAAGACGTTTACATATTAGCAGACAGTGACGATGCAGGCGACAAACTGCGGAAGCAATTTCGAAAAGAATTCCCTGAAGCACTTCATCTTTTTGTCGACAGAACATACCGCGAAGTGGCCGCTTCACCGTCAGCCCACATTGCATCTATCCTATTAGCTGCAAACATTGATGTTCATTCGAAATATTTATGAGGGTGGACGTATATGAAAGAGATTGAAGAACACGAATTCAAGGAAATAGAGGACGATTTATTTCTTTTATACTTATATACACCGTTTTGCGGGACATGTCAGCTGGCAAAGAAAATGCTGACAGTCGTAGACACCATGCAGCCGGATGTACCATTTTATGAAAACAATTTAAACTACTCACCAGGCTTTGCAAAAGCTTTTGAGATCGAAAGCGTTCCTTGCTTTCTACTGTTTAAAAAAGGTGAGCAGGTGCAAAAAGGCTATGCCTTTCACTCCGTTCCATATCTTCATGAAATGATTGAAACCGCTAAATAAAGCGGTTTTTTGTCATATTTCAAGCAATTCGTCTGAAAATTTGTCGAGTTATTTATAAAGGACAAGCCAATGTTTGTAGAGAAATGTTATGTATAACCAAATGACAGGGAGGTTATACATGTGGAAAATGTGAAAACCCATGGGAACACAGGGCAGCGTTTATTATTAAAACCGCTGCTCTCATCATCATCCTTGAAGATTACATTTGAGGCGGAAACTGACTCTTGTACATTGATTGTGGATGAACGTGGTGAAGTGAAGAAACTGCCTGCAATTGAGTTATCGGATCTCATCTTTTATGGTGAGAGAAAAGAAATACTTCAATTATTAGATGGAGATATGTCCTTACAGCAGTTAATTAGCAGAGGACAAGTGAAGGTAAAAGGATCATTCCGTGCGCTCCTAAGACTAGAGGCTGTGCTTTGGCTGACGAACGGTTTTTTTCGAAAAATGATAACGTAGTCGTTTACTTGGAAATTAGCGATTTACAGCGTTGACATATCTCGGGTAGCATGATATTCTACGTTAGTAAAAACATGAACATCACATAAAACAACATATTTTCTCTTATTAAGAGAGGTGGAGGGACGTGCCCTATGAAACCCGGCAACCGTCAGCATAGCTGAAATTGGTGCCAATTCACTCAAAGCCGCAATGCTTTGAAAGATGAGAGAAAGGCGTATTGAACATAAAAGGCCTTTCTGCTTGCGTTGCAGTTAGGTCTTTTTTACTGAACTGGTGTCAGGCTAGAGGCATGACAGCAGAAGAATAAATAACGTATGTGATGGCAACCTATAGATTCAGCAAGAAAGCAGGTGAACAGACTGTGATCCATTTACAGAATGTATCAAAAACGTACCACTCTAAAAGCGGAAATGTTGATGCCGTGAAAGCCGTTAACTTGGATATCGATAAAGGTGAAATATTCGGAATTATCGGGTATAGCGGTGCCGGAAAAAGCTCGCTTATTCGCCTATTAAACGGTCTGGAGCTGCCAACAGCAGGAATTGTTGAAGTGGCAGGCAACCGGATCAATGAAGTATCGAATGCGAAACTTCGGAAAGCAAGACAAGAAATCAGTATGATCTTCCAGCACTTCAACCTACTTTGGTCAAGAACGGTGAGACAAAATATTATGTTCCCGCTTGAGATCGCGGGTGTACCGACATCAAAACGGAGAGAACGTGCGAATGAACTGATTAAATTAGTCGGTTTAGAAGGAAAAGAAAATGCGTATCCGTCTCAGCTAAGCGGCGGGCAAAAGCAGCGTGTGGGAATTGCGAGAGCATTAGCAAATGATCCAAAGGTTCTTCTTTGTGACGAAGCAACATCAGCGCTTGATCCACAAACAACCGATTCTATCCTTGATCTTTTAGCAGATATCAATAAACGACTAGGGCTGACGATTGTGTTGATTACACACGAAATGCACGTCATTCGCAAAATTTGTCATCGCGTGGCGGTCATGGAGAATGGACGTATTGTCGAAGAAGGCGAAGTATTACGCGTCTTCAGACAGCCAAAGGAAGAAATGACGAAGCGATTTGTACAGCAGCTTGCTGAACCAGAGGAAGCGAAAGAAACAATCGAGCACGTCTTAGAGCGTGTAAAAGAAGGTCAGGTCGTACGGTTGTCCTTTATTGGTGATTCTGCCGAGCAGCCGCTCATCACTGAAATCATTCGATCCTTCAATGTCGATGTGAACATCCTTCAAGGAAAGATTTCTCAAACGCAGGAAGGCGCGTTTGGAACACTCTTTATCCATATTAATGGAGAAGAGACCGAGGTAGAAAAAGCCATCGCCTATATCCAAAGCAAACAGGTTGAAATCGAGGTGATGACACATGTTTGAGAAATGGTTTCCGAACGTTGATTTAGATGTCATTTGGAATGCAACGGGTGAAACAGTCTATATGACACTCATTTCATTGGCGTTTGCCTTTGTCATCGGTATTATTCTTGGACTCCTGCTCTTTCTCACAAGTAAAGGCGGTCTTTGGGAGAATAAACCAATCAACACCGTCATCGGTGCAGTCGTCAACATTTTTAGATCGATTCCTTTTATCATTTTAATCATTCTATTATTAGGGTTTACAAAACTTATTATGGGCACAATTCTAGGTCCCAATGCAGCCCTCCCTGCCCTTGTCATAGGGTCAGCTCCATTCTATGCACGCCTTGTCGAAATTGCACTGCGTGAAGTAGACAAAGGAGTCATTGAAGCAGCACGATCAATGGGAGCGAAAACGTCGACCATCATTTTCAAAGTATTGCTGCCAGAATCATTGCCAGCCCTCATTTCAGGTATTACCGTAACAGCGATTGCTCTAATTGGCTCAACTGCGATTGCAGGTGCAATTGGAGCAGGCGGACTTGGTGACCTTGCCTATGTGGAAGGATACCAATCTGGTAATACAGATGTCACACTTGTTGCCACTGTATTTATTCTCATCATCGTCTTTATTATTCAAATAATCGGTGATTTGATTACAAATAAAATTGATAAAAGATAAGGGAGGATTTATTCATGAAGAAATTGATTTTAAGTGCACTATTCCTAGCATTTGCAGGCATTTTAGCTGCATGCGGTTCATCTAATAACGCAAGTGATAGCAAAACCATTACGGTTGCTGCTTCAAAAACACCACATGCCGAGATTCTTGAAGAAGCAAAACCACTTCTAAAAGAAAAAGGCTACGACCTCAAAGTGAAGGTACTTAGTGATTATAAAATGTACAACAAAGCGTTAGCTGAAAAAGAAGTGGATGCAAACTTTTTCCAACATATCCCTTACTTGAACGAAGAGAACAAATCAAACAAAGATTATAACCTAGTAAGTGCTGGTGCGGTTCACCTTGAGCCTTTCGGTATCTACTCTAAGAAATACAAATCAGTAAAAGATATTCCAAATGGCGGCACCATCATCATGACAAACAACGTAGCTGAGCAAGGACGTATGCTTGCTCTATTACAAAATGCCGGTGTCATTAAGCTTGATCCAAAGGTTGATACAATCAACTCAACGGTCAAGAACATCAAAGAAAACCCAAAGAACCTAAAGTTCAAAAAAATCGCTCCTGAACTAACAGCGAAAGCTTATGAAAACAGTGAAGGCGATGCTGTGTTTATCAACGTCAACTATGCGATCCAAAATAAATTGAATCCGAAAAACGATTCAATCGAACTTGAGCAAACAAAGAACAACCCGTATGCAAACATCGTGGCTGTTCGCAAAGGTGAAGAAAAATCAGAGAAGATCAAAACATTAATGGAAGTTCTTCACTCTGATAAAATTAAAGAATTCATCGACAAAAAATACGACGGTGCAGTTCTACCGGTATCTGAATAACAACGATTCAACCTCGCTTTCATCAAAGCGAGGTTTTTTGTGTATTTTTTCAAATCTCGCTCATAATAAAAACGAACAAATGACCTGAAGGGATGGAATAAAGATGAATGAACAGCATATGAGCGGATCTATGCAGCAATCATTGACGGATTATAAAACGGCAATGGGTGAATTTCAGAAGAAAATGCCGGTGTTTGGGAAGAAATTCAATGAATTTACGGAGCAATGCTTTCAGAGCGATTCATTAACGCAAAAGGAAAAGCAAATGATTGCCCTTGGCATCAGTATTCATGCACAGGATGAATACTGCATGATTTATCATACAAAGGGAGCGCTCGATCAAGGCGCGACAGAAGAGAATTTGCTGGAGGTTGTCAGCGTGGCGGCAGCATTTGGCGGCGGGGCAGCACTGAGTCAAGGGATTACTGTCGTTCTGCAATGTATTGATGAATTTGGAGGACAGACGCATTAAGGGAAGGATAAGACGGTATTTTTCCATATCAGGGAGTTGAGTCGTTCTCAGCCGATTGTGTGAGAAAATATGCCAGCATAGAACGTCATATCCCTTTTGAGTGAAGCCGCATGTCTTTGATATAATAAAGCTACACTCAAAGAAGGGAATGGTTTATTATTTGTTCGGACCATAGTACACTGGGATTGGATTATACCGCCGAGATGGAAAAGGCCATGCATAAAGCTCATGGCATGAGCTATGCAGAGTACGAAAGAGACCATGACTTACGGATGAAAGTGGAATATAAACGAGAGCAGTCCTATCGAGATGAGAAAAGACAGCTCGCAAAAATGAATATACGAGGCTATTAAATAGCTCAGGGACGGGGAGAACAGTTTCCCGTCCTTTCTTTATGAAAACAGTCTTTTCGACATAAATCCTTTTATCTACCGGCTTTTTTTGTTAGAATTTTGAGAGCATCCTCTCACGTATATCGTGAATGTGTTGTATTCACTTTTAATTTGTTATAAAATTAGAATGAGAATAAATTGAGAATAATGATTATTTTGGAGGTATCGATATATGACTGCTTCGACATTAACAATTAAGGACTTGCACGTTGAGATTGAAGGGAAAGAAATCTTAAAGGGTGTAAACCTCGAGATAAAAGGTGGAGAATTCCACGCAGTAATGGGACCAAACGGTACAGGTAAATCAACTTTATCTGCTGCAATTATGGGACACCCTAAATATGAAGTAACAAAAGGCAGCATTTTGCTAGATGGCGAAGATGTACTTGAAATGGAAGTAGATGAGCGCGCTCAAGCAGGTCTTTTCCTTGCGATGCAATACCCATCTGAAATTAGTGGTGTCACAAATGCGGACTTCCTTCGTTCTGCTATTAACGCTCGCAGAGAAGAAGGCGATGAAATCTCTCTGATGAAATTCATCCGCAAAATGGACGAAAACATGGAGTTCCTTGAAATGGACCCAGACATGGCGCAGCGCTACCTAAACGAAGGTTTTTCAGGCGGGGAGAAAAAACGCAATGAAATTCTTCAATTAATGATGATTGAACCAAAAATTGCGATTCTTGACGAAATCGATTCTGGTCTTGATATCGATGCGTTGAAAGTGGTTTCTAAAGGAATTAACAGAATGCGCGGCGAAAGCTTCGGCTGCTTAATGATCACTCACTATCAGCGTCTACTGAACTACATCACACCAGATCACGTTCATGTCATGATGCAAGGACGTATCGTGAAATCTGGCGGACCAGAGCTCGCGCAGCGTTTAGAAGCAGAAGGCTATGACTGGATTAAAAAAGAGTTAGGAATTGAAGACGAAACTGTTGGTCAAGAAGCGTAAGCGTTAGGAGGATTATTGATGACATTAGAAACGAAATTATCAGTAGATCAAGATTATGTCAAAAGCTTCTCCGAGAAGCATCAGGAACCGGCATGGATGAGTTCCCTTCGCTTACAGGCTCTTGAAAAAGCAGAAGACCTTCCAATGCCAAAGCCTGACAAAACGAATATTTCTAAATGGAATTTAACCAATTTCAAACAGCATACAGTCGAAAGTGCGCCATTTGGATCATTAGAAGAGCTTCCTGAAGAAGTGAAATCTCTCATTGATTTAGAGGACACGGATAAGACAGTCTACATTCAGCGTGATCAAACGCCAGCATACTTGTCTCTTTCAACGGAAGCGAAAGACAAAGGCGTGATCTTCACTGACCTTCATACAGCGATCCGCGAACATGGAGATCTAGTGCAGAAATACTTCATGACTGATGCAGTAAAAGTAGATGAGCATAAACTAACAGCTTTACATGCTGCTTTAGTCAATGGTGGAGCTTTCCTCTATGTACCGAAAAATGTAGAACTTGAAGCACCAATTCAAGCCGTCTACCTGCATGAAAATGACGACACGACTTTGTTCAACCATGTCATCGTCGTAGCAGACGACCATAGTGCTGTGACATATGTAGAAAACTACATCAGTACAGCAAAGCCGGAAGAAGCGATCTTCAATATCGTGTCTGAAGTGTTTACAGGAGCTAATGCCCGCGTCACTTACGGTGCAGTAGATAACCTTGCAGAAGGTGTCACAGTCTATGTGAACAGACGCGGTATGGCAAATGGCCGTGACAGTAAAATCGAATGGGCGCTTGGCCTGATGAATGATGGAGACGTCGTGTCTGAAAACATCACAAAGCTCATGGGCGACGGTACATTCGGTGATACAAAATCAGTTGTTGTCGGCCGGGGCAATCAAACAGAAAACTTTACAACAAGCATCATCCACTTCGGTAAAAACTCTGAAGGGTATATCTTGAAGCATGGTGTGATGAAGGATCAAGCATCCTCTATCTTTAACGGAATTGGTAAAATCGAGCATGGCGCAACGAAGTCAAATGCAGAGCAGGAATCACGTGTTCTCATGCTGAGTGAGAAAGCACGCGGTGACGCAAACCCAATTCTATTAATTGATGAAGATGATGTCACAGCAGGGCATGCTGCTTCTGTTGGACGTGTCGATCCAATTCAATTGTATTACCTCATGAGCCGCGGGATATCCAAAGAAGATGCAGAAAGACTTGTGATTTATGGCTTCTTAAATCCAGTCGTCAAAGAACTGCCGATTGAAGGAGTTAAAAAGCAGCTCGTTTCTGTGATTGAAAGGAAAGTAAAATAATGAATATCAAAGACGTTCGTGAGCAGTTTCCAATCCTTCATCAGCAAGTGAACGGACATGATTTGGTGTATTTGGACAGTGCAGCGACTTCTCAAAAACCAAGAGTGGTCATTGATGCAATGAATGAGTATTACCGGTCTTACAACTCGAACGTCCACAGGGGTGTTCATACCCTTGGCACAAAAGCAACGGACGCATACGAGGGTGCGAGAGAGAAAGTTCGTGCATTCATCCGTGCTTCATCTGTCCAGGAGATTATTTTTACTAGAGGCACAACAACTGCACTAAACACAGTGGCGATCAGCTATGCAAGAGCAAACCTCAAAGAAGGCGATGAGATTGTCATTACGCACATGGAGCATCATGCGAATATCATCCCTTGGCAGCAAGCAGCAAAAGCAACTGGCGCCACATTGAAATACATTCCGTTACAGGAAGACGGCACGCTATCGCTTGAAGATGTGAAGCAAACGGTCACACATCAAACGAAAATCGTCGCTGTCACACATGTCTCAAACGTATTAGGAACCATCAACCCGATTAAAGAGATCGCTAAAATTGCCCATGATCATGGGGCAATCATTGTCGTCGATGGTGCGCAAAGCACGCCGCACATGCAAATTGATGTTCAGGATCTAGATTGTGACTTTTTCGCATTCTCTGGGCATAAAATGTGTGGACCGACTGGCATCGGTGTACTTTACGGGAAGAAGGACCTTTTGAATAATATGGAGCCTGCTGAGTTTGGCGGTGAAATGATCGACTTTGTGGATCTGTATGATTCTACTTGGAAAGAGCTGCCGTGGAAATTTGAAGCGGGAACACCGATTATTGCCGGAGCAGTTGGACTAGGAAAAGCGATTGATTTCTTAAATGACATTGGTATGGAAGAAGTCAGCCGTTACGAGCATCAGCTTGCCACTTATGCGCTTGAGCGCTTTAAGGAGCTTGACGGTGCGACAGTTTATGGACCGCAGCACCGAGCTGGACTTGTGACGTTTAACTTAGACGACGTCCATCCACATGATGCGTCAACTGTTCTGGATACGGAAGGTGTCGCCATTCGTGCTGGACACCACTGTGCACAGCCGCTCATGAAATGGCTTGGTGTATCAGCAACTGCAAGAGCAAGCTTCTATCTGTACAATACAGAAGAAGAGATTGACGAGCTCATCGCAGCGCTCCGTAAGACAAAGGAGTATTTTACGAATGTCTTTTAATGTAAACTTAGACACACTGTACAGACAAGTGATTATGGATCATTATAAAAATCCGAGAAACAAAGGTGTGTTAAACGACAGCATTGTCGTCGATATGAACAACCCAACGTGTGGTGACCGCATTCGTCTCACGATGAAAATCGAAGACGAAAAAGTCATTGATGCGAAATTTGAAGGAGAAGGATGCTCTATTTCGATGGCATCTGCCTCTATGATGACGCAGGCGATTAAAGGGAAAGATATTGAAACAGCTTTGAAAATGTCTCAGATTTTCTCCGATATGATGCTAGGAAAAGAATACGACGATTCCATTGATCTTGGTGACATTGAGGCGCTGCAGGGAGTGGCAAAATTCCCAGCCCGCATCAAATGTGCAACATTATCCTGGAAGGCGCTTGAAAAAGGCGCATCTGCCGAAGATAACGGCAAATCATAAGATTGGAGTGAAAATGGATGGCTAAAAAAATGCCAGATGTTGGTGAATATAAATACGGCTTTTCTGATAAAGACGTTTCCATTTTCCGTTCAGAGCGCGGACTGACAAAAGAGATCGTTGAAGAAATTTCTCGTATGAAAGAAGAGCCTCAGTGGATGCTCGACTTCCGTTTGAAATCTCTTGAGCACTTTTACAACATGCCGATGCCACAATGGGGCGGAGATTTAAATGCATTAAACTTTGATGAAATTACGTACTACGTAAAGCCATCTGAGCGCTCTGAGCGTTCTTGGGATGAAGTACCAGAAGAAATCAAACAAACCTTTGATAAGCTTGGGATCCCAGAAGCAGAGCAAAAGTACTTAGCAGGTGTATCTGCTCAGTATGAATCTGAGGTTGTGTATCACAACATGAAGCAAGACCTTGAAGATCTAGGCATTGTGTTTAAAGATACAGACAGCGCATTAAAAGAGAACGAAGACATCTTCCGTGAGCACTGGGCAAAAGTCATTCCTCCGACTGACAACAAATTTGCTGCGCTTAACTCGGCTGTATGGTCTGGTGGTTCATTTATCTACGTACCAAAGGGCGTCAAAGTAGATACACCACTTCAAGCATACTTCCGTATCAACTCTGAGAACATGGGTCAGTTCGAGCGTACACTGATCATTGTTGATGAAGGCGCACATGTGCATTACGTAGAAGGCTGTACAGCACCAGTTTACACAACAAACTCTCTTCACAGTGCGGTTGTTGAAATCGTCGTTAAAAAGGGCGGCTACTGCCGTTATACAACGATTCAAAACTGGGCAAACAACGTCTTCAACCTTGTGACGAAACGTACAGTATGTGAAGAGAATGCGACAATGGAATGGATTGATGGAAACATCGGTTCTAAGCTGACAATGAAATACCCAGCGGTCATCCTAAAAGGTGAAGGTGCTCGAGGTATGACATTAAGTATTGCCCTAGCAGGTAAAGGTCAGCACCAAGATGCAGGTGCGAAAATGATTCACCTTGCACCAAACACATCTTCCACGATCGTATCGAAATCGATTTCGAAACAAGGCGGTAAAGTCACATACCGCGGAATCGTTCACTTCGGTCGCAAAGCAGAGGGTGCACGCTCAAACATCGAGTGTGACACACTCATCATGGATAACAAATCAACATCTGATACAATCCCTTACAATGAAATCTTAAACGACAACATTTCATTAGAGCACGAAGCGAAGGTATCAAAAGTATCAGAAGAACAGCTATTCTACTTGATGAGCCGCGGAATTTCTGAAGAAGAAGCAACAGAAATGATCGTCATGGGCTTCATCGAGCCATTCACAAAAGAACTGCCAATGGAATACGCCGTTGAAATGAACCGCTTGATTAAGTTTGAAATGGAAGGTTCTATCGGTTAATAAAAAAAAGGACCAAAAACGTGATATCAAACGTTTTTGGTCTTTTTGTTTTTGAAAAAATACAACTTACATCCCGCTAGGAGAGTAAAACTCATCAAAGGCTTTAGACAAATCGTCAGCTGCAGATGTCAAGATCGTTTCTTCTTCTAAAATAGCTGTTCCTTGTGCCCGGACAATATGAAATTGATGAAACCCCATCAAGTTTTGAAATATTTCTTTTAGGTAATGATGTGAAAATTCCAGAGGTGTATATCGATCGTTATTTGTGAAAATTGAGCCGCTTGCTTGAAGCAAAAGTACACGATAATCGTCAGTCATCAGACCAACTGAACCAGCTTCTGTATATTTGAACGTTTCTCTAGCAATCAAGATATTATCTATATAATCTTTCATACGTGAAGTCACATTGAAATTATGAACAGGTGACACAATCACAATTCGATGATGTGCTTTGAATTGAGCCAATAAAGCAGAAGAAGCAGCAGCAATTTTTTCTTCCGTAGCTGTTAATGTTTGTTCAGATGCTTGCTTATCCCAAATACGTAGCAGCTGTTCTTTTTCGATACGAGGAATTTCAGTTCCATATAAATGTAAAATCGTTGGTTCCTCATGAGGAAACCTTTCTTTAAACTGTTCTAAAAATAGTGTTTGCAGTTTGTTTGAATAACTTTCTCGATGAGTGAAATCAGGGTGCGCGTTAATGATTAAGGTTTGCATATACATGCTCCTTTTCTTTTGATAAACTGAGTATAAAATATAAAGGTGACAAAACATGTCACCTTTTTCAAAAGGAAAGTCAAAATGAAAAAATCAGAACGATTAAACCAAGAGCTTATTTTTTTAAGTGATAAATACTCATTTCAGCTAAAGGATTTAGAAACTGAATTTGGCATATCTAAACGCACGGCTTTGAGAGATATGGAAGAGCTAGAGTCGATGGGCTTAGCTTTTTATGTTGAAAATGGAAGACATGGGGGATATCGACTGGTGAATCAATCTCCATTGGTTCCTATTTATTTCAATATCGATGAAGTTCAAGCTATTTTTTTCGCGCTTAAAGCTTTAGACTTGGTGTCAGCAACACCATTTAAAAAATCCTACTCACAAATTCGGCAAAAGCTGTTTGCCACAATGTCTGATGAGAGAAAACAAATGATCACGGAGACTTTGGATGTGATTCATTACTATAATGTCGCACCAGTCAGTGAACAAAATCAATTGGAATTGATTTTACAGGCGATGATGGAAGATCAAATCGTGAAGATGACTTATACTCAAAATGAAAATAAAAGGATCAGGCTGCAATTTCTTGAGTTGTTTTATCGAAATGGGATTTGGTTCACCAAAGCATATGATGTTCGAAATAAAAAGTGGGGCATCTATAGATGTGACTTTATGAAGGACGTGATGATTGAAGAAGAAATCAGAGACACCTTTACGAAGGAAGAATTAAAAGAACTGCAGCTCGAGTACGAAAAAACTTATCATGATATCTCATTTAAATGTCGATTAACGGAACAAGGAAAAGAAAAGTTTTTGAAGAATCATTATCCGAATATGAGATTGGAGATCGTTGATGATACTCCTTATATTATGGGTGGGTACAACCAAGAAGAATTATCGTATATGACCCACTATTTGATCTCATTTGGGAAACATGTGAAAATTGAATACCCTGATGAATTAAAAGAAAGTTATCTGAATCAATTGCAAGAAATGGTCGACCAGTATTGAACCATAAAAGACTTCAGAAAAGGCGAACCACTACAGTTCGCCTTTTTCTTATCTGTTTTTATCACGGTGAGTTACTTCGCCGCAGTGAATGTATTGGTTTTCGGTTTATCATGTACCTTTCCATACGTCAGCTGACGCCAAATAAATTCCATCGGTCCGTACTTAAACCGTTTTAACCATAACGTACTGAAAAGCACAAGGAAGACATACACGCCAATAGCCATGAAGAACGTACCAGCAGGCTGAAGATGATCGGCAAGCCCCGCTCCATACTTTAGAAATAGCATGGTTCCAATGATCGAGTGAAGCAAATAACAGGTCAGGGACATCCGTCCGACTTTGGTAAAGACCATTAAAGCACCTCGCAGCTGAGGAACGTGTAGAAATAGCATCGCAAGTGTACTCATATAAAACATACTGCCAGTTAATCCCACGTTTTGTTCCAGGGCAGTGGCAATGTTCACCCAGAGTGCATTTTCAAAAGGATTGACCGCCGTAATGATCGTACTGCCTTGGGTGATGAGAAAAGCGATTGTACAAATGATCCAAATGCGATTCCAAATTGCTTTTTTCGCCTCCATGTTTTTGAAAAACTCCATTTTCACAAAATACACACCAAGTAAAAACATGAAGAACATAGAATAGACAGTGAAAAATGAACTGGAAGCCATCGTCACCATATCAGCCCACCTGTCTCCGATGGATGCTAAATAATTCAGACTGTTGTGGCTGTTCAGCTCGAAATCAGCAAAATCGGGCTTGCCTGATGATCCTGTACTGATGGAATTGAGCAGCATCGTGAAAAAGGGTGTGAGCAATTGAATCACAAAGAGTGTGATCAGCCAGTTTCGGATGGTTTTGGCTGTGCGTTTGTAAAAGAAAAGCAATAAAAAGCCAGTGACTGCATAATAGGCCAAAATATCACCAATCCAAACAAAAGTTAAATGCAGAAGGCCAAACCCTAAGAGAATGGTTAACCTGCGGGCAAACAGCTTGTTCGGACTGTCCACCTTTTGGGCAGCGCGATCCATAAAAATCATAAAACCAACCCCGAATAGGAAGGAGAACAACGTAATGAATTTCCCTGAGGCAAACCAATTCACCAAGTTGTGAAAGACATCATTTGATTCCATATCGAACCCCTTCGCCGAATCCACGATTAAAAAGTAATTGACCAGAATAATTCCCATTAAGGCGAATCCTCTTACGATGTCTAAGAAATGAACTCGATCCTTCAAATTCATCGCGTGTGCTACTTTGTTTGCATTCATATCCATGCTCCTTTTCTTGTTATGATAAATGTCATTCGGATCAACACATCGATCCTTACAATGAATCAATATACGACCCAATTCTTAACAATTTATGAAGATCCAATTTTTTGAAAATGAATGTGACAAATTGATGGCAGATGGTCATATTCATAAACTGTTAAGATTTATGCTGTATCTTTTCACATAGCTAGATGATATATAGTAAAGACATAAAAGAAAGTACATCACGTATCATGAGGTGAGAGAGACATGACGCATCGAATATTAATCGTAGAAGATGATCAAGATATTGGAGACCTTTTGCAGGAATCCCTTACACGTGCTGGATATGAGGTGCTGAGAGCGATGAATGGCGAGCAAGCATTGAAACTTGTGGACGATTCGCTCGATTTGGTGATTTTGGATGTGATGATGCCAGGTATATCAGGTATCGAAACGTGCCAGCAGATGAGAGCCTCTTCTAATGTTCCGATTCTATTTCTGACAGCCAAATCAAGTACATTCGATAAAACCGAAGGCTTACTTGCCGGCGGGGATGATTATATGACAAAACCTTTTTCAGAAGAGGAGCTCCATGCTAGAGTCATTGCACAATTACGCAGGTATACCGTCTATCAGGAAAAGAAGGAACAGGAAGAAACTTTTCTTGTTGGGGGCAAGCTGAGGGTGAGCGAAGAATTTAATGAAGTGTGGAAAGAAAGTCAGCAAATCAAGCTGTCTGATTTAGAATATCGTGTGCTCAAGCTGCTGATGAGCAGGCGAAACAAAATCTTTTCAGCCCAAAATATTTATGAGAGCGTGTGGGGACAGCCTTATTTCTATTGTTCTAACAATACGGTGATGGTGCATATTCGAAAGCTGCGTGCCAAAATTGAAGATGATCCAGCTCGCCCTGTATATATTAAAACGGAATGGGGAAGAGGATACCGATTTGGCACATCGTAAATATACGCTAGCTAAAAAGCTGGCATTGCTGATTTTGGCGGCTGCCATTGTGAGCGGTCTTGTTTTTATGACGCTGCAAAAGATCACCAATGAGCTCATTGACGGATACTTGAGTTCGGACGAGTATTACGAGGAGGAGTCAGCTAAATATATTCAAAAATTCAGTCGTTATGTTTCTGAGAATAAGCTGTCTTCAACAGATCGACAAGCGTTTGGGGAGTGGGTGAAAAAAGAGAATTACATTAATTTGACCATCTTCAAGGATGAAGTGCTGCAATATGACTCCATCTATTCGGCTGCTGATGAATCGGCGTACGGAAAAGAAAAGGTGACCCAGTACGCTGAGCATCATTCGTATCCAGTTCAGTTTAGCGACGGTGAAGGCCGCGTCATGGTGGATGGTTTCTATTCATCTCGTTACCACGATCTTGCCTTTACACTCGAGCTGCTCGGGGCGACGCTTATTTTTCTCCTCATTGTTCTGCTTGGCATTCGCAAAAGTTTACGCTATCTGCAAACGATTCACCAAGACATTCATATTCTTGAAGGCGGCGAGCTGGACTATGAGATGACGGTAAAAGGGCATGATGAATTAGCCATGATTGCCAAAAGTATTGAGGATCTTCGAAAAGCTTTTCTGGACAAGCTTCAAGCCATCGACGAGCTGCAAGAAGAGAGCCGCAGCTTGGTTACTGAAATGTCACATGATATGAGGACACCGCTGACGTCGCTCATGATGAACCTGGAGTTTGCGAAAAAAGAGGAGGCTGGAGCGGACCCCCGTAAAGATCAATATATAGCAAGTGCTTATGAGAAAGCACTGCAATTGAAAAATCTGTCTGATAATCTGTTTGCCTATTTTCTACTTGATAAAGAACATGAACCTGAGCTTGAGACCGTTGCAGTCAAAGAGGTCATTTACGATCTCTTATCAGATCAGGTGGCGATCTTGCAGCAAGAGACATTCAAGGTTCATCTTTTAGGAGAGCTGCCAGACAGCTATATCAATGTGAATGTCGAGGAGCTGGGCCGAGTGTTTGATAATCTGATGTCGAACATACTGAAATACGCCGATCCGAAAAAAGATATCAATCTTACGTTTCTATCCGATCAAGAAATCTTTGAGATCCACGTCAGCAATGCGATAAAAGAGACAAATGACACACAGGAAAGCACTGGACTTGGTGAACGAAGCATAAAACGAATGATGTCCCGCATGCACGGGCAGTTTGAAAGGATGGAAAAGAACGATATTTACTACATCGTGCTGCGATTCTGGCACATCAAAATATAGATGACAAATGAATAACATGGAATGGAGAGACAATCTAATGAAACGATTCAACAACTTCCATAAGGTACCCGATCTCTTGCAAGGCCTTCTGAATATCTGTCTGTTCTTTCTGGCCATTGCTTTAAGCGTCCTCTTAATTAGTGAAACTTGGTATATTGTCCAATTTGTCTACAAGAATGTGGTCAACAAAGGAGACAGCTATTATGAAATGCTTGGTGAGCTGCTGATCTTCTTTATGTACTTTGAGTTTATTGCCTTAATTATTAAGTACTTTAAATCAAACTTTCATTTTCCGCTTCGCTATTTTATTTACATTGGCATCACAGCCGTCATCCGTTTGATTATCATCGATCATGAAGAGGCTGTATCGACCTTCTGGTGGGCGCTGACCATTCTAGCTATGACCGTTGCACTCTTTATCGCCAGTAAACGACATGCAGTTCAGGAGCATGAAGAAGTGAAGTGAGGGAAGAAGACGAACGCTGACCGTTCGTCTTTTTTTCATGTATTGGTATTGAGGAGGTGAACATTCCATCTTTAAAGTAGTACATTAAGATGTTGTAGTGATGAGTGATCGCAAGAAGAAACAGGGATATTCAAAAGTGGTTTACCTGATGGACGGATTCTTATGGTATGCTTTAGAAGCCTTTTCTTTCCATTCATATTCATCATTCTATGAACATGGTTCGATCAGGTTGTTTTTTTACGAAATATTCTAGTTGAACAACTGCTCGTTCTGACGAGAATTGTGCCCATTTCCAAAGCACCGAACCGTCAGTATATGAGTACGATCCTTATTTTCACTGAAAGTAAATTATTCTTATTTCGAAATATCACTCATTAGGATATAGGAATGAAGATGACTAGCGCGGCTGGCCATTCTCGTTTCTGTTTGAAGGAGCGGAGAAATTGACAGACATCAAGAACGAACCATTCTCATTTACAAGTATGCAGCAGGCAGCCCCTGTCCATATTCCAGAAAGACAATTCATTTCATCACACGACGGCACAAGCCTTGCGTATTATCCATTTTTATCAGAAGAGAAGACGCAGGCCAATGTGATCTTGATTCATGGCGGTGGTGCTCATAGTTTGGCTGGTTACGAGCATATCGCCTATACGCTTCAGCATGATTTTCAAGTGAATACGTTTTTAATCGATTTAAGAGGTCACGGCCATTCTGATGGAAAAAAGGGTGATACACCTAGTATCACAGATGTGTGGCAAGATATTTCGCAGTTTGTGGATGCGGTCAAACAGCAGCATAAGGGAGCTGTTTATCTTTGCGGGCATTCATCTGGAGCAGGATTACTGCTAAACTACATATCTTGGCCGAAAAAAAGAGAAGTTGATGGCTACTTTTTTATTGCACCTGAATTTGGCTATCAATCAGACACTGCAAGACCTGATCAAATTCCTTTTGCGACCGTTCAAGTATGGAAATTCGTTTTGTCTGCCATGACAAAAGGGTTGCTGATGAGTCATTCTGAAGCCGTGCGTTTTCATTATCCAGCATGGGCAGTCGAGCAGGATCCGCTTCTATTGACAGCCATCACCGTCAATCTATCACTTGCTTTAACCCCGTCTGCACCTAAAAAACAATTTGCGATGATGGATCGGCCCTATGCGATGTTAGTAGGCAGCGAGGATGAGCTGTATGATATAGAAAAATTTCCTGCCTATCATGAGCTACCACATGAAGAGATCAAACAACAATCAGTCTATGAAGTGCTGGATGGATATACCCATTTGTCGGTGTTACTAGAAGCAGGAAAACATATTGGAAAGACCATCCAAATGTGGAATCGTTCTATTTAGTATGAACAACTAGTCAACACTCTCCCTTTTTCTTAAAAATTTACATTGACACCATCCTTTTCTATGATAAAATCATAGTGTGATAATGAGAATCGTTATCAAACGATATGACTACATATAGAATGGATAGGTGAGGTACATGTTCAAAAAATCTTTTTGGTCGCTAATAGTTGTGCTCTCCATCGTTTTACTTGCAGCTTGCGGGAACAATAACAGTGAAGGCAAGTCAGCTAATAAAGAAAAAACAAGAACCGTTGAAAGCGCTATCGGTTCAACTGAAATAAAAGGATCGCCTAAACGTGTGGTGACGCTGTACCAAGGAGCAACCGATGCAGCAGTCGCTATGGACATTAAACCAGTGGGTGTTGTTGAATCATGGCTTGAAGCACCTACGTATAAATATTTAAGAGATGACTTAAAAGATGTCAAAATTGTTGGGCAGGAAACTCAGCCAAACTTAGAGGAAATTGAAAAGCTTAACCCAGATTTGATCATTGCATCAAAAATCCGCCACGAGGAAATTTTTGATCAGCTGAAAGAAATCGCTCCAACTGTAGCAACAGAAACAGTATTCACTTTTAAAGATACAGTGAAATTAATGGGTGAAGCGTTAAATCAGCAAGACAAATCAAAAGAATTGCTAACGAAGTGGGATGATCGTGTCGCTGATTTCAAAGAAAAAGCGAAAAAAGACATCAAAAACTGGCCAATGAGTGTGTCTGTAGTGAACTTCCGGGCAGATCATGCTAGAATCTATCAAACTGGATTCGCAGGGTCCATTTTAACAGAGCTAGGCTTTGAAGGACCTAAGAATGTCAAAGATAAAAAGCAAGACATCATTACACTGACAGACAAAGAGAGCATTCCGCAAATGGATGCAGATGTGATCTATTACTTCATGGATGATCAGGATAAAGCGGTTGAAAAAGCATATAAAGAGTGGACGAGTCATCCTTTATGGAAGCAGCTTGACGCAGTGAAAGCGAAACAAGTGCATAAAGTGGATGAAATCACTTGGAACATGGGTGGCGGTATGATCGCTGCAAACATGATGCTTGATGATATTTATGATCGTCTCGGAATTGATAAATAAGGATAGCAGAGGAGAAAATGTGAAAAACCATTTTCTCCTTTTTCCATAACAGATTGAAAGCGGGAATCAGATGAGAAGTTTATTAAAAAAGGATTCGAGCAAGGCGCTGCTGTTTGCTGGATTCGTCGTATTGATGTTGGTCTTTTTTATGCTCAGCATTTCTCTTGGGCAAACCTCTATTTCCCTCAAAGCCACCATCCATGCGTTTCTTCATTTTGATGAATCGGATCCAAACAGTGTCATTGTCATGACATCCAGATTATCAAGAGCTTTAATTGCAACAGTTGTTGGATCAAGTCTAGCCATCTCAGGTGCACTGATGCAGGCATTAACGAGAAATCCGCTTGCGGCGCCAGATTTGTTAGGCATTAATGCAGGTGGACTATTTTTTATCGTCATTTCGATTGTTTTCTTTTCAACAGAGTCATTAACAGGCTATATGTGGACAGCCTTTTTAGGTGCTGCGATTGCAGGGATGCTCGTTTTTCTTTTGGGCTCTATTGGAAGAGATGGATTGACACCGGTCAAAATTGTCCTTGCAGGTGCGGCGATATCTGCACTGTTTTCGTCCTTTACACAAGGTCTTTTAATCGTGAATGAACAGTCGATTCAAAGCATCCTGTTCTGGATGGCGGGTTCAGTGTCTGGAAGAAGCATTGATATGCTGCTGCCTGTTTTGCCTTATATTTTAGGTGCAACAGTTGTGGCGCTGCTTCTTGGACGCTCCATCAATGTCCTTTTGTCAGGAGATGATATTGCGAAGGGACTTGGCCAGCGTACGCTGGTGCTGAAAATCACGATGGGAGTTCTCGTCGTCTTTTTAGCGGGTGGTTCCGTCGCTGTCGCAGGATCGATTGGGTTTGTTGGTTTTCTAGTGCCGCATATTGTGAAAAAGCTTGTTGGACCTGACCACCGCTGGGTACTGCCGTATTGTGCCGTTGTGGGGGCATCGCTTTTACTTGTCGCAGACCTTGCGGCTCGTTTTCTGATCATGCCGCAGGAAGTGCCGATTGGTGTCATGACGGCGGTAGCAGGAGCGCCTCTATTTGTTTATCTCGTGCGCAAGGGGTTGAAGACAGGTGGCTAAAACATATACAGTGCGTTCAAAGGGCGGACGCATATCATTTCAATTTTCAAAGCGGACGTTTTTGATTTTACTTTTATTGACGGCCGTTGCTTTTGGATTATTTATTCTCAGTCTCTGTATGGGCAGCCGGTTTATTCAGCCGATGGATGTGCTGCTTCATTTAATCGGTCAGGGAGAGGGAAACACCTTTGTGCTCAATACGCTGAGGATTCCAAGAACACTGCTGGCTGTCTTAGTGGGGGCCGCGCTTGCGGTATCAGGGCTTATTTTGCAAGGATTAATCCGCAATCCGCTTGCATCGCCTGACATCATTGGGATTACGAGTGGTGCTTCGTTCGGTGCGATTATGTTTATTGTTTTTTGGATGGGCACTGTGCCTATTGCGTATCAATCCTTATGGGCGATTGCAGGGGCTTTTGCTGTTTCGTGTCTGATTTATTTGCTTTCATGGAAAAAAGGGGTTAAGCCGATCACACTTGTCCTAATGGGCATCGGGATTTCTGCCATTATGAAGGCGTGTGTGACATTTACTCTTGTTCTTAGTGATACGATGACGACGACAAAGTCATATATTTGGCTGACGGGCAGTTTATATGGTTCTACGATGAAGGACGTCACGTCGATGCTTCCTTGGGTCATGATCATTTTACCGATTGTCATGGTGTTAGCAAGAACGATGAATGTGAAGGAGCTTGGAGATGATCTCGCAACAGGTCTCGGGGTAAAAGTGCAGGCAAAACGGTTATTCTTTCTGCTGATGAGTGTGATATTAGCGGGGATTGCTGTTGCCTTTGCAGGCGGCATTGAATTTGTTGGACTGATGGCGCCGCATGTCGCACGGATGATCATCGGCCGCTCCTTCATTGCGCTGGTGCCGGCATCTGCGCTTGTTGGGAGTATTCTCGTGATGCTGGCAGATTTAGTAGCTAGAACGGCTTTTCTACCGTTAGATGTACCAGCAGGTGTATTCACGGCTGCAATTGGTGCACCGTTCTTTATTTATTTGTTATACCAGCAGCGAAATCGATAAACGAAAGATGGAGGTTTTGATATGAGGCCAGAGTGGGTTGAGAGAGAATTACTTGATTTCGGGGTACACATCACAAATGGACCAATGACATCTGACCGCACACTTGCTGCGCTTTTTTCAGAAGCATCTGTCCTGCGTTTATTAGAGGCTGAAAAGGAAGCCATGCATGCACCGAATGTGGCGGTAGCAGCGTCGATGTTTTCAAAGCGTTATGCCTACTTAGCCGTCAGTTCCTCTTTGTACATGATGACGCTGTATGACGGTGTCTATCAGTTTTCACCGGAGGCATGTGCCTTTAGAGAGGATCGGAAAATTGAAATTGATGAGTCTTTGTGTTCGTTTGTTCCACTAGAAGGAGATCGGCATGAATGGAGAGAGCAGGCTGTGCATGCGCTGTTTACGGAGTGTGTTACCCCTCTTTTAGACGTGCTGAAGCGCACTTCAAGACTTCCGTATACCATTTTGTGGGAGAATATAGCGGTTCGTATCAATTCTCTTTATCGCAGCATGATGCGGGAAGCCGAAGAGCCTGCGGTGAAGCAGCGCGTGCGGGAGGATTATCTGTATCTGAAGCAAGCGGCTGGTGATGTATTCGGAGCAAAACAAAATCCATTTCATCACAGCTTAAACTTAGATGACAGTTTACTAGAAACATCCGACCGAAAGACCTGCTGTATGTATTATAAGCTCGAGAAAAAATCGGAGAGTCTCGATTATTGTCTTGTCTGTCCGCTTGAAAAAAAGAAAGGCACTGCTTGCTCATAGCAGTGCCCTTCTTTTTTATTCCCAAATCGCGCCTGCCCATTCTGGGTGATCGATAAAGGGATTGCGGTTGTTCTGATACGTTTCATAAATGATCTCGTTGCGGTTCCGTTCGATTTGATCGACTGGATCTTGTTTGTGCCACTTGAGAAGTACGGACATTTTGCCATGGAGAGGGGCGCTTCCATTATTCACTTTGTCGTTTAATTCTAAATCTGGAAAGCGGTCATCGCCCTCGTACCGCACTGCCATATAAAAGAGCATTCTTGCCACATCCCCTTTCACCCGGCTATGAGGTTCGAATGAGTCGCTGTCGTAGAAATTACCCGGTGCCCCCTTGTATTCATTTCCGCCCAGATCAAAATCTAAATTTCCACGTGTGCTATTCGTTTGCACGTCTGTTGCCCGCAGATGATGGAGATCTGTACCGGGGCCCTGGCTTGTCCCAAAGTTGCCGTGTGACTTAGCCCAGACATGCTCCCGGTTCCACTGGCCAACATTTCCGCCATTCGCTTGCTTTGAGCGAGAGACACCGCTATAGAGCAAGAGCACATTGCTTGGATTCTTTGGATCTTCATCTGTTTTCTTTAAGGCATCCCAAACTTGGCTGTAGGATAGCTGCTTATGATCATCAATAATATCGTGTAAAGCTTTCTTTAGAGCGGGTCCTGATTTGCCATTAGCAGATTGATAATAGGAATCGATTTGACTTGTAGCGGCTGTTTTCGCTTGTTGTGCAGATGTTTCGTTTTGAAGCTGTAACGGGGAAAATGTGATGGTTTGGCTCGGTTTATTCAGAGTAAAGCTTTGAGCTTTCGCAGCTGGAGGCAGCGGGGCGGCTAACGTGCCGAATATCATGATTCCGGCAGCCACAGTTCCAAATAAGGTTCTCTTCATTCGATTTCCTCCTTAATAGGGAATGTATTCTCTTTATTTCTATCATATTGTCAGAAAGAAATAAATGGATTTATCGTAAATGTTATGTAATGAATTCGTAGGAAATGAGATTGCTATTTTAACAGCATTGCTGTATAAGTGGGCATATAGGACGACAGCGAGGGAGAGGATGGATAACGTGAAAGAACTGCAAATACCTTCAAGAACGATTATGACACCAGGACCTGTTGAAGTAGACCCGAGAGTGCTCCGTGTGATGAGTACCCCAATTCTCGGTCAATTTGATCCAGCATTTACACATATCATGAATGAAACGATGACCTTATTGCGGTCGCTTTTCCAAACAGAAAATGAATGGGCTTTTCCGATTGACGGCACGTCTCGTTCAGGGCTTGAAGCTGTGCTTGCCAGTGTCATTGAGCCGGGTGATTCAATGCTTGTGCCTGTCTTTGGCCGCTTCGGTCATCTGCTCATTGAAATAGGACAGCGCTATGGTGCTGAGGTACATACAATGGAATGTGGATGGGGAACGGTTTTTGATCCTAGCGATATCATTCAGGAAATGAAGCAGGTCAAGCCTAGAATCGTTGCGATGGTCCATGGTGAAACATCCACGGGGCGGTTGCAGCCGCTTGAGCAAATTGGTGAAGCGTGCCGAGAACTCGATGCACTGTTCATTGTAGACGCTGTAGCAACCATTGGCGGGGCCCAGGTGAAAGTGGACGAATGGAAGATTGATGCGGCGATTGGCGGTACGCAGAAGTGCTTGTCTGTTCCATCAGGCATGTCACCTATCACGTATAATGACCGGGTGGCAGCTGTCGTTGAATCGAGAAAGAAAGTGGAAAAGGGAATTGCGACACAGGATGAATTGCAGGAGCAAATGGATATTTCTCCAATTAAAAGCAATTACTTTGATCTCAGCCAGCTCCAGGATTATTGGAGCCCTAGACGATTAAATCATCATACAGAAGCGACAACGATGCTCTATGCACTTCGTGAAGGGGTTCGTGTTGTGCTGGAAGAAGGACTGTCTGAGCGTTTTCAAAGGCACGCATATCACGAGAAAGCCTTGATGAAAGGTCTTGAAGCGATGGGACTTGAATTGTTCGGTGATCCACATTGTAAAATGCCAGTTGTGACATGTATTGAGATTCCAAGTGGTATTGATGGAGAAGCGGTACGTGCCGATCTGCTTAAGCATTTTGGCATTGAAATCGCAAGCTCCTTTGGACCGCTAGCCGGACGTATATGGAGAATTGGCACAATGGGCTATAGCTGCAGAAAAGAAAACGTGCTGTTTGTGTTAGCAGGGCTGGAAGCGATTCTAATCAAACACGGTGCATCCATCCATTGCGGAGCAGGGCTTCAGGCGGCTCTTTCTATCTATGAACAAGGTGAATAAAGTCATACGGATACTCGCTATTTGCGGGTATTTTTTAATTGGAAAAGAAAACTAATTTTTGAAAAACTAGACTTATAGACAGTGATATCGCTATACTGAAGAAGTTCTGAGTTTTTGACATCATTTTCATTTATTTTGCAGAAAGAGGTTTTTTGATATGAAGAAAATGGGCAGATTATACATTTTGATGCTCAATATTTTTATTGCCATGCTTGGCTTTGGCCTCATTGTCCCTGTCATGCCAAGTTATATTGAAGCCTTTGGCGCAACAGGAAAAACACTCGGTTTTCTTGTCGCTGCAACAGGTCTTACACAATTTGCTTTATCGCCGGTTGCAGGCGCACTGACCGATCGATTTGGACGTAGAAAATTGATCATTGCCGGGATTGCCGGCTTTACCATTGCCCAGTTTATTTTTGCATTTGCTGATCAGCTGTGGATGCTGTTTGTATCACGTTTTTTAGGCGGTGCGGCCGGAGCTTTACTCATGCCAGCCATGTTTGCATACATTGCTGATATCACAAGTGAGAAGGACCGAGGGAAAGGAATGGGGCTATTTAGTGCAGCAATGACGTTAGGCTTTGTTATTGGACCAGGCGTAGGCGGCTATTTGGTCGAGTATGGGATCGCTTTTCCTTTTCTCATCGCAGGTTCCTTTGCAGCTCTTTCTACCCTGTTATCCATCCTGTTTTTACCTGAAACTTTAACAAAGGAAAAGCAGGAAGAAGCGCGGTTAAACAAAGACATTCATTTCAACCCTTTTGTGCAAATGATGCAAGCTTTAAAGACATCCTACGGTTTTTTGTTTATATTGGCGTTTGTCCTCAATTTTGGCATTATTCACTTTGAATCGATTTTCGGCTTATATGTAGACCAAAAACATGGATTTACACCGAAGGATATTGCGTTTGTGATTACGGTTGCGGGTCTTGCTGGCGTGCTTGTCCAAGGTGCGTTGGTGAATGCCTGTGTGAAACGATTTGGTGAAATGCGCGTCGTGCGTTATGCACTGCTAGGAGCGGCTTTGATGCTCATCGTCTGCCGTTTTGCGCCGTCCTTTTGGCTGATCTTTACAGGCTCTATTTTATTTTTGTCGGCTACTTCATTTGTTCGTCCAGCTCTCAATACATTGCTGTCCAAAATGGCAGGTAATCAGCAAGGAGTAGCGGGCGGTCTCAATACATCCTTTATGAGCCTTGCCAATATCGTCGGGCCGAGCCTTGCGGGCATACTATTTGATGTGAATATTGAGTTTCCTTTTATGCTCGGAACACTAGTGCTTTGCATAAGCTTCATTGCATCCATCGTGTGGGGGAAAAAAGTGCAGCATACTTCTGCAATTTCTTAAAATTTGTTTATAAAAAAACCGATCAGCACAGATTGATCGGTTTTATTATAATGGTCATCACCTTTTACTATGTAACGACAGGTGATTTTTCTTTATGAAGCGCACGAATCATGGCATCATCTACATGTAAATGCTCTTTCACTAATTGAGGAGGGGTTAAGGCCATCCACTGATTCAACGAAATATCTGCAAAGCGATTTTTGCCTCCTCGTGTATCACTTTTCTCCTCCAAACTATATGAAGCTTCGGCAGAAAACATTCAATCAGGATGGTGTGAGAGAAGCATCTGAATACGTAATGCTAAGCGCAGCCTTAATGTAGCTTCAGGGTCTTTTAAGCTGATCCGAAGCAGCTCCTCACACTTCTCCAATCGATAAATGACCGTGTTGCGATGAATAGACAAACGTTTCGCTGTTTCTGAGATGTGGCAATGCGTTTCTAAATAGACAGATAAGGTGTGGAGGAGGTTTTGACCAGCTTCATATAACGGGTGAAGGTGCATCTGGTGAAACGTGACTAAATCCTTTCTTGGAATAAGCTTCAATAAATCTGGCACATCCTTTGCCTGATAGAACTGAATATATTCCGCCTGCGACGAGAGATGTCCGGCTTGAAGAGCCTCTAATGCTTCACTGTAGCCCTCAGACAGATGGGTGATGCGACAACTAGTCAAGCTCACGCCAAAGGAAATGGTGTGATTCGCTTGTATGCTAACGAGCATCTGCAACTGTTTCAAAAAAGAGAGGAGTCTGCCACTCATCTCTGACCAACTTCCTGTCTCTTCCATTAATACAATGCCCATATCACCTTTGACAAACAGAAAGGAAGGAAAAGGAGAGCTTGGAAGTGCGCTGTCAAGTAGATCAACGACTTGATCTAACATCAGTTGCTGGTTCAAAAAATGAGTGGTTTCATGACAATGATCAAGCTGACAGATCATACATAGATAGCTGTTTTCTACGTTTAATCCAAACGTCTTCGCAATGTATGCAGCGTCTTGCTGAGAATACGATGCACCCTCTATCCATCTGCGAAACCCTTCATTTCTGGCACGCTTGGCCGTTTGCTGGGCAGTATATTGTCTCATTCGCGCAATTGAGATTTCGTTTACTGCTTGTGCAATGAAGACTTGCAGTGTTTCATCCAGCGGAGGAATGAAGGAAGGGATGACCACATACTCACATGTTTGTTCGGTTAGATCAATCGGAAAGACGGAAAAGGTTTGCTTCGCATATATCATCGAAAAATAATGGGGTGTCCTTCTTTGGAAAAAGGGGAGAATGCGAATCCAATCTGGGCTCGTGATCATGGTGTGCGAGTTGCAGAGAATACGTCCATGCTGGTTACACAAATAGACAGGCTTGAGAATCCTTTCGGCGATTTTTTGCAATGCTTCAAACTGGTTATCGTCTATGTTCATATCCACTAAGTCTCCTTTATTGAGAACTAAAGCTCTTGGTGAAGATGAATAAATAAATGGACAATCACTGGTAACTTCTCTGATATGCAATTTATGTTATCAGCTCAAATCATTTTAGATAGAAAGTTGTCAACTAATATCACAAACAAACAGAGCGTCAGGACAAAATCACGTACCGTCAGTCATCTTCATTCAGAATTACGGGCAAATATGATATGTTGTAGACAGAAGAATTTCTTTCAGAAATATGGGTATCACAAGAGAAAAAGGCTTTCATGTGAGGAAGCCGTCTATACATGAGAGTGGCAAGAGGTGAGAAACATGATTTATATCGGATTAACTGGCTGGGGAGACCATGACAGTCTTTATCCGCCGAAAATCGGCAGCGCTCAAAAGCTGTTTCACTATTCATCAACGTTTCCCATTGTGGAGCTGGATGCCAGCTTTTATGCGGTTCAGCCTGAGCGTAATCATGAAAAGTGGATCAAGGATACGCCAGATACCTTTCAATTTGTCGTGAAAGCATATCAAGGAATGACCGGGCATCAGAGGGGAGAAATTCCGTTTGCTTCGAAGGAAGAGATGTTTGACGCATTTATTCTTTCATTGACTCCGCTCATTCGTGAAGGGAAACTAGCCATGGTTCTGTTTCAATTTCCACCATGGTTTGATTGCAAAAAAGAGCACGTCCACTATTTAAGATGGTGTAAAGAGAAGATGGGTGACATTCCATGTGCCCTCGAATTCCGTAACCGCACATGGTTCTCAGATGAATTTTATGAGCAGACCTTGTCCTTTATGGAAAAAGAAGGATGGATTCATTCTGTTTGTGATGAGCCGCAAGTTGGAGAAGGTTCCATTCCGTCAGTCATACAAGCTACGCACCGTGATAAAACATTGGTCCGTTTTCACGGAAGAAATAAACAGGGCTGGCTTCACCCAGCAGACCATGAGAATTGGCGTGAAGTGCGATACTTATATTTATATAATGAAGCTGAATTAAAAGAGTGGAAAAAGAATCTCGACATTCTGCATCAGCAATCAAAAGATGTCTATGTCGTGTTTAATAATAACTCCGGCGGAGATGCAGCGGCGAATGGCCAGCAGATGATTGATTTGCTGGATATTACGTATTCAAGCCTTTCTCCGAAGCAGTTAGATTTATTTAGTTAATTGAGAGCTGCGGCTTTCAACCTGAATGACGGTTCAGTGACAACTTGAGGGAGAGATCAACATGCTGCAGAAGCTATGGTTATATCATACAAACGACTTGCACAGCCACTTTGAGAACTGGCCAAAAATCGCAGCTTATATTGAAGAAAAGCGTCAAGTTCACGATCAGATGCTCTTGTTTGATATTGGCGACCATATGGACCGAGTGAACCTTGTGTCAGAAGCTGATTATGGAAAGGTAAACGTCAAGCTCCTCAATCAGCTTGGCTATAACGGGGTCACGATTGGGAATAATGAAGGCATTACGCTGCCTCATGATCAGCTGGATCAATTGTACGAGCATGCACAATTTCCAGTGGTCCTGTCTAATTTATTTGAGAAAGGCAAAAGGCCATCGTGGGCAAAGCCCTATCATATGATCCAAATGGAAAACGGACTGAAAATATGTCTCTTAGGCGTGACCATTGCGTATACACCCGTCTATGAAAAGCTGGGCTGGGACATTACAGATCCGTTTGACAGCATACGGGTCATGCTGCAGGAAGTGAAGGGACAGGCGGATGTCATTGTGCTCTTATCCCATCTTGGTATCATCCATGATCGGGAGGTCGCCCGTGATTTCCCTGACATCGACATCATCCTAGGCTCGCACACGCATCATTTGTTAGAACAGGGTGAAATGAACAATGGGGTGCTGCTTGCATGCGCTGAAAAGTATGGGCATTATATTGGCTGTGTCGAGCTGACAATTGACATAGCGCGCAAAGAGCTGATCGAGAAAAAAGCAACGGTGCAGTCAGTGGATCAGCTGATCAGTGAATCAGATGAAGCCATCACTACCTTACAGCAAGCAGAAAGAAGAGCCAAAGCCCTCATGCAGGAAAAAGTAACAGCGATTGAGTCAAGGTTAGAAACGAAGTGGTTTGATGAATCCCCGCTTCCGCAGCTCTTAACAGATGCCATTAAAGATTGGTGCGGGGCAGATATCGGCATGATGAATGCAGGTATGGTGCTTGATTCATTAGAGGCAGGAATCGTGACAAGAGAAGAAGTCCACCGAATCTGCCCGCATCCCATTAATCCCATTCGGGTGACGCTTACCGGTCAACAGCTCATCGAAACCGTTCGGCGTGCCTGTGAAGAAAAAATGGAACAGCTGCGCATCAAGGGCTTCGGCTTTAGAGGTGAGCTGATGGGGAAAATGCTGTATAGCGGCCTCACCTTTACAGTAGAAGAAGGCGAAACCAAACGGGTAAAGGATGTCTTTGTACATGATCAATTGATCAAAAAGGACGCTTCCTATACGGTTGGCACAGTCGATATGTATACATTAGGCTCTCTATTTCCTCATATCCGTGACCATGAACACATTGAATATTTCATGCCGGAATTTTTACGTGATGTGCTTACTTGGCGCCTGAAGGAAACCACATGAAATCCGCTTTAGCCTAACAACACTCGCCCTCTTGTCACATAGATTGTGATGAGAGGAGTGAAGGGATTTGGTGAATTTAACACCTATTAAAATTGATGGACATTCCTTTACAGCCGTCACCGTTAAACTGCCGAAGACGAATTTTATGGCGGTGACAAATGAACATGGGTATATTATGTGCGGTGCACTGGATGTCGGGCTCTTAAATGAAAAGCTTGCAGATAGAGGAATTATCGCAGGGAGAGCAGTTGGTGTGAGGACCATTGAGCAATTGCTTGATGCCCCTTTAGAATCTGTGACATACGCCGCAGAAGCGCTAGGCATTACAGCTGGAACCAATGGAAGAGACGCATTATTAAAAATGGTGAAATAAAAATGGATAGATGATTCCTATCCCCCCGCCTGTCTGCATACACTTGTAGTGGAGAAGGGGGGATTTTTTATTGAGAATGAACCGCCGTTATCGCCCCTATAAAAAGGGCCCTTTGCCATTTCGATACGTCATGCTGCTTGCAATCTTATTCTTTGTACTCTCAACCGTCATTAGTCTATTTTTTATTAACCGTTCAATTAAACCAACCCTTATTCACATTGCTGAACTAGAAACAGAGCGTATCGCCAATCATCTGATTCAATATTCTGTTCAAGACTTTGCAGACGATCAGGAGAATATGAAGGATATGGTGGTCATGAATACAAGTGAGAACGGAAAAGTAACGACCATCGATTTTAATGCGCAGGCAACATCGAAAGCAATGGCTGATCTGTCACGTCATCTTCAAAAAAATTTAGAGGACATTGAAAAGGGGAACTTTCAAAAAGAGGCAAAAGAAGCGTTAAAGGATCAAACAGATGGACATGACGGCATTATATATAACATTCCGCTTGGGCAAGCGTCTGGAAATGCACTCATCGCCAATCTAGGGCCAAAAGTGCCTGTACGCTTTAGTGTCATTGGTGACCCGCATACGGACGTTGAAAAAAATATTAAGCCCTATGGCATCAACAATGCCTTGATTGATATTAGTGTTCTGATCGAGGTCAAGGTGAGAGTCATCATCCCGTTTGCATCTGAAACAATCGTGGTCAAGAACTCAGTTCCCGTCTCCATACAAGCCGTTCAAGGGGACGTACCAGATTATTATAACGGCAGTGGAACAAACTCAGGCGCTCCATCGATTGTTCTCCCAGAGAAAAAGGAGAAGAAAGAATAATGAAAAACAGCCCAAGGAATGATTGGGCTGTTTTTTTATTTGCGTTTCCGCTCAGCTCTTTCCCACGCCCTTAAATGAGGGTATGGATCAAATGACCATTCAGTTCTGCCGTTGTCTTTATACATGCCATAGTGAAGATGCGGCGGAAATTTTCCTGCTGTGCCTGGGGGGCCATAACCGGAGCTTCCGACAGATCCAATGACCTGTCCGGGTTCAACAATTTGACCTGTTTTGAGTCCTTTTGCAAAGCCATTTAAATGAGCGAAGTAATGATAATGATTATGAATATCTCGAATACCAATCCGCCAGCCGCCAAAGCGGTTCCAGCCTTTCATTTCAATCACGCCATACGATGTCGCACGAACGGGAAGTCCATAATGGGCAAATAAATCCGTGCCCTCGTGAATTCTTCTGCCTCCAAATCCTCTTGCATCTCCCCATGTGCTCCGGTAGCTGTAGTCAGCTCCAACCGGAAGAGGGAAAGCATGCTTTCCGAGGTCAAGATGGCCATAGTGCTGATATAGCTTCATAAAAGATGAAATGATTCCAACGGTTTGATCTCGGCCATAATAGTCCCATAAAGCAATTTTTAATTGATCAATGCTGCTGCCGTAATGAAGCAAGTATTGAGCAAACGTGAATAATACATCCTCATCGTCATCGCTGTTCGCTTTTCCATCCCCGTTTCCATCAAGTCCAATTCCATCAAACACTTTAATGCTTAAAGGAGAGGTATCCTGCTTATTCGGGTTTTCAGGGCCGATCCACATTTCCCGGGGAATGTAGATACCAATGATGCCTTTTTGTTTCGGTAAATCTCTTCTGCTTTTTCGAATATTGTGCTCATACTGATCAACCGCAGCAAGTACATACCATGGAACTTGTGTCGTGATGGCGACTTTTTCGTATAGTGCCATTCGCTGCTTCAGTACATCTGGCTGCTTGCCTTCCCCTTGTGCATGAACAGGTAAAGGAAGCATTGAAAGAGCGATCATGATGGCTAAAACCACTTTCACAAACGTCCATCTCCTTTCATCAAGCATCGTCTTCTACCGTTTAGTGTGGTTAGATCATCCTATTTCATAAGAAGAAAATGTTAGTAATTTTCTTCTGATTTTTTTAGGAGGCTTTTGGGTATTTTTGCAGCTCATTCCCTTGTTGTTCAATCTGTACTATGTTAAAGTGTCTAAAGAAAAGGCTTTAGGCCGAAGATTCAATTTTTTGCAGCTTCTTAGCTGCATCCATCGTATATAGCAGGAAGATTTTTGTAGATGCACCTTTAACGAATTCATATGGAGATGATGGAATTGGCAAAGAAGGAAGAGCACGTAAGAAAACCGGACTGGCTTAAAATTAAGCTGAATACGAATGAAAACTATACCGGTTTGAAAAAAATGATGCGGGAAAACAACCTGAATACCGTTTGTGAGGAAGCAAAATGTCCGAATATCCATGAATGCTGGGCGGTGAGAAGAACCGCTACATTTATGATCCTTGGATCTGTTTGTACGCGCGCATGCCGTTTCTGTGCGGTGAAAACAGGACTTCCAACTGAGCTTGACCTGCAAGAGCCAGAACGCGTGGCAGATTCAGTAGCCTTAATGAACTTAAAGCACGCTGTCATAACAGCGGTAGCAAGGGATGATCAAAAGGATGGCGGAGCAGGTGTGTTTGCTGAAACCGTTCGTGCCATTAGAAGAAAAAGCCCATTCACGACAATTGAAGTTCTCCCTTCAGACATGGGCGGCAATTACGATAATTTGAAGACGTTAATGGACACACGTCCTGATATTTTAAATCACAATATTGAAACAGTTCGCAGATTAACGCCAAGGGTTCGTGCACGTGCTACATATGATCGTTCATTAGAATTCTTGCGCCGCGCAAAAGAAATGCAGCCCGACATTCCAACGAAATCAAGCATTATGATTGGACTAGGTGAAACGAAGGAAGAAATCATTGAAGTCATGGATGATCTTCTTGCGAGCAACGTGGATATTATGGCGATTGGTCAGTATTTACAACCTTCGAAAAAGCATTTGAAAGTTCAAAAATACTACCATCCGGATGAGTTTGCAGAGCTGAAAGAAATTGCGATGTCAAAAGGCTTTAGCCATTGTGAAGCTGGACCGCTTGTGCGCTCTTCCTACCATGCAGATGAACAAGTAAACGAAGCGTCTAAAAAGCGTCAGGCGCAAGCATAACAAAGAAAACGCCAGAGATCTCTGGCGTTTTTTCTCATATTAATTTTGGCCGTAAGGGGCGTTTCTTCTCATGGTACGGTCAGAATTCGTCATACCATTGGCATCTTCTTTCGTAGAAATATCTCCACCTTGAGGGGAATATTTCATTTGTTGAATCGTTTTGGTTAAAATTTGATCAAAATCACGTGAATTGGTTTGAAGACGTGAAAAATTGGCAATGGATTGAAAGTGCTCTGGATTATCAGAGACGTATACATGATAATAACGAGGGAGTACAGAAACCGCCGTTTTCTTTACTTGATCGGCAGATTCATCCCGGTTTTTGTTTCCTGTTCGATATACAATCAGTGCATCCTCATCTGTCACAAGTGTGGCTGCATCTTTGATGTTTGGGAGCTGCACAGTTAAACTTGTAATGACGTGGGCAAGATGCTCGCGATTTAAAGCAGGTGTTCTTTCTTTCTGATCCGTTACTTGCTGGCGCTGATAACGAACATATCCTGCTCTGTTTGTGTCTGCTTCTGGCATGTTGGAATTATTTCCTTCATGACGATCCGATAGACGGATGGTTTTACTTGAAGAATCTTCATCCACTTGCCGGTTCATACCTGATTGAAAGCCGCACCCGCCTAAAAGCATGCTGAGGAGAATCGCGGCTGTCAGTTGTTTCTTCATAAATGTGACCTCCTTTTTTCTTTAGCTTCGGCTAAAACGGAAAAAACATGCTTTAGCAATTGATGGAGTTCTTCCAATGAATTATCATTAAAGATGGATCGTTTAAAAAGAGGTGAGAAGATGATCGTCATTCAGAATGCTACTTTTGATCTTGTAAGAGATATTAAAGACGGTTTTGATGAAGAAGCGTTTAAAGCAAGGTACTCAGATATTTTAAATAAGTACGATTATATTGTGGGGGACTGGGGCTACAATCAGCTGAGACTGAAGGGGTTCTTTGATGACCAAAACCAAAAGGCCACATTTGATACAAAAATCAGCACACTCGATGAATACATTTATGAATACTGTAATTTTGGCTGTGCCTATTTTGTCTTAAAACGAATCAGAAAATAACGCAAAGGGGAGCGTCATGATGTATTTCGTAGACAGAAAAAAAATTGAAGAGATATTACGTTTTTTCGAGGAGCAATATGAGTTGATGCGCAGTCATCAAACATGGACAAGTCCACTAGAGAAAAAAGCGCTGGAACGAATTGTTCATTTGCTCGTCGAATGTATTCTTGATACGGGAAATGATATGATTGACGGCTTTATTATGCGTGATCCAGGAAGCTATGATGACATCATGGATATTCTTGTTGATGAAAAGGTTGTACCCGAAGAGGAAGGCAGTCAGCTGAAAAAGCTTGTCTCGTGTCGTAAAACACTTGTGCAGCAATACCAGGAAGTGGTTCATCACGACTTGCTGCAGGTGATCAGCGAGGTTGAGCATGCGCTAGAGGTTTTCCCAAGCCGCATCCGTACCTACTTGGAGCAGGAGCTTGGCCCAGTATCAGCGTTTAAATAATCCATTGGAGTTGTGAGCATCATGAAATACAAAGGCTACTTAATTGATTTAGACGGAACAATGTATAAAGGAACAGAAAAGATCGAAGAAGCAGGTCAATTTGTTCAAAAGTTAAATGAATTGAACATTCCTTACTTGTTTGTCACGAATAACTCGTCACGCACGCCAAAGCAGGTAGCGGAAAAACTTGTTTCATTCGATATCCCAGCAACAGAAGAACAAGTCTTTACAACAAGTATGGCGACGGCCAATTATATTGCCGAACAAAAGAAAGACGCGTCTGTTTACGTCATCGGTGAAGAAGGAATCAAGCAGGCCATTGAAGAAAAAGGGCTAATGTTCGGTCAGGAAGACGCTGATTTCGTTGTTGTTGGAATTGACCGAGACATTACATATGAAAAATTCGCAGTAGGTGCGATTGCCATCCGTCAAGGCGCACAATTTGTCTCAACAAATGGAGACATCGCCATTCCAACAGAAAGAGGGCTTCTGCCAGGGAACGGCTCATTAACATCTGTGTTGACCGTCACCACTACGGTCCAGCCAACGTTTATCGGGAAGCCAGAATCCATCATCATGGAACAAGCGATGAGGGTGCTCGGGACCGATCTGTCTGAGACGCTTATGGTGGGTGATAACTATGATACGGATATTATGGCAGGGATGAATGCAGGAATGGACACATTACTCGTTCATACAGGCGTGACAACAAAAGAGCTGCTTCAGAAGTATGACAAACAGCCAACCTATGTCATTGATTCATTATCCGAGTGGATTGAGCGATTATCATAAAAAAAAGAGGACAAGCGTTACGCGCGCGTCCTCTTTTTTGCTTTATTCCGCATTTCTCGTACTATGTGCAAGCCTGCTTGATGCTGCAGCAGCAATGGCGCCGACAATGTCATCTAAAAAGGTGTGGCACTCGCCTGTGGATTTATCATTGAGTTTCCCGAGAATCCCTGGTTTTTCTTTATCGATATATCCGTAATTCGTAAAGCCGATCGAACCATAAATATTGACGATAGCAAAGGATAGAATTTCATCAACACCATACAGGCTTTCGTCTGTTTCTAAAATGGACTGAAGCGGCTCGGTTAGCTTTTTTTGCTCGGCTAGTACGTCTAGTTCGACGCCTGTTAATATCGCATTTTGGACTTCTCGTTTTGCGATGACACGCTCCACATTGTGGATGCATTCTGTCATGTCTAAGCCAGGATGATATTTTTCCTGTAAAAAGTAGACAAGGTCTGCTATATCTTGAATGGATACGCCTCGTTCTTGTAAACGGCGTCTTGCTGTTTTTTCTACTTCGTTCATCTCATGATGATGCGGCATATATTCCTCACCCAATCCTCGTAATTTGGTCCACAACGTGTAAAAAGCTTCGGATAGTAAATAGTATTCATAAATCCCTCAACCTGCGACTACGATATGATAAGAGATCGATCATATGAACGCAGGTGAAAACATGAAAGAAACCATTTATCACACATTTGGTATTGATGTGCGTCAATTTATGCCATATGGCAGTTATCAGAGCTTTCAAACGTCGGAGACTCTCTTCATCATTGTTCCTGTGTCTCATTTGCGAGAAGAAGAACTCACAGAGCTGTATCATATCAGTCAGTATTTACTGAATGCCGGAGACCCATACGTCGCTGTATTTGAATTAACAAATGAAGAGAAGCCCACCTTTACTCATGGAAAGGAGCTGTATGCTTTATTAAAGGCAGCACCGCCGATCTCAAGCAGATCGTTTCAGCAGGCATCAGAGCTGGCGGCCTTTCATGTCAGGGGAAGAGGATTTCCATATGAGGTATCTGAAACAAAACGTGTGGGAGCCTGGAAGGAATTGTGGGCAAAACGGTTAGATCAGCTTGAAGGCTTTTGGATGCAGCAAATGCACCAAAAACCACTGGAACAGTTTGAAAAAAAATTCATCGAATCCTTTCCGTATTATCTTGGATTAACGGAAAATGCCATTCAATATTTAGTGGATACTGAGCTTGATGATGAACCGAGGGAATGTGACTCAGGCACTGTCTGCCACCAGCGTTTTTCGCGGAGGACTTGGCCGCATGAGCAGCCGCTTCGTTTACCTGTAGATTGGGTCTTTGATCATCCAACCCGGGATATTGCCGAATACTTAAGAGAAACCTTTGTCCAGCATAAGGAAGATTTAATTGAAGAAGGCTTCTCCTTTCTTCAGCAATATGAACAGGTGACACCTCTTTCTTCCTTTTCTAAGCGTTTGTTATACAGTCGCTTGTTGTTCCCGCTTCATTATTTTGAAATTGTGGAAGGCTACTACATGTCAGGAGAAAATGAAAAATCATATTATGAAGAGCGGTTAGATTACGTCCTAAATGATGCCAATCGCTATGAATACTTTCTGAAGGTCTTTCAAGAAATGAGTGCCATGCGAAGCGGCGAGAGCCCGATACCGTCAGTTGGCTGGATCACAGGTCCAGGGATTTGAAGTTTCAGTGAACAGATGAAACGTCTCTTTTCTCTTGAGGCGTTTTTCGTTATGCTTAAAGAAATCAATCAAAGGAGTGTTCTTCTTGACGAAACCATATGTCTATATCACAAGAAAGCTGGATGAAGCATCACTTACACCATTAAAAGAAGTCGCTCATATTGAGATGTGGCCGAGCGAGGATGAGCCATGTCCAAGAGAAGAATTAGAAAAACAAGCAGCTAAAGCGGATGCGCTTCTCACCATGCTGTCAGATCAAGTAGATGAAGCCCTTTTATCAAAAACTCCAAATGTTAAGGTGATCGCAAACCTTGCTGTTGGCTATGACAATATTGATCTTGAGGCCGCTGAAAAGCGCAATATCACTATTTGTCATACACCGGATGTATTAACAGAATCCACGGCTGATTTAGCCTTTGCCCTTCTGATGGCGTCAGCTAGACGGATTGTCGAGGCGAGTGATTGGATTAAGGAAGGAAATTGGACAGGCTGGGGGCCTCTTCTTCTTGCCGGCGCTGATATTCATCACAAAACCCTTGGAATTGTTGGCATGGGAAGTATCGGAACAGCGCTTGCCAAGCGGGCAGCAGGCTTTGACATGAAGGTGCTGTACCATAACCGGTCAAGAAAGCCAGAGGCAGAAGCGCAGCTCGGCGTGACTTATGCGCCATTTGAGGAACTGCTCACGCAGTCTGATTTCATCGTCTGCCTGACGCCGTTAACCCCGGAGACGAAAGACATGTTTAATGAAAAGGCATTTGATCAGATGAAAAACTCTGCTTATTTTATTAACGTATCAAGAGGACAGACTGTAGGTGAGGATGCTTTATATGAGGCGGTCACGACAGGAAAAATTGCCGGAGCCGGTCTGGATGTATTTAGACAGGAGCCTATCAGCCCGTCTCATCCGTTAGCAACATTACCTAACGTCACGGTTCTCCCTCATATTGGAAGTGCAAGTGTCGAAACGAGAAAAACGATGATGCGTTTGTGTGCTGAAAATATTGCGCTTGTCTTACAAGGTCAGCAAGCCAAAACGCCGGTTCGTTCATCATATAAGGCTCCCTGAGTTTCGGGAGCTTTTCTGACAAAAATATTTTGAAAATATAGAATCTTGATATAAATAGCTGTTAAGCGGTTTCATTCTGACAATCTCTTATTTTATTACCTTGTCAAAATGAGGATACCCCTTTATAATGTGTGTACATTGAATGTCTGTGTTAGGTTAACAAATGTCTTTTTAGAGAGGACATTGACGGAGAAAGGTGGAATTTCAGGTGAAGGCAATTCGAGTTGGACTATTAGGATTAGGAACAGTGGGGAGCGGTGTCGTCAAGATTATCCAAGATCACCAGGATAAATTAATGCACCAGATCGGCTGTCCGGTATTAATACAAAAAGTGCTTGTGAGCAATCCCGATAAAAAGAGAGATGTGGATGTGGCAAGAGAGGTCTTCACAACTGAAGTATACGATGTGATTAGAGATCCAGAGGTCGACGTCATTATTGAAGTGATGGGCGGCATTGAAGAGACAAAACAATATTTAATAGATGCGTTAAATGAGAAGAAGCATGTCATTACAGCCAATAAAGATTTAATGGCGCTTTACGGAACAGAGCTTTTACATGTTGCGAAAGAAAATGGCTGTGATCTTTATTATGAAGCAAGTGTCGCCGGAGGAATTCCGATTCTGCGTACGCTGGAGGAAGGATTGGCCTCTGACCGAATTACGAAGATGATGGGGATTGTGAACGGTACAACGAATTTTATTTTAACGAAAATGAACGTCGATAAAAGCGCATATGAAGATGTCTTAAAAGAAGCGCAGGATCTTGGCTTTGCAGAAGCAGACCCGACAGCTGATGTAGAAGGACTTGATGCAGCAAGGAAAATGGCGATTCTTGCAAGACTCGGCTTTTCCATGAATGTGGAATTAGAGGATGTGAAGGTCAGAGGCATCTCTGACGTTTCTGATGAAGACATTAATTTCAGTAAACGATTTGGCTACACAATGAAGCTGATCGGAATTGCCCAGCGGGACGGAGAGAAAGTAGAAGTCAGTGTCCAGCCAACTTTACTCCCTGATCATCATCCGCTATCATCGGTCAACAATGAATTCAATGCGGTGTATGTCTATGGAAGTGCTGTAGGAGAAACGATGTTTTACGGCCCTGGAGCAGGAAGTCTCCCAACGGCAACAGCTGTTGTATCAGACTTAGTCGCAGTGATGAAAAACATGCGCCTTGGCGTGAACGGAAGCGGATTTATCGCACCGCAGTTTGAGAAAAAGATCAAATCTCCATCGGAAGTATTTGCTCAGCAATTCTTAAGAATTCATGTTAGAGATCAAGTCGGGGCATTTTCCCGCATTACATCTATTTTTTCTGAAAGAGGCATCAGCTTTGAAAAGATCCTTCAGCTTCCTGTGAAAGGGCATGATGAGCTGGCTGAAATTGTGATTATTACACACCGGACCTCAGAAGAAGATTTCTCAAATATTCTGCAAAAATTAAACGATCTCGACGTGGTGCTTCAAGTGAAGAGCACGTACCGAGTAGAAGGGAACGGTTTAAGCTGATGAAGTGGAATGGACTTATTGAGGAATTCCAAGAATTCTTACCAGTAAACGAATCAACACCAAAACTAACATTAAATGAAGGGAATACACCGCTGATCCACCTTGCCAAACTTTCGGAAAAGCTGGGGATTGAGCTTCATGTGAAAACAGAAGGCGTCAATCCAACTGGCTCTTTCAAGGATCGTGGAATGGTCATGGCTGTTGCAAAGGCAAAAGAAGAAGGCAATGATACGATCATGTGTGCTTCGACAGGGAATACCTCTGCAGCGGCAGCGGCTTATGCAGCCCGTGCTGATATGAAATGTATCGTCATCATTCCAGACGGGAAAATTGCCTTCGGGAAGCTTGCACAGGCTGTGATGTACGGAGCAGAGATCATTGCGATTGACGGCAACTTTGATGATGCGCTGAAAATCGTCCGCAGCATCTGTGAAAAAGCGCCGATTGCTCTTGTTAACTCTGTCAATCCGTACCGAATTGAAGGACAAAAAACTGCGGCATTTGAAATCTGTGAGCAGCTAGGCTCAGCCCCGGACGTACTGGCGATTCCTGTTGGAAATGCAGGGAACATTACCGCCTACTGGAAAGGCTTCAAGGAATACCATGAGAAAAAAGGAACTGGACTGCCAGTCATGCGCGGCTTTGAAGCAGAAGGTGCAGCAGCAATCGTACGAAATGAAGTGATTGAACAGCCAGAAACAGTGGCAACTGCCATCCGTATCGGAAATCCAGCGAGCTGGAAACAAGCTGTGGCGGCGGCAGATGAATCAAACGGAAAGATTGATGAAGTGACAGACGAGGAAATCCTTCATGCGTATCAATTGATTGCACGTGAAGAAGGCGTGTTTGCAGAGCCGGGCTCTTGTGCTTCTATCGCAGGTGTGCTAAAGCAGGTGAAATCCGGAGAAATCAAGCCAGGCAGTAAAGTAGTTGCGGTATTAACAGGCAACGGATTGAAAGATCCGAATACGGCCATTGATATTTCACAAATCAAGCCGGTCACACTCGATGCAGATGAAGATCAAATTCTTGAACACTTAGAAAAGGCCGCGCGCGTATGAGTGAAGCCTCCATGCTTTTTTCAATCACAGTACCGGGAAGCACTGCCAATTTAGGACCAGGCTTTGATTCAGTTGGAATGGCGCTCAGCCGCTATTTAAAGCTATCGGTCTATGACCATGATAGCTGGCTGTTTGAAGCAGAAACAGATGTCGTGTCCGGGATTCCACCAGGCACCGACAACCTAATTTATCAAACAGCCAAAAAGGTCGCAGATCACTTTGGAAAAACACTCCCGCCTGTTTATGTCAAAGTGTGGAGTGATATTCCATTGGCACGGGGGCTGGGCAGCAGTGCTGCTGCAATTGTGGCAGCCATTGAGCTGGCCAATCAGCTTCTCAAATTAAATATGCCGGATGATCAAAAGCTCTTTTTTGCAAGTGAGGTAGAAGGTCATCCAGATAATGCGGGTGCCTCATTATTCGGTGGTTTACTGATTGGTCTTCATGAAGAAGACAAGACACATGCCGTCAAAGTGCAGCATGTGGATATAGATGTTGTCGTCGTGATTCCTTTTTATGAAGTGCTGACAAAGGATGCCCGTGATGTCTTGCCAGAGGATCTTTCCTATAAACATGCCGTCAGTGCGAGTGCTGTGAGCAACGTGCTTGTTGCTGCATTAATGACGCAGAACTGGCCGCTTGTTGGAGAAATGATGAATAAGGATTTATTTCATCAGCCTTACCGCACAATGCTCGTCCCAGAGCTGTCGAAGGTAGAGCATGTCGCTTCGCTAAAAGGAGCGTATGGAACGGCATTAAGCGGTGCTGGACCGACAATCTTAACCTTAGTTGAAAAAGGGAAGGGAGAAGCGCTGAAAAAGCAGCTTGCCCAAAACTTCCCGCATTGCGAAGTAGATTTGCTGACGGTACCGGTAGCAGGTGTTGTCGTGGAGCATGATCCAGTCAATCAAGTAAAGAACGTGCTGTAAATCTGCACGTTCTTTTTTTATCTTTGTTTTTATAGGAAGAAGCAGGGATTATTATTTAGAGGATCGAACTATTTTTTATGCGTAAAAGGGGGAGATACATTCATGAAGAAATTGATGACGGCAGAAGATTTAACGAAGATTGTTTCTGTTTCTCATCCGGTTTATTCACCAGATGGAAAAAAGGCGGTTTTTACAAAAGTCACGGTGAATGAGAAAAAAGATGATTACAACATCCATTTATGGGTTCGAGATGAAGAGACAGAGGAGCTGTCACAATGGACATTTGAGGATGGAAAGCATCATCAGCCAGTGTGGTCAAAAGACAGCAGGCAGCTTGCTTTTATTTTGCAAAAGCCAAAGGAAGTTCCTCAGCTGGCACTGATTCAGAGTCAGGGAGGCGGTGTGCGCACCTTAACGGCGATTCCATACGGGGTATCTCATCCTGTCTTTTCACCAGATGGAGCTTTCATTTATGCGGCTGTGTCACTGAAACAATCAGAATCTGTTCATGATGAAAAAAAGGAAGAGCGAGATGATTTCGCTCCTGCGGTATATGATGATTTGACCTATAAAGCAGATGGCAGAGGTTATTTAGATGGGCGTTTCACGCAGATCATTCAAGTGGATACCCACTCAGGAGAGGTAGAGGCTGTCACGAGCGGGCATCATCATCATGTGAGTCACACGGTCTCTCCGTGCGGGAAATGGCTTGCCTATATTCAATCAAATCCTCAGATACCTTACATAAGTGACGTGTGCCTCCTGTCATTAGAGGACAGTACGACAAAGAAAATCACACAATCAGCTGGCGCTTATTCCACCGTGTCTTTTTCTCCAAATGGAGAGAGCCTCGTGTATATCGGACATGAGCGCGAATTTCAAAATGCTACCTTCCCAGCATTATGGCTGTATGATCTGAAGGTAGAAAAAGTAGTTCAGCTGTCAGAAATGCTTGATATGTATGTGGGCAACTGTATGGCAGGAGATAGCGTCATGGGCGAAGCCAATCAGCTTCCGCAGTGGACAAAGGATAGCCTGGGATTTTATGCGCTTGTTTCTGATCAAGGCAGTACAGGGATTTATTATTTCTCCGTTGAAGGCTTAGCCTATCCAGTTCGATTAGAGGCAGAACATATCACAAACTTCAGCCTTCATCCAGATGAATCCAAATTGCTGCTCAGCCGGCTTACGCACGTTTCACCAAGTGAGCTGTATGAGCTGACATTAGGGGAGGCGGATCTAAAGCAAATCACGTTCGAGCATGACACCTTTCTTAAGGAGCATGTCCTATCGGTACCAGAGCCATTTTCGTTTCAGTCAAAAGAAGGCGATGAGGTGCATGGCTGGTTTATGAAGCCTTCCCAAATGGAAGACGGGAAGAAATATCCGCTCATTTTAGAGATTCATGGTGGACCGCATGCGATGTATGGTTATACGTATTTTCATGAATTTCAAATGCTCGCTGCTGAAGGCTATGCCATCGTATATATCAATCCTCATGGCAGTCATGGATACGGACAGATGTTTAGCGACCGTGTGAGAGGAAGCTATGGTGGCGTTGATTATAAGGATGTCATGCAGACTGTTGATCATGTGCTCAAAGCCTATGATTTCCTTGATGAAACGAGGCTCGGAGTAACAGGCGGCAGCTATGGAGGTTTTATGACAAACTGGATTGTCGGGCAAACCGACCGCTTTCGCGCAGCCGTCTCACAGCGGTCCATTTCAAACTGGATTAGCTTTTATGGCATTAGTGACATTGGTTATTACTTCACAAGATGGCAGATTGATGGGGATATTTATGATTCGGCCGATAAGCTATGGGATCGTTCGCCGCTAAAGTATGTGAAGCAGGTGAAGACGCCACTTCTCATCTTGCACAGCGATGAAGACTATCGCTGCCCAGTTGATCAAGCAGAACAGCTTTTTGTAGCACTGAAGGAGCTTGGGAAAGACACAAGGCTCGTCAAATTCCCGAAGGCATCTCATGATTTATCCAGAAGCGGCCATCCGGGGCAGCGTATTCAAAGACTGACCTTTATGAAGGACTGGTTTAGAGAGAAGTTAAGTTAATAATGAAAAAAACGACCCGAATTCGGGTCGTTTTCATGTCATATATGAATTAGAAAACCTGTTCAACTTCTACAACGCCAGGCACTTCTTCTAATAATGCGCGTTCAATACCGGCTTTCAATGTAATGGTTGAACTTGGGCAGCTGCCGCATGCACCAAGAAGACGTAATTTCACAATGCCATCTTCAATGTCTACAAGCTCACAGTCTCCACCATCACGTAATAGAAATGGACGAAGTTTGTCCAGTACTTCCTGTACTTGGTCTTTCATTTCGACTTCAGTCATTAGATATAATCGCTCCTTTCACAACATATCACCATTATATTCATCTGGACGATAAAAATCTATTGATTGGTTTCAAAGTTTCCTTCTCATTATAGCACAATCTCATCTTGAAACAAAAAGTGATTTTGACTTTTTTCATACAGAAAATTCAGCTAAAATAAAGAAAGAATAGGGGGCTTGCCAAATGAATCAAACCGTTGATCTTTATGTATATGGAAGAGATGTACTGTGCGCTAGCTGCGTGAATCTGCCTTCTTCAAAAGACACATTTGAGTGGTTAGATGCAGCGTTAAAACGAAAATATCCGAATCAGCCGTTTCGCATCACATATATTGATATTGAGCACCCGCCAGAAAACGAACGCCAAAAAGAATTGTCTGAACGAATTCTTGATGATGAATTCTTTTATCCGCTTGTCTTAGTGGAGAATCAAATTGTTGGAGAGGGCAATCCAAAATTAAAAGACATTTATCAAGAAATGGAGAAATACGGTTACACGGAGAGCAGTGAATAAACTGTTCTTTTTTTGAGAAAACAAACAGAACAAATGTTCCTTTTTAGGTTGAAAAAGAACGTTTGTTCGATTATAATCAAATGAAAGGAGCGTGAGCATCATGAATTATTTACTGAAACAATCTCTTCATCAGCAAATACCAATTGAGATGATTTATATGAAGAAAAACGGAGAGTGCACGAAGCGTAAAATCATTGTCCACCGTCAAACAGACCAGCTCATCCAAGCGTATTGTTTATCGAAGAAAACGATGAGAACTTTTCGTAAAGACAGCATCCTTGCCCTTGCTCCGATCAAATTGACCCGTTCATCGGCACATGCCGTTTCATAGAAAAAAAGCTCCCTCGTCATGAAGGAGCTTTGAGAAAAAATTCACATGATGTTAGCCATTGTGATGCTTGTACATCCAAAGGAGTCCGGATTTTAGAAGTCTTGGTACACGGCCAATAAGTGGACGATCTGCTACTAAGCCAAAGCCGGCTTTTTTCCCTAAAGATCCTAAGACACCTTTTAGCTTAAACTGAGGATAAGCCTCAGGAAGCGGCTCGTTTTTCCAGCGTTTTTGCAGAGATTGGACAATTTGTTCTGCCTGCGCCTCGGCAAGCTGTGCACTTGGGGCATGCGGCAAGCTTGCGCAATCACCCACGACATAGACATGCTCATTTCCAGGGAGATTGTGATGAGGTGTTAATACGACGCGGCCTTGTGCGTCTTTTTCAACATCCATCTCCCGTACCACTTTGCTTGGCTGAATGCCTGCTGTCCATACGATGACCTCTGCTTCAATGGCGTCATCATGGTTGTAAACAACACCTTCTTCAACCTTCGTAATATTGGCACAGTTAATGATCTTTACGTCATTTTCTTCAAACCACTTTTGCACATATAAACTTAATCTTTTTGGGAAGCTTGATAGAATCAGCTCTCCGCGGTCAAAAAGAATAATGTTTAAATCAGCACGGCTTTCTCTTAATTCACTGGCTAGCTCTACCCCGCTAAGTCCAGCACCGACGATACCAACCGTTGCACCTGCACCCAAATTGTTTAATTTGTTATACGTATGTCTTGACTGATCAATGGTTTGAATACTGTATGTATGTTCTTTCGCACCAGGGACATTATGATACTTGTCCTCACAGCCGAGTCCAATCACCGTGTCGTCATAAGGAATGGGTTCACGGTCGCTGAATAAGATCTGTTTGTTTTCAATATCAATTTTTTCTACTTCCCCATATTGAATATCCAGCTTCGGATGCTCTGGAAAAGATACTCGGATGTGATGATCAGAGATTGTTCCAGCAGCGAGTGCATAATATTCTGTTTTTAAACAGTGGTAAGGATTTCGATCAACTAATGTGATAGTAACATCATCAGGTAATTGATTTGGCAATAAGCGGTGGAGAACCCGCATATTCCCGTAACCTCCGCCGATCAAGACTAAATTTTTCATGACGATTCTCCTTTTCCCCGTAGACATTGAAAAACACTTATACTAAAAAACTTTAAGTTAAAATACCAAATAAAATTATATCGAATTTACTGTGAAACCACAATAATTGTTTCAAAATAACCTACATATTCATTAGTTAGTCCTAAATAGTAAAACATTTTACGAGGAATAGGCGTAACGATACAGATGAAGCTCATGTTTTGACTAATAGAAGGAATTTCGGTAGGATGGTAAGGCAATGTGAGGTGAAGCAAAGTGTTCCCACTGATCGAATTTTGTGTAAGTAATCTTGCACAAGGGTCTCAAGAAGCAAAAGAGAAGCTTGATAAAGACCCAAACCTAGACGTTATGGAATACGGCTGTTTAAGCTATTGCGGCAAATGTATGGACTCCCCATTTGCACTTGTGAATGGAGAATTTGTTTCAGGAGAAAATGCAGAGCAGCTAGTCGAGCGTATTTATGCTTTTATAGAGGAAAATGAGATGTTTTAAATGCACCACATGGGTCATGGGGTGCATTTTTTTCACACTTTAAGCTTCCATTTTTAAGGAGAATTAATAGAAAGCGCATCCAATATGTTATGCTAATAAAATATCATCAAAATGAAGCATCACACGAGAAAAAAAGAGGCATATGCATAATAAAAGCCCTTTGCCATGGCAGCAAAGAGCTTCTATGTATGAAAAACGGGGGATGATAAGATTGTCTCCTGAATCGACTCCTTTTATACTATAAAGAAACAACATTTTTGGAGGAAGCTCATGACATCATTTCAATTCACGAAAATGCACGGATTAGGAAATAATTATATATACGTCAATCAGATGAAGGAACAGCTTCCAGAAGAGCAGCTATCAGAGATAGCGATCCGCGTTTCTTCTGTTTATACAGGAATCGGTTCAGACGGAATGATCCTTATTTGCCCATCAGATGTTGCACCTGTGAAAATGCGCATTTTCAACAATGATGGATCAGAGGGTAAAAACTGCGGCAACGGTCTGCGCTGCGTCGCAAAGTATGTGTATGAGCATCAAATCGTAACAGACACAACGTTCCAGATTGAGACATTGTCAGGACTCGTTGAAGCTACCGTTCACGTGCAGGATGGTCACGTTCATTTAGTGACAGTAGATATGGGGAAACCTCGTTTTGAAAAAAAAGCGATGCCAATGCTTGGTGAACCGGCCAGCACAACGATTCATGAAGCACTTGATTTTGGCACTGTGACTTTAAATGGAACGGCTGTTTCAATGGGAAACCCGCACATCGTTTTTTATTTAGAGGACATTGAAAAAGCACCGCTTGATACACTTGGGCCAATCATCGAAAAACACGACATGTTCCCAGAAGGCGTCAATGTAGAATTTGTAGAAGTTGTCAGTGAAACAGAACTGCATTTTCGTGTGTGGGAAAGAGGGTCTGGCATTACTCAAGCCTGCGGAACGGGAGCTTGCGCTGCGGCTGTATCCACGATTGTGAATGGACAGGCGAAAAAAGAAACGGACATGACGGTTCACTTAGCAGGCGGAGATCTCATCATTCGCTGGAAAGACAACGACCATGTGCTCATGACAGGGCCTGCTGAAACGATTTGTGACGGCACATTTTATCTGTAAACCATTTATTTGAGAAAAGGCACCATCACGTTTATAATTGAAAAGAAACATCCAGTCAAAAGGAGGGATGATCATGAGTACACCAGTAACCATTACAGAAGCTGCTGCACTGCAGATTAAAGATATGATGAAAGAACATGAAGAAGAAAATGCGTTCCTACGAGTGGGCGTAAAAGGCGGCGGATGCAGCGGTCTTTCATACGGCATGGGCTTTGACCATGAAGTTTCAGAGAAAGACACGCAGTTCGAACAGCAAGGCATCCAGGTCCTTGTCGACTCCGAAAGCCTTGATATCATGAACGGCACCATCATTGATTTCAAACAATCACTAATGGGCGGCGGTTTCACCATCGACAATCCGAACGCGATTGCTTCATGCGGATGCGGTTCTTCTTTTAGAACAGCGACGAATACCGGTACGCCGGAAGAGTGTTAAGGTTAGTATCAATTAATTTTGTAAATCCATATTGGATATTTAAAACCTCCTCAAATTGATTATGATTCGAGGAGGTTTTTTTGTGTTGTTTAAAGATGTGAAAAGAGAAGATAACTTAAATCACTCAGCACCGTCCTTCTTTGTAAGGGTATTTAAGTATAAAAAAGTTCGCAATTTCTTAATATTTCATCTGTACCAAGTAAGGTCGCTTCTTCAATTCCTACATTATTAATTCTCATGAAAGATTGTACAGCTTGATAACCTACTGCATAACCAGCAAAGGGTGATAATCCTACTGGTTGAAAGCCTTGTTCTTTGGCAATGATATCACCAAACATATAACTGCTGACCTCAGCAAATCCTTTTGTATGTAAAGCCTCTTTTATCACTTCTTTTGAATAGTTTAATTCCTCTTTATCAAAAGAAGTGACCCAAGGTCCTAACACATGTTCACCATAAAGCTCTTTTGCAAATGATTCAGCTAAACCCTCTATAATTAAATAATCTCCAACTGTCACGTTTCCATAATCCCATTCAAAATATGAAAAACGGATATTATGGTGGAATTCATGTGCAATGAGAGCAGGAATTCTTGGGATATTATATGCAGTTGGATATAGTGATATTTGAATAAATCCAGAATTCCTCCAAAACCGCAATATCCTTTTTGCAGTTCAAGCTTTTTCGGATCACCTAGATATAGACCGAATCTCAACTCATCAGCATTTATTTGAAGGTTGTGCTTTTCTATGAAATCCATACAATGGTTTAAGGTGATATCTGCTGTTTGAAGAGCCTGAATTTCTTGTAGTCTCTTTAATGCCTGTTGTCCAGTTTGTGTATCTGTTACATCAAGATAGCCAAGCATCTTGGTTGCCATTATTACATCATATCCATTTTGCTGTTTAGCTTTTAGCGGAACGTTTATCATATTCCACATCTTTTCAAAAGGTTTCATCATGGTGTGTCGGAAAAAATGTTCTTTGTTGTGTTGAGTTGAAAATAACCTTTCGTATTGATCAATTGTATCCTCAATTATCATCCTCATTGTTATGCTCCCTTTTATAAAGAGTGGTAAAAACTTTCATTGCTTCGCTCACAAATGATGCCAAGCCTTCACCATATCGATCTATATTCTTTGTGAAACGTCCATCTTGAATATAGAGTTGACCTAAACCGTAAAAAGCATCAAGAGAGTAATAACTGAAGTTTTCGTTTAAAAAGTTGTACCATTGTTTGATTACGATTTGTACCTCTTTGGATTTAGGGGAATGATTGCGAAGAGAGGCTAGTTTATTAAATATGCTATTCCATCTATTAGATAATTCAATTTGTTCATCTTTAGACAAATTATTTAATTTTGAGCTGACTTCATCAACAGTTTGATTTCCCCAACGGTGACGAGCTTCTTCTCCATATTGACTAAATTTCATATTCATATTCTCGAACCTTTCTTTATAGGTGTAGTGAGTTTCCCCCAACAAATGCTGTAGCGTCTTATCAATATTTCCGATCATTTTATCGAATTTATTTCGTTTCTCTAGTAACATGTTTCTTTGTAAAATAAATGCTTCTTTCTTGTCAAATGAAGGATTGTGCATCATCTTTTTTATTTCCTTCAATGGAAATCCAAGTTCTCTAAAAAATAATATCTGCTGTAATGTTTCAAGGTTTTCTTCTGAATAGAGTCGATAATGATTATCTGTGACTTTTTTCGGAATCAATAAACCAATCTGATCGTAATGATGAAGTGTACGAATGCTAATACCAAACAATTCAGCGACTTCCTTTACTTTCATTTCAATTCACCTCTCTTGATATCTACTATAAAATATGACGTTACGTTAGGGTCAATCATCATTTAAAAATTTTAAATCAAGGATTGTTCATTTGTGCTTCAACTTGATGATGGTTTTCTCTCGGAATAGTTGAGTATTGAGTTCATGAGATATGTACGCGTAAATCGCTCAATTTTGTTACAGCTTGCCCTCACAACTGGCTATTTCCACCCAAAAAGAGTATCATGATAACCAAACATAAACTGTAGGTAGAAAAGAGGTTGCTGAGGTTTGAGTGAACAAATCAATTGCAGGAACTGTCATGAACTGATTCCGTATCGTTCCAAAACGTGTCCAGCTTGCGGGATTGAGAAGCCGCTTCCGAAAAAGGAACGTGTGAAGGATCGGGTGATTTTGGTTGTGGCAGGGATTGTTGTGGTGCTGCTTGCTGCAATGGTACTTGGAATGGCGAATGCCTATATTGGGGTTTTTAAATAAACGAAAAAGGAGTTCCGTAGTGGGAACTCCTTTTTTTGATCCGTTTTTATTTGTTTTCAAATAAGCTTGTGGAATGAAGAGGCTGTACACGGGCTTTCGGGTCCATGTAGGCTTTCGCATTGTTGACAGCCGTTGGTGCTTCACCAAATCCGCTTGCAATCAATTTGACTTTTCCTTCATACGTACAGATGTCTCCTGCCGCATAGAAGCCTTCAATGTTTGTTTCCATTGTGGATTTCACGACGATCGAGTTCTTTTCGATTTCAAGACCCCATTGCTTAATTGGTCCAAGAGAGGAAACAAAACCGAAGTTGACGATCACGTCGTCCACATCAAGCACTTGTTTTTTGTCGCCTTTGACTTCCTCCAGCACAATCTGTTCAATGCGGTCTTCACCAATGAGCTCAGTTGGGACAAATGGCGTCACTACATTGACTTTCGAATTGTGCAGGTTTTCTACACTGTGCTCATGGGCGCGGAATTTATCACGGCGGTGAATAATGGATACTTCTTTTGCGATAGGTTCAAGCATCAGAGCCCAGTCCACTGCAGAGTCTCCGCCGCCAAGAACGGCCACACGTCTGCCGGCAAATTGGTTCAAATCATTAATGAAGTAATGCAGGTTGCTTCCTTCAAATGATTCTGCTGCACCTAGCTCAAGCTTTCTCGGTTGGAATGCACCGTTACCAGCTGTGATGATGATCGTTTTAGAATAATGAATCTCTTGATTTGTCACAAGTTTAAAAATGCCATCTGCCTGCTTTTCAACCGTTTCAACTGCTTGCTCTAAGCAAATGGTTTGATCAAATTTATCCATTTGTTCCTTTAAGTTATCAACTAATTCTTGTGCGCGGATTTTTGGAAAACCAGCCACATCATAAATGTATTTTTCAGGGTAAAGAGCGGATAATTGACCGCCGAGCTGAGGAAGGCTTTCAATGATTTTCACACTTGCCTGTCTCATGCCACCGTAAAACGCAGTAAACAATCCTACTGGGCCGCCCCCGATAACGGTAATGTCATATACCTTAGAATCTTCTTGCATTCCTTTAATCCTCCCAAATGAAAATTGTTATCACTATATCATATCATACCACATATCGTCGTTTGACTTGTTTTGAAAAACTTGTCGTTTTTTGATGCCGAAGCTTTGAAAAAGAGGAAAAAGCGAGAAAGACCGTTTATCATAAGGATTTTCAGTTTAAAGCCTTGAAAAAAGGAGCAGAACTCGCTATTATTGTTAAGGGAACTAAATATTAATTTTTTATGAATTTTTGTCGGATACGGTCAAATGCTTTCGTTTTATGTAGGTGAAAGTTCAGATTTTCACATACTTATTTTTTTGTTTAAATTTCATAAAATGCCGGAAAGCGGTTGAGAATAGCAATATGTAATTCTTTATCCGTTTTACAGCAAATTTAAAAAAGGTGGATGTGATTCCAGTGAATAAACCGAAAATCGTTGTATTAGGTGCAGGTTATGGCGGATTAATGACTGTAACAAGATTAACAAAACAGCTTGGCACAAATGATGCGGACATTACTCTTGTGAACAAGCATAATTATCATTACGAAACAACATGGTTACATGAAGCAAGCGCAGGTACACTTCATCATGACCGCTGTCGTTATCAAATCAAAGATGTGATTAACAGTTCCCGTGTCAACTTTGTACAAGCAACAGTTGAAAGCATTAATAAGGAAGCAAAGAAAGTTGTGACATCAGATGGCGAACTTTCTTACGACTACCTTGTTGTTGCACTTGGTGCTGTTCCTGAAACATTTGGTATTGCAGGACTGAAAGAATATGCATTCTCAATCTCTAATATCAACTCTGCTCGTCAGCTTCGTGAGCACATTGAGCTTCAATTTGCGACGTATAATACGGAAGCTGAAAAACGTCCAGAGCGCTTGACAATCGTTGTCGGCGGTGCAGGCTTCACAGGTATTGAGTTCCTTGGTGAGCTTGGAAACCGGGTGCCTGAGCTTTGCAAAGAGTATGATATTGATCAAAAAGACGTACGTATCATCTGTGTAGAAGCTGCACCAACAGCTCTTCCAGGATTCGATCCTGAATTGATCGACTATGCAATGAACTACCTTCAAGGTAAAGGTGTTGAGTTCAAAATTGGTACAGCGATCAAAGAATGTACGCCTGAAGGCATCATTGTTGGAAAAGACGATGATACAGAAGAAATCAAAGCTGAAACTGTTGTTTGGGCTGCTGGTGTACGCGGTAACCCAATCGTTGAAGAAGCTGGATTTGAAAATATGCGCGGCCGCGTAAAAGTGTCTCCAGATCTTCGTGTACCAGAAAATGATGATGTATTCATCATCGGTGACTGTTCATTGATCATCAATGAAGAAATCAACCGTCCATACCCACCAACTGCACAAATCGCGATGCAGCAAGGTGAAACAGTAGCGAAAAACCTTGCAGCACTAGTTAAAGGTGGTTCTCTTGAAAGCTTTAAGCCAGACATCAAAGGAACAGTTGCTTCTCTTGGTGAACACGACGCTGTAGGTGTTGCGTTTGGTAAAAAACTTCAAGGAACAAAAGCTTCTGCAATGAAGAAAATCATCGACAACCGTTCTTTATTCATGGTTGGCGGCCCAGGACTTGTTCTGAAAAAAGGAAAATTCAAGTTCTTCTAAACCTTAATAGACAAAAACGTGTATCCTCGTGATACACGTTTTTTTTATGACGTATGGCATATTTTCTTACTTGGTCATCGGCAGCAAAGTATGTTATGATAAATTATCAGAAAATTTAGATTAAGGGAGTGAGCAATATGAATGCACAAACAAAAGAAAAAAAATCCACCTGTCAATATTGTTCGGGGAAAGGGTATTTTCAGCTATTGCTCGGCGGATCTGAAACATGTGAGGAATGTAAAGGGACAGGAAAGAAGCTTTAATCCATCTGCTTTTTCCATTGATTGACTTCATCTCTATTTCCAAGTTAAACTAATGATGGGATATTTGGGGGTGGAGATGAAGTGATCAGTTTACCAGTCGTTATCATTTCAGTTATTTTATTTTTCGTGTTATTCTTCGGCATTGGCTTTTTGCTCAATATGCTGCTCAGAATGTCATGGATTATGGCTATTTTATATCCAATTGTATGCCTTTTCATTATCAATAATCAAAAGATGATCGCTTATGTCAGAGAACCGGGCATTGCTTTTTCAGGGATAGGAGAACGCATTGTCTCTCTCGCTGCGGCAGATATCATTATCTTGTTAAGCGGTCTGATTGGTGCAATTGCATCAGGTTTTGTCATCAATGCACTTCGAAAAAGAGGGTATCAAATGTTTTAACTCACTTGTAGACATGCAAGTGGGTTTTTTTGTTTCTCCTTTGCATAGTTTCCATTTTGTTTGGAAACAAATAGATGGGTAGAGGAGTGACAAATAAAGATGAAAACATGGATGAAACGATTGTTCATGACAGCCCTTTTCATGCTTGCTCTCTTGACAAGCTTTACGGGCATATCTGGAGTTGAACCAAGTGATTTAGCTGTCTGGGTGAAAGAGACTGACCCTGGCAAGCAAGTATCTTCTTTTTTCCAACAGCAAAAAAGGGAAACGATGGCACTCAAAAGTGATGACTTGCGGGCTGTTTCTCTCGAAGAAGCGTTTAATTGGAACGATTACCCGAAGCAAAAGGTTGTCGCCACAGGTTATACAGCAGGTGTGGAATCAACAGGTAAAACGAAGGAACACCATGCATATGGCATTACATATTCAGGCGTCAAAGTGAAACGTGACTTATATTCAACTGTGGCAGCAGACCCATCAGTCTTTCCGATTGGAACCGTGCTGTTTATCCCAAACTATGGCTACGGAGTGGTCGCAGATACGGGAAAAGCCATTAAAGGTCATAAGCTTGATTTATACTATGAAACCGTAGATGATGTGTATAGAGAATGGGGTAAAAAAGTGCTTGATGTGTATATCATCAAAAAGGGCGAAGGGACGTTAACGGAAAAAGACTTAAACCAGCTCAATGAAGCAGAATCAATGCAAGTGTTCCGTCAGCAGTTTCAAGCCAATAAAGAATAAAAAAGCTTTGGACAAGTTTTAGGTCCAAAGCTTTTTTCGCTTCTACATGAAGTAATAATCTAAGATGAGTGTCAGTAAGATCCCTGTTAAGCCGCCAAAGAAGACTTCAATCGGCTTATGACCAAGAAGCTCTTTTAATTTCTTTTGCTTTTCTTTTTCTTCCGCACTCGGGAAATTCTTTGCTTCAGAAACAAATCGGTTAAAATCTGTCACCAGCTTGTTAAGTACAGTCGCCTGTTCTCCTGCCTGTCTGCGCACACCTGTCGCATCGAACATGGTAATAATGGCAAAGATGGCGGAAATGGCAAAGATAGATGTATCTAGCCCGTGCTCTAAAGCCACTGCTGTTGAGAGTGCTGTTACGGCTGCGGAGTGTGAACTTGGCATTCCGCCTGTGCTTGTAATGAGCGACCAATCTAGTCGTCTAGAAATGATAAATTGAATCGGTACTTTTACAAATTGAGCAAAAAAGATGGCTGCAAGGCTGGCAAGCAGCGGAAAATTCATCAGTACGCTCATGAACAAGAAACATCCTCTCTGTAAGAAAAAATATGGTGCGAAATGATGGACTGTATACCCTAGTAAGATGAAAAAATGATAGCAGTATCAAATGCTGCCAAGTCCATGTTCAATTATAACATTAAAGAAAGTAGATGTGGAACGAGGAGAATGCAGGCGGGCTGCTCAAGTTTTCATCGCTTTTTTCATGATGCCCTTCCGCGTGTGAAAATATAAATGTTCATCAAGTAAAGACAGACTGGCAATGATCGTATAGGCACATAAATTTTGATATAATAGAAGTTCCAATGTGAAAAATGGAGTTCATTGAAGGAGCGTGTGATAAATATGTTTTTCTCGACAAATGAATTGCAACATAAAGATACACTGGTGATCGGACTTTTTCAAAAGAGCCAATTATCAGGAAAAGCAAAAGAAATGGATGAATTACTTGAAGGAAGAATCACTGAATTATTAAAAGAAGGCGATATTTCATCTAAACGAAATCAGCTTTCGAAGTTTTTCCCATCCCCTGAGACAGGCATCAAACGCATTTATTTTGTCGGACTTGGGAAGGAATCAGATTACACGTTTGAAGAGGCAAAAGAAGGGTTTGCCCATTTATTTAAAAAGCTCCATCAAGATAAAAAGCAAGCGGTTTCGGTCTTGCTGGATACGTTTATTGGAAAGGATCTGCCTGCCCAAGATGCAGCCCATGCCCTTTCTGAAAGCTGCCTTTTAGCTACATATGAATTACAAGATTTTAAACATAAAACAAATGAACCGGATCGCTTCATCGAGTTTGTTTATGCAACGACGGATCATGATACAGCTGAAATTCAGGCAAGTCTGAAAGTGGGCGAGGTCTACGGACAGTCCGTCAATTCGGCCCGTACCCTTGTGAATATGCCGCCGAACATGCTCACATCCTCTGATCTGGCTTCGTACGCGGCAGAGCTTGCGTATAAATACGAATTTGAGATTGAAATTTTAGATAAAGAACAGATGGAAGAGCTCGGGATGGGCGGAATTCTAGCTGTCAATAGAGGCTCAACAGAACCACCAAAGCTGATCGTTCTGAAATATCAAGGCAAGGAAGAATGGACAGACGTCATCGGGCTTGTCGGTAAAGGTATCACGTATGATACTGGTGGCTATTCTTTAAAGCCAAGAGCCAGTATGGTTGGAATGAAAACGGATATGGGCGGCTCAGCCTCTGTTTTAGGTGCCATGGAAATCATCGGTGAACTGCGCCCAGAGCAAAATGTCATTGCTGTCATTGCCTCAACCGATAATATGATCTCGGCTGATGCCATGAAACCAGATGACGTCATTGTGTCGCTTAGCGGTAAAACAATCGAAGTACTGAATACGGATGCAGAGGGTCGTCTTGTTTTAGCAGATGGGGTGACATATGCGAAGCAGCACGGTGCCTCGGTTCTTATAGACGTGGCGACATTAACAGGCGGAGTCATTGTGGCACTTGGAAATGAGACAACAGGCGTCATGACGAATAACGATGAACTGTATGCCCAGTTTAAAGAGGCATCAGAAGAATGCGGTGAAATGATTTGGCAGCTGCCAATCACGGAAAAAGATAAAAAGCGCGTACGAAACAGCAAAATGGCTGATCTCAATAACTCACCAGGCCGTGATGGACATGCGATCATGGCAGGAGCATTCATTGGTGAATTCGCTGAGGATACGCCTTGGGTTCACTTGGATATTGCAGGAACAGCTACAACAGAAAAGCCTTCATGCTTTGGGCCAACAGGGGCGACAGGTGTGATGGTACGGTCATTGGCGACATTTGTGGAACGATTTGAAGGTAAGAAATAAAGGATGAGGCTCTGCCAACTGGCGGAGCCTTTTTTATGTAGGCCATACGTCATTTGACGAAGAAAATTTTCTATGGTAACATACGTTGGTACTTTAATTATCTACTACATTAGTAAACTAAAGGATTTCGGAGGTTTCACCATGAATGCAGTTGTTTTAGCGGTTATTTTAATGTTGATATTAAGCTTGCTGCGGGTCAATGTCGTGATTGCGCTGGCACTCGGTGCTTTAGCTGGCGGACTTGTAGGTGGATTAGGCCTGGGAGGAACAGTGGAAGCCTTTACTGACGGGCTCGGAGGAAATGCGACAGTTGCCATTAGCTATGCACTTTTAGGGGCATTTGCTGCGGCGCTGACAAAAACGGGTCTTCCAGATGCCATGGTTGAAGGAGCAGTGAAGCTTCTAGGAAAAGAAGGCGACTCAAGAAGAAAAACATTATCAAAAGTACTGATCATTCTTGTGATTTTGATCGTATCTTGTTTTTCACAAAACGTCGTTCCTGTTCACATTGCCTTTATTCCGGTCTTAATTCCGCCATTATTAAAAGTGTTTAACGAGCTTCAAATTGACCGCAGACTGCTAGCGTGTGTCATGACCTTCGGACTCACTGCACCATATATTTTACTTCCAGTCGGTTTTGGACAGATTTTCCACGGAATGCTCCGTGATAATATGAAGGATGCAGGTCTAGCTGTGAATTTAGCAGATATTCCATATGCAATGCTGATCCCTGTTGGGGGGATGGTGCTAGGATTGATCGTCTCCCTTTTCGTGTATCGTAAGCCAAAAGTATATGAGGATCGCGAAATTACAGATGTAGAGAAATCAGCGTATACGAAAAAAAGTCTATTCTTTGCTGGTCTTGCCATCCTCGTGTCATTGATTGTCCAGCTTTATCTGTCTCAAAGCCTTGGCGTGGAAGGTATGATCTTCGGTGCACTTGCAGGACTGCTTGTCTTGTTTGTGACCGGAATGATGAAACGCGATGAAGCAGATCAACTGATTACATCTGGAATGAATATGATGGCATTTATCGGTTTTGTCATGCTTGTTGCGGCTGGATTTGCCAACGTTTTAACCAAAACAGGAGACATTGAAACGCTTGTTAAAGCATCTTCACAATTTATCGGCAACAGCCAGAGCCTTGCGGCAATTTTAATGCTGCTTGTGGGTCTGCTTGTTACAATGGGGATCGGATCATCATTTGCAACGATTCCAATTATTACGACCATCTTTGTTCCACTTTGTTTACACCTAGGGTTTAGCCCAATGGCGACAATTGCAATTATCGGTTCAGCTGCGGCTGTTGGGGATGCAGGTTCTCCTGCAAGTGACAGTACGCTTGGACCGACATCTGGATTGAATATGGATGGACAGCATCACCACATTTGGGGTACTTGTGTTCCAACCTTCGTATTTTATAATGTACCGCTTGTCCTGTTCGGCTGGCTTGCGGCAATTATTCTTTAACATGAAAGCTTGTAGAGAAAACGTTGTTTTTTCTATAAGCTTTTTTTGTGATGTTTTATCCATTTGTTCACTTTCTGAAGGTGAAAAATAATTAGGTCTAAAGTATGAATTAAATGAATCTTTCTTTCTCTTTCTTACGTATATATGCTGATAAAAATGAAAAGGGGAAGATGAGAGATGTCATTTTTTAAAAAGCTAGCGGCAAGTGCTGGGATTGGTGCAGCGAAAGTAGATACTATTTTGGAGAAAAACGCCTATTATCCAGGACAAGAGGTAAGGGGAACCGTCCATGTAAAGGGCGGGAAAATCTCTCAGGACATCCGCTATATCAATGTCAAGATTCAAACACAGTATGTGATTGTGAAAGATGATGAAGAGCATAGAAAATATGTGAATATCTTTACTTTACGGGTGACGGATTCTTTTACCATCCAGCCTGGAGAAAAGCATGAATTTCCGTTTTCATTTATTCTTCCTATCGATACCCCGATGACGATCGGAAAAGTAGAAATTGCAGTAATGACAGACCTTGATATCCAAGGAGGAATCGATAAATCTGACTATGACCGCATTTTCGTTGAAGCACATCCTTGGGTGAGAAATGTACTGGAGGCCACTAGAAATCTTGGCTTCCACCTGAACGAAGCAGACTGTGAACAAGCGCCTTACTTCCAGCGCCGTCTGCCATTTGTTCAAGAATTTGAGTTTATTCCGACATCAGACTACTATCGCTATATGCTTGATGAGCTAGAGCTGATTTTTCTGATAGATGAAGGCGGCTTAGACATTGTGTTTGAAGTCGACCGCAGAGCAAGAGGCCTCAGAGGGTGGCTTGAGGAGATGTATAACGATGGAGAACAGCTGGTACGCTACCGCTTCAGTCCAGCAGATCTTGAAGATGTAGAAGTGCTTGAGGGAATGCTAGAAGGAATCATCGATCAATACGCTGAATAAATGATGGAAAAAGAGCCTGAATGGAGACAGGCTCTTTTCTATGCGACTTGTAGATGATGTCTGCCCTTATGATGCGGCTTGTTGTTTTCGAAAGGACGTGGCTTTTGAAACAGAGCGATAAATTTTAGGTGCCATCATCGCAAGTAATATGGTCAATGCGTAGTCTTTCACCATAAACCAGATCATAAAAAACCACGTGGTTTGATAAGAAATTGGGGCATTCAGCCACACATTTAATGCGAGGTACGTATAAGTCGTTCCGATCACATACATGACAGTCGTACCTGCAATAGCTGCAAGCAAAAAGCGGCCAAAGCCAGGATTTTTTCTTTTTTCTAAAATGAATCCAGCTAGCCAGGCAGCAGGAATATACGATAATACAAAACCACCGCTTTTGCCTAAAATAACCCCAAAGCCCGCTGAGAACTGTGCGAATACAGGTGCACCAGCAATTCCAACTAAGGCATATACAATCATAGCCAATGCGCCAAGCCGTCTGCCGAGCAAGAGACCAGCAAGTACACAAAAAAACGGCTGCATTGTAAGTGGAATTCCGCCGACCTGCAAAAACGGCACAATGGATGTGATATTGGCTCCAATCGCCATGAGTGCAGCAAACATTCCGACTAGCACAAAATCAGCGGTTCTTGTTTTCTGTTGCATGATGTTTCCCCCTGTCTTATCTGTACAAATAGATTAAGGGGATGAGAAGTGTTTGTCAACCTGTTTTTATTATTGGTTAACAAAAAACCCACCCATGAAAAGGGCGGGTCTGTATTAAGCTTCTGTCATAGAAGACGCATCGATCGCTTGATGAACTGGCACATAATCATAGCCGAGATCACGAGCGACGGCTTCATATGTGATATGTCCGTTCATGACATTGACACCTTCTGCGATGGCTTTGTTTTCTTGAATGGCTTTTGCAGCGCCTTTATTAGCAATTTGCAGCGCATATGGAACGGTGACATTCGTTAAAGCAACAGTCGATGTCCGTGGAACGGCTCCAGGCATATTGGCGACAGCATAATGTAAAATACCGTGTTTTTCATAAGTAGGCTGATCATGTGTTGTGATATGATCGATTGTTTCAACAATTCCGCCTTGGTCAATGGCTACGTCTACGATGACGGAACCGGGCTTCATTTGCTTCACCATTTCTTCCGTCACAAGCGTTGGTGCTTTGGCACCTGGGATCAGTACCGCACAAATGAGAAGGTCTGCCTCACTGACTGAATCGGCGATGTTGACAGGGTTAGACATTAACGTTTTCATTTGATGACCAAATTGATCGTCCAGCTGACGTAAGCGTTCTGCGTTTACGTCAATAAGAGTGACATCTGCGCCAAGCCCAATCGCCATTTTCGCTGCGTTTGTTCCAACAACACCGCCGCCTATAATTGTGACTTTCCCTCTTGATACCCCTGGTACGCCTGCGAGCAAGATGCCTTTACCGCCTTTTGGCTTTTCTAAAAATTGTGCACCGATTTGAGCGGACATTCTGCCCGCCACTTCAGACATAGGTGTTAAGAGAGGGAGTGATGTTCCGTCCGTTACTGTTTCATAAGCAATAGCTGTGACGCCTTTTTGTTTTAAAGCTTCAGCCAAGGAGGGCTCTGCGGCAAGATGCAGGTACGTAAATAAGATGAGTCCTTCTCTGAAATATGAATATTCCTCAGGTAATGGTTCTTTTACCTTCATGATCATATCAGAAGATGCCCACACATCTTTCGCTTGATCAAGAATTTCTGCACCAACAGATACATAATCGTCATCAGTGAATCCGCTTCCAAAACCAGCGTTTGTTTCAATTAAAATCTGATGTCCAGCTGAAAGTAATTGAGAAGCTGCTCCTGGTGTTAATGCCACTCGGTTTTCATTGTTCTTAATCTCTTTCGGAATGCCGATGATCATGTTTATTCCTCCCATGCTTATCTATTCATATTGTATGTCTAGTGTATCCTGAATGTTTAAAAAATGCTTCGGTTGAAATAAAAAATAAAAAAACGCCTCTTTGTGAAATTTCACAAATGGACGTTTTTTAGCTTCATATCAAGGTATATGGTCATTTTCTCATTCATGTTTTTTAAATCTATTTCTGCAATGTCTGTAATACGTTTTAATCTGTAATTCAATGTATTGATGTGGATGTTTAATTGCTTTGCGGCAATATTGGCATTGCTGTCACAGTCAATAAATCGTTCAAGGGTTTCGACTAGGTTGGAATGATGCCTCAGGTCGTAATCTTCCAGCTTTGATAAAGAATAACTGGAGTAAGATGAGCCCCTTCGTTTTTCAGCGAGGACATCTAAATATTGATAAATACCAAGTTCAGAAAAACTGTGTAAACGTTCGGTTTCAACAGGAAAGCGCTCTTTTGTTTTTAATACAGCCAGTGCTTCTTTATAGGAAGGTTGAATATAAGAGATGTTATCGTAAATTCCACCAATCGCTGCTTGAACGTGATGGATATGATACCGGTCAGACAGCTGCTGCAGCATGCCGCTTGTGAATTGTTTAATATCGTGCAGCGGGTGTTCCGTTTTGGGTGAGACAAGAATAATGAATTCGTGAAAATCAACAGTTGTTAACAGCACTTGGACTTGCTGCGTTGTTTCAAGCAGGTAAGATAGCTTTTTTTCTGTGTCTTCTGTGAGTTCGTCACGAAGGCGGAAAATGATGATGGCATACGTGTCTGGACATCTGATGCCAAGTCTTAAAAATAGGTCTAGCATCTCATCCTTTTCATGAATATGACCTGTGAGCATCTTCCAGAAAAGCTCCTGATTGCGTTCTTCTGTTTTCGTTTTGCGAATTTGTAAGTTAAGTAATTTGTTTTTAACAGCATGTGCTGCCATCTTCAGAAGGTCCATTTCTTCTTCTGAAAAAGGCTGTGTGGACTCAATCGCCCAGATAAAACCGAGTACTTCTTTGTCCTTCCAGATTGAAATGGCAACCCTGCTAGATAAACCCACCTCTGCAATTTGAGGGACACGAAGCGGTTCGTCTGTTTTAAGGAGTGTAGGAATGATGCCGTCCTTCCAAAGCCGATTAATGACTTTTTCCGGTACCCGGCGGGAGATAATGGTTGAAGTTCTGGCGGGATCAGTAAAATCATTATGAGTGCTATAAGCCAACAATCGATGATGCGTATCTTCTATAGTAATAGGGCAATTGAGCACATCACTAATTTGGTCTGCCACATCCTCTAAACGATCAAGGCTGTACTTAAATGGATCTGTCTTTTTTGTCATAAAAACCCCTGCTTTTTCGAATATTTCACGTACTTACATTATGAAGAGAAAGAGGTACGTAAATCAATAACAAAATGCCATAAATTTAAAAAAGAGATCGCTCTGAGAAGCGAGCGCATCGATGCTAAAAGTAGGCGAAAAAGAAATAGTACAATAATAACGTAGTAATAAATCAATAGGCGGAAAGATTCAGTGAAGTGTGTCTACACTTATTAAGAATATATGACCAAAAAAATGTTAAATACTAGATAAAAAGCGAAAAAACAGTAATTCTATAGACTCATTTTGTAAAATAAAAACAGATTTGTTTGACTGTGTATCATTTCTGTTTTTATAATAATAACGTCAAAAAATAAGTGGATTAGCCCATTATATGGCGGCTATGCACGGGAGGTAATGAGGAATATGTCAGGAATTATTCGCGTAACCCCAGAAGAACTAAGAGCGACCGCTAAGCAATATGGTGTTGAAAGTCAAGAAGTGTTAAACCAAGTTGATCGTCTAAATAGAATGATCTCTGATTTAAAAGGAATGTGGGAAGGTGCTTCTAGTGAAGCATTTGCTGATCAATACGAGCAGTTAAAGCCTTCATTCATCAAAATGTCTGATCTACTAACAGATGTCAGCAATCAGCTTGATCAAACGGCAAATACACTTGAAAGCACTGACCAAGACATCGCAAGCCAAATCCGCGGCTAATCAAAGGGATTTCCTTTCTAAGTGTGAAAAGCAGAAAAAGCGCCGAGTGTGTCAATGGATGCCGGCGCTCTTTCTATTTTGTGAGGTGGAAATTTGTGTATATCGATATTACCATCGACTTAAAAAATTATGATGGCAGTGTGTTTGATTTGAGACTATCAAATTATTTACATATTAAACAAGTCATCCATATCGCCTGGCAGGCAAAACAAATCTCACTTCCTAAGCGAGAAGGCGGCTGGGTGCGAGTAGTCAATAAGAAAGCTGTGTTTTCAGGCGAATATAAGCTGTCAGACTGTGGAATCACCACAGGAGACAGGCTGGAAATACTATGAAAGGACTTTTGTAAATGGCAGATAAAAAGAGTTCCTATTTAGAAGAACAATTAGAAGCAGTTATGAAAAAAGAGGGTGGCACCTACAGCTTCATTTTTCAAAGAGAGACAATTAAACTCTTAGACGGTTTAGAAGCGGCACCGATCAAAGACATCAATCCTTCATTCAAAAAAGAGATTCAATTAACTGAAGATGAGGTCATCATTTCGATTCAACCGCCTCCTGCCTATCAGGAATTTCGTTTCATCCATGCAAAGGATGAAAAAAGCAAATGGATTTTTTCATACCAGCTTGTCGATGCAGTTTGCAAACACGACGTGAAGCGGCTGCATCCTATTGTTTCTCCTGAAAACATTGTTTTTCATCAAGGCTTAGCTCCTGCATTTTTGCATTACGGGGTCAAAGAAAGCATCCCGCCATATGAAACGGATGAACATCGTTTATTAAAAGAAGTCAAAGCCGTCATTCTTCGAGTGGTGGACCATGAATATCAGTTTCAAGAATATGTGGCTTACAGCGAAACGCTGAAACTATCTGAACTGGCAAAAGAGATCAGCGAAACGCAGTCTTTGGAAGAATTGTCTGTCCTCACTCAGCAAAAAATCGAAGCGATTGAAACGAAAGAGAAAACGCTATTAACCATTCCGAAAAAGAAATGGAAGATCGAACGATATATCGGACTAGGTCTGCTTGTCCTATTAATCCCGGCATTGGTGTACACCATTTACACCTTCTTTTTTGCGATGCCGAAACAAGAAGCGTATGTCGAGGCAAACAAATATTATCTCAACAAACAGTACAGCCAAGTGGTGGATACGTTAGAAAAATATTCAGCCAATCAAATGCCGGTCTCTCTTCAATATGAACTGGCCATTTCGTATGTACAAACGAATCAAGGCAACCTGTTACTCGATCAGCATAAAAAAGAAATCACAGATACATACACATTACAGACTGATCCGCAATATTTCCTTTTCTGGATTCATATTGGACAAGGCAATAGCAAGGAAGCACTTGATATTGCACGTGTACTTGGAGACGACCGGTACATATTCACGGCACTCGTCGCCTACCGCAATGACATTCAAAACGATGACAGTCTTACTGCAGAAGAAAAACAAAAACAGCTAGACCCGATTATTAAGGAAATGGCGAAATATGAAGAAAAAGAAACAACGGAGACAAGCACCAACGACTCCTCGGGCGCAAGCCAAACAGATGAAACAGCTGAACAAAAAGAGCAGTCAAAAGCCGATCAAGAGAAAAAAGAGAAAGAATCTGAAGCGAAAAAGAAAACCTCTCAGACGAAAAAAGATGAGAAAAAATAATTCTTTCGATACAACTGACAGTTGCTGCTGTCCCATGAGGAGGTGGAGCGTTTGAGTCTTCTTTGGGTTTTTTATGAGGAGGATTATCAAACCGTCCGTTTAGACGAGCAGTTCAATCGAGAAGCTGTGATTGGACCTGAAATAGAGCATACGGTGACAATCCCTACACTTTCGTTTGATGAAGGGGTCATCCGTTTATCTCCCGATGAACCGAATGATGGCTTTTCCATTTATCAGGGTGAAGGGAAGAAAGGCACATTACTTCTACATGAACCATATAAACTTGGATCACTTACACTTATGTTAATGGAAGCACAATATGACCAACACATTTATTACCTAGGAAATAGAGTCGAGCTGTCTTTTTCACGTGAGGAAAAAGATGGTATTGATGTGTGGAAAGAACAAGCGCATTCCATGTTTCAAGATGCGAGCCAGTTTACTTTGGAGAAAATCGAAGGAACTTGGTATGTCATGCCTCAGGACGAGACGATTTATGTGAACGGGAAAAAAATCCATGGTCCAGAGAAGGTTTATACTGGAGATGAACTGTTCTGGAACTTTCTAACGGTGACATTGAAAGATGATGATTTATTGCAGGTGACTGCATATGAACCATTTCAAACACGTTTGGAAAAAACAAAAGCACCAAGCACAGAAACAAAACAAAAATATCCTTTATATAGACGAACACCTCGTTTAATTTATGACCTGCCAGATGACCGGGTATCCTTTAGCTTTCCTTCGCAGGAGAGTGAAAATAACAGCAGAGGGCTTTGGCTTGTTGTCCTTCCGCCGCTTGTGATGCTCCTTGTGATGGGAATTGTCGCTCTTGTCCAGCCGCGCGGGATCTTTATTGTCGTGTCGATGGCGATGTTTATCATGACCTTAATCACATCGTCCGTTCAATACTTTAAAGAGAAATCACAACGCAAAAGACGGGAAGAGAAACGGCAGCGAGTCTATTCTCTATACTTAGAAAATAAACGAAAAGAGCTGCAAGAGCTCTACGACCGCCAGCAATATATTTTGACGTATCATTATCCGTCATTTGAACAAATGAAGTACTTAACGTCAGAAATTAGCGGCCGGATTTGGGAAAAAACACTTGTGAGTGACGATTTCTTGCAGCTGCGTCTTGGGACGGGTGCAGTCCCATCAAGCTATGAATTATCGATGAGCGGTGGCGATATGGCCAATCGTGACATGGATGACTTAATGGAACAAACGCAGCACATGCAACAGGTCTATCGTGAAGTGAAGGATGTACCCATTACATTTGGTCTTGCAGATGGCCCAACAGGCTTGATTGGAAAGCCAGCCATTGTGAAAAAGGAGCTTCATCAACTTGTCGGACAGCTTGCTTTCTCGCACAGCTATCACGATTTGAGATTTGTCTTTATTTTTCATGAGCAGGAGTATGAGAATTGGGAATGGATGAAATGGCTTCCGCATTTCCAGCTGCCTCATACATACGGCAAAGGGTTTATTTACAACGAACAAACACGCGATCAGCTGTTGTCCTCGATTTATGAAATTTTACGTGAGCGTGATTTAGAAGAAGAAAAAGAGAAAAAAATCTTTACGCCTCACTTTGTGTTTATCGTGACAAATCACGAGCTTATTGCTGAACATGTGATTTTAGAATATTTAGAAGGCAGCCGGACTGACCTTGGCATCTCAATTATCTTTGCTGCTGAAACAAAGGAAAGCTTAGCTGAAAATATCTCGACGCTTGTCCGTTATATTAACGAAGAAGAAGGAGATATTCTCATTCAGCACAAGAAAGCCGTCCGAATCCCATTTCAGCTTGATACACATGAGCGCGGGGACAATGAGCTGTTTGCCAGAACACTGAGAACATTAGATCATCAAGTTGGAATGACCAACTCGATTCCTGAAACGGTCTCCTTCCTTGATCTTTTTCATGCCAAACAGGTAGACGACATTGGCATTCGTGAAAAATGGCTCACATCGGAAACGGCCAAATCACTATCTGTGCCAATCGGTTATAAAGGGAAAAATGACATTGTGGATCTGAATCTGCATGAAAAAGCACACGGTCCGCACGGCCTGTTGGCGGGAACAACAGGATCAGGGAAAAGTGAATTTTTACAGACGTACATTTTATCGCTCGCTGTACACTTTCACCCACATGAAGTCGCTTTCCTGCTGATTGACTATAAAGGAGGCGGAATGGCGCAGCCGTTCCGAAATATTCCTCATTTACTTGGCACCATCACCAATATTGAAGGCAGCAAAAACTTTAGTGAAAGAGCGCTTGCCTCAATTAAAAGTGAATTGAAGAAAAGACAACGGTTGTTTGATCAATATCATGTGAATCACATCAATGATTATACGAAGCTCTATAAGGAGAAAAAGGCTGAACAGGCAATGCCTCATTTATTCTTAATCTCTGATGAGTTTGCTGAATTAAAAAGTGAAGAGCCGGACTTTATCAGGGAGCTTGTCAGTGCTGCACGTATCGGCCGAAGCCTCGGGGTCCATCTCATTTTGGCTACACAAAAGCCAGGCGGAGTCATCGATGATCAAATTTGGAGTAACTCCCGCTTTAAGGTGGCACTAAAAGTACAAGATGCGTCAGACAGTAAGGAAATTTTGAAAAATAGTGATGCGGCGTCCATTACCGTTACAGGCCGCGGCTACTTACAAGTGGGGAACAATGAAATTTATGAATTGTTCCAATCAGCTTGGAGCGGTGCGCCTTATATGGAAGATGGCTACGGATCAGAAGATGACATTGCCATTGTGACAGATACTGGACTCATTCCGTTATCAGGGGTAAGCACAGAGCCGGCAGTGAAGAAAGAGACAGTATCGGAGATTTCTGCTGTTGTGGATGAAATTGAACGTATGCAGCAGGAGCTTGGGATTGAGAAGCTCCCAAGTCCATGGCTTCCACCGCTTGAAGAACGGATTCCAAAATCACGTTATGCGTCGAGTGAAGAGCATGTCTTCCATTTTGCGCTTGTCGATGAGCCAGATCAGCAAAGCCAGCATCCACTTTCTTATCAAATGATGGAAGATGGGAACATTGGCATCTTCGGTTCCTCCGGCTACGGCAAATCACTTGCTGCCACAACACTGCTCATGAGCTTTGCGGAGAGATATTCACCTGAAGAATGGCATGCGTATATTTATGACTTCGGAAACGGGACATTGCTTCCGTTAGCCAAGCTGCCGCATACGGCGGATTATTTCTTAATGGATCAAATGAGAAAGATTCAAAAGTCAATGACGCGTTTGCGGGAAGAGGTTGAATACCGCAAGCGGTTATTCAGGCAACAAGAAATGAGTCATATCAAAATGTACAACGCCTTAAATGAGAAAAAGCTCCCGTTCATTTTCATCGTGATCGACAACTTTGACATTGTCAAAGACGAAATGCATGAACTTGAATCTGAATTTATCCAGCTGAGCCGTGATGGACAATCATTAGGAATTTACTTCTTGATTACAGCGACTCGGGTAAACGCAGTCCGCCAATCTCTTATGAACAACTTAAAAACAAAGGTCGTCCATTACTTAATGGATCAAGGAGAGGCGTACTCGATTATTGGCAGACCGAAATTCAGCTTAGAGCCGATTCCAGGACGAGTCATTATCAACAAAGAAGAGCTTTACTTTGCGCAAATGTTCCTGCCAGTTGAAGGAGAGAACGATCTCGAACTGTTTGAGCATTTGAAAGAAGAGATACAGCTTCTTCATGATCGCTTTGAATCAGCTGAAAAACCAAAGCCTGTGCCAATGCTTCCTGATAAACTGACCATTTGGGAGCTAGAGAGTCGTTTAGAAGAACAAAAACAGCCGTATGACATTCCAGTCGGACTAGATGAGGAATCTGTTGCACCTGTTTACTTTGACTTGAAAAAGAATAAACACTGCCTCATCATCGGTCAAACGCAGCGAGGGAAAACAAATGTGACAAAACTGATGCTTGATCAGCTTTTAGCAGCAAAACCTGAGAAACTGGCCGTGTTTGATTCGATTGATCGGGGTCTTTCCCATTATGCAAAGGAAGAGAATATCGATTACCTTGAAACAAAGGATGATATTACCGAATGGGCAGAGGAAATAGACCGTTTATTCAAGGTGCGGGAAGAGATGTACGTCGAAGCTGTACGCAGGGGAGAGACCGATCAGTTGTCGTTCCCTCAAATTGTGCTTGTGATTGATGGCATTACGCGTTTTCAGCAGACGATCGATCCGCGTCTTCAAGATCAATTGGCTGATTTCATGAAGTCATATGCACACCTAGGCTTTAGCCTGATCGCATCAGGGAATCATACCGAATTCAGTAAAGGCTATGATGCACTCACAAACGAAATCAAACAAGTTCGTCATGCCATGTTACTCATGAAAAAATCAGAGCAAAACATCATACCGCTTCCATATGCAAGACAAGAACCAGATATTCAGCCAGGGTTCGGGTATTTGGTTGAAAACGGGAAAGAGAAGAAAATCCAGGTTCCTTTATGTGCGGTAGAAAGGAAGAGTGTTCAATGACAGAGCAGCAAAAAAGCTCCATCAAAATCGTATCGACCATGATATTGATTCTTGTTCTGCCGGTTTTATTTTTCCACCTCATTGGAGATGACCCGGCAAAACAGAAAAAGAATGCCACACGTAATATTGCTGTGGTCAATGAAGATATGGGAGCGAGCGAAAGTGAAAACACCGCTCGTTTCGGACAGGATGTCGTGGCAGCATTATCAGAGCGTCCAGATTATACATGGACCGTAGTGAATCGCAGTGCGGCGGAAAATGGACTGAAAAACAGAAAGTATGACGCTGTCCTCTATATTCCGTCTGATTTCTCTAAAAATGTGCTCAGCTATGATAAAGACCACCCTGAAAAGGCATCCATTCAATTTTCTATTCAAGACCAGCTCAATTCAGTCAATAAAGAGAAAGTGCAAAGAGAGCTGGAAAATGCGCAAAAGAAAATGAATGAACAGATGTCGACGTTATACTGGAGTTTTGTATCACAGGAAATCGGCAATGTCAGAGAAGAGTTTGAGCATATTGTCGGTAAAGAAGTCGAATTCCAAAACACGATGTATAACTTCTATAAGCCGAACTCAAACAAATTATCAGATGCCGTTCAGCAGCAGAAGAAACAAATAGAAGAATTAAAAAATGCGATGACCGATTCACAGAAACAGTATAAAGACGGTTTGAGTACAACAGAAGAAGCAAAGAACCAGTTAAAGGACTTTGTGAAAGCAGTCGATCAATACCAGCAGTATCAAGACAAACAGAAGGACCTCTTGATCAAAGCGCAATCGACAAGTCAAAAACAAATCCAGCAAGGGCTCAAACAGCTTGCTGATATTCAAAACCAAAATGCCCGCAGCTTTAGTGATCAAATGGGCGGACTAAAAACAGACATCAACGGGGTACAAAGTCAGCTGAACACAACTGACAGCGCCATTCAATCTGTTCAAAAGTCAAGAGAGGACGCCATTCCAAAGCAAGCAACGGGATTAACGGATCTTGTGATGGCGTCTCAAGAAGAACTGATTAAAAAGTATGAAGATCGTTACTTAGAAGACTATCGAAATAAGATATCAGCCTTGCAAACGAAGCTATTGGCTAAACGGCAAGAGTTGATGGATGAGCCTGAGCGTCCAGTTGACTCTGATGATGACGGGCCATCAGATCAAGATAATGAAAAACCAGAAGAGATTGGGATTAACCTAGATGAAGAAACAAACGCGCTCTCGCAAATTTCAATAGAAATGAACGACCTTGCAGATGAATTAGGAGAACAGGAGACGCCGCCTTCTACTGAAGATGGCAAAGAAGGTGAAGGCGATGAAAATCCTGCTCAGCCAGATACCGGCAGCACGAATTCATCTCAGGATGACCTTAAAGCACTCTCTACTCGTTTAGAAGAAGTGAAAAAGAAAATTCAAGAAAAAGCTGCCGCTCATAATGACGAATTGAAAGACAAAGTGAGTCAAATGAGTAAAGAGCTTGAGAGCCTTACGAAAAAAGTAGAAAAGCTTGAAAAGATGTACCTATGGTTACAAGATCGATATAATGTGATTCCAAATGAAATCAAAAATCAGGAATCCTCTATTTTAAGCAAAGTAAAAGAGCTGAAGCGCAGAAACTCACCGATTGGTGAAGCCTTTAATGATAACCTTTTTGAGAAAAAGTTTGAAACAAATTCAACAAGAACTAAAAAATTAATGGACTATTCCAATCAACTCTCCCAGCTAGAGCTGATGATTGCAAATGTCTATCAACCATCTAATAACTCTTCTCTACTAGACACAAAAGAAGAGAAAATCCAGTCCATCCTCTCCATCAAAAAAGAGGAAACAGAAAACTGGGATACGCTCAAAAATCAGATGCTGACGTCAAACGATGATGTGTCTACTTTTATTGATGAGATGCAGAAGTTTTCAGATGGCTATGCAGAATACATTTCGACTCAGCAGGCAAGCATGGAACAGGAATTAAATACAATCTCTGAAAGTGCGGACAATGTTGCGGAGCAAATGGCTGATCAAGGAGATGCAGTGTATACGGCAGACCTTGCAGGCAGTTCAATTGTTGTCAGTGCACAGGATTCAATTGGTCAGGAAGTGCTTCGTCTTTCTGAAAATATGAGTTCGTTAACCGACCGCCAAAAAGGGGTGGCGGATTATACGAATAACATTGAAGAGAGTGTGACAACAGTTCAAGAAAAAGCGGATACGCTGAATGAAAACTGGAGCAAGAATGTCAACTCTACGAAGCTTGTTCAGCAAGATTTGAAAGGTATTTTAGGAAACACATTGAGTGATCAAGGCAACAGCAACTATGTGTATAACCACTTAGCCAATCCGCTGAAAATCAGCGGTGATGTGCCGGAAGAAAAAACGCAGACTGTACCGCCAGTGGTCATTTTGGTCATTGTGATGATCAGTAGTTTGTTAATTGGCTTTTTCAGCTCGTATTATGCGGCAGCTCCGATGCTGGTTAAAGGTGCACTGTTTGGCATCTTAAATCTATTAGTCGGACTCATGATCAGCTTGTTTGGACTGAACATTTACAAGCTTGCAGATGATCAAGCGATTCAGTGGTCCGTTTTCACGATTTTACTATTAGTGGCTTGTTCCGCCTTTATTCGCACGGCGTTCCTTTTCGGCTCTATTGCCGGATGGATGGCAGCAACGGCGCTTATTTTCTTCTTTGTCGCACCATTAATTGATTTGGTGATGCCGAATTTCTATTTCACAAATCCAGTGACAGACGTGTACCTGTCCATCCAATATGGAAATGGAGATCACTTTGGAATGGGTGTTATAGGATTAGTGATTTTAACTGTCCTCTTCATGGCCATCCCGCTTGTGACAAAGCTATGGAAAGATAAAACGGAGGAACGTGATGTGACTCATGAGGCTTAATCTGTTCGTGAAAGGGGTGGCACTTGGTGTCATGTCCCTTTTTCTCCTCATTCCTGCTGCTTTCGCTGCTGGTGAAGATACGGATACAAATGTCAAGCCGAATGAATATCAGGAAAAAGAACTCAATATTAACTCAAGTATATTGAGGGATCAAACGAAATACGAACAAAGCAAAAAGACATCAACAGTCAAAACAGACATTCATTTTGCTGAACCGCCTAAAACTCCGGGAGGGTCTCTTTCTCCGCAGCTTTTCAGTGATCTAAAAGAGAACCCGCCCAAAACATCAGCTCACATGATGGAAGAGATGAATATCTCTTTTCGTGATGCCGCTGTATCAGCACCTTCTGGCGATGATCACAAGAAGCAGACATCAGCACTGCTTCCCATCATCTTTGGTTTCTTAATCGTCTTTGGCATTGTCGTGATGTTCATTCTGATTCCTAAGGTGAATGTGAAGGCTGAAAAGAAATAGCCTGTCTCTTTGAAAAGAGGCAGGCTTTTCTTATGCAGATTGCTTGATGTCATACCGTTCCACTACGTAAAATAGTGTTATCAAGGGAGGAGATTGTCATTCGAATTTCAATCGTTACAGGCGGATCAAAAGGATTTGGTCTAGCACTTGTGAACCGGCTGCTTTCACGCGGGGACCATGTGTATACGGCAGCAAGAAGTGCATCGCCGATTTACCATCCGGAGCTCACACATACACAGGTCGACCTGACAGATGAGAAAGCAGCAGCCAAATGGCTTCAAGATAGTCTCACGCCGCAAACACTGTCAGCTGCTGATGACATCTTATTCGTCAATAATGCAGGCATGGTGACACCTATCAAACGTGTGGGGCAAGGCGGACAGGATACGCTTCATCAGCATTATACGTTGAATCTTGTCATCCCTGTTTTGCTGAGCCATGTTTTTACCAAGCAGACTCAATCATATAGCGGAAAGAAAACGATCGTTCACCTTTCTTCTGGAGCGGCGAAAAACCCTTATAAAGGCTGGAGTGCGTATTGCAGCTCAAAGGCAGGACTTGATATGTTTATGAGGACTTTGCATGAGGAACAGCAGGACGAGGCGTATCCAATCAACACATTTTCATTTTCCCCCGGCACCATTGATACAGATATGCAGAGGGAGATTCGGAAGTCATCAAAACAGGACTTCGAACAAATTGACCGTTTTCAGCAATTATATGAAACAGGCACGCTGAAGAGTCCAGATGAAGTCGCAGGTATTTTGCTCGATCTTTTAGCGGATGATCCAGCTGGCGGATGCGTATACGATGCACGTGAGTATGTGAAAAAGCAGTCATAACGACTGTAGCAGCGTGAAGACAAACCCTCGCATTCGGTGTCTGTTCTGCGAGCAGTCATCACGACTGCTTTTTTCGTCTTGTACAAGCAAAACCAGCTGATTTGACATAAGCTAATCTTGAGACTCATAGAAAATATAACAGAACATTTGAGTTTCTTTTCAGAATATGTTAGGATGCTAAAAATATAGATAAGGAGGGGTTTCCATGAGAAAGGTTACATTAATGGATGTTTACACCCATCCAGTTGCTCAAAAGTATTTAAATCGTTCAGGAAAAGCCCATGCGATTGCTTGTGCTTATCACGCATTCAAGCTGGCGATGCAGGCGGGAATTAACCCAGATCTGGCTGTGAAAGCAGCACTCTTGCATGATATCGGTCACTATGAATGGTATACAGCCGGCGGAGAATGGGATTACGAGACATATAGAAGAAATGATATTCACGCCATTAAAGGTGCAGAGCGGGCACACAAACTGCTCATACGGCTCGGGGAGGAACCAAAAGCAGCCAAAGATATTGCACTTGCGATTCTGCTTCATACGGATTCATATTTGCCAGAGGGCGACCTCCATAAGGACACACTCCAGCAAATTGTGAAGAAAGCAGATGAAATGGATGAAGAGCCTGGCGGACACCACCATTACAGACAAATAGACGAATCATTGGCAATGAAAAAGATTGCCGATTTGGATCAGAAAGTGCAGCAGGCACTCCAGCCCATGAAACGCTCTGTTTAGTATGGAATATCTCCATGAATCGTTCCGTGCTGATCGACATACAACGTGCGAATAACGGTACGGTTAAACGCAGATGTTCCTGACGTAGTGAGTCCGGTGTAATGCACCGTGACGGAATAAGCACCTTCTTTTTTCAATTGAATGGCTGATGAGGTACTTGTTTTCAGTGGATGGTCTTTTTGTGCATCTTTAAAGTAATTGGTTTCCACTGATTTGCTTAACCGTTTAATCAGACCGCTTGAATGGGTCGATGCATCCCCTGACTTCGATGCAGCTGCTTTAATTTCTTCATTTAATGGTGAATCAAAGGATACAAGCAGCAGATAAGGAGCCTTTTTGCCTGAATTTGATCGAATCGTCCATTTTCCAGGAACGGGCTTATTGATTTGCACATGGTGTGAATATGCGCCTTCATATGGGAAAGATGCTTCCGATGTCTTAAGGTTTGTTAAGACGTCTCCATTTGGGGCGATGATTTCTGGCCGCGTCTCCTGCCTTTCATTTAACCACTGAATCGATAAGCCATTCGTTCCTTCCTCTACATAGAACGCTTCTGTTTTATCCTTTTCACTTTCTCCACCTTTCACATAAACATCTGTATTCAGCTCAGCAGAAACGGGCTCTTGTTCCTCTTTATTTTCATTTTCAGCGCTTGCGACATTTGCCAGAAGCTGATGCTGGAACACAGGAAACATACTTGTGCCGTTTTTGATTGAATGATGATCCCATTTTCCTGTTAAAATATTGTTTGCATACGATAGTCTTGTGCTGTTTACTGTGACGGCGCCATCATTTGCACCAAAGCTCTTTAAATACATGCCGCCTAAATACAGCACACCGCCAAATGTTCCCCATTCCGAGCCAGAGTAGGTGACATATTTATTGGGAAACGCCTCCAGCTGGTCGGTTTCACTTCGAAAAGCCGCCATCAGACCGGTTTGCAAAGAATAAAGCGCGTCGCTTTTTTGTCCAAGAATTTGCGCGAGCCAGCTTCCGCCCTTGCTATACGCTAGATCCGCAAGCGGTGTCCCGTTATGAGGAGAGCCGAGAGTAATGACCTTTTCCACATAGGGATGTGCTTTGAAATACACCAGTGCGGACTGTGTATCGACCCCGCCTTTACTATGACCAATCACGATGAGTTTTCTACCAAACGCATCATAGATTTCTTTGAGCTTTTCTGCTAATAGTTTGCCGTTCTTTTTCATGTCCTGATCTGGATGCAAATCTATGAATGCGCTTTCGTATCCGTTCAGAACAGCCTGCTTTGCCATATCGTTTCGATCGGACCAAGTGGAGGAGGAGCTGTTAATGCCATGAACAAAAACAAGTGGTGGTTTTGACTCGTCTTTTTGAACGGGCTCTTCTCCTTTAAACCACTTCCCCGGCGTCCCAGGTGGATCTCCAATTGTGCCTGCATACGCATAACTTGCAGAGGATAGAAAGAGCATGACAGCAACAATACAGATGAGTTTTTTCAAGACAATTCACCTCTTCGAATGATTTAAATTGTTGGCAGCACCAATCTATTATACTTCTTAAAAATGTAAAAACGTACTATTTGTAAAAATATGGTATTAATGTTGTGGGTTTGCCCTGAGTGACATTCACATGGGTTCATGCATACGCTGTGGGTAAATACACAAGTAAAGGGGCAGGTAGGATGGCACAACAAGGAAGTCCACAGCTTGTTTCATTAGTTGATCCATATGTTTATCAAACATTGCAGAAAGTGGTCGGTATGAGATTAATTGTGCAAACAGTGAAAGATACGGTGCGTGGGAAATTGAAGGAAGTTATGCCGGATCATATTGTGATTGAAGCGGGGGCGAAATCAGTTTTTTATGTGCGGATCCAGCAAATCGTGTCGGTGATGCCTGATCACAGTGAAAGAGTGTAACAAGCAGACGCATAGATGTCTGCTTTTTTTCATGCTTATAGAATGTATATCTGGAAAAAGTGCATGATATACCAATTGTTCTTTTTTTTTCAAAAAATGAGGTTCTAAAACAAGAAGCAGTTGACAGAAGGTGGGTTGAATAGTAGTTTTTTAATAAGATCAATACGTAACAGGAGGAGCATCTTTGTTAAAATCTAAAGTTCATTTTTGGACATTCCAAATATTACTTGTTTTACTCATTGTCTATGTATCAACTAAGGTTTCGTTTTTATTTCAGCCGATTATTTTATTTGCATCAACACTGTTTGTCCCCATCTTGCTGGCGGGTATTCTCTTTTTCATCTTTAATCCAATTGTTCGATTTTTGTCCAAGAAAATTCCTAGGACACTCGCTATCCTGATCATTTATCTCTTGTTCATTGGACTCATCACGTTCATCGTCAATGCTGCTGGACCGGTGATTGTCTCGCAGGTCGGTGGACTTGTCAAAAGCTTCCCTGGTTATGTGACGGACATGCAGAAGTTTATCAATGACTTTTCGCATTCTAAAACATTTACTTGGATGATGAACCAAGATTATGTGTCTGTCTCAAAATTTGAACAGACGATCGTTTCGACATTAAAAGATTTGCCGGAAAATATCGCTTCAAGTATGTCTGCGGTGTTTGGCGTGATTGCCAATATTGCTTTAGCCGTCATCACAGTTCCGTTCATTTTGTTTTATATGCTGAAAGACGGGCATAAGTTTCCGGACAAGCTCGTTCAATTTTTGCCAATGCCTTACCGTAAGGAAGGGTTGAAAATTTTTAAAGAATTAAACGACACACTTGCGGCTTACATACAGGGGCAGATTGTTGTCTGTTTATTTGTTGGAGTGGCTTGTTTTATCGGATACTTATTAATTGGTGTGAAATATGCGCTTATTCTCGGTATTATCATTGCGGTCACAAATGTGATCCCGTACCTTGGACCATATCTTGGCGCGGCACCAGCTGTGCTGATTGCCTTTCTTGATTCGCCTGGAAAAGCAGTGGTGACAGTGATTGTGATTCTTGTCGTTCAGCAAATTGACGGAAATGTCATTTCTCCATTGATCATTGGGAAACGCCTTAACACACACCCTTTGACCATTATCCTGCTGTTAATTGGTGCAGGAAGCTTTGGGGGAATCCTTGGCATGATCTTTGCAGTCCCTGTCTATGCACTGCTCAAAGCGATCACCTTGAATATTGTCAGATTGGTTCAGCTGCGTCAGCGGTCTCGTAAAGAACAGCATTTAAACGTATAGGGCAGATGCACAACTTTTCCCTTTTTGCATAAGATGATTGACATAAGCAGATAGGGGGAGATTCTGATGCCTGCAATCGTTGGACCTATTCATATCGAGTCATTAGGAGGAAACGGTGCAGCTACTTTCGGTGATGTACTGGCCATTGCCCCTTTGGCTGTAAACCACTCCACTGGCGGGGCGGGAGCCTTTAATTCAGGTGATTATATGTCTCTTACAAGTGATCCTAATGCGACGATGCTTTGGGACTTCACATTGTTTGACCAGCCTCAATCATTTAATGCATAGAAAGACAGCTGGTGATCAAATATCAGCTGTCTTTTTTTATTTGTGATACACGTATTGTTGAGCTGGGCAAATGATGTGGATAGAAAAGGTGGTGGAGCAATGCCAGCGATTGTTGGACCTATTCATATAGATCGTGTGTACGGAAATGGGGCGGCACATTTCGGCGGTGTTTTTCCCATTTCGCCAAAAAGTGTTGATTACTCCGCCGGTGGTTCAGGTACCTATAATGCAGGGGACCTCGTCCAATTTTTTAACAGTCCAAACGTCACATTTGTTTGGGATTTAAATCTTATTAGTCAGCAAAAGAGCTTCAATGCGTAGCCAGCTTTGAAAGGGATTTCCTTTTCAGAAGCTGTCTTTTTTTATGGTACAATGGATATGGATGTAAGAAGAAAAAAGAGGTGTGAACAGAGTCAAATGAAAATTAGAAAAGCACACATCACAAGCCGGCAACCAAAGACCTACAATGTATATTTACATGAAAATAAAAAAGAATATAAAACGCTTGTTGCCGTACCTGACATTGAATGGAGTATATCCATTGCGTACGAGGACGAAAAAGAGCAGCTGATCCATACGCTCGAGCAATCCTTAATGGAAAGAGCAGAAACAGACGAAGCCCGTGAGCTTGCACTAAAGATTGTGCACTGGGTCACAGAAATGTAAATTTTAAAACCAGGAGTGAAAACAGCGATGAAAGAAGAATCCGTAGACTTTTATTTGCAGCAAGGAATATTTGGACATGCTGAAACAAAGCCCGATGAACGAAGAATGTTTCTCGGTTCATTAAGGGAACGAGCGCTTCTCGCCCTGACAAAGGGACAGGTATTACGAAATAAACCGTATCAAGAGGTCGAACAAGTATTAAAGTCCAACCGTCAGGCCACTGTTCTTTTAAATGGTGAGTTGTCCTATGCTTCATATTCTCAATATGTGAAAATGGCTAATGCCGCTGGTTGTTCCTTTAAAGTGGTGAATCATTATGAGGCGCATTCTCCTTTTGGTCTTGTGATAGAGCTGCCGAATGCGGTTAATCAAGAGCACATCTATATAGAAGATGAGCTGCTTCAAAAGGCTTTTTCTCACGAATCTGTTGAATAGGTTTCCCTAGTGAAATGAATAGGCTATAATGAGTCAAAAGAGCATATGGGAGAGATGCGGATGGGCAAAGCATTGATTTGTATTGATTATACCGTTGATTTTGTTGCAGACGATGGAAAATTGACATGCGGAAAGCCTGGACAGGCGATTGAGCCTAAGATCACAGAGATCACTTCTTCGTTTATTGATGAAGGACACTTTGTCGTCTTTGCAGTCGATCATCATGAAGAGCAAGACCCTTTTCATCCAGAGACAAAGTTATTTCCGCCCCATAATATTCGCGGGACAAAGGGAATTGAACTTTATGGCAAACTAAGTTCACTATTTCACACGTCAAAACATTTAAAGCATGTCTACTATATGGAAAAAACAAGATACTCTGCTTTTGCAGGCACTCAATTAGAAATGAAACTGCGCGAACGCGGCATCACTGAACTTCATTTAGCCGGCGTATGTACCGATATTTGTGTACTTCATACAGCTGTTGATGCGTACAATAAAGGCTTCGAACTTGTGATTCACCAGAATGCTGTAGCGAGTTTTAATGAAGCGGGGCACGAGTGGGCACTTTCTCACTTTGAGCAGTCGCTTGGTGCGAAAGTGGTTAAGTAAGGGAAGGAGAATGGAAGTTGGAGCATCGGTTTATTGACGACAGTTTATCACTACATACAGATCTTTATCAAATTAACATGGCAGAAACGTATTGGAGAGACGGCATTCATGAGAAGAAGGCAGTTTTTGAACTCTTCTTCAGAAAGCTTCCATTTGACAATGGCTTCGCTGTATTTGCTGGTTTAGAGAAAGCGATTGAATATTTATCGGACTTCTCCTTCACCGAAAGTGATCTAGCGTATTTAAAAGATGAACTCGGTTATAAAAGCGATTTCATTGATTATTTAAGCGGGTTGTCCTTTACAGGAACACTTCATTCAATGCGTGAAGGCGAAATTGTCTTTGCAAATGAACCGATCATGCGCATCGAGGCAACGCTTGTAGAAGCGCAGCTAATCGAAACAGCCTTGCTGAATATTGTGAATTTCCAAACGCTGATCGCAACAAAGGCGGCTCGGATTAAAGGAATCATTGAAGATGAGACAGCACTAGAATTCGGAACAAGACGTGCGCATGAAATGGATGCAGCGATGTGGGGAGCAAGAGCGGCACTCATCGGCGGCTTCCAGGCGACAAGTAATGTTCGTGCTGGGAAGCGCTTCAACATTCCAGTGTCAGGAACTCATGCCCATGCGCTTGTACAAGCATACCGCGATGAATATACGGCATTTAAAAAATACGCTGAAACCCATACAGACTGTGTCTTTTTAGTCGATACGTATGATACCGTGAGATCCGGTATTCCGAATGCCATTAAGGTAGCGAAAGAATTCGGAGACAAAATCAACTTTATTGGTGTTAGACTTGATAGCGGTGACCTTGCCTACTTGTCTAAAAAAGCTAGAACGATGCTGGATGATGCAGGATTCCATGATGCAAAAGTCATTGCATCGAGCGATCTTGATGAACATACCATCATGAATTTAAAAGCACAGGGTGCCAAAATTGATGTGTGGGGTGTTGGGACAAAGCTGATCACAGCATTTGATCAGCCAGCCCTCGGTGCAGTGTATAAGCTTGTGTCCATTGAAGAAAACGGCAAAATGAATGATACCATCAAAATTTCATCCAACCCAGAAAAAGTGACAACACCAGGACGTAAACGTGTGTACCGCATCATCAATCAATTGAATCATCATTCTGAGGGTGACTACATTGCCCTTGAAGAGGAAGATGTTCATAGTGAGGATAAACTGAAAATGTTCCACCCTGTGCATACATTTATCAGCAAATTTGTCACAAACTTTGTGGCTAAGGATCTTCATGTCCCTATTTTCGAACAAGGAAAACTTGTATATGACAATCCGGATATTCAAACGATTCAAGCCTATGTGCAGGATAGCCTCGGACTTTTCTGGGAGGAATATAAACGAATCAGCAAACCAGAAGAATACCCAGTCGATTTGAGTCAAAAATGCTGGGATAACAAGATGCAGTTTATCCATGATGTGAAAAATAAAATTAAAAAAGAGCTTTATGAAAGCTAATTGGAAGAAAAGGAGATCATCAAGCCGGGTGATCTCTTTTTTTATTTTTTGACCGATTCAAAGTGAACCATAAGCACAATCATTTGGTATACTGAAAGCACATCTTGTTTGTCATTGCATAAAGGAGGATTGGAGCAGTTGAGGGTGTTTGTTGCGAGACAGCCTATTTTTAACAGAAAAGAACAAGTCGTATCATATGAGCTGCTTTATAGAGATAGTGAAACCAATACATATAGCGCTGAAGACGGTGACCAAGCGACAACGGACCTCATTATAAATAGCTTTTTAAATATCGGTATCGAAACATTGACAGAAGGCAAACGATGCTACATTAATTTCACCGAAAGCTTACTTTCGTCTGATCTGCTCACCTATTTTGATCCGCATCAGCTTGTGATCGAGATATTAGAAAATGTACCGATTACCCCGGCACTTATTATGAGATGTAAGCAGTTAAAAAAATGGGGATATACGATTGCACTTGATGATTTTTTTCTAAGCGGAACACATTTTAGTGACAAGTTGCTTGACGAACTCCTCTATTGCATTGATATTTTAAAAATTGACTTTCTGAAGACCAATTCGGAAGAACGAAGAAATATTCTACATACGTATAAAAAATATCGACTTCGCTTCCTTGCAGAAAAGGTGGAAACGCGAAGAGAGTATGAAGAAGCGCTAGAAGCCGGCTTCCATTTGTTTCAAGGGTATTTCTTTAGCGAGCCTCGTGTCATATCAGGACGAGCATTATCGACCAGCTTCCATGCGTACCACCAGCTCTTAAATGAGCTGAGCAAGGAACAGCCGAATATCCAGGTCGTGACCCATTTTATTGAAAGTGACCTTTCGCTGTCATATCAATTATTAAAAATGCTGAATTCAGGCGGCATGAGACGTCTTTATCAAATCAAAAGTATCCGGCAGGCGATTATCCTGCTTGGGTTTAATGAAATTCGGCGCTGGATCTTTATTCTTTCATTTAAAGAACTGAATGTCCAAGCCAACTCAAGCCAAAAAGAAATTATCAAAATGTCATTCATTCGGGCGAAAACGTGTGAACTGATTGCGAGTCGTACTGAACGAGAGCACCCAGCCTCTTATATGCTGACAGGTATGTTTTCTCTCATTGATACGCTTGTCAGGGCAGATATTACAGAACTTGTGAAAGAGCTGCCGCTTTCTGATGAAGTTGGTGAGGCACTGCTTGGCTATGAAAATGATTATTCATTTGTGCTAGGTGTAGCCAAACGGATTGAACGAAATGAATGGGATGATGAGATGTTAAATGGGGAACTCCCGAAGCAAGAAGCCTACGGCTGTTATATAGAAGCCATTGAATGGTGTCATAAAATGTTTGAATCTTAAGAAAAGCCGCTCACGTCAGAGCGGCTTTTTTTGTTATGCCCACTGTAAAAGAAGAAAAAGTCTGCTAGAGGCGAGAGACAAGTAGATACGAATGCCTTCTGGACTAAAGCGGATGTCAATGCCACTTTTCACACCGATTTGCTTCAGCATTCGGATGACACTTGTCGAATCAGAGCGCTCAGCAGCCTCCATGATGCGCTGTGCAAATGAAAGCGAGCTGGAAATCTGCTGTGTAATGAGTGAAGCATCAGCAACAAGTCGGGCTGATTCTTTTGCGGCTCGTTGAAACGAGTGGGCATCTACTGGAGGAAAAGTCATAGGTGTGCGCGGGTATGCATGGCTCATTGCGGGAACCTGCAAAGCAGGATAAGGAACATAGTAAAACATATGGTCACCTCTTCTCTCATTGACGTGAAATTGGACGGATATCTGTTCTAAATGTATGTAGAAAATCAGAATAAAGAATCAAAATGATCTTTCTATCTTTATAAATCCAACATAAAAATAGGTACTTTTGCGGTCAATTTCGGTGAATGTCGCCAAAAAATTGCGGTGTCCACAATAGGGTCTGTCGTCTGACCTATAACACGCAAAACCGAGGATACGGAAGGGATCATACGTTCTGATGTGAGAAAAGTGTGACGAATGATGCCTATTCTTGTCGCAAAAATGACGCAGTTTCTTTGAAATTGAGATAAAAGTATGATTTGAAAAGTCAGAAAATGATGAAAAAAGACCTATTGAATTTTGCGGTATCACGCACACATTTTGTGCATACTTTTCGGTGAAAAAATACTCAATTACATTTACACTGTTAGTAACAGATCAAATACTTATGACCCAATCACCATACACAAATACATTGATCTTCCAAAAAAGGAGAGTGGAATCGATGGAAAAGTATGAAATCGAAGAACTTAAACAATTATTATGGAAACTTGAAAACGAAATTAGAGAAACAACGGCTTCTCTTCATAACATTAACAAAAGCATTGATCAATACGACAAATATGAATATGTGAAAATTTCTTAAAGACTTGATAATCATCAAGTCTTTTTTTTATCCAAATACATACAAAAAAAGGATATATTATTATATAATTGTTAAATAGTGATGTCAGTGGACATTTGCTCATGTCTTTTTAGTAAAATAAAAGGCGGAAGGGTGAGGTACAAGAGCGAGTATGCTAAACTATCTAGAGAATACAAAAATCAAGCAGAATATGTCTGATTTTATTCAACATGCAGTCAGGCAGAAGGATTTACAACAACTGCTTCTAGAATTTACAGATAGAAAGAATGAATTTCCCTTTGGGCAATTGGCTTACAAGCATTATGAGGCATTTGGCGGACAAGACAAGCAAGCGATTACACAATTGTCAGCAGGGATTGAACTTCTCATCTTATCAGCCGATATATTAGATGATATTGAAGATCAGGACAATGATTCGTATCCTTGGATGAACGTCGACCAAGGAGTGGCCATCAATGCTTCTACGTATTTGTATACGCTGAGTACCCAATTCATCATATCAATAGGTGAAAATGATTCTCAACTAATTGAGAAACTGTTCCAACTCATCAAATGGTCAATGGAAGGACAACATGAGGATTTGCGTCATATGCATGAAACAGAAGAAGAGTGTGTAGAGGTGTTAAGGAAAAAATCAGGATCATTAACAGCTCTTTCTAGTGTACTGGGTGTTTATTTAGCGACGAGAAAAATCAACTCAACTGTGGAATCATATTCAATATGTTATGGTGTTGCTGAACAGATCAGTAACGATTTTTTTGCGTTATTTTCGAAAACAAACGGAGATTTTCTAAAAAAACAAACGCTGGCATTTAGCTATTTACAAAGAGGTTTTAACGATGCCAGTCAAGAGCTTCTTACGTTCTTTTCCGGTCGTTTAGATGAGTCAGAACAAAAGTCATTTCAGCTGAAGCAGAAATTACTTGAAGCTGGTTTGACTCAGTACATGGTATCAATGAGAGAGATTATGCTGTTAAAAATGAGGCAAGGGATTGAACAACTTGATTTACCTAAAACAAATAAGGAACAATTGTATGCATTTATGACAAAGGAGGGCAATGATTGAACATTCAAAATGTTATTGCATATTTAATGAATAATCCTAGTGTTGTGAATGAATTGGACTTAGGGAATGCAAGTTTAATTCACACAGATGAGCAAACCATGAAAGCAATCATTCAGGGCATTAAAAAAGGGCAAATGTCTGCAGATTATATATGGTACTATAAATGATACTATTCATTTAAAAATGATTTAAAAGTTCTCCAGTTAAGGATGTTTTATACATGAAGATAACTTATACGAAACTATCTGCTTTTTTGGTTTTTCTGTCTTTTTTATTTGTGATTTATGTTTCATATATTTATGTATTTGATATTTTTAATGGAGCACGTGTAGCGGAGAACAAGAACGGTCAAGCAGAAGTTGTCAAAGTTGAATATCTTTCTTTAGCCTACACATCAGGATTAGAAGAAGGAGATATTATACTTAAAATCAATGGAGAACCTGCTAACAACAAAGATCATTTGATCAATGGTGAGCTTAGGAATGTGCAAAGAATTGATATTCAAAGAGGCAACCAAATGATCACCCTTAAAAATAAGACATTGATTGGTCAAGAAAGTTTATTTGTCTATTTAATTCCTCTCGTCCTGTATTCAATATGTTTATTTTGTATCTTCTTTATCATTAGAATTAACAAAGAGACCCAACGGAAATCAGCATTTCTTTTAGTTTTATTTTTATTAACGATTTGTATCGGGTATCTTAGTGCAGGTACTTCAGGTATTGGTGAAAGATTTAGCCATTATGTGATCGTATTTTGTTTATCAAGTGTATTTATCTTTTATATTCATTTCATTTATCAGTATTTTAAAGAGTTTAACTTGCATATAACAAATCAAAAAACAATTCGCCTTTTATATAGTCTTCCAGTAATTAATCTATTGATAGAGCTAGCAGTTCCAATAGATTCAGCGATAGCAAGATACATGCCAAGTTTAAATCTTTTATTCTTTTTCGCTTCTATTATCATGTCATTCAAAGTGATTATCAATGGAATGCGGAAATATAAAGAGACAGAGCAGGGGTCTGTTTTAAAGTTTTTTGTCATGATTAATATCATAGCATTCTGTCCATTTATATTTTTATTTGCAATACCATATGTTTTGTTTCGTATTTATGTGGTAGATCCCTTTTTCTTGACTTCTTTTGTCTTGCTTATTCCTTTTTCTCTAGTGTACCAATTCATGACGAACAAACTTTACAATATGGATTTTTTGATTAGCAGACTGAGGTACTATGGCTTTCTAGCCATCACACCGACCATTTTTGTTGTTGTCACGTTTTATATTCTGCAAAAACCAGAAGATTTGAAGTACACACTGAAGCTCGCATTAATTACCTACGCGCTCATGCTGGCTGTTTTCTATTTCAAAGAAATTCTAGATTTCCGTTTTCGTCTGAAGCGTTTTTCAGAGAAGCATAATTACCAGGACAGCGTGTTTAAATTTACGCAGCTTATTCGTGAGGCGTCATCACTTCATCAAGTGCTGTATCATTTGAAATACACCATTTTAGAAGTGCTTGTTGTTAATAAAGCCTTTGTGCTTGAAGTGAAGCCAGATGGGCAGATTGAAGAGATTGATGAATCTTCAGGTGATAGCAATCTATGGAAAGAGTATGTGGATCAATTTCAGGATATTTTAGGGGAAGTCGGGAAAATCATTGAGCTTGATAAAGGGTTTATGATGAAAATTGGCGAGCGGGGCGGTCACTCGTTTATGATTTGCTGTTTATCCAATTTACAGACACCGAAATTGACGCGTGATGAGATTTCTTGGCTGAAAACATTGGCTTTTTACACAAGTGTCAGTTTAGAAAATGTCGTCAAGATCGAAGAATTGATGGAGCATCTTGAAGATTTGAAGCAGCGTGAAGCGAACCCTGCTTGGCTGAAAAAAGTCATGTTTGCGATGGAAGAAAAGCAGCGCTCCGATTTAGCGAGGGATCTTCATGATTCCGTGCTGCAGGATTTGATATCGCTGAAAAGACAGTCAGAGATGTTTTTAACGAATTTCCAAAACGATCAATGCCCAACGTCTATTGAACAATCGCTTATCTCATGGAATGAACAAATGTCTAAGGTGATTCAAACCACGAGAGAAACATGTCATGAACTTCGGCCGCAGCTGCTGTACGATTTAGGTTTAGTCAAGGCGATGTCGAAGCTGACTTCTCAAATTCAGGAGGAAGCACCGTTTCATATCCGGCTGAATACAACACGCTTTGATAAAGAACTGGACATTGATATTGATTCACAGCTGAATATTTACCGAATTGTTCAGGAGCTGTTATCCAATGCCCTGAAGCACTCCCAAGCCACTCAAGTGTTAGTGATGCTGATTTGTATTAAAGATCAGGTTGTTCTTCACTACGAGGATGATGGAGTCGGTTTTGATGCAAGCCATCTTGATCAGCACACCATGAGCATGGGCCTCTCGGGAATCAGAGAACGAGTCAAGGCGTTAAATGGGAAGCTTCACATTCACACAGCCCCAGAAAAAGGACTGAAGGTGAAAATTGAAATGGAATTGTAACGATTTATTAAGGAATAAGACTTGGCATCTGCCAAGTCTTTTATATAAAATGGAAGTGAGTGATTTAAAGGGAGGAAGACATGAAGAAGATATTGGTCATTGATGATCATCCGGCTGTCATGGAAGGGACAAAAAGCATATTAGAATCAGATCAGCAGCTATCAGTCGATTGTTTAAGTCCTGATGCAGATGCCGCCTTTTTAAAGACGCATGACTTTTCCATCTATGATGTGATTTTGATGGATTTAAATCTCGGGGATATCAATGGAATGGACATTGCGAAACAAATTCTAGAAACCAACCAACAAGTGAAAATTATCATTTATACAGGGTATGAAGTAGATGATTATTTTGAAGAGGCCATTCGGGCTGGATTGCACGGTGCAATTAGTAAAACAGAGACAAAAGACAAAATTATTGAATACATACACCGCACATTGCAAGGAGAAGTTGTCATTCAGCTATCCTATTTAAAGAAATTAATTTCACAGCAGCAAGAAAAGCCAGAACAGGCGCAGCAGACCGATCATGAGCTGTTAACAGAGCGAGAGTGTTTGATCCTCAGAGAAGTGGAAAAAGGATACACGAACCAAGAGATTGCCGATGTGCTTCATTTGAGCAAACGCTCGATTGAATACAGCTTGACGTCCATCTTTAATAAGCTGAATGTTGGCTCTCGAACCGAAGCGGTGTTAATTGCAAAATCTGAAAGTGTGCTGTAAACGTGTGAAGGGAGAGAACCCTGATGGAAGTGAGTGGATCAAATACACTGCTTGAGGCACTTGGGATTGAGATTGTAGAGTGTAATAAGTCACGATGCGTGGCGACAATGCCAGTCGATCACAGAACAAAACAGCCATTTGGACTGCTGCACGGAGGAGCATCTGCTGCTCTAGCAGAAACAGTGGCAAGCATGGGGGCTGCGGCTCATTTAGACTTAACTCAGCAAGTTTGCTCAGGGATTGAAATCAATGCCAATCATTTAAAATCTGTACGTGATGGAGTAGTGACAGCGACGGCTGTTCCTGTACATGTAGGGCGCCGTACAATGGTATTTCAAATTGATATTAAAGATGATCGGGACCGGCACATCTGTACGTCAAGATGCACACTTGCTGTCATTGATCGCATATAAAAAAGCTCCCGGTGCAGCGGAAGCTTTTTTTAGGTTGGATTGATCCATAAAATGTTTTTTTTATAGAAATAAAAGAAGGACCTCACATGTGAGGTCCTTCTTTCGGTTTATAAGTACGAGTCTTCTTTTCGTTTAATCACGAAGTTACGAAAACCACCATAATCATCTTGTACACTTCGTTTGTCCATCTTGACTCCAGTATTGTAGGCGGCTCTTCCGATCAAGTGTGCGCCGACCGGAGCTGTTAAAAAGATAAAGACAATCCCAAGTAGAATCTTCGCAGAAATAATGCCTGCAAGAAACCATTCGTGAAAGAATACCCCAACTAATATGAGGACAACACCAAGTGTCGATGCTTTTGATGCAGCATGCATTCGTGTATAAACATCTGGCAGGCGAAGAACGCCAATGGCTGAAATGAGACAAAGGATGGCGCCAAGCAGGATAAAGAAAATGACAATAGCTTTAGCGATGACGATCATTTTCAATCACTTCCCCTTTCTCAAGGAATTTGGAAAAAGCGACAGTGCCGATAAAGGCAAGGATACCGAGCAGTAAAATAATTTCAAAGAACGTTGTCGTTTTCAGCAAAATGGAAACGATGGCTGTCATCCCAATTAAATTGATTCCTATCGCATCAAGTGCACTTACACGATCAGGAATAGAGGGACCTTTGATAACCCGTATAACAAAAAGAAGGGTGGACAGTGCAAGAATGCCAAGTGACATTTGTAATATGAGCTCCATTACTTACCACTCACCTCCTGAATCGCTTTTTCAAATGAAACCCGGATATCGTGAATGGCTTTTTCTGCATCTTCAATATCCATCGCATGAATGTACAAAATTGAACGATCATCAGAAATATCAATGACGAGTGTACCTGGTGTCAATGTAATCATGTTAGCCAGTATGGTGATTTCCCAATCCGTTTTCAAGTCCGTACGAAAGGCGAAAATACCGGGCTTAATTGTGAGCTTTGGAGATAATACGGTCTTTAATACACTTAAATTGGCAAGAAGCAGCTCCCGAATAAAAATCAATACGAGCTTGAAAATCGCAAAAAGGGCATAGCCGTAAAAACGCTGCGGGAAAAATCGCCGAAACATAAAAATGGCGACCATCCCTAGTACAAAGCCTGATACAAAGTCTGCGGCTCTGTAAGTATCATTCATAAACATCCATGTAAAGGCGAGGAGAGCGTTTAATAATATTTGAAAGGCCATGTTCATCTACTCCTTCAGCACAGCTTGAATATATTTTTCTGGTGTTGAGAGCATTTCCGCTGCTTGATTGATGTAAGGAGCAATGAACTCTGTTCCTAATCCAATCGCAAGCGATAAGACGACAAGCAGTACGCCAGGGTACACCATTCCTTTAATTGACGGTTTTCTTCTTGGCAGATCCTGTTCCTCGCCCCAAAATGCGAGCATAAAAATCCTCATGACACTATAAAGGACAAGAAGGCTGGATAGTAAGACAAGGATAGAAAAAGTCATAAGCCCAGCTGAAAAGCCGCCTTCCACAATTTTCAGTTTTCCTACAAACCCGCTAAGCGGCGGAATTCCTGCAAGGGATAATGCTGATATGAAAAACATCCAGCCAAGAAGTGGCTGTGATTGAATCAGCCCGCCCATCTTTTTCAGATTGTTTGTGCCAGCGTACACAAAGAGTGCACCTGCCAGCATAAATAAAGCTCCTTTGATGACCATATCGTGAATGAGATAATAAATGGCCCCTTGGAGTGATGCAGGAGTATTGGCTGCAATTCCAAATAAAATGACCCCGACCGCTGTCACAATGTTATAAATCACGATCTTTTGCACATCGGAATAGGCAATTGAGCCAATCACACCAAATATCACCGTCAGTGCGGCCAGCCACGCCATAAATGTATGAGTGAACCCTGTATCGTGTATAAAAATTAACGTAAAGACTCTGGCAATCGCATACAAGCCAACCTTTGTCAGCAAAGCGCCAAATAGAGCGGAAATCGCTGCAGGCGGTGCATGATACGACCCTGGAAGCCAGAAATAAAGCGGGAAGATCCCGGCTTTTAAGCCAAATACAATCATGAACAGAATGGAAATGACAGTGATTAATCCTGTTTGCCCTGATTCAGCAATCTTCACACTTAAATCAGCCATATTCAATGTACCAGTGACGGCATATAAACAAGCGACACCGACAATAAATAAAGCCGATGAGATGATATTAAACACAATGTATTTGAGTGATTCACGAAGCTGCGGTTTTGAGCCGCCCAGCACAATGAGCATGTATGATGCCATTAGCAGCAATTCAAAGAATACAAACAGGTTGAAAATATCTCCTGTTAAAAAGGCACCGCTCACGCCAGCTAACAAGAACTGTACGCCAGAATAATAGAACAGCCGCTCCTTTTCCTTCCCAATCGTTTGAAAGGAGAAAAGAACTGTCACTAGCCCAACGACGGAAGCGGTCAGCACAAGGAGCGCAGCAAACTGATCGGCCACAAGGGCAATCCCAAATGGTGCTTTCCAACCTCCTAAATAGAGGGTTTGAATCCCATTTGTAAAAATGGTTTGGACTAAATACACATTACAGACAATGGCTGAGAGCGAAGCAAACACACTAAAGCCTCTTGACAGCATGATGTTCTTATTCATAAAGATCAATAGTGTAGCAGCTAATAATGGAATTAAAATAGGCAGGATCACGAGATTATTCATGCTGATCATTTCCTCTCATTTGATCCATGTCATCTGTTCGCAGCTCTTGGAAGGCACGGAAGGCCATGACAAGTAAAAAGGATGTCACACCAAAAGCAATGACAATGGCTGTTAAAATTAATGCTTGTGGTAATGGATCTACATAGGATGTGAGCCCCTCTTTTAAAATAGGAGGAGCTCCTTTTTTTAAGCCGCCCATTGTTAAAAGAAGCAAATGGACGCCGTGACTCAAAACAGCAGTACCGACGATGACCCGTAGAAGGCTTTTTGAAAGCATTAAATAGGTCGCCGCCATAAAAATTATACCGACGATAATAGACATTAGAAATTCCATTATTCCTTCTCTCCAATCGTTTGAATAATGGTCATGGTGATACCGACAACAACCAAATACACACCGATATCAAACAGTACGGCTGTCGCCAGTTCAGTTTTCCCTAAAAACGGCAGTTGGAAATAATCAAATGCATGGGATAGAAAAGGTGCACCGAATAGAAATGATCCCATACCCGTCAGGATCGCGACGAGCAGCCCGGTCGCTGCAACATAAATAAAGTTAAAGGGCAGAATACGTCTCACTGTTTTCAGATCATAGGCTAAAAGCAGAAGAACGACAGCCCCAGCACTCATCAGGCCGCCAATGAACCCCCCGCCAGGATTGTTATGTCCCGCAAGAAATAAGTGAAGGGAAAAAAGCAGGATGATGAATGCTATGATTTTTGTTGTGACTTGTAAGAGCATATCATTCGTATCAATCTTCCTCATCGCCGCACGCCTCTCTTCCGGTTTCCTTGTGCCTTTAATAATCCATAAATACCGAGTGCCGCAATGGCAAGTACGGTAATTTCAAAGAGTGTATCAAAGCCCCTGAAATCAACAAGGATGACATTGACAATGTTGTCTCCGCCTGCAAGCTTGTAGCTGTTTTCAATAAAGTAAGACGCAATCGTATCAAGTGACTGATTGCTTGTTGAAGCGAAAGCAAGGCATGTCACAATGACACCAACACCTACTGAAATAATGAGATTGGTCATTTTAAATTTCCTTGTTTTTTGCTTCATGCTCAGCTTTGGCAAGTGATAGAAGCAAAGTAAAAACAGTGCCACAGAAATTGTTTCAATAATTAACTGGGTGAGGGCAAGGTCAGGTGCCCTGAAAATAACAAAAAATAGCGACAGCGTATACCCCATGACACCTAGCCCGATAATGGCTGTTAAGCGAGAACGAGCAAACACAGTCGTGAGGGTTGCTGCTATCATCACTAATGACAGAATGACCTCGTACGTGCCGATTGGAGCAGCATGCTCCATATTAAATGAGAAGGCATTCTGATAAAACATGACACTCCCAAGCACGATAATCATGAACCCAAACACATAGACAAGGTAATCACGAAGGAAACCGGTCATATAACTGTTCGTCAGGCGATAGGAGCCTTTTTCTAAGCCGATCAGTGAACGGTCATATAAGGAGTTAAATGACCATTTCTCCTTAAATATGTTGTACATTGGACGCCATTTCGACAACGTCAAATATCCGATAATCCCTAAAGCTACAACACCTATTGTCATATAAAGCTCTGGCTGAAAGCCGTGCCATGCTTCAATTTTGACAACAAACCGTTTTCCTGGATCAATCGCATCGGGAATAATGGCTGCAATCGCAGGTTCAATGACAGAATAAGCTAGAATATTTGGGAAGAAGAAAAAGGTGACCACAAGTGCAGCAAGGATAATTGGCGGGATGAGCATACCAATCGGTGCTTCATGCGGCTTTTTTTCTAATTGATCTAACTGAAGATTGCCTCTAAATGTTTTAAAGAGAAGCATCATACTGTAAATGAACGTAAAGACACTAGCGAGCCAAGCAATCGCTGGGAAAATAGCGCCCCATGTCGAAATATCTGTAAAGTTAATCTCAGAAATACGCAGCATACTTGTGAAAAACAGCTCTTTACTTAAGAAACCGTTAAATGGCGGAAGACCAGCCATTGAGAATGTACCGATTAACGTAATCGTAAAGGTAATCGGCATGATGGTCATTAAACCGCCTAATTTCCGAATGTCACGAGTGCCTGTTTCGTGATCGATAATACCTGCTGCCATAAAGAGACTGCCTTTAAACGTAGCATGGTTAATGAGGTGAAAAATAGCAGCAAGAACGGCTGCGCCAAAAAAGGCAGGATTGTTTTCATGAATCGCAGCTGCTCCTACACCCAGCATAAGCATAATCATCCCGAGCTGACTAACGGTAGAAAAGGCAAGAATGGCTTTTAAATCGTTTTGACGAACGGCGTGGAATGATCCCCAAAATAATGTCACAAGTCCAACGATGGATATGGTCCAAAACCACACCTCTGAAATAGCAAAGATTGGACTGAAGCGGGCAACAAGATAAATACCAGCTTTCACCATCGTAGCAGAATGCAGATAACTGCTCACAGGGGTAGGTGCTTCCATTGCATCAGGCAGCCAGATATAAAATGGGAACTGCGCTGATTTCGTAAAGGCACCAAGTAAGATCAGAATCATGGCAGGGATAAAGTAAGGTGATGCCATAATGAGCTGAAGCTGATTGACTGCTTCACGAATACTGAATGAATCAGTTATCAGGTAGATGAGGATGAAGCCACCAAGCATAGCTAATCCGCCAAAAACAGTAATAAGCAGTGATTTGGTTGCTCCATATCTAGAGCGTTCCCGCTTATACCAATACCCAATTAAGAGGAAGGAAGAAATACTCGTTAGCTCCCAAAACAAGTAAAGAACCACCATGTTGTCAGATAGAACGACACCGAGCATAGCGGTCATAAACATTAACAAATACGTATAAAAAGAGCCGAGTTGTTCTTTTTCCTTCGATAAGTAGAAAATACTGTACAAGACGACAAGTGCGCCAATACCTGTAATCAATAGCGCAAATAACAAACTAAGACCGTCTACATACACAGTGAAATTCATTCCTAGAGAAGGAATCCATTCGACCTGTGAAAATAACGTTCGTCCATTTGATGTCATCGTAATCATCTGGACAAAATAGCTAAATAATAGAATAGGCAAGATAAGAACAAACCACCCTGTATGTATACGCTTTACGTATTTAAAAAGAAAAGGCACAACAAACGCAAGCAAAAAAGGCGATAGGATGGCGAAGTGAATAAGCTGCAAGAAAATAAACCTCCTTCAATCAATATAAATTCACGTTCTAAAGAACTGGTAAATAAAATTATAGCGTAAATACAGACATAGTGCATTGGTTTGAACTGATTTACAGTAAACTGTATTTGTTTTGAGTTCTTTTGACCACAAAAAATATTTTATCAAAAATGAAACTCATTGTATATTGTTTTGTATTTCGTACATGCTTTTCTTAAAGGAGCTGATTACATGAAACTAAAAGCGGGCATCAGCTTAAGCATATTCTGCACGATTTTAGGAGGAGCATTCTTCATAGAACGAAATGATCAAAAAAGGTGGCAGGCGGAAAGTGAATGGCCGTTGTTTTCAGAACATCTTCTCTATATGACCTATCAAGAGGCAAGACAATATCCATTCCAGCCAAGAGAATATATACGCGTGGTCTCTGCCGAAGAATAAAACCCTTATAGGAGAAAAGAAATATAAAAAAAGCATGTGCCCGTAATAGAGCCCATGCTTTTTATTGTTTGATTAAGTAAACATTCTAAGTAAGATTGTTGCGCAGATCACAGTTGCTGCTCCGCCAAGACGTGTAGATACTTGTGCGAAAGGCATCAGACCCATTCTTCCAGAAGCTGAAAGGATCGCAACGTCACCAGTACCGCCAAGTCCGCTGTGACAGCCTGTCACAATCGCAGATTCTACTGGGTACATGTTCATCAATTTCCCAACGAAGTAACCTGAACCAACCATTCCAAGAACGACAGCGATACATACACAAACAAATGGAATAGAAATCACTGTTGCTACATCATCAAGTGGAATGTATAGAATTCCGAGACCGACCATAAGCGGCCATGTAAAGCTTCTTGATACAAACTTGTAGAACTGCTGTGAGCCATCTTGCAGATGCTGAGGCATCACGTTTAAGTATTTGATTAAAGCGGCAAGTACAATCATTAAGATTGGACCTGGAATATGAACAAAGCTTTCTAACAAACCACCAAAAATGAACGTTGTACAAGCAACGAGTACACCAGCACCCATTAACCCGAAATCAACTTTTGGATCCATATCAGGCTGTTCAAAAATTTCATTTGCCTCTTTTGATTTTACAAGACGGCCATTCCCGTTTAGTTCAGGACGTTTTTCACCAAGCTTCTTCATTGCGCCAGCACAGATAATGGCAATGACGTTCCCAATGACGGCAGCAGGAATTAATTGAGAAATTAATGACTCTGCTGATACACCAAGAATTTGTGAATAAGCAATAGATAATGGCAAAATTCCTTCACCAACACCACCGGCAATAATCGGAACAATAATAAAGAAGAACGAATGATGCGGTGTGTAACCAACTAAAAGACCAACAAGAATTCCAGCAGTCACAGCTGCAATTGTACCTGCAACAAGAGGAACAAACATACGAATAAGGCCTTGTACTAAAACAGTTCGCTGCATCCCAAGAATACTACCTACTACAAGAGCAGAAATATAGAAGTAAAGGAAGTTCGACGTTTTCATAAGAGACGTAACCGCTTCCAACGAGTTCGGATTCAGAACATGAAAAAAGACCAGGAACGATGGTACGAATAAAGAAAGAATCGCCGGTCCACCAATATCTTTTAAGATCGGAATACGTTGTCCTATATCTCCAAGGAAAATCCCCAAAATCATAATAACAGCGAAACCACCAAGCATATTTGCTGGAATTTTATTAAAATAAGCGGCAGTTAAAATAATCGCTGCAAGTACTAAATACACAGGTAAGTCAATAACACCAATTTTCCAAGACATGATCTTACGGAAAACGCTTTTATTATTGTCAGAATCGTCTGTAATCGATTTCAATTGTTGTGTATTAGCCACATAAACACCCCCAAATGCTATTTGTCTCAATTGTAGAAGATTCTGTGACACTCATCTATTTATTAAACTAAATTAAGTGTAATAAAAGTAAAATAAACAGGAGTTTTTATGTTTTTATCATACAAAAATCCCCTGAAGGTAGTTTATCCTTCAGGGGATTGATCATACATCGTATTTATCGTTTTCCTTTTAAATAAGGGGTCCCAAGTGCTTTCGGTGCATCTGCCCGGCCGATGAAGCCAGTGAGTGCTAGGATGGTAAGCACATATGGTGCAATGAGCATATACACGTTCGGTATATCTTGGAATAGCGGCAGGAGAGAGCCAATGATGCTTAAACTTTGAGCAAATCCAAAGAATAAAGCAGCGCCCATTGCGCCGAATGGGTGCCATTTACCGAAGACAAGCGCAGCTAGTGCGATGAAGCCTTGTCCAGTAATGGTAGCATGTGAGAAATCAAGTGCGATGGTCGACGCATAAACAGCTCCGCCAAGACCACCAAACAGTCCACTAATAAAGACGCCGATATAGCGCATCCGGTACACTTTGATTCCCATTGTATCAGCAGCCATTGGATGTTCTCCGACTGCACGAAGACGAAGACCAAACGGCATTTTAAATAAAACAAACCAAGCAACAACCGCAAGCGCTAATGCGAGTATGGATGTATAATAAACATCTTTAAAGAATATATCGCCAATTATCGGAATGTCACTTAAAAGGGGAATATCACCTTTATAGAAAGGCTCTGTAATTTTATCTGTTTGTGCTTTCCCGTAAATGAGTTTCACGACAAACAGCGTAGCGCCAAGTGCCAGCATGTTAATGGCAACACCACTGACCGTTTGATCTGCCCGGAATGTAATGGTTGCAACTGCATGAATCAAAGAGAACAATCCGCCGATTGCCATTCCGACGAGGAGCCCAAGCCACGGGGTCAACGCCCCAAACGTATCAGCATAAAATAAGTTAAAGATAATACTAGAAAATGCTCCGACGACCATCAAACCTTCAAGACCGATATTCACAACACCTGATCTTTCTGAAAAGACGCCTCCAAGAGCGGTTAAAATAAGTGGTGCAGCATAGACAAGTGTAGCTGGGACGATGATTTCAAGAATTTGCAGAAATCCCACTTATTTTCCCCCCTTTTTTTTCATTTGGTTCATCACAAGACGGATAATATAGCTTGAGGCGACGAAAAGAATAATGATCGCAATGACAATATCAACGACCTCAGTCGGTACGCCAGATTCAAGCGGCATATTTAAAGCACCGACCTTCAATCCACCAAGCAGCAGCGCAGCAAGAACAACACCAACAGCAGTATTTCCACCTAATAAAGCGACGGCGATTCCATCAAAACCTACACCGGTAAACGAGCCTTTAATTGAGGCATATTCAAATGTGCCAAGACCTTCCATTGCGCCTGCAAGACCTGCAAAAGCACCTGAAATCAGCATCGCATAAATGATATTGCGACGAACGTTCATACCAGCATAATGGGATGCCTGCTGGTTCATTCCAACAGCCCGCAATTCAAAGCCTTTAGAGGTTTTTTGAATAATGACCCACATCACGACCGCAGCTATAATGGCAACAAAAATACCATTGTGCATCCGGGAGAAATCGGTAATTTGTTCAAAAAATCCAGAGCGAAGCGAGGCAGTGGCATCGATTTTTTCTGTTTTATCTTTATTATTTGTTAAGACATTTGAGATCAAATAGTTTGTAACATGAAGGGCAATGTAGTTCATCATGATCGTGACAATCACTTCATGAACATAAAAACGAGCCTTTAAAAACCCAGGAATAAAGCCCCATAATGCACCAGCAGCAGCTGCGGTGATGAGTGCAAGCGGCAGATGGATATACATAGGTGCATGGACAGTTGTACCGATCCATACAGCAGCTACCCAGCCAATCAGCATTTGACCTTCTACACCGATATTAAAGAGACCTGTTCGAAATGCAAAAGCAACAGCAAGTCCTGATAAAATGTAAGGCGTGACTTGTCTGATGGTTTCTCCCATATAATAGGTTTCACCGAAGACGCCATTCCAAAGGGCGCCATAGCCTTCGATGACACTATAACCGCTTGCCAGCATAATAATGGCCCCAACAAAAAGACCAAGTACAATGGCTATAAGCGGAATTAGCAGATTTGTTAAGCGATTAGACATTTGCTTCGTTCCCCACTTCCTGTTGCGTACTTCCAGCCATTAATAGACCAAGCTCTTGCTCTGTTGTTTCTTTTGGATCAACGATGGCGATAATGCTGCCTTCGAAAATAACAGCGATCTTATCACTGACATTGATAATTTCATCAAGCTCAAAGGAGATGAGCAGGACGGCTTTCCCTGAGTCCCTTTGCTCAATCAGACGCTTATGAACAAATTCAATTGCACCAACATCAAGTCCTCGTGTCGGCTGAGCGGCAATTAATAAATCAGGATTGCGGTCAACTTCTCGGCCAATAATGGCTTTTTGCTGGTTCCCGCCTGACAGGGCGCGTGCCTCTGTATATTCACTCGGTGTTCTTACGTCATACTCCGCAATGATTCGTTTTGCTTTTTGGTAAATATTTTTCATATTCATCAAGCCAAATTTTGAGTATGGGCGCTGATAATACGTTTGTAAGGAAATATTTTCTCCAATTGAAAAATCAAGCACAAGTCCGTGTTTATGACGGTCTTGAGGAATATGTCCAATTCCAGATTCGGTCACCTTCCGAGGCGGAAGGTTTTGAATGGCTTTCCCGTTTAGCTTGATCGTGCCAGACTCTGATTTTTTTAGACCAGTAATGGCTTCAATTAATTCAGATTGACCATTGCCATCTACTCCAGCAATTCCGACAATTTCGCCAGCCTTCACTGAGAGGTTGAGATGTTTGACTGCCTCAATTCCTCGCGCGTCTTTTACCGTAAGGTCTTGAATTTGAAGCACTTCCTCAGCAGGGGAGGCGTCTTTTTTGTCTGTTTTAAATGAAACTTCACGACCGACCATGAGGCTCGCAAGTTCATCTTTATTTGTGCTTTCCACATCAAGTGTACGAATGCCTTGGCCTTTTCGGATAATGGTCACACGGTGACAGGCATCCATAATTTCTTTCAGCTTATGGGTAATTAAAATAATGGATTTGCCTTCATTGATTAAGTTTTTCATAATTTGTATGAGTTCTTTGATTTCTTGAGGTGTTAAGACGGCTGTTGGTTCGTCGAAGATCAAAATGTCAGCGCCGCGGTAAAGTGTTTTTAAGATTTCTGCACGCTGCTGCATGCCGACAGAGATGTCAGATACTTTTGCGGCAGGGTCTATTTTTAAACCATAGCGGTCAGAAAGCTCTTGTACTTGCTGTATGGCTTGTTCTTTGTCGATCTTTCCAAACTTCTTAGGCTCTTTTCCTAAGATGATGTTTTCAGCGACGGTGAATGTATCGACAAGCATAAAGTGTTGATGCACCATACCGATGCCTAAATCACTAGCATCATTTGGACTAGAGATGGTCACAGGTTTTCCGTGTACCTTGATTTCACCTTTTTCAGGCTGATACAGTCCGAAAAGCACGTTCATAAGCGTTGATTTTCCAGCGCCGTTTTCACCAAGCAGCGCATGAATTTCGCCCTTTTTTAGCTGCAGCGTAATGTTGTCGTTTGCTACAATGCCAGGGAACTCTTTGCGTATATTCAACATTTCAATGACATAATCCACAGGTTTAACCGCTCCTTTTTTAGGGTGCTGATAAAGATAAAAACTAGCAAAAGAAAAGCTGCAAAGCGAGGCTGCAGCTTTTCTTTTACCACCTTTTACGAATAAAGAGGAGGTAAAGGAGAGGCAAGGGGATAAGGCGCGCTTATCCCGATGCTCAAATTAAGCTTTAAAATCTTTTAGTTCATCACGTGTTGCAGGGATTTTGACTTCACCCTTGATGATTTTTTGTTTCCATTCTTCTACTTTCTTCAATACATCTTTATCAAGGTTGTCCTGAGATGGAGAAATGTCAACAGCGCCTTCTTTCAGACCGTAAGTGATCACTTCGCCGCCAGGGAATTTACCTTCTTTTGCTTTCGTTGTTAAGTCTTGTACCGCTGTGTCTACTTTCTTAATCATAGAAGTAAGAGTGACACTTTGTTTTGTTCCAGGTACTTTTCCTTCGTCATACTGGTCTTTATCTACACCAATAACCCAAACTTTACGGTTAGGATCAGCTTTTTTCAGGTTTTTCGCTTCTGTGAAGACACCAGTTCCAGTACCGCCAGCTGCGTGATAAATGATGTCGACGCCAGATTTGTACATGCTTTCAGCTGTTGCTTTACCGATGTCTGCTTTATCGAATGCACCAGCATATTTCACTTCCACTTTTGCTTTCGGGTTAGCTGCTTCAACGCCTGCACGGAATCCAACTTCGAATTTTCTGATTAATTCAGAGTCAACGCCGCCAACAAAACCGATTTTGTTCGATTTTGTAGAAAGAGCAGCCGCAACACCTACAAGGAATGATCCTTCATTTTCGTTAAACATAATGCTGGCTACGTTGTCTTTTTTCACAACTGCATCAACAATACCAAAGTGATTATTTTTACGTTGATCTGCGATTTCACTAATAGAATCTTGCATTAAGAAACCAATTCCATAAATCAGGTCGAATTTCTCACGAGCAAGTGTGTTTAAGTTCGTTGTATAGTCAGCGTCTGATTTAGATTGTAAGTAATCAAAGCCGTTTTTACCTTTTTTTAAATTGTTGTCTTTCCCAAAAGCTTGTAAACCTTCCCAAGCTGATTGGTTAAACGATTTGTCATCGACACCACCGACATCAGTTACCATTGCAACAGTGAATTGATCTTTATCTTTTTTGCTTTCACCGCTGTTTGAGCCAGAGTTGCCGCATGCTCCAAGGATGGTTCCTGCTGCTACGACTAAGGACAATGCTAGTCCAATTTTGCGCTTCTTCAAAACATAACCCCCTATAAAATTTAAAAGTTTCAGAAAAGTCTCGCGAAAAAAGACCGTTCTACCTCTTCTCACCCTTCTGAATAGGGTATTTTATCCTGCTTTCTCCTGAAACTTATGGAGGGCAGGAGAGAAGATGTAAGACATCAGACTTATATCTCGTTGAACTAATCAATCATAATTTATCATTTCCAATCGAATAAATAAATAGAAATTTGTTTTATTTTTAAAAAAATGTTAAAAGGCTAAATTCGATGTCTTTTTATCTGCTGAAATATGATATAATGCCGCTTTTGTGATGTGCTCTACTACAGTGGAACCGCTGATATCAAGGGGTTTGTGACATCGTGTGCCATAAAAAAACATCTGGCCTCTGTAAAAGGTCAGATGTGTCAAATTATAGATATTGCTGAATCAAATTCATATTTGTTGTACTGAGTTTATATTGGAAAACAGGACGTCCAATTGTCCCGTATGCCATTTCGACATCAACTACTTCGATGTCCTCAAGGAATTTCAAGTATTTTCTAATGGAGACTTGAGAGATTTCTGTATGATTCGCTAGGTCTTCGGTCGTGAAAGCTTGATGACCGAATGATTGAATACTTGTCCAGATGAGTTTGAGTGTGCTTTTGGTCAGGCCTTTTGGCAGAAGGACTTTTTCTGTCTCTGCTTTTTTATGAAAGAGCTTCGCATCTAAATCATTTTGCGAGATGCTGTTCATCGTTTGGTACAAGGCGTGTTTACGTTTATACTCTGAGAGCGCTGATTGGAAACGTTCAAACTCAAATGGCTTGATTAAATAATCAACGGCCCCGTTTCGCATCGTTTGCTGGATCACGTCGACTTCATTGGCAGCTGAAATGACAATGACATCAACAGAATGATTTTGCTTGCGTATTTCTGATAATAGGACCAGTCCATTTTGTCCAGGCATATAAATATCGAGCAGTACAAGGTGAATGGCTTCTGTTTTTAAGATGTCCAGTGCCTGCTGAAAAGAGGTGGCAATCCCTATTAATTCAAAACCGTCGATTTGGGTCAGGTAGCGTTTGTTCAGCTCCCCAACCATTGGGTCGTCTTCTACTATTAACACATTAATCATGTGAATCCTCCTTTTGTTTATACGGAATGCGGAGACTAAAGGTCGTTCCTTCTCCTTTTTCACTCGTGACAATCAGGTGTCCGTTCAATTTTTTGATGCTTTGGTCAACAAAGTAGAGACCGAATCCTCTGTCTTCTCCTTTAGTTGAAAAGCCTTGATCAAACATGATGTCTTGTTCGTCTTTTGTGAGACCAACACCTGTGTCCGTAATCTCAATATGAAGCTGCTCCTGGACGTATCGGAATGAGATTGAGATGTTTTTTGTCTCAGTATGAGAAACAGCATCGAGTGCGTTATTTAACAGGTTGCCAATCACGGTAATGAGATCATGCGTCACTGCTGGGTCCTCTGAATTTGGGACTTGTGTGCTGCATATGACTTCTAAGGTCGCGCCTTGTTCCCTGATGTAGCTTTGTTTTCCTAGTAAAAATCCTGCTAAAACAGAGTTTTTCACATGGTTGATGATTTCATTTGTTTCCGTTTGCTGATAGATCGCAATATCTTTGATATAGGTGCCAAGGTCATCGTAGTTTTTGAGCTGAACCAGTCCTAAAATAACATGAAGCTTGTTCATAAATTCATGTGACTGGGCACGGAGGGCATTTGCATACATTTTGACTCCGCTCAGCTGCTCAGCCAAGTGTTTGACTTCTGTTTTGTCACGGAAGGTGGCGATTGCCCCAACAATCTCGCCTTTTACCGTAATCGGGACCTCGTTAAAGACGAGCTCCAGTCCGTTCATTCTCACGTCGCGGTCAAGCAGCGGCTTGCGTGTTTCAATGACTTGCTTTAAGCCGCTTGAAGGGAGGAGCACCTGAACATCTTGTTCTCTAGGATCAACCATAATGCCCATATTATGAAAGAGCCGTTTGGCTTCAGCGTTGGCCAGCTTGATTTTACCGTGCTGATCGACCGCAAGAATCCCTTCTTTTGTTGATTCTAGCATGGCGCTTCGTTCTTTTAATAATGTAGCGATCTCATCTGGCTCTAGTCCAAACATAATTTTCTTCACTTTTCGTGCCACAATGAGTGCTCCGATGATACCAGAAAGAAGGCTGAGCGATATGACGAAGTAGAGCGGAAGTAAGCTTTGATGAATAATCAAGTCAATTTCCTTTAACGTAATCCCTACTGCCACAGCCCCGAGCTGCTTTCCATCTTGAGCATAAACAGGAACAAAAGCACGCATGGATCTGCCAAGTGTTCCAGAAGCCGTACTAATATGTTCTTTACCCTGTAATGCTGGTTTTTCATCACCGCCAGCAAACCGCTTCCCGATCTTCTGCGGATTTGGATGGGTTTTGCGAATACCGTTCATATCCATCACGACAACGAATTCAGTTTTGGTGATTCGCTGAACACTTGTTGTATATTGACGAAGTACTGAATATGATCGATTTTCTTCTAATGATTTCGCTGTGATCGGAGCCTCTGCGACCATTTTGGCAGTGGAGAGGGCGATGTCACGTTCCTGCTGATGAATGTTCTTAGCTGTTTCCGACCAGATCGTAAAGAATGTGATACAAAGGGAGATCAGGACAACGATACAAACAAAAATCGTCAGCCGTGTTTGCAGTCTTAATGTTTTTTTCACGAGTATACCCCTAACGCACGATTTTTTCGTAATAGTAATACTTTAACGGGAAAATGTAAGTTTGTGAAGGAATGTACGTGCAAAATCACAAATTTGATTTTGCTGCCAGTTTACTTTGAAAGCATCTTGTCAATCCGTTTTAAGTGAGCCATAATAAATGTGAGCTTATGAGAAAGGATCTATTTATGAAAAATACATATTTGACTGGATATTTTCCGCTGATTTCGATTTTACTATTCAGCTCTGCTTTTTCGATTTTCACAGTAGGGATCACGACTGATTTCTTGACTCAAGCAGGTATTTTAAAAGGAATGCTGGAATTTTTCTCGGAACAGGGCATCAGACTTGCTCTTTTTGCTGCTTTTGCACTTGTTTATTTTATGATTTTATCTGCCTTGAAACTGATTGCAGATACGGTGTTAGAGCTGGCACTACTCTTTTTCGCGAAAGATCCTGAAGGGGAGAACTTAAAGAAAATTCGGATTGCATCCGTTGTTTATTTATTTGCCAGCTTGCTTGCATTTCTGTTGACGCAGCAGCTGATTCTGCTTGTCGGACTGTTTGTTTTAGCAAGTCTTGTCTATTTTATCTGGGTTGTGGTTCGCATTTATCAATCGCTTTCCATGCTGAATTTAATTGGATTTATGATGTTTATTCTTCTGTTTTGGGCAACGTTTTTAATCGGCATTTTGTACTTATTTATTAAGCTTTATAACAGTGTTATGGCGAGTCTGCCTTCTTAAACAGACAAAGAAAGCATCCTCCACCATCGGAGGATGCTCAGCGTGTAGACAAACCCTCGCATTCGGTGTCAGGGCTGCGTTCCGGTGCTCACGAATGTTCAATTCGCTGCGTTCCGGTGCTCACGAATGTTCAATTCGCTCCGCTCCGGTACTCGTCCTTCCTAGACTGCAAAGGTTTTCAGGTCACGCTGAAAAGAAGACAAAGGGCTAAAATAAAAATCATTTTAGCCCTTTGTCAACAATGTGAGCATCCTCCACCATCGGAGGATGCTTTTTTATGAAAGAAACCGTTTTTGAATATCGGGTGTAGGCATCATACAAGATGTTTTTTGACCGAACCATTTGTAGCGATTTTTCGCCATCCGCTCATAAAACCAATCACGGATAGGGCGGGGAATGGCAATGAGTAAATAACTCCATTTGTAGATCCCTTTTAAATGCCGCGTGGCTTTTAAGATGCCTGTCGACTTCGTATAAAGGGTGCCTTTTTCAATATAAATGAATGAATTGAACTCATCTAAAGGCAAACCATTTTCTTTTAAAATGCGCTGCCCTGTATCTGATTGTAATGAAGCAAACATCATTCGCTCATCTGGATCACGCTTAATCACAAACTGAACAGCGCCGCTGCACACGTTGCAGACACCGTCAAATAAAATTAAATGGGGTGGATGTGTTGAATGCATTGCAATCAAACCTCCTGTTTATCTGGCGTATTGCATCGTATTTTTCCAAATACGTAAGTGCGGGCTGGAGCTGTAAATTGATTCAACCGTTCCTCTATCTCTTCCAACCCATACACCCATTGTATATTGATCTGTCAGTCCAACAAACCAAATGTCTTTGTAGTCATTGGATGTCCCTGTTTTACCACCAATGTAAGGGGAACTGAAATTCGCTTTTTTCCCTGTTCCGCTTTTTACAACGGAGGCAAGCAGTTTACGCATGGTGTCATTTGTCCGCTGAGAATACACTTGCTTCGGTGACTCTTTCCACTTGTAAAGGGTCTTACCGTTTAAGTCTGTTACCTTTGTGATCGAATGACTTTGCGTGTAAGCTCCTTGATTACCAAAGACGGTATACGCATCTGTTATTTCTAGCGGTGAGAAGCCCTTCGTAAATCCGCCAAGTGCAGAAGGAAGGCGATAATCATCCGCTACGATATGCTCGAATGAGAATTTCTCTAAATAGCTGAAGCCTTTTTTGACACCGACTGTATCCAGCATTCGGATCGCAGGTGTATTGTAAGAGTTCTTAAAGGCTGTTTCAAGTGTGACAGTTCCATACGTTTTATGATTATAGTTCTGCGGACAGTATCCGCTGCTGCAAAACTTGCCGGCACTGATTTTGCTTGAAGCTGTTGCACCGGTTTGGTCGATGTAAGGACCATAGTCTAAAAGCGGCTTAATTGCAGAACCAGGCTGTCTTTGCGCTTGATAGGCGTAGTTGAAATCAAACTTCTTGTAGTTTTTTCCGCCAGCAAGTGCGACAACTTGATGCGTTTCATGATTAATGACCGCTGATCCGCCTTCTACACCTTGGTAAGGGAGTTGCGCATTGAGCTGATAGACGGCTCGTTGCTGTAAGGAAGGATCAAGTGCCGTATAAATTTTGACACCATCCTGAAGCAGGGCACTAACTTTTTCAGATAATTCTTTTTGAATGGCTTTTTTTGCTCCATCTGTTTTGGCTTTCTTCAATCGTTTTGTAAAGCCTTCCTGATCTGACACAAGATCAGTAAATTCCTCATTGGTATATGTCACATAGTCAGGATAAAGGTTTTTCTTTTCACTTAAGGACAGGCTGATTTTTTCTTTGACGGCTTTTTTGTATTGCTTTTTGGTGATGACGCCGTCTTTCTTTAAAATACCAAGCAGTCGTTCTTGGCGTTTCTTCGTGTGCTTGAATTGTTTCAATGGGTCATACAGTGTTGGGTTGTTTGGAATCGCAGAGATAAATGCCATCTGTGCAAGCGTTAAAGAACTAAGCGGCTTATCAAAATAGTAATTAGCCGCAGAACCGACACCGTAAACACCATTACTGAAATAAATCGTATTTAAATAGCTTTCGAGAATTTCATCTTTCGAGAATTTCCGCTCTAATTCATAGGAATAGAGAAGCTCTGTAAACTTTCGGGTGAACGAACGTTCATGGCTTAAATATAAGTTGCGGGATAACTGCTGTGTGATCGTACTCGCTCCTTGGCTGATGCCATGGTTTTTGACATTTGAGGCAAGGGCACGAACAACCCCCATAAAGTCAATGCCTTTATGGTCATAAAAGTTCCGGTCCTCTGAGCGGAGGAACAGCTCCTTCACAGAATCAGGAATTTTATCATACGTCACGAACACTCGGTTTTCATCGTTTGATACGATCTCAGAGATGAGAGAACCATCCCGATCATACATATAACTGTTTTGGGAAAAATCTATCTTTTCCAGCTTGATTTTTTGATCAAGCACTTCGTTAACAGGCTTGACACTTGCAGCTTCTTCCTTTGATAGATAAAAAGTCAGAACAAATAATGGAATGAGGGCAGCAAGTAATAACCAACCAATGATTGCACGAAACATGAGGTCACTCACTTTCTTCAATTTTCTAGCCATATCGTACCATTCTTTTGCGAATACGAGAAGGTTATTTTTAGAAAAGAATGGGCTTGAAGACTAGTGAATAAGGCTTCTACACATGAAAAAAGAGTACCTGATGCTGGATCAGACACTCCTTTCTTTTGTCTTCCCATGCGAGCGGACCGTCCATAAAAATAACGCGCCAAACAGAAAAATTCCGGCGGTGACATAAAAGACAGCTGGAATCCCGTAATGACTCGCCACAATGCCGCCAATCACCGGACCGACGACATTCCCAAGAAAGCGGAAGCTGACATTGTATCCAAGCACTTCCCCTTGCATAGAGGCAGGTGCTTTGATCCGAATATACGCTGTCGTACACGGAATAATCCCGCCAAGTGCCATTCCGTATAGAAAACGGAAAAGTACTAACATCACATAGGAATCCGCCATCGCTTGCGGGATGAATAAAATAGAGGAGAGGATGAGAAGGGCAAGCAGCACCTTGTCGTGACCAATTCGATCTCCGAGATCTCCCCATTTTCGTGTAAAGAGCAAATTGCCAAGTCCAGTTGCAGAGAACGCAAGACCCGCATAAAATGCGAGATTAACAGGACCGTGTAAATCATGAATGTATAAAGCCAAAAGTGGCTGAATGCTAAAATTCCCTACTTGTGTAATAAACGTTAAAAGCATCGTGACCACAAGCAAAGGCTGTTTGAAAATATGAACGAGCACATCCTTCCGTGAGTAAGAAACGCGCTTTGCTTCTTTTGAACGGATGGGCTGTTCTTTCACTCCGAAAATAATCACAATAGCTGACACATAAATGACAGTCGCTGTGAGGAAAAACGTATAAATAAATCCGACGCTGTCTGCCATGAATCCGCCCATTAATGGACCAAACAACCCCCCGGCAACATTACTCATCTGCATCGTTCCAAGGGTTTTACCTGCAGTTGCCTTTTCCGTCTGTGCAGAGATCAGTGCCATTGAAGTCGAGATAAAGCCTGTGACAAGCCCCATGAAGAGCCGCAGTGCGAATAGCTGATAAACGGTTTGCACAAGCCCCATTAATAGAATACTTGTTGCAATCCCAATTCCGTTAATGAGCAAAATCTTTTTATAGCCATGACGGTCACCAATCCGTCCCCAAATCGGAGAAATCAGAAAGGCCGTTAAAAACGTGACCCCAAAGACATAGCCGCTCCACCTTTGGACAAATTCATTTGAATAGCTGCTATCAAGAGATTCTATGTAAAGTGATAAAAAAGGGACGATCATTGTAATGCTGGCAGATACAAAAAAGTTCACAAACCACATGATGTACAAGTTTTTCTTCCTGTTTGTGATAGAGACCACCTTCTTTATTTATTTCGTGTTCCTTAATAATTATAAAGGAAAATAAACGATCTTTCATCTGATGATAGGTTGGGCATAGTGAATCTGCATTATTTTCAAGAAAATGAAGTGATTTCAAGGTCCGTCTTAATATAATGATATCAGGATGAAAAACTGACGAGAAAGTGAGGTGAGACTGGTGGAACAGAAGGCGGTGCTTGTGGTCGATTTTGAATTTACGATGCCTGATGGAAAGTATCATCCACAAAATTTTTTTCCTGAAATTATTGAAGCTGGGGTAGTGAAAGCGGCAAGTGAAACGATTATAGACACGTTCTCTAGCTACGTCAAACCGAAAAAGTTTCCGAAGCTGACGAAACGCTGTAAATCGTTCCTCGGCATTACGCAGCAGGATGTAGAGAGCGGAATTTCCTTTGAGGCGTTTATCGAGAAGCTCGTGTCGCTTGATGAGGGAGAGGATTGTGAGATTATTACATGGGGCAATATGGACATGAAGGTGCTGAAGCAAAACTGTATGCTCAATCACATCGCCTTTCCTTTTAAGGGAAAGCTGAGGGACCTCGCCTTTGAGTATAAAACCTTTTTTGGTGATCGTACACTGACAGGGCTTCGCAAAGCGGCAAAGGAATACGGCAGTGAAGAAGCTGGTAAGCATCATAAAGCACTTGATGATGCCATGACGACTTATCAGCTGTTAACCCTTTTTGAAAAAGACAGAGCCTATGTGGAAAATCCGCAAACAACCAAAATTGGTGAGCTGATCGATTTCTCACACTTTTTTGATTCGGCTGATTAGCGGGCGTCTTCTGGAAAATAATCTTTTTCGAGAGAAGATAGGCATGCTCTTGATTTTTCAGCCCATTTGGAATCATCCGCATGGAGCGTTTGTTTTAATTTATCTACAGCTTCTTTTAGTGATACTTGATAATCTGGTATACCGCCATCATAAGGCTTCACCATATGATGAGGGATATTCGTCTGTTCACGATAGGCCAAAGCCCGTCTCTCTTGGAAAAAAGGCACGTCTGCTTCTTTTGGGTGATGCAGGTCGCCTTGAGTGGGATGTGTCAGAACGGCTTTTACTTGAACGAGATAGGTCGATGGTTTCACTGCTGTCACTTCCCCAACGTAAACACCTGTTTTGTAAAATCCTTTCACAACTTGTCCAATTTGAATGTCTGTCATGTGAAATTCCTCCATTTCCTTCTCGCAGGAAGGTATTTCATTTCTTTTAGCCAATATAGTGAAGTAAACGAGCAAAAGGGGGAATGGCGAATGCTGTCGTTCATCGCACTCTTTCTACTGTATTTTCCTGAAGATAAAAGGGAGTACATCCCAGCGGCAATCACCACGGTGATTTTCTTTATTGCTGCATTTATTTGCTTTCGTCTGATCGTTCGTGCGTCTAAGAAGCAGGAGCGGATAGATGAAAAAAGGACAAAAAAAATGGATTGATCATTTTCTTCTTGTATCTTCAGGAAACTTCACGGTGACGGTTGTACCAGACTGCAGCGAGCTTTTGAAACGAATGGTTCCATGGTGATTTTCAATGATAGAAAATGTCACTGTCAGCCCAAGTCCAGTCCCTTTATTTTTCAGGGTGTAATATGGTTCGCCAAGCTTTTTCATTTGGCTTTCTGTCATTCCTACACCGTTATCCACGAAATAAAGGCATATTTTATGATTTTCTTTTGAAGCAAAAAGTTCAATTTCCCCTTCGTGTTCTGGGGCTGCTTCAATCGCATTTTTGATTAAATTAATCATGACTTGCTTGATCTTCGTTTCATCCCCTTGAATGTATAAGTCTGGTTCAATGGATTGATGAATCGTGACCGATTTGAAATTCGCATAGGATGTCATCAGTGATGCACATTCCTCTAGTAATTTAGATAGATTGAGAGATTCAATTTGATAATAATTTTGTTTCGCAATGTCAAGATAACTCGTGATAATATCCTGCGCCCGGTCTAACTCTGACAGAACGAGATTTTTATAATCTTTATTGGTTGACGGCTCTTTTGTATTGTCACTAGAAAAGAGCAATTGGATAAAGCCTCTCACCACTGTCAGCGGATTGCGTACTTCATGGGCAACGCTTGCAGCGAGTTCACTTACAATGGTCAGCTTTTCTGACTGGACGAGCTGTGTTCTCATTTGCGCATTTTCTTTGACGAATTCAATGGAATAGATACTTAGCACAAGAAAGAATATGTAGTAAAGGGTTGAGAAAAATAACTCAAGTAACTTTTGCTGCATAATAAAGGCTGGGCTGTATTCCATTAAGCTGACCGCAAACAGTCCAATGTAAATAAAGAATCCTTTGGATAAACCGATAAGCACTCCATACATCAGCTTTTTCAGCTTCGAATATTGACGCCATTTCCGGTAGAACAGAAATGGGATGAAAAAGTAAATCGGAACAACAATGATTCCAACCCATAAGAAGGAGCCATACATCACGAATTTGACCATGGAACTTATCAAGATGGCGACGATCCCAGCAGTGTACCCTCCGTATAAAATGGCAAGTACAAGAGGGATGGATTGAAGCCCAGTCTGCAAATCTAAAATCGAACCAACTGGATATATAATACATAGTGCTGAAGAGATGGATGCGAATACTGTGATGAGCAGTTTATTCGTTTTTGGGAAATGAGCAGGGGTCCGGCTTAGCCATAGCGCATGATATAAAAAGATTGGAAATAGAATAAAAGATACATGGAGCAGAAAATCCTTGAACATTTCCATTTAAATGCTCTCCTCGTAAATAATTGTAATTCCTCTCATTATATCATCTCATGTACAAAGTAGATATGATAAAAGGAGGGTTTTTTTCTTTAAAAAGAACACCCGTTAGGATGTTCTTTCGATCGTATAGGGCTTATTCAGATGATCGCGTGAACGCTTGCTGAAGGCGTTTCAATCCTTCTTTGACTGTTGAAGCAGGACAGCCGAGATTCATCCGAATAAAGCCGTCTCCTTCGTGTCCGTACACGTGACCAAGCTCTAGGATCACTTTGCCCTTTTTCAGCAGATTCCGTTTCAATTCCGCTTGACTGAATTGATAATCCCGAATGTCCAGCCACAATAAATAAGAAGCATCTGGTTTCATATAACGCATATTTGGAAGGTGTTCGTCAATATAGTCCATCGCCATTTTCATATTGCTTTCGAGATAAAGAACAAGTGCATCGAGCCACTCATCCCCGTGGCGGTATGCTGCTTCCATCGCAGGAATCGCAAATGCATTCAGTTTGGCTAGTCCGTTTCTTTGCAATTGATTGGTGAAAAGGGTTCTTTTTTCTTCATCGGAAATGATAATGGCAGATGCTTGGAGGCCAGCTAAATTAAATGTTTTACTTGGTGCAATACACGTCACTGTGATATGTGCTATGTCGTCAGAAAGACTAGCAAATGGCACATGCGGCTTTCCGTATAGCATCAAATCAGAATGAATCTCATCTGAAACGACTGTGACACCATGCTTGACACATAAGTCTCCTACTCGCTTTAATTCTTCTTTTGTCCACGCTCTTCCGGACGGATTATGCGGATGACATAGGAACATGAGCTTCGCTTCTGGTCTGCTCAGTTTTTTCTCTAAATCATCAAAATCCATAAGATAGCGGTTGTTTTCTATTTTTAAAGGGTTGGTTGAGACTGTACGTCCATTTCGCTCAATCATTTGATAAAAAGGCGTATACACTGGTGACTGTATGACCACTTCGTCATTCGGTGCTGTAAAGGCTTGGACAGCAAAACTAAGTGCCGTGACGATCCCTGGTGTGAAGGTGACGGCTTCTGTCTGAATCGACCACCCGTGTCTTCTTTTGAGCCATTCGGCTACTGCCTGCTGCGTATCCTGGTCTTGAAAGGCATAGCCAAATACGCCATGATCCAATCGCTCTTTCAATGCATCAAGGACGACCTGCGGCGCTTTAAAATCCATATCTGCCACCCACATCGGCAGCGCATCTGTTGTCAGGAACAAAGACTCTGCTTGGTCCCATTTCACTGATTTTGAACCTTTACGTATGATCTGTTCGTCGAAATTCATGAAACCCACCTCTAGCCGTTTTTCAACCATTGTTGGTTGTGCTAAAATAAACATCACAAAATTTATTATAAGCGGTGATACCGATGAAAGATAGTCAAGCTGTAGAAGAGATGATTCAACTTATTAAGACATGGGACCCTTTTCAATATGGAGAGGACTTTTATGAAACGGAGCCTGCTGACGTCATCAGTGCATTATACGACGCAGAAGACTCTTTATCTTTAGCAAAAGACATTCAAGCCATTTATCATCACTCATTTGAGCAGCTCCTGCCTTTCGAAAGCTGTCAACATATAGCGAATCAGCTTTTCGTCATACGAGACAGCAGCTCCTGCACACGCTAAGACAGGCTGAAATGTCCGATTTGATCAGACACAAAGACCGGATTTTCCTCAGGAACGAGGTGCCCGGTTTTTTTTAATGCATGCAAGGTCGAGTTTGGCAGATCCTTGTGCAGTCTTTCTCCTATTTGAATGGGAACGATCCGATCTTCCTCACCCCAAATGAGCAGCACTGGTGTCTCCATTTTCTTTAGGACATCCGAGGTCAAATCGCCTTCCCGGTGCCGAATCAAGCGGAAAATTCCTCGGAAAATTTGATCATCAGAAAAAGGCTTTAAATATCCGTCCACCATCTCTTGATCAATGATGGAATGATCATGTACAACAGCGGTTAAATTTTTCATTATGCCTTGCTTCAAGAGCTTTCTTTTGAGATAGAGATAAAAATAAGGAATATATGTGCTGTAAACAAGCGATCTCTTTGATTTATTTAAATACCCTGAGCTGCACAAAAGTACCGCCTTTTCAAATAGGTCTGGCCGTTCAGATGCAGCGTATAAAGCAATTTGGCCGCCCATCGAATGACCCACTAGGATCGCATGCTGAATCTGCAAGTAACCAGCTAGCTCAATAATGATCTTTCCCATGTTGCGATAGCTGTAAATAAACGTATTCGACTTCTCGGACTGTCCAAATGGCGGCAGATCGATTGCAATTAAATTGAAGTCTTGTTTCAGAAGCGGGATGAGCTTTCGATAGCTGAAGGTAGAAGAGAAGAGTCCGTGAATTAAGATCAATGTTTTCTTCCCCTTATTTGGATAGTGCTCATAATAGATATCTAAACCGAATTTACTTTTCATATAAGCTGGCTGAACAAAGTCCACACTCATCACTCCGATACTTGATACTCTCTCTGTTAGGTGACTGTATTGTACCCTAAAAAGTGGATTTTAAGCTATGGTTAGCATCTTTTCCCTGCTTAGCATAATGGGAAAAACGTGCTATAATGTTCAGAAGATTTTTTAAAACTAGCTTTTTACAATCTGAGGTGTGAAATCAAATGAAACTAACAGAAAAAGAAACTGAAATATTAGAGATTTTAGATGAAAACAGCCGCGCCGATTTAAATACAATTGCAAAAATGGCAGGCGTGACAACAGAAGAAGCAGAAGCGATTATTCAAAAACTAGAAGATCAAAAAGTCATTATTGATTATTCAACCATGATTGACTGGCGTAAAGTAGATGGTCACGAAGGCGTCACAGCAATGATTGATGTCAAAGTGACACCAAAAAGAGGCGTCGGATTTGATGAAATTGCTGAACGTATTTATCGCTTTCAGGAAGTGGAGTCTGTCTATCTCATGTCAGGTGTTTATGATCTATCTGTTGTGATCCGCGGAAGATCTATGTCTGATATTGCCCGCTTCGTGTCTGAAAAATTATCGACACTTGATTCCGTGGTTTCAACAACTACCCACTTTATTTTAAAGAGATATAAACATGATGGGAAAGTGTTTGAAACAGGAGACGATGACAAAAGAATCGTGGTGTCACCTTAAATGAAAAAGTCTTATTTATCTGAAACGGTACAAAGCATTCAGCCGTCAGGTATTCGGAAATTCTTTGATTTGGCAGCCACAATGGAAGGGGTCATTTCCCTCGGTGTCGGCGAGCCAGATTTCGTGACAGCTTGGAATGTCAGAGAAGCAAGTATTATGTCATTAGAACAAGGGCTTACTTCTTATACGGCGAACGCAGGGTTGTTATCTTTGCGAAAAGAACTGAGCCACTATTTATATAAGCGGTTTCACATTGACTACAGTCCTGAAGAAGAACTTATTATCACAGTTGGCGGAAGCCAGGCACTTGATTTGGCCTTTCGTGCGATTTTAAACAGCGGGGATGAAGTGATCATTCCAGAGCCTTGTTTCGTAGCATATGGGGCCCTTACGACACTTGCAGGCGGAGTACCTGTTTATTTAAGTACCTCGGCTGAAAAAGATTTCAAAGCAGACTCGGCGGATCTGCGCACGAAGCTGACGCCTAAGACAAAAGCGATCCTGCTTTGCTCACCATCAAATCCAACTGGCTCTGTCTATTCAAAGGAAGAGCTTGAAGATATTGCTCAATTTGCAAAAGAGCATGACCTTCTCATTATCACGGATGAGATTTACGCAGAGCTGACGTACGATGAAGCTTTTACAAGCGTGGCGGCAATTCAAGATATGAAGGAAAGAACGATCCTGATTTCAGGCTTTTCAAAAGGGTTTGCCATGACAGGCTGGCGCTTAGGATATGTGGCAGCACCACCTGTACTGCGCGATGCTATGCTGAAAATACACCAATATTCTATGATGTGTGCGCCCGCTATGGCACAATATGCAGCAGAAGAAGCTTTGAAAAATGGACTTGAAGATGTAGAGAAAATGAAGAAAAGCTACAGAAGGCGCCGAAATTTGTTTGTCGGCTCCTTGAATGAACTGGGGCTGACATGCCACCAGCCAAACGGCGCATTTTACGCTTTCCCGTCCATTAAAACGACAGGCATGACGTCAGAACAATTTGCCGAGGAGCTGCTCCTGAGTGAAAAAGTAGCCGTTGTCCCTGGTAATGTCTTCGGGCCGAGTGGTGAAGGTCATATTCGCTGTTCATATGCTTCGTCTCTTGACCATCTTCAGGAATCACTTTCAAGAATCCAGCGCTTTTTGCAGGAACGACAAGTGAAAGAAGAAGCACCTGTCATCATAAAATAAAAAAAGGCATCAATCCATTAGGACTCATGCCTCTCAAATTAGGGGGGAATACTAGAAAGCATTCTTGTTTTCAGGTATTCCCCCTTTTGAACTGATCTAAACCCAATTAAAAAATATTTTGCGTAACTGACCGTTCTATGATATAGTTTTTAATTGCGTATAAACGAATATTAAAACATTTATTTAGGAGTTGTTATCATGGCGACAAAGTTTGAAGTAGGCAGTGTTTACACTGGTAAAGTAACAGGATTACAAGCGTATGGTGCGTTTGTTGCATTAGATGAAGAAACTCAAGGACTTGTGCATATTTCTGAAGTAACACATGGCTTTGTAAAAGACATCAACGAGCACCTTTCAATTGGTGACGAAGTACAAGTAAAAGTTCTTTCTGTTGATGAAAAAGCAGGTAAAATCAGCCTTTCTATCCGTGCTACACAAGATGCACCTGAAAGAAAAGAAAGCAAACCAAAGAAACAAAGACCACAGCAAGTGAAAGAAGAAGCTGCTGCACCACAAGGTTTCAATACACTTAAAGATAAACTTGAAGAGTGGATTGAGCAATCTAACCGTAAAGATCTTATCAAGAAATAAAAAAAGCACCGCTTCAAACGGTGCCTTAGGCTGCCTCGTATAGGCGGCCTTTTTTATGTCTTTTTGTTTAGCGAACCTCTGGATTCGGCTCGTCACGGCGAACAGCTTCTTCGCTTGGCTTGAACAATAGACCAAGGTTAACAAGACCTGCAATTCCAACAAGACCATAAATAATACGTGATAATGCAGAGCCTTGTCCGCCAAAGATCGCTGCTACTAAGTCAAATTGAAAAAAGCCGATTAGTCCCCAGTTAATAGCACCGATAATCGTGAGCACGAGGGCAATACGCTGAATAGCACTCATCGTGATTCCTCCTTTCGCTACAGCATCAATACATTTATATTTTGCAGATTTTTAGCCAAACTATGCGTAAGAAAATGGATTAAAGCAAATTACTTTACTTTTGGAATGATTGAGGCGCATAATGTAGCGCGAGGAGGAGATCAAATGGATCGATTTACTTATTGGAACCCAACGAAATTAATGTTTGGAAAGGGAGAAGTATCAGCCCTTTCAGATGAACTCAAACACTACGGAAAAAACGTATTACTTGTATATGGTGGAGGCAGTATTAAACGAAACGGCCTTTATGACCAAGTTGTCAGCATCCTAAAAGAATCAGGAGCTGCAATCACTGAACTTGCTGGTGTTGAGCCAAACCCGCGCTTAACAACAGTAAGAAAAGGGGTTGAGCTTTGCAAAGAGAACAACGTTGATTTTATTTTGGCAGTCGGCGGCGGCAGTGTCATTGATGCAACGAAAGCGATCGCAGCTGGAGCGAAGTACGATGGAGATGCTTGGGATATCGTGACGCGTAAGCATGTCCCAATGGAAGCTATTCCGTTCGGTACTGTGTTAACACTTGCTGCAACAGGTTCTGAAATGAACTCTGGATCAGTGATCACAAACTGGGAAACAAATGAGAAATATGGCTGGGGAAGTCCAGCAGTCTTCCCTAAATTCTCTATTCTTGATCCAGTGAACACATTCACTGTGCCAAAAAACCATACGATTTATGGCATGGTTGACATGATGTCACATGTGTTCGAGCAATATTTCCATCACACGGAAAATACACCTTATCAAGACCGTATGTGTGAAGGGCTTCTTCGTACGGTCATTGAAACAGCACCGAAGCTGATCAACGATCTAGAGAACTATGAGCTGCGTGAAACCATCTTATTCACTGGCACCATTGCCCTTAATGGAATGCTGTCAATGGGGGCACGCGGTGATTGGGCTTCTCATAACATTGAGCATGCGGTATCTGCTGTTTATGATATCCCTCATGCCGGCGGACTTGCGATCTTGTTCCCGAACTGGATGAAGCATGTCATTCAGGAAAACCCAGGCCGCTTTAAACAATTAGCGGTACGTGTATTCGATGTGGACCCTGCGGGCAAAACAGACGAAGAAGTGGGCTTAGAAGGAATCGACAAATTGTCAGCTTTCTGGACAAGTCTTGGTGCACCAAGCCGTTTAGCGGACTATGATATCAACGATGAGAAAATTGATTTAATTGCAGACCGTGCAATGGCACGCGGTGAATTTGGTCAATTTAAAAAGCTAAACAAAGAAGATGTTCTAGCCATTTTGAATGCTTCTTTATAATCGACCAACCAAAAGATAGCTGCTTTCGAGCAGTTATCTTTTTTTGAGTTCGACGTGTACATATGTTAAAGTAGTCTTTCATGTTTTTGGATATATACGCTGTAAGGAGATGTATCAACAGATGGAAAATTTTATTTACTATAATCCAACGAAATTAATGTTTGGAAAAGGACAACTAGAAGGACTAAAGAGCGAACTCGCTCGTTATGGAAAACGAGTGTTACTTGTATATGGTGGAGGCAGCATTAAGAAAAATGGTCTTTATGACAATGTGATCAGCGCGTTAAATGAAGCAGAAGCTGAAGTATTTGAGCTGTCAGGTGTTGAACCAAACCCGCGCCTTACCACAGTGGAAAAGGGAATCGACATCTGCCAAAATGAAAAAATTGATTTCTTATTAGCTGTTGGCGGCGGCAGTGTGATTGACTGTACAAAAGCGATTGCAGCCGGAGCAGAGTATGACGGAGATGTGTGGGACATTATCTCAAAGAAAACAACCGCTCAAAAAGCATTGCCATTTGGCACAGTGCTGACACTTGCGGCAACTGGTTCAGAAATGAATCCAGACTCTGTCATCACAAACTGGGAAACGAATGAAAAATATGTGTGGGGCAGTTCAGTCACTCATCCTGCTTTTTCCATTCTAGACCCTGAGCATACATATTCTGTGCCAGAAAACCAGACGGTGTACGGCATGGTCGATATGATGAGCCACGTCTTCGAGCAATACTTCCATAATGTAAAAAACACGCCGCTACAGGATCGAATGTGTTTTGCTGTTCTTCAAACAGTCATCGAGACAGCACCAAAACTGCTTGAAGACTTACAAAACTATGAGCACCGTGAAACGATCCTTTATGCAGGAACGATCGCTTTAAATGGCACGCTGCAAATGGGCTACTTTGGAGACTGGGCGTCCCATACAATTGAGCATGCGGTATCGGCTGTCTATGACATTCCGCATGCAGGCGGACTTGCCATCCTCTTCCCAAATTGGATGCGTCATACACTCGATCACAATGTGGAACGCTTTAAAAACCTCATGCTGAACATGTTTGACATCGAGACAGAAGGAAAATCAGATCGTGATATCGCATTAGAAGGCATCGACAAGCTGTCAGCCTTCTGGACAAGCCTCGGTGCACCAAGTCGTTTAGCGGATTATGACATTGGTGAAGATCAGCTGGACAAAATTGCCGACATTGCGGCGAAAGAAATGGAATACGGTGGTTTTGGTAACTTTATGAAACTTGGTCGTGATGACATTCTTTCTATTTTGAAAGCTTCTTTATAATCCTGCTTGCCGTTTCTCATAGAGAGAAACGGCTTTTTGCTATGCCAGTGACGATCACTTGATTTCAATAGCTAGTTCCGCTAAAGTGAAAGGGACAGAACTAACGTAATGGAGGGCTTACAAGCGATGACACATATTCAATTTGACTACTCGAAAGCGTTACCTTTCTTTCAAGAACATGAGCTTACATATTTAAAAGATTTTGTGAAGGTGGCCCATCATAATATTCATGAACAAACGGGTGCAGGCAGTGATTATTTAGGCTGGGTTGACTTACCGAAGCAATATGATCGCGAAGAATTTGCCCGCATTAAAAAAAGTGCAGATAAAATTAAGTCTGACTCTGATGTCTTGCTTGTTGTCGGAATCGGCGGCTCTTATCTCGGCGCACGTGCGGCGATTGAATTTTTGAACCACTCTTTCTATAACACGCTGCCAAAAGGCAAACGCAAGACGCCGCAAATCATCTTTATTGGAAACAACATCAGTTCTTCTTATTTAACAGATGTGATGGATCTATTGGAAGATGCAGATTTCTCTATTAACGTCATTTCAAAATCTGGAACAACAACAGAGCCAGCGATTGCGTTCCGCATCTTTAAAAAGCTCCTCATTGAAAAATACGGTGCTGAAGAAGCGAAAAAACGTATTTATGCGACAACTGACAAGGCACGCGGTGCACTGAAAACATTAGCAACGGAAGAAGGCTACGAATCATTTATCATCCCTGATGATGTAGGTGGACGCTATTCTGTATTAACAGCAGTTGGTCTATTGCCAATCGCTGTGAGCGGTGCAGACATTGATCAGATGATGGAAGGCGCGGCAAAAGCAAGCGAAGACTTCGCTTCATCTGAGCTTTCTGAGAATGCGGCATACCAATATGCTGTCGTCCGTAATGTCCTTTACAATAAAGGCAGAACGATTGAAATGCTGATTAACTATGAGCCAGGCCTGCAATACTTTGCAGAATGGTGGAAGCAATTATTCGGTGAAAGTGAAGGAAAAGATGAAAAAGGAATTTATCCTTCATCTGCGAACTTCTCAACAGATCTTCATTCACTTGGTCAATATGTTCAAGAAGGAAGAAGAGACTTGTTTGAAACAATCGTCAATGTAGACAAACCTCGCCATGAGCTTGTCATTGAAGCAGAAGAACAAGACCTTGATGGCTTGAACTATCTAGCAGGAAAAACGGTTGATTTCGTTAATAAAAAAGCATTTGAAGGAACGATGCTTGCTCATACAGATGGAAAAGTACCGAATCTTATCGTCACAATTCCTGATATGGATGCTTATACATTCGGATACCTCGTTTACTTCTTTGAGAAAGCATGTGCGATGTCTGGATATCTACTAGGCGTCAATCCATTCGACCAGCCTGGAGTAGAAGCTTATAAAGTGAATATGTTTGCTTTATTAGGAAAACCAGGCTTCGAAGAGAAAAAAGCCGAGCTTGAAAGCCGCCTGAAACAATCGTAAGAGTAAAAAAGGCACACCTTTGAAAGGTGTGCCTTTTTTGTTTTCTCACGGTTCCTGTGCAAGCTTCCTCATGCTCTGTACATAGAATAATGAGTAGAGGAGAGTGAAACATGAGAACGAATCATATTTACATTCACGATATTTCTGATCAGGCAATCGTCAACTTTGGCAATGTCGGACGTATTTGTCCTATGAGTGCTGTCAAGGATACTGAAGGTGCTGGCAGTGTGAACGAGACGAATCAATTATCCAATCAAAGCTTATTTGATGCTGCTTTTACAAACAATGTACAAATCACGAGAGGTAGATGTATGAATTCCTCTCTTTAACGAACCCTATTATACAAAAAGGAGGGTTTCGTATGATTCATGTACCATCCAGGCTGCCTGGTGAAAGCTTTTCACTTTACCATTTAGAAGAGACCATGAAGCCGCTCGGTTATGTCATTAATGGCAACTGGGATTATGATCACGGGTACTTTGATTATAAAATTGATAACCGTGATGGCTATACTTTTCTCAGAGTTCCTTTTACAGCCGAAAAAGGCCAGCTGGATCAGCCAGGCGTTGTGGTGAAAATGGGAGATCCATTTCTCTTAAAGCATGTATATCAAGATAAGTTAGATGATCATGCGATGGTTGGAAATGTGGGAGCATCCTTTAACCAATTCCAAGAACCAAAAGAGAAAGATGGAGATGTATCAAAAGCTTATACTGAGATTGGCTTTTCACTCGTCAAGGAATTAGAAGACGCACTGCTTTAAAGGCTGATCAGTTCATCCTCTGGATGAAGCTCATATCCAAAGGGAGGATTCATCATGGGTCCTTCTTTTTTTTGTACACCGACAATGATCACATGATGCTCTAAAAAGTGATGGAGCACTGTTAAGAATGTTTCTCCGGCTAACGAAGCTGGAACCGGTATGATGGTGACGTGTTTATGCAAGGTCATATGTCTTTTTTTCTTTAACGCTTTGAACTGTTCCTTTAGAAGAAAATGTTCGACCATTAAATGATTGACTGCATCAGAGGTATGAATGACTTGATTGGCACCAGCACGCTCGGCATTTTTCACGTAACGATCTGTTAAGATTTCAATTAAACAGTATAGCGAAGGATTTAATCCTTTTGCTGCAAGTAATGTTAAAACACTCTGCATATCAGCTGTCACTTCATTTTCGTGCTGATCTGCGGTAATCATCAGTGCATCTGCACTGGTAATATTGGCTTTGCGAAGTGTGACATCTTCGGTGCCATGCCCTTTAATAAAATGAACATTCTCTAAAAGTGGCCCTTCCTTCAAGGAGTCATCAATCAGCACAATCGGCATAGCTGGATCAATCGTTTGAAACGACTGAAGCAGTTTGTTCGTTTTCTCATTCCAGCCGACGATAATGAGATGTCCTTTCCCTTTAAAGGCGACCTTTCCTTCTACATAATGGTGCTGCTTGCTGAACACAGCGGCGGCAAGCGTGGCGAAATAAGCTGTGACAAAGCTTGCGCCGATCAAAATCAGAGCCATACCCGCTACTTGTCCAGGCATGGTTTGCGGCACAAAATCACCATAGCCTACCGTAGAGACTGTAATGAGCGCCCACCAGATCCCATCAAAGATCGTATGATACTGCTTCGGTTCAAGCAAAACGATTAATTGTCCAAAAAAAAGAAGCAAGAAACAGATGATGATGGCAATTCGAAGATAGAGTGGCCACCTTAGCCAAGCGATAAAGATACGATTTGATTTCATCGGACTCTTCCTTTCAGGAGACTGCTAATGTCAGTATGCCCGATTGAGGAACATTTTTTCATCTTCGTCATGTATTGAAACAGATCCCATATCTTAAAATAAGAGAGAAGAAGGAGGGAATGCGAATGTCGTTCGTTCAAAAGACCGTACTTCTTTTTATCGGTGCGCACTTTTTATCATCAGCTGTGATCTTGCTCGTGTTTGACTTAAATGCTGTGAATCATTTTATGAGTGATTTTTCATGGCTGCACTTTTTTCAAGACCTATACGGAACAGTGACCTTTTATACAGCATGCTTAGGTGTGTTCTTCTTTTTCATTGGTGCGGTTATTCCCCTTAAAAAGACCTAGTGCTTTTTTCTGTACACGTTACATAAAAGTCATTAAAATTGTAAATAAATATATAAAATAAAAAGGAAGCTGATGAGCATGCTGTTTTTTTATTTTTTAACATTTGCCGCATTGGGATTGTCATTTTGGGCACAATTTAAAGTAAAGAATAATTTTGAAAAGTATTCAAAGGTTGAAGCATCCAGTATGAAAACAGGTGCGGAAACCGCTCGACATATTTTAGATCACAACGGGTTATATGACGTGCCTGTTGAACCGGTAAGAGGAACTTTGACTGATCATTACGACCCGACGCAGCGTGTGGTTCGCTTATCTGAACCTGTGTACTACGGTCATTCCATATCGGCCATTTCAGTCGCATCACACGAGGTTGGACATGCCTTGCAGCATCAGGAATCCTATGGTGCGCTTGTCTTGAGACATAAGATCTTCCCTGTCGTGAACTTTGCATCTGGTGTTGCCCCGCTTCTTTTCCTTGGAGGAATCTTGCTCGGCAGCCTTAACTTAATCGGGCTTGGGATCATTTTGTTCTCAGCGGCTGTGTTTTTTCAGCTTGTGACATTGCCTGTCGAGTTTAATGCAAGTTCTCGTGCAAAAGATATCATTGTTTCAGAAGGAATCATTAGAAGCAGTGAAGAAAGAGGCGTGAACAAGGTGTTAAATGCTGCAGCTCTTACGTACGTCGCAGCGGCTCTTGTTTCCTTGTTTGAATTGCTCCGTTTTGTAATGATCTTCCTAAATGGCCGTAATGATTAATTGATGCCAGAGGAGGTGAGCCCTTACCATTGTTAGGTAAGGGTTTTTTTGTATATTTTAAACGTATTTTTAGTCATATTACTTATTGCTGCGACAGCATTTTTTGTTGTCACTGAATTTGCGATTGTGAAAATTAGAGGCTCTAAAATCAATCAGCTGATTGAAAGCGGTGATAAGAGAGCCATCCACGTACAAAAGCTCATATCAAATCTCGACGAATATTTATCCGCCTGTCAACTCGGAATTACCATCACCGCTTTAGGCTTAGGGTGGCTGGGCGAGCCGACGGTGGAACATTTTCTGCATCCGCTGTTTGAGGAATTAGGGCTTCATTCCGCATTAACCGACATCCTATCGTTTATCATCGCATTTGTGATCATTACGTTTTTACATGTCGTTGTGGGAGAACTGGCGCCTAAAACGATTGCCATTCAAAAGGCAGAGGCCGTCAGCCTTGTGACAGCAAAGCCACTCATCTTTTTCTATAAAGTCATGTACCCGTTTATTAAAGCATTAAATGGGGCGGCACGAGGCATTGTGAAATTATTCGGTTTTCATTCTGTCAAAGAACATGAAGTGGCGATCAGTGAGGAAGAATTGCGTCTCATTTTATCTGAAAGCTATGAGAAGGGCGAAATTAACCAATCTGAGTACAAATATGTGAATAAAATTTTTGAATTTGATAACCGGGTGGCGAGAGAGATCATGATCCCTCGTACAGAAATTTCAGCCATAGAGGTTGAACAGACGCTTGAAGACATGACGCATTATATGCTGAACGAAAGATACACACGCTACCCTGTTATTAAAGAAGACAAAGATCATGTGATTGGTGTCATCAATAGCAAAGATGTGTTTAAGGCGAGCTTCCTGAATCTAGATGTGACGATTGAAGACTTAATGCGTCCGGTGATTCGGGTGATTGAAAGTACTCCTGTTCAAGAATTGCTCATTTTGATGCAAAAGGAACGAATTCATATGTCAGTGCTCGTAGACGAATATGGAGGAACAGCCGGTCTTGTCACAGTAGAGGACATTTTAGAAGAAATCGTGGGCGAAATTCGGGATGAATATGATCAAGATGAAACACCTCATATCGTCAAAAAAGGTGACTTCCACTATGTAATGGATGGGAAAGCCTTGATTGATGAAGTAAATGATTTATTGGATTTAGCCATTGAGAATGATGATGTTGATACAATTGCTGGCTGGATGATGACACATAAATTTGATTTTGAGATTGGAGATACGATTGAAGCAGAAGGCTGTGAATTTACCATCATAGATGCAGAAGACCATCATATTCGGACCATTGAAATCAAAAAGGTTCACTTTTTCTAAAAACCTCGTAACACTTGACGAGGTTTTTTTAGTTGGTAAACTTTAGGTAAGAGAATGCCTTCTGCCGATAAGCAGTGATTTATTTCACATAAAAAGGGTATGGTTTTATAGAAATGACAAAAAGGAGCCGCTCATATGAAAAAAATCAATGTACAAACAAATAGACGCGATGAGATGATCGACGTGACGAACGAGATCCATCAATATGTCAAGGAAACAGGTATTCAAAACGGAACCGTCATTATCTACTGTCCTCATACGACAGCAGGGATGACCATTAATGAAAATGCGGACCCAGATGTGAAACGAGATATGCTCCGGAGGCTTGACGAAGTCTTTCCGTGGGAACATCCGAAGGACCGCCATATGGAAGGAAATACAGCCGCACATATGAAAGCGAGCTATATGGGTGCTACGCAGCATGTTCTCATCAATCATGGTGATCTTGTACTTGGCACGTGGCAGGGAATCTATTTCTGTGAGTTTGACGGGCCGAGACATCGCCATTTTTATATACAGGTGTCTTCAAACGAATAAGAGATGGGGGAAATAAATGGGAGATATCACGAAATTACTGCAAATCAAATATGGAATTATTCAAGCGCCAATGGCAGGAGGCGCCGTGACATCGCAGCTGGCAGCCGCTGTTTCACAGTACGGGGGACTTGGCAGTTTGGCAAGTGGATATGTGCAGCCTGACAATTTGAGGCAGCAGATCAGACAGGTCAAACAGCTGACAACTCGCCTGTTTCAGGTCAATGTATTTGTACCAGAGCCAATTCCTGAAGTCAAAAAAGAGGATGTGGCATTTTGGGAGAAGAGACTGCCTGCACGACCAGCCGCTGATAGGCTGCCGAGCCAAGAGGAATTGTGGGATGATTTTGAACAGAAAATCAACATTATTCAGGAAGAAGACGTACCGGTCGTTTCCTTTACCTTCGCTTGTCCAAATGAACAAACGATTCATCGCTTAAAACAAAAGGGGATCTTTTTAATTGGAACCGCCACAACAAAAGAGGAAACACTGCTTTTAGAGGAAAAAGGGATGGATGCCATTGTTCTGCAAGGAAGTGAAGCAGGGGGGCACCGAGGTACCTTTTTACCTGCAAAAGGAGATGCCCTGGTGGGACTCTTTAGTCTGATCTCTGACGTCAAGCCGCTCTGTCATGTGCCATTGATCGCCGCAGGCGGGATCACAGAACGAGCAGGTGTGAAAGCCGCTCTAGCGCTTGGAGCGGATGCGGTTCAAATCGGCACACGATTTTTAGCCAGCCAGGAAAGTGCTGCGGCAGACGTATACAAAAAGGCGATTTTACAGGCAGAAAGCAGTGAAACAAAGATCACGAGGCTTTTTTCTGGGAAAAGAGCAAGAGGAATTGTGAATCAGTGGATGGAGGAAGAAAGACAGAATGAAGATAGGGTTCTTCCTTATCCGGTTCAGCATGTATGGACGACACCGATGCGAAAAGCAGCCGCGGCTGCAGGAAACCCTGATCAAATGGCTCTTTGGGCAGGACAGGGCGTTAGCCGTATTCACTCGATTTTAACCGTTGAGGAGATCATGCATGAACTGACGCATATATAAATTCATGTTGGGTGGTGTGAAAGGATGGACATCTTAAAGCATTCATACCGAAAAAAAGGACAAATTGAATTTTGGTTTGATGAATTTCCGTACTCTTCTGCCGTCCTTACGCCCATTCGTCATTACTATTTTGTTCGTTACGTAAAATGGAGCCGGCACGATCCGCCGGTCACAAGAAAAGACTTAGAAAAAATGGAGATCCTTGCGAACACGATGCTTGGCACGCTGCAAGATTATCGTAAACGCAAGGCATACAAAAGCCCCTTGTCATAACCAATAGACAAGAGGCTTTTTTTAGCTGCCAAACATTTGCCTGAGATAAATCACATCCATCCGGGTGGTCTGCGGCAATAGATAAGCAGATTGAACAGCACCTGGCCGCCTTCTCTTATTCAATTTGTCGATAATTTCTGCCGCTGTTAAAATCCCAAGTCCATGTCCGTAATATTGATCTTCTCCTAAGTAAATCACATTTTCCCCGCGCCACTGTGACTGCTGATAGCTAAACTCTGGATTTTCAAAATATAAGCAATCCCCATAGATAAAGTCATTCCCGCGTTCTGTATAAATCGACAATGTATCATAATGCCAGTCATACAGGGTTAAGCTGCGAAGCCTTCGGTTAAACTTCTCGTCTCCTACCGTTTGCAAGACCCCCATATAAAATACGATCACAATGGCTGTGGCACATTCAAATGCATATTGTGAGCCATTTTCAAAAATGTCTTTAATTCCTCTAGATGGTTCCACTTGATAGCGCAGCTCTAGTGCTCCTGCTTCCGATACACGCCAAAAGGCATCATTTGCACGAGATTTTTGGAAGATGGCAAATGAGGCACCACTTTTATGCAAATCTCTTGCAGCATTCATAATGTTCGATCTCAATGTGACCTCAAATAACAAATCAGATGCTTGCCTGTAGCGGAACGTATCATTTGAGGCTTGTAACTGCATCAAAATGATCCGCTTTTGTCCCTCTAGCTGAAATGAAGCCAGCTGCTCATTTGTCACTGACTGTCCTGAAAGAATAATCATATGAAAAGCGCCCCCTTTTGTATTAGCGTATGCAAGATGCTTGGGCAAGGAATCAATTTGTGAAAATAAACAAAAAGGCATCCTTTTTAATTGAAAAACATGAAAATAATATGAAGATGTCCGATATATAACATATCGTTTAAAAGGAGGAAAAACATGAAAAATGCAATAAAATGGTTGAAAAAACCATCGATTTCTAAGAGACTGATTATTTCATTCACGCTCGTTCTTGTCTTGCCAATTATTACACTCAGTACGATTTCATATCAGATTGCCAAAGAAGAATTAGATCATGAAATCATGTACGGAGCAAACACAAGAGTCAATGAACTGAATGACATGATTCAGCAAAAGCTTATCAATAAGGAAAACGCAGTAAAACTCTTTACTGAAACATCTACTGCTGCAGACTTTAAGAAGAACAACCAGGACAAGCTGTATGAGCATTTCGAGATATACAGTAAAATCAATGAAGATGATGTGGTTGGCTTTTATGCAGCAAGTAAAAAGCGTGATTTCATTCAGTTTCCTAAAGTAGACATGCCAAAAGGCTATGATCCAACAACGCGTGATTGGTATCAACTAGCTATGCAGGATGACAGTGGTAAGCCAGTTGTTACTAATCCATACATCTCTGCCACAACAAACGGCATGGTTGTCACGATTGCCCAGCGTCTGAAGGACGGGTCGGGAGCGATCGGAATTGACATTGATGTGCAAGACATTGTCAATAAAATAAAAGAGATTAAAATTGGACGACAAGGATATCCAATTATTGCGAATAAAAATAAACAAATTGTGGCTCATCCAGAAGAAAAGTCAGGATCTAAGGTCACTGAAAATATTTCATCTATCCTTTACAGCGGAAAAGAAGGAACGTCAACTTATGAGAATAAAGGAGAACAAAAGCGTCTTGTTTTTGTGACAAATGATTTAACAGGTTGGAAAATTGCTGGAACGATGTTTGTATCAGAAACAGAAGAAGCAGCACAGCCAGTTTGGAATTCTGCCATTATTCTTTTAATTTCTTCATTTATCCTTGGCGGCGTTGCGATCTTCTTTATCGTTCGATCCATCACAATTGGACTTCGAAAGCTTGTTGATTTCTCAAACAAAGTGAGTGAAGGGGATTTAACCGAAACCCTTGAAACCAAATCGAAGGATGAAATAGGAGAGCTGACAAGAAGCTTTAGCAAAATGAGTGAATCCCTCCGTGACGTCATTCGAGCGGTACAGCAATCTGTCGACAATGTGGCTTCCGCTTCCGAGGAGCTGACGGCAAGTGCCAGCCAAACAAGTCAAGCAACTGAACATATCACGATGTCGATTGAACAATTTTCAAATGGAAATGAAGCACAAAACGAGAAAGTCGAATCTAGTACGAATCAGCTTGTGGCAATGAATGAAGGGTTACAAGACATGTCACATACGTCATCAGAAGTGGCTGCTGTCTCACTTCAATCGACAGAGGCTGCTGGTCAAGGCGGCCGAATTGTTGAAAGCACAGCGAGCCAAATGAAACATATTGATACATCTGTACAAGAAGCAGAACAAGTCATGAAACAATTAGAATACAAGTCTAAAGATATTACGAGCATTTTAAATGTTATTAACGGCATTGCAGATCAAACGAATTTACTTGCGCTAAATGCAGCCATCGAAGCAGCAAGAGCAGGTGAATCAGGACGCGGCTTCTCCGTCGTTGCAGAAGAAGTGAGAAAACTAGCTGTCCAATCCGCAGATTCAGCGAAAGAAATTGAAAAGCTCATTCAAGAAATTGTGTTAGAAATTGCTAAATCTCAAGATATGTTCAAAACGGTCAATCGAGAAGTACATGCAGGACTCGGTATGACAGAAGAAGCAAAAGAAAGCTTCCAGAACATTTATGAGGCGGCAGAAGGAATGTCGAAAAAACTGACTCAATTAAACGATACAGCGATTGATCTATCGAGCGGTTCAAAGCTTGTCTCACAAGCTATGCAGGAGATGCGCCAAGTCTCTAGAGAAAGTGCGGCAAACATTCAGGACATTGCGGCTTCTGCTGAAGAGCAGCTGGCATCTATGGAAGAAATCTCATCTTCTTCTGTGACACTTGCTAACATGGCAGAGGAACTAAAAGAGCTCACAAGTCAATTTAAAATTGATTAAAAAATGATGAAAAAATACCCAGAATTGTCTGGGTATTTTTTTTATGTTTAAACATCGTTTTCAGCCTGTAAAAATAAACCTTTCATCCGATAATAACTTTAGAGAAGTAAAGGGGGAAAGAGAAAATGGGGAAAATGATCCAATGGTTAAAAAAACCATCCATTTCAAAAAAATTAATTATTGCCTTTTTGGTAGTCCTTATCCTGCCAACCACTGCACTGACAATTAGTGCATTTTTTACATCAAAGACAGAGCTAGACAAACAGATTATGGGCAGTGCGATGAGTCAAGTCAATGCATTTGATACCTTAATCAATGAGAATATAGGAAACAAAGCAGATGCTGTGACCCTGTTTACAGATACACTCAAAGCGTCTAATCTTCAAGAAAAAAATAGAAATGCGACCATTAAAGAATTGCAGCAATTTGGAAAAATTAATGAAAAAGATGTTTCTGCTATCTATGCAGGCTCCGAAAAGGGATTGTTTATGCAATATCCTGTTCAAAAGATGCCTGATGGCTACGATCCAAGAGAGCGTCCATGGTATCAAGAGGCACTCAATGCAGAAAACGGCAAACAAGTCATCACAAAACCATACGTAGCAGCCTCCACAGGGAAAATGGTCATCACCATTACTCAAAAAATGAAAGATGGTTCAGGTGTTATTGGAATTGATTTAGAAATTGACACCCTACTGCAAAAATTAAAAGAAATCAAAATTGGGCAAAAAGGCTATGCCTTTATCATGGAGAAGGATAAAACAGTTTTAGCAGATCCGACCCAAAAGCCAGGAAGTCAGGTAAATGAGAATCTGGCGAATATTATTTTTAAAAACAAAGAAGGAAACGGCAGCTACACACTCAAAGGAATAGATAAAAAGGTTGCGTATGTGACCAATGAATTAACCGGCTGGAAAATCGGTGGAACGATGCTCGTATCAGAAGTAGAAGATGCAGCAAAGCCCGTTTTCAATACAGCCATTATTGTGTTCAGTGTGACACTTATCGTAGCAGGTACCCTTATCTTCTTTATCGTCCGCTCTATATCTAAAAGATTATCCAACCTTGCCCGCTTCTCGAAAAAAGTCAGCGAAGGTGATTTGCGCGATAAGCTTGAGATCCAATCAGATGATGAAATTGGCCAAGTTGGGAAAGGCTTTAATACAATGATTGACTCATTAAGAACCCTCATTGGTGCCGTCCAAACCTCGGTCGAAAATGTCGCTTCTTCATCAGAAGAACTGACCGCCAGCGCAGGGCAAACAAGTAAAGCAACAGAGCATATTACACTATCCATTGAACAATTCTCCAATGGAAATGAAAGTCAAAATGACAAAGTCGAATCCAGCTCAGACGAGTTAGAAGAAATGAACCGAGGCCTTCAGCACATGAATGAGTCGGCTGAATCCATTACTGCTTCATCGATCAAATCAACAGATATCGCAGGGGAAGGCGGACAGCTTGTGGAAAAAACCGCTTCTCAAATGAATGTGATTGATCAGTCCGTGAAAAAAGCAGAGAATGTCATCAGCGCTCTTGAAAGTAAATCAAAAGACATTACACAAATTCTAGGTGTCATCAATGGAATCGCTGACCAAACGAATTTACTTGCGCTAAATGCAGCAATCGAGGCAGCAAGAGCTGGGGAATCTGGCAGAGGCTTCTCCGTTGTAGCAGAAGAAGTAAGAAAACTGGCTGTTCAATCAGCCAATTCGGCGAAAGAAATCGAGAATTTGATTAAAGAGATCGTTCAAGACATCGATGTATCACAGGAAGTATTCACTGCGGTGAATCGAGAAGTTCAATCAGGCTTAAGCTTCACTGAACAAACAAGAGTCAGCTTCCACAATATTTTCGAAATGACAAAAGAAATTTCTGACCAGCTTCAAACGATGAATCAAACGGTTATCCAGCTTTCAAATGGCTCTGCCCATGTGTCAGAGGCTGTCCGTGAGATTGCAGACGTCTCACGTGAAAGCTCCGCAAACATTCAAGACATAGCGGCTTCAGCGGAAGAACAGCTGGCATCAATGGAAGAAATCAGCTCATCCTCTGCTACGCTCTCATCAATGGCAGAAGAATTGCGTGATTTGATCAGCAAATTTAAAGTCGAATAGACATAATGAAAAGAGTCCTACAGCTAGAGGGCTCTTTTTTCATTGAGTAAATCAAAAGAAATAGGTGAATTTACTCATTTTGATTAATTTTCGAACATTAAGTCTTGAAAAATAATTCGTATTACCTAAGAATAGAAGGGAAAGACCACAAATCATAATTCAAAAGGAGTAGAGTCATGAAAAAAATCAACTTTTTTAAGCACTTTACAATGTCGAAGAAATTAATTACTGCATTCTTAGCGATTCTCCTAGTGCCAATTCTCGTATTGGCAGCATTTTCTTATGAAGTGGCATCAAAGTCTCTCAATGATGAGATTATGTCTAGTGCTGCAAATGGTGTTCAGCAATTAAACGAACTCATTAATAAAGATGTACAGCCTAAAATTGATATCGTTTCCTATTTAGCCAAATCGGTAAAAAAGAGTGAATTGGCTTCTAAAAACAAGGATTTACTCAAGGTAAAATTAGAGCAATTATCGGAAACAGATGAAGATGTGGTGGAAGTATTCATTGCAGATCAAAATGGTAAACTAACCGAATATTCCAAGATTCACAAAGGTAGTGCCTCGAGCTCAAAAAACGAATCGTGGTTTCAACAATCGATGGGAGATGAGAAACTCATCATTTCAGATCCTTTTGTCGGCAAGTCATCAGATGACCTGCTCATCACAATATCAGAACAATTAGCAGATGGTTCTGGTGTGATTGGGATCAATGTGCGCTTGAACACGATCGTGAAAGATACAAACAGCATCAAAATTGGCAAAGAAGGCTATGCGTTTGTCGCGACTGCAGATCAGCATTATATTGCCCATAAAACAGACAAGCCTGGGGCGAAATTGACAGGTGATTTCATATCGAAATTGTATGATAAAAAACAAGGCAGCTTCAAATATGAATACAATGGAAAGCCGAAGCAAATGTTTTTTGACACAAATGAAGCAACAGGCTGGAAGCTTGCTGGAACAATGTATACGGGCGAAGTCAAAGAAGCTGCACAGCCAGTTCTCGACTTAACAATGATCATACTGGCAGCTGCGATTGCCATAGGCGGAATCGCGATTTATTTTATTATTAAATCGATTCGAAAGCCACTGATAGAGCTCTCTGAATCGGCTGAGAAAATCAGTCAGGGTGATCTGACCCAGCATATTGAAGTTCGTACACACGATGAAATCGGGAAGCTTGCGCAGAGTTTTAACGAGATGTCAGCAAAGCTGAAACACGTCATTCAAGCTGTTCAGAATTCCATTGAAAATGTGGCCTCCTCTTCTGAAGAGTTAACAGCAAGTGCAGGACAGACCACCCAAGCGACTGAGCATATCACATCATCTATTGAACAGTTCTCAAACAGCACTGAACACCAAAATGATATGATCGAAAAAAGCTCAGTCCAGTTGAACGAAATGGATCGCAGCTTATCCCATATGGTCGATACGACCTCACATATGATGGAATCGTCGATTGATTCGAGCAAAACGGCTCAGGCTGGTGGAGAACTCGTTCAAAAAACAGCAGGTCAAATGCAAACCATCGAGCAGGCAGTGAAAGAAGCAGAGCTTGTTATTCAAGGCTTAGAGCAGAAATCAAAGGATATTACTAACATTCTGGGTGTCATTAACGGCATTGCTGACCAGACCAATCTCCTTGCTTTAAATGCTGCGATAGAAGCCGCTCGGGCAGGAGAAGCAGGCAGAGGTTTCTCTGTTGTTGCAGAAGAAGTTCGTAAGCTGGCAGAGCAATCAGGAAGCTCTTCAAAGGAAATTGAAAGCCTGACAAACGAGATTGTGGAGGAAATTGAAAAGTCACAGAAAATGTTTAAACAAGTAGCAGGTGAAGTACAAGCTGGATTAAACATTACAGATGAAACGAAAGTCAGCTTTGAGAAAATCACCGATAAAACATCAGAAATGACAGAACAAATGAAACAAATGAACGGAACCGCCAAAGAACTCTCGCATGGCTCAAATGATATTTCACATGCGGTGAATCAAATCAAAGAGCTTTCAAGAGAAAGTTCCGCAGGCTTCCAAGATATCGCAGCATCCGCAGAAGAACAGCTGGCATCTATGGAAGAGATCAGCTCATCCTCTGCCACGTTATCTCAGATGGCAGAAGAGCTAAGAGAGCTCATTAAACAATTTAAAATGTAAGAGATATAGGGAAGCACCTGACGTTTTGACGTCAGGTGTTTTTCCATTCGATGCATATAATTTGGGTGTTTTGGACTTATTTAGACTTTAATAAATTAAAAAAGTAAACAACCTAGTAGTACTTCCGATATATATACTATCTTACTAAAAGGAGTTTTCTTTTTTATGAAATTCATACAGTATTTCAGGAAGCCATCTATTTCAAAAAAGCTCGTATTCTCTTTCTTATTTATTCTCTTATGCCCAATCATTGTATTGGCATTCTCTTCATATCATACGGCGAGCACCTCCTTAAATGATCAAATCATGCAAAGCGCCAAGGAGAACGTAGAGCAGCTAGATAAAAATATTACGAAGGTTGTGAAAGTGAAAACAGACGCAGCCGATTTCTTTAGCAAATGGATCACGGAGAAAAAGCTTAAGCAAAAAGGCACGACAGATATTCAAGGGCGCTTTGAGCAGTTCATGAGTATGAATGATGACACAGAAGGCATTTTTGTCGCTTCAAGTGATGGCAAAGTGTTTTCAAGATATCCTAATAAAAAAATGCCTGCTGACTATGTCGCAACGGAGCGGGATTGGTATAAAGACGGCTGGGCGAAAAACGGGGAGCTGTCTGTTTCAGCACCGTATCCAACGGCTTCAACCGGTACGCTTGTGGTCACAATCTCTAAAAAGTTAGAGGACGGATCAGGAGTCATTGCAATGAACCTAGACATTGCGAATCTAGTAAAAGAATCAAATAGCATAAACATTGGGAAACAAGGCTATGCCTTTATCGGAAGTCCGGATCGTACCTTTGTTGCCCATCCAACGAAAAAAGCTGGATCCAAATTATCTGGTGAATGGCTAGAAAAGCTTTATTCACAAGATGAAGGTTCTATGAGTTATATGTTTGAAGGAAAAGAAAAGCAAATGGAGTTCACCACAAACAAAGCGACTGGCTGGAAAATTGTCGGTACGATGTTTGTGACGGAAGTAGAAGAAGCTGCACAGCCAGTCTTTAACATGGCCGCTATCATTTTAGCAGGCGCGCTCATCATTGGCGGGATTCTGATCTTCTTGATCATTCGTTCCATTACAAAACCACTTTCTATACTTGTCTCTTCCTCAAGGAAGATCAGTGAGGGAGATTTAACAGAAAAAATTGATGTCCGGTCAAAAGATGAAATTGGACAGCTAGGCACAAGCTTTAATGAAATGAGTGAGTCATTAAGAGATGTCATCCAAGCTGTACAAACATCTGTAGAAAACGTGGCTTCTTCATCTGAAGAACTGACGGCAAGTGCAGGTCAAACAACAAAAGCAACTGAACATATTACATCATCTATTGAATCATTCTCAAACGGCAACGAAAATCAAAGCGAAATGGTGGAGCAAAGCGCGTCTCATTTAAAACAAATGAACGAAGGACTGAACGAAGTCGCAGAAACGTCTGATGTCATCACAGCGTCATCTATTCAATCAAAAACAGTAGCGGAATCAGGCGGGCAGCTTGTGGAGCAAACCGTTGGCCAAATGAAGACGATCGACCATTCAGTGAAAGAAGCTGAAGGGGTGATCAACGGGCTGGAGCATAAATCAAAAGATATCACAAACATCCTAGGCGTGATTAACGGCATTGCGGATCAAACGAATTTACTTGCACTCAATGCTGCCATTGAAGCAGCACGTGCAGGTGAGTCAGGCAGAGGCTTCTCTGTTGTCGCAGAAGAAGTGCGTAAACTTGCAGTTCAATCATCGGATTCAGCAAAAGAGATTGAAAAGCTTGTGAAAGAAATCGTATCTGAAATCGAAACATCTCAAAATATGTTCAAATCAGTGAATGAAGAAGTGAAGAATGGTCTTTCCATTACAGATCAAACGAAAGAAAGCTTCTCACAAATTAATCTGCAAACAGCAGAAATCGCAACAAGAATCAATGAAATGAATACAACAGTACGCGAGCTTTCAAAAGGATCTGAGCAAATTTCTAAAGCGGTGAATGAAATTGCCGATGTATCACGAGAGAGTTCAGCAAGCATCCAAGATATCGCCGCATCTGCTGAAGAACAGCTTGCTTCTATGGAAGAGATTAGTTCTTCATCTACGACTCTTTCCCAAATGGCGGAAGAATTACGTGATTTAATTAAAAGATTCAAGATCAGCGAATAAGATCAAGTGGTTCTCCTCAAGGGGAACCGCTTTTCTTTTTAAGAGGTCATCTCGTACAATAGAGGAAATCGAAAGAATAGGAGAGATGTTATGCGTTTATCAGATAAGAAGGTCATTGCGTTTGTCAGTGATGATTTTGAAGATTTAGAGCTATGGTATCCGGTTCTGCGTTTAAGAGAAGAAGGGGCAACTGTGCATCTTGTAGGAGAAAAAGCAAAGCATGAGTACATCGGAAAATACGGTGTGCCGGCTGTATCTGATGCAGATTTTTATTCCATTCAAGCGGATGAATATGATGCTGTGCTTGTCCCTGGTGGATGGGCACCAGATAAACTGCGCCGTTATCCAGAAGTGTTAAACATTGTTCGTTCATTTGATGCAAAGGCAAAACCAATCGGGCAAATTTGCCACGCTGGCTGGGTGCTGATTTCAGCAGGAATCCTGCAAGGCAAAAAAGTAACAAGTACACCTGGTATTAAAGATGATATGACAAATGCTGGAGCGGACTGGTTTGATGAAGCAGTCGTCACAGATGGCCACCTCGTCTCGAGCAGACGTCCGCCGGATCTCCCTCCATATGTGAAAGCATTTGCGGATGTGTTAGCGGCAACATAAACAAAGGATCCGAAACAAAAAACAAAGGGCGAACTTGCACATCATGTTCGCCCTTTGTTCATCATTTCATGCCCCATTCATTTTGTCTATCGGCAGGATACATCACGCCCATTTGTTTTCTCGCCTCGTCCATGACGGACATGGTTTGAACAGATAAGGCAAATGTATTGACTGGAGACTGCCCCATTCCTTGCTGAATACACTCAATAAAATGACAGATTTCATAATACATGGCTGGCTGATCATCTTTGAGAGAGATATCGGTTTGATGTCCTTGACGATCGTGGAACGTGATACGCGAAGGACGGTGGAATTGATCAATCACCATCGTGGCGTCCTCTCCTTGAATTTCCGCAGATAAATGAGACGTTGAAATTTTAGAATGAAAAAGGAGTGCTTGATGCCCGTCATATTGTAAAAGGACAGAGCCGCTCCCATCTACACCAGAAGAAAGCTTATAGCCTCTCGCGGTGATTTGATTCGGCAGACCAAATAAATAGATCGCCGGGTAGACAAGATACACACCGATATCCATTAAAGAACCATTGGATAATTCAGGCTTAAAAGCATTTGGAATCTCGCCATTTCGGTAAGCATCGTATCTTGAGGAATATTTACAGTAATGAGCGACCACTTGCCGAATGGGCCCGAGCTGATCAAGATGCTGTTTGATTTGCAGGAAGTTTGGCAGAAATGTCGTTTTCATCGCTTCCATTAAACACACTTGATGTTTTTTCGCTGCAGCAATCATCTCTTCCACTTCTTTTCGGTGAGAGGCGAATGGTTTTTCGCATAAAACGTGCTTTTGGTGCTCCATCATCAACATGGCCTGCTCCTTATGAAGGGCATTTGGACTTGCAATATACACGGCATCAAACGCATCACTTTCCGCCATTTGATGTAAGTTCGTAAAAACTGTATCAATACCGTATTTTTCGGCAAATGCCTGGCCTTTTTCAGCGGACCGTGAATAGACGGCTGTACATGTAAAATCAGCTGCTCCTTCACCGGCCTGTAAGAATCGATCTGTAATCCAGTTCGTTCCGATGACAGCAAATCGAATCATGTCATTCCCTCCTTCTGCTTTTCTCTGATTATACATCCTTTGAAAGCGTTTGTATGAAAGAACATTCTTTTTATTGAAGAGCGGATGAAACCTTTATATAGGCTGATGCGTCTTACATAAAGGATATAAATGTACGAAAAGTGGGTAGTTTCTTCCTTCATTCGGGTAATACTCTGATAGAAGGGAGAGGAGGAAACGAACATGAAGCGCACCCTGCATATAGGAAGTACATACGTCTTTGCGCTTTTATTCATAGCAGCCGGTATTTTTCATGTGATAGAGCCGAGCGGCTTTGCCCGTATGATGTCAGGCTGGCCATTTCCATATGTGATAGTCTATGCGACTGCATGCTTTGAATGGCTGATGGCTGTTTTGCTGCTTCTGCCAAATGTCAGGATTGCAGCAGCAAAAATCATGGCTGTCTATCTTGTACTCATTTTCCCTGCAAACTTATTTGCTGCACGAGAGGGAATTCCATTTCCAGGTCAAAAAAGCACAGATCAGGCCTTGCTATGGATAAGGCTTATTGGACAGCCGATTCTCATTATATGGGCGATGTCCATTGCGAAATGGGAAAAAAAGCTGAAACAATGACCACCATATCATGATCAGATAGTGTACAATTTATTAATAAAATAGCCCGAGTTTGGAGGAACGATATGAATTCTATGCAAATGTGGAGCAGTCGATTTAGAAAATTTTTTCTTGATAACAAGTTTGTTCTCTTTTTACTCGTCCTGCTATTAATCGGATTGAATATCCTTGTTTTCATGAAAACATCTTTTATTTTCACACCGCTCATTGTACTCGTCAAAACCATCGCCTTACCGATTATTTTAACGGGGGTCGTGTATTATTTATTAAATCCGATTGTCAACTTGTTAGAGAGGTTTAGAGTCAAACGGATCTTTTCAATTTTGCTTTTATATATTGTCATTATTGGCATCATTACAGTGACCATTGTGTCTATTATTCCTTTTTTACAAGCACAAACGATGAGTCTGTTTCATAACCTTCCGAAATATGTTGATACGGTAGAAGAACAGATTCGCCAACTAACGGGAAGCAACTTTATTAATCAAGCGCAGAAAGCGATGAATTTTAACGTCTCTGAATTGGTGAGTAAAGCGTCAAGTCAAGCAACGAAGATTTTGGAAAGCACCTTTACCGGAGTGGGGACTTTCTTAGGGGCGCTCACCGAAATCATCATTTCGATCGTGACCGTTCCGTTCATTCTGTTTTATTTATTAAAAGACGGCAAAAAATTACCTGACTATTTCCTGAAATTTATTCCGAATAAGTTTAGAGATCATACACATATCGTGCTTCACGAAATGAACCATCGCCTGAGCTCTTATATTCTCGGACAGATCATTGTCAGCTTCTGTATTGGTGTTCTTCTTTTAATCGGTTATCTGATTATTGGACTTGACTATGCGTTGCTGCTGGCGATCATTGCGGCATGTACAAGTGTGGTGCCTTACCTTGGTCCAACGATTGCGATTACACCAGCGATTGTGATTGCGCTTGTGACATCACCAGTGATGCTTTTAAAACTCATCATTGTCTGGACAGTGGTTCAGCTCATTGAAGGGAAATTTATTTCACCTCAGGTCATGGGGAAAAACCTTCATATCCATCCGATCACGATTATTTTTGTTCTATTAACAGCAGGTAAATTGTTCAGCGTAGTCGGCATCATTGTCGCGATTCCAACATATGCCGTCCTGAAGGTCATCACGACCCACTTGTTTGATTGGTTCAAAATGCGATCCAATTTGTACAAAGAAGAAAAGGTTTAATGTCATAATCTTTTTTTGAAAAAAATATAGTATCATAAAGACGAGCTTTCGATGAAGAAAGCTTGTCTTTATGTGGACATAGATGGTTGGACTGTTCAAAAGATCAGAATTGAAAGGAAAGAAAATCATGAATCTATGGGATTTATTCGTGGCACTGGTTTTAGGAATTGTCGAAGGATTAACAGAGTATGCACCTGTCTCATCTACAGGTCACATGATCATAGTCGATGATCTATGGTTAAAATCAAAGGAAATCATTACGCCAGAGGCGGCAAACACATTTAAAGTCGTGATTCAGTTAGGTTCTATTTTAGCAGTCATGATTGTGTTCAAGGATCGTATCTTGAACTTGTTAGGCTTAAAGAAAAATATCACCGAAGAACAAAAGCGCAGCGGGCATAAGCTGACCATTGCTCAAATTGCAGTAGGACTCGTCCCAGCCGTCATTTTAGGATTCTTATTTGAAGACTATATTGATAAATACTTGTTTGACGTGAGAACAGTCGCTGTCGGTTTGATTTTAGGCGCAGTGTTGATGCTTGTCGCTGACTGGATCAATAAACGTAAAACAGAAACAAGCTCTGTCGATAACATGACGTACAAACAGGCGCTTTATATCGGACTGTTTCAATGTTTGGCATTATGGCCAGGCTTCTCTCGCTCAGGTTCGACGATTGCAGGCGGGGTTATTCTTGGTTTGAATCACCGTGCTGCAGCTGATTTTACATTTATCATGGCGATGCCGATTATGGCAGGCGCAAGCTTGTTAACACTTGTGAAAAATGCCGAATATTTAACAACAGACATGCTGCCATTCTTTATCGTCGGCTTTGTGAGTGCATTTGTTGTGGCTCTCTTTGTTGTTCGATTCTTCCTAAAACTGATCAATAAAATCAAACTTGTGCCTTTTGCGATATACCGAATTATCCTAGGTGTGATTTTATTTATCCTGTTCATGTAATGCTGTAAACTACTCTTATAAAAGAGTAGTTTCAGCGTGTAGACAAACCTTCGCATTCGTTGTCAGGTCTGCGCGCCGGTGCTCACGAATGTCAAATTCGCTCCGCTCCGGTGCTCGTCCTTCCTAGACTGCAAAGGTTTTCAAACACGCTGAGCTGAAAAGAAGACAAAGGGCTAAAATAAAGATCATTTTAGCCCTTTGTCAACAATCTGAAACTACTCTTATAAAAGAGTAGTTTTTTTGTTGTTTCAGCTCTTTTAAACAGTAAAATCACCCTCTTAATTGGTAGAAAAAGAAGTTTTTTCATAATTTAGTGTTTAAGAGACAGAGGAAGGGGTAGTACATAAACATACCAATTAAAGGAGGAGTTAGAAATAATGAGAAAAACAAGCAAATTTGTTGTTAGTTCTATGATTGCTACGTCAATGGTTGCTGTCCCTCTATCTCTTACGACTTTTGGTCAAACGGCTGAAGCTGCTACGACAACAGGTGTTGATGGAAGTGTCTCTATTGATCCAGTAGCCATTGCCGATAAAATTGAACAAGCAGTAAAATCATCTCAAAATCGTGATGGATTTGTAAAAAATGCGGCGTACAGTGCCTTCTATGAAGCAGGTCAAAACTATAACGTAGTTGTCCAAAACTTAAGCCAAGATCATGACTTTAGCGGACTGAACAATGTTGTCTACTATGATAGTGTTGAATATGATGGTATTACGTTTGGTATTTGGGTATTTGAAGATGGTACGTTCGTCAACAATGGTGACGGCGGCTATATTAACTGGACATTTGTTGGCAGCTTTGACCGTGAGGAAGGAAGCGGCACTGTCGATTTCCATAAAAGATTCTAATCTTATTGCCAAAAGTCTGCCGATTCACCGGCAGACTTTTTTTATAACGCACATTCTTCTATGTCAAAACCTAAATCTTCAATGATGTGATGATCCGTTTGGACTTGCTGGCCTTTTGTTGTTAAATAATCGCCTACGAAAATGGAATTTGCCGCATAAAGGGCAAGCGGCTGAAGCGTCCGTAAATTGAACTCTCTGCCTCCAGATACTCGAATTTCCTTGGTTGGATTGACAAACCTCATGAGCGCCAACACTTTCAATGCTTTGATCGGATGTGTTCGTTCTTGATGCTCAAGCGGTGTTCCCTCGATTGCATGAAGAAAGTTGACTGGAATTGAATCCGCATCAAGGGCTCTGAGCGCAAAAGCCATTTCAACAATTTGCTGGTTGGTTTCACCCATCCCAATAATAACCCCTGAGCAAGGTGACATGCCGGACTGTTTGACCTCCTCAAGGGTCGACAAACGATCATGATATGTATGAGTTGTCGTAATGTGAGCATGATGATCTTGATGTGTATTGATATTGTGATTATACCGATGAACCCCTGCTTCCTTCAGCCGCCTCGCTTTGTCTTCATTTAATAACCCAAGACATGCACACACCTTCAAAGGCATGGTCTCAGTGATCTCTTTTACTGCTGCCGTCACCTCATCTAACTCTCTGTGAGAAGGTGCTCTGCCGCTTGCGACAATACAATAAGTCCCCGCTTTTCTCTTGAGCGCCTCACGCGCGCCAGCCACAATCGTTTTTTGATCAAGCATTGTATATCGTTCAACCGGTGCTTTTGAAATGATCGACTGTGAACAATAACCACAGTTTTCAGGACAATAACCGCTTTTTGCGTTAAAAATCATATTTAATTTCACCTTGTTTTGAAAAAAATGAAATCGTACTTGATAGGCTGCATGCATCATAGATAATAATTCTTTATCGTCAGCTGCAAGAATGTCTAGACCTTCTTGCAGCGTGATCCGTTCATTTTTCAGCGCTTTCTCCGCCATCGCTTCCCAAGACAAAGATATTTGTTTTCCCATCATAAGCTCCTCTCATTATGTTAACTTATTTTTATTAAAAGTTAACATAAGAGATGGTCGTTGGCAAGCATTGGATAAATGATGTCTATGAATATACATGTAGACACACAAAAAGGCGATGATCATGAAGTCATCGCCTTTTCATATGTAAAGCAATATGGCTTATCGAACAGTAATATAGTTAATCACACGTTCTCCAAGTGAATTATAGTAAGAAACCGTCACTGAACCGCGTTGTACGGCACGAATCCAAGTGAAGTTTGGAGCTGTTTGATCTAATTGAATCGCATAAGTTGCGCCCGTCACAGTAATTTGGCTTGCTGGAAGAGAGACGGCGATCGAAGAACCTACAGGAAGCGTACGGGTCAACGTAATTACTTTATTCATAATAGGAGCTTTTGCTATGACTGGTTCTTTTGGCTGTGCAGCTGCATGAGCACCTTCAGTTTGGAAGAACGTAAGAGCACCTAAAGCAGCTAAAGACAATGTACAAGCTTTCATTAATTTTTTCATCGGTAACACTCCTTTTTTTGGTATATACATATATTAATAATAATAGAATTATATGTCAATAAAATTATGTAGAAAAAAGAGTATTTATGGTAAAAATTGTCATATATTATTCATATGCCTTCTCTTTTTTAGGGGAAAAAGAGGCATAAAAAAAAGCTGGGCTCATCCCAGCAATGTAAAGCTTTATGAAAAGAGATCATCAATCGTCGTCTCGCTGTTTTGGCTGACGGCCTTTTTGCTTCTCTTTTTCTCTAATGTAGTGAATAAAATCGATGGTTTGTCTTCGTGCTTCTTCGGAAAAATCGGAGGCAGCCTTAAACGCAATTTGCAAATCAGGATCGTCTGCAAGGTCGGCATCAGTTCCGCCTTTGTCCTTACCTGTGAGAAGATAATCCGTTGAGACCCCATATAACTCGGCGATTTTCACAATCATCTCACCGTCGGGCTTTCTCAAGCCATATTCCCAATTTGCATAGGTGGACATCGCCTTTAATCCGAGTTTTTTAGCAACCGTTGACTTGCTCCATCCATGCTTCTCTCTTAATTCAGTTAAAATCTTTCCAGTCAAATTATCCATTGGAAACACCTTTTTTCATGTTATGAGTAAATTTTATCATGAATTACACGGAAAAGATAAATAATTACACAAAAAGAATAAAAAATGATTGACTTACTCGTTTCGTGTATATTATCATAATGAATATAACTTACACATATTGAGTAAGAGGTGGAAAGATGAAACTTGAACATTTACGAGAAGAACGCATTTTACAAGGAAAAGCACAAACCTATATGGCGAAAAAATTAGGATATAAGTACACGAGCGGCTATGCAAATATAGAAATGGGCAGAACGAAGCCTAGCTTAGAAATCGCAAAGCATATTGCAGATCTGCTGAATAGGGGTGTTCAAGAGCTTTTTTTTGACCAAAAGTTACACGAAATGAGTAATTCTCTAAAGGAAGAGCATTTCTTAGAAAAGGGGAGACGAACAAAATGAATATTGAACATCCAATGGTAGCGCAGATGAATGACTTTGGATATCCAAAAAGCTACTGGACATATGACATGAAACGTTATGGATATCAAACAGAGATTGAGGACAGTCTGGAGGGATTTGAAGAAGATGAAACATCAGATGATTTTTGATGCCAGAAAGGAAGCGCAGCTTTGTTTAGTCCAAGCCGGCGGCTGGATGACCTTTCATCACCAGAAACCGGTGTTTGTTTTTTCCACAGCAGAAGATAAGCAAACATACATGAACCTCTTGGCGGCAAAGGTCGCTGAAGCAAAAAAGGAGGAATCAAGGCGACGTGAAACGATGGAAGCAAATTATGACAATCCTCAAATGCTTGCTCAAAGCGAGTAAAAACGAACAAGACATCCGTCAGTTTGAAAAGGATGACGGGAGATCCTAACATGGTCATCCATTTTATCATTGAGGCAGAGTTTTTAACAAAAGATACATTGATAAAAAGAATACGAGCAGCTGCAAAAGCACAATGCCCGCATAAAATAAAAGGCGCACTATCACTCGAGATTCGCTTATTTGACGACATGCCGCTTGACATAGCTGACTGTCAAAACAAGCGTACATACGCAGAAAAAGGTTTGATACGCCCGGTGCACGTCAGCATCTTTCAGCCAAGACTACAACATATTCAAGAAGCACTTCATTCTATTGCGGATAAGGTCCCTCTACAGATTGTCGATTTAAGAGTTTCACAGTTTTATAGTATGCGTCCAAGAATTGAAATCATTTTAAATACGATAGGTGATGGCACGAAATCCTCACCAAATAAGGAGACAAGCATATGAACGAGCCAAAACAATTATTCATTCAAGAAAACCAGACATTTGTCGGTGAGATGGAAACAGGAAAAATTCAAGTCATCGTGTTAGATGGGAATGTAGGAACGGCTTATAAGTTGGATGTACCTGAACATGGAAAAACCATTATTCAAACGGCAAAAGGTCACTTTGCAAGAGTAGATCACGAGATTGGTTTTAAAATCAGCTAGATCACAACACAACACAATACGTCCAAGACGGAAAGCCTGCGGACACTGATCAAGACCCTATGAAAAGGGGACTGATTGGTGTCCGTTTTTTATTTTCTTAAAAAAGGGAGAGAGCCAATATGCAAGATTTACTTATCGAATACAAACGAGCATTAAAGGATGCTAGAAAAAGATATGAACCATTTAGAGAAAAAGAAGACAAACAGCTTTCAGATCAAGAGAAGCATGATAAAAAAATTATCGCCAGTATGGTCAGCGATCTCGAATACGTCGTGGAATGGCTTCAAATCGGCAGACAGCCAGGCGCACGCAGAGGATTAGATAGACGTTCAGTCTATCAGCGCACCATCCTAGCAAATCCAGAAGTGTTAGAGGCTTTATCACATGAATATACCCTCATCCAAGAGAATGAAAGAGATGTCAGCGAGCGGGACAAAAGACGAATTGACGAAGCCTTGTCCGTTTTAACGGATCGAGAAAAGGACGTATTCTTCATGCACACAACACAAGGATTATCGTTTAGTGAGATTGCGATTATGCTGGATGTGAAAAAAGGAACTGTCCAAAAACATATGGAGAGAGCTCGGACAAAGATGTCCAAAAAAGTACAAGAACGCCTATTCGAAGCAGCTGAATAGGCGTTTTTTCTTTTACAAAATAAATGGAGCAGCACTTGTCTTACAGTTGCCACCTATAGTTAGAAAGACCAAACGGATGTTTGCTAGCCCTACACAAATGATTCCTTCACAGGAAATCGTTCGAATTAAAAGGAGGCGGCAGGTGAATGTAAATGAAAGATAAACGGATAGGAGCCAAGCAAGATTATATGAAAGGGATGACGTACCAGCAAATTGCTGATCATTACAATGTCTCGATCCATACCGTGAAATCATGGAAAAGACGATACGGATGGCAAAGGCAAAAAGATTCGTCAAAGCAGGCACACTCGATCTTCAATCAGTTTCTGTCAGATGAAACGATTGAAATCATGGAGAAAATGGGCGGGCGTACATCGCTTGATTTAATCTGGGATCAAATTCAAATTCAATATGCTGCCATTATTCGGGCGCAGCGCATCATGTATGTGTCAGATCAAGAGGACATGATCAAAGAGCTGAAAAAGGCGGCATACAAGCCTTCTTCATTAGAAGAAACAGTAGAAGGCATTCAGCCAGAACAAGAAATCAGCACAGAAGAATATTCGTTTCAATTTTCGTGGGATCGGCATGCCACCTTTTTAAATGCCCAATCCCGTGCAATGGGAGAGCTCAGGCGTCTCATTAAACAGTTTGAAGAGCTCGCACATGCGAAGGATGAACGAAGATTAAGGCTAAAGCAAATTGAACTGACCATCGAAAAAACAAAAAAAGCAGTGCGTGAAGAAAAAGAGGAAGATCTTCACATCATGATTAAGCGGAAAGAGGATAACTCATGACGCCATTGATTGAAAAAGAAGTCAATCCTCACTTTGAACACTTTCTATTCGATTGGAATCAGAAGTTTCAATTTTTAGTAGGCGGCTACGGCTCCTCCAAAAGCTATCACATTGCGTTAAAACTCATTTTAAAGCTGCTGGAAGAAAAACGGACAGCACTTGTCATTCGAGAAGTATATGATACGCACCGTGAATCAACATTTTCTCTATTACAAGAGATCGTCAGCGATCTTGACATCGATCGTGTGGTGAAGTGCCGAAGTTCGCCGCTTGCCTTGACGTTTCGAAATGGCAGCAGCATCTTATTCAAAGGACTGGACAAGCCTGAGAAATTGAAATCGATCAACAACATCTCGATCATTTGGATTGAAGAGTGTTCAGAGGTTTCTTATGAAGGCTTTAAAGAGCTGCTTGGAAGGCTGAGGCATCCGTCCTTACCGCTTTATATGATGTTATCGACCAATCCTGTTGGTCAAGATAATTGGACGTACAGACATTTCTTTCGAGATGAACAGCTGAAGCGATTTGTCCTAGATGACGAAACCTTATACAAAAAGCGCACCGTTGTCATCAAGGATACGTACTACCATCACTCCACAGCGGAAGATAATCTATTTCTCCCTAAAAGCTATGTGAAGCAGCTGGATGAGCTGAAAGAATACGACCCAGACCTCTATCGAATTGCGAGGAAGGGCTATTTTGGCATCAATGGAACAAAGGTTTTTCCTCAATTTGAGGTGAGAAATCATTCTGATGTATTAGAAGCGATTCAGCAGATTGACAGGCCGCTGAAACGAGCAGGCATGGATTTTGGATTTGTTGAATCGTACAATGCGCTCATTCGATTAGCCGTCGATCATGAAAAAAAGTACTTATATATTTACTGGGAATATTACGACCGCGGGAAAACAGATGATGAAACAGCCGTTGATCTAAAAGAGTTCATTGAATCAAAGGAACTCATCAAAGCTGACGCAGCCGAGCCTAAAACCATTCACTATTTTCGGCAGCGTGGATTTCAAATGGTGGCTGCACATAAATACCAAGGCTCACGTTTGCAGTATACGAAAAAGATCAAACGGTTTAAGAAAATCATTTGCTCTGATGCTTGTCCGTACACAATCTATGAACTTCAATCACTGACCTATAAGGCAGATAAGGATGGCCGTTTAGAGGAAGATGAATTTCAAATCGATCCACACACATTATCAGCCATTTGGTATGCGCTGGATGATTATGAAGTGACGGATTTGAAACAGACCGCCTCGGAGCGTGTCCGCCCAAACAGAGAGAGGAGGTCTATACAATGAAACAATTGAAAGCAACGATTATGAAGGCAAACATGTCTGATCATACAAAACAAATGTATGCAGATGAATTTTCCTACGAAAAAGATGACATTGTTCCCCCGCCTTACAACATCAATGAATTAAAAAGCATGGCAGAATATTCAACCATTCTTCAGCAATGTATTGATGCGTACAAAACCAATATTTTAGGCTTTGGGTTTGGGGTAGAATACGCCTTTGACTTTAATGCAGAAGGTGTAAAACCGGCAAAAAAGAAAGCCGCAGAGAAGGAATGGACAAGACTTGAAGAGTTTACGAAGTACATGAACTATGATGAGTCCGCTGATGTGATTCTTGGCTATGTCCTCGAAGACCGAGAGAAAACTGGCAATGGTTTTTTAGAGGTGCTACGAGATGGACAAGGAAAGCCGGCCGGAATCGAGTATTTAGATGCGCTTCATATCCGCATTTGCAAGCTTAGTGAGCCAGTCGACGTCGAATTCAGGTACACCGAAAATGGCGAAATGAAGACAATGAATCGAAAGAAACGATTCCGTAAATATGTACAGGTGATCAACGAAAAGAAAGTCTTCTTCAAGGAGTATGGTGATCCGCGCATTTTGCACTGTGAAACAGGCAAATACGATGACACCACACCAGAGCCGCTTCGCGCAACAGAAGTGATTCATTTTAAAATTGGCAGTGGAACGTATGGGATTCCCCGCTGGATTGGCAACATCGTCAATATGTACGGAGCACGCAAGGCAGAGGAGCTGAACTACCTTTATTTTAAACAAGGGCGGCATGTACCAGGTGCCATTATTGTCGAAAATGGCATGCTGTCAGAATCCTCTTATCAGCAGCTTCAAGATTATATGGACGATATTGAAGGATCTGATCATGCACATAAGTTTCTATTGCTTGAAGTTGAAGGTCTACCGACAGAAAAAGGGTTAACGGGAGAAGAAGATGTCTCAAATGTCAAAGTGAACTTTAAATCCCTAGCCGAGATCCTGCAAGAAGATGCGCTCTTTTTAGAATACGATGAAAAAACAAGAAACAAAATCCGCTCTGCGTTTCGCCTTCCGCCAATTTACACAGGTGAGTCTCAAGACTATAACAAAGCGACAGCAGATACGGCGCGTAAAACAACAGAAGAGCAGGTATTTCAGCCGGAACGGCATCTCATCACAGGAAAACTCAATACTCTTTTCCTGCCGGATCTTGATATTTGGCATGTCCGTTTTCTATTAAATGGTCCTGATTTTAGAGACCCATTAGAGATTGCCAAGGTACTGACGCCATTTATTCAGGCGGGGGCAGTGTCACCTAACGATTTGCGCGATCTAGCAGGAAGAATTCTCGGAAAAACGCTAGAAGAATGGCCTGAGGAACTATATCACCGACCTTTAGAAAGCCGCATGAAATCAGCTGAAGAAAAGTCTCAACCAGAGCCGGACCAGCTGACGAAATAAACAGAAGCGCGTGCACTTTTTTGAAAGGGGGTGAACATATGCCAAGAGAACTAAAAAACGCTAAAATTACGCATGTTTCCTACGTGGACAAAGCAGCGAACAAGAAGAAATTCTTTTTGATGAAAGCAAAGAAAAAGCGGCCTGACTTTCAAAAGGAGGTCAGTGTCCTGACAAAGGCAGAAGATGCTCATCGCCTCGTGTACGGTGTCGTGTATGAGCCGAATACACCTGATGCACATCAAGACTTTATGACAGCCAAGGAAATTGAAAGAGCGGCACACGGCTTTATGAAGGATGCCCGTCATATTGACAAGCAGCATGATTTTCAGGATGGTGTTGGCGAAGTGGTTGAATCGTATATTGCTCCGGCTGATGTAGAGGTAGGCGGGGAGCTGATTCGAAAAGGGTCTTGGGTGCTTGTGACAAAAGCTTCCCAAGAGATTTGGGATCAAATTCAGAAGGGCCACATTACAGGCTATTCAATGGCTGGAACGGCGGACATCGTCGCCATAGAAGAACAAGATCAGCTTCTATCTCAAGGCACGAATGAGAGAGGGCTTTTTTCTTTGCTGAAAAATTTCTTTTTAAAAGAGGAAGGTGCAAACATGTCACAATCATTTTGGAACTTTTTAGACCATCTGCTGGAAACCTTACAGTCAAGTGATGGTGATGAGGCGGATGTAAGAGCTGCCTTAGAACAGCTCATTCCAATCATGCAGGATATCCTGAAGACAGAGGATGTACTTCAAACGATTGGTGAAAGGCCAGCCGCCGTACAAAAGGAAGATGCTGCTTTGACGACAGATCAAGTACGAGAGCTCGAAAAAGCAAAAAAGGCCATCGAAAACGTCTTACAGCAGGCTGAACAACAAGAAACAGATCAAACCGGGGAAGAACCTGTCCAAAAAGTGCTCGAGCAAGTCGTTGCACCGATTCGTCAGCAGCTCTCTTCCTTAGAGAAATCAGCCAGCAGAGAAAAAGCAGCGGTGCAGGAAGTGCTTGAGCAGCAGCTTTTGCCTATTTCAGAACGAATTCACATGCTTGAAAAAGCGCGGGGCATGTCAAAACAAACAATCCACGATACACAAAACGACACAACAACACCCATATGGGATGGCTTACTATAAGCCTAAATAAGGAGGAAACAGTGTGAGAAATCAAGAGTTGATTCGCAAGGCTGAAATGACACTTGCCAGCTTAAAAACCGGCGGTCTCATGAACGCAACCCAATCCAACACATTCATTAGAATGATGCAAAACACACCAACCGTTTTAAATGATGCACGCATCATTCCGATGGAAAGTGATTCACAAAAAATCGAAAAAATCGGCTTTGGCCAGCGTATTTTGCGCCCAGCAGAAGAAGGCCAAGCGCTTGATGCAAAAGACCGTGTTGTCCCAGCGACAAGCACTGTCCAGCTAAATGCGAAAGAGGTCATTGCAGAGATTCACATGACCTACGACAGTATTGAAAACAATATTGAAAAAGACGGAATCCAGCAGACAATTATGCAAATGCTGGCTGAACGAGCGGCGGTCGATATTGAAGAGCTCATCGTCAATGGGGATACGACTTCATCAGATCCATTTTTAGCCCAAATGGATGGCGTGAGAAAACAAGCAGTATCTCATATTGTTGATGCAAATGGAGCGGAAATTAGCCGCCAAATGTTTAAACAAGCCTATAAAGCGATGCCGTCAAAATATTTACGTGTACCTCAGGATTTCCGTTTCTACACATCCCCAAGTTTAGAGGTTGAGTGGAAGGATCAAGTAGCAAACCGTCAGACAAATCTCGGAGATGCGGTCATTCAAGGCGGACTTTCTTCTGCATTCGGTGTGCCGGTCAAAGGTCTTGCCAATATGCAGCCATATGACGAAGCGGGAACAGACGTATCAGATATTTTGCTGACACACCCTAAAAATATTATCGTAGGTTTTTCTCGTAATATTCGAATTGAAGTAGAAAAAGATATTCGCAGCCGTAAATTTATTATTGTCCTGACAGCGAAGCTAGACAGCAAATTTGAGGAAGAGGATGCTGTAGCAAAAGTGATGAAAGTGAAAGAGTAGGTGAAGGCAGGCCATGATTATTTCTCCTGAAGAACTGCAAGCCTATTCTGTATTTGAGCGTGTGAAAAATCGATCTGTAGAAAGACTGACAGCAGATATTATCGAAGCCGAAGCTGCGGTATTTCAGATCGTAGGTCATGATTTCTCAAGCGAAAAATATCAGCCCCTTCCTGAAAAAGCAAGAATCGCATTATTAAAAATGGCCCAATATTTTGCCATGCTGAATGATGACGAATCTATGATGAAAGGCTTTACGTCAGAAAAAATGGGTGATTACTCATATGCGAAGGCAGCTGATCAAGTGAAAGGCAAACCTTATGTATATGCCCTGCTTGTCGATTACATTGAACCATCATTAACTGGCGGCAGTACCAAATTAAAGGTGAGATCATTATGAGTTATCACTCTTTATTAACAGACCGCTGTGATCTTTTTCACCCTGAACATCAGGAGGCTTCCCGAGGAAAATTCGGGGTTCCAGCTGATGACTTACAAATGACTCTTTCCTATCCCGATGCTCCCAGCCTGACAGATCTGGCTTGTTATGTCATAGAAAAGAATCAGTCCCTTGTGCAAGAAGAGCCGAATACAGTTATTTATCAGTCCTATCTTGTCCATTTCCCTTTAGCAAGTGATATTCGCCTGCATGACAAAATGGTGTGGAACGGCATCTCATTCAAATTACAGCAGCCCCAAATAGTGAAAAATCATCACATTGAAGTGATGGCAGTCAGGAAGGAAAATCTATGAAAATTGATGGACTTGACCGGCTGCTTTCACAGCTGCAAACAGCGTGTGACGGCGGCTTAAAAGCAAAATATCAAGATTTGTTGCAAGACATGGGCCTAGAACTTTTGGACATCATTCAGGATGAGCTAATCAAGGAGAATGCTGTCGATACAGGCCGGCTTCTAAGCTCCTTTACGCAAGGAGACAAGGAGAATCATTTTCTTATGTCAAAAGGTGGTCTCACGCTTGAAGTGGGAACGCAGCTTGAATATGCCTCCTATGTTAATGACGGACATGCTACTTCTTCAAGTGGAGAGCGAAGATGGGTGCCTGGCAGATGGGCTGGCAGCCGCTTTGAATATGATCCGAATGCAAAGACAGGAATGATGCTTGCCTCTCAATGGATAGATGGAAATGGCTACTGGGATCATGCTGTCATGCTCTATGAGCAAATGTTTGAACAGTCGCTGGATCGAAAGCTTCAAAGCTGGTTCGATCGACATTTTGGGAGGTGATGAAATGAATCAAGAAGTCGGGGCAATCATGCATTATATTTACACACACTTTCCTGTGACAATGTATGATCGACTTTTGCCAGAGCGTTTTCAAGTGCCATCCGTTTATGTGCCGCCCGTAACAGTCATCAGCGGTCCAGATACGGTATCTACGTTTATGAAATCTTATTCGCTGCAAGTAAAAGTGTTTCATATGGATACAGGAAAAGCGCATGACGCGGCAGAAACAATTGTTGATGCATTGCTTGCTGATCGTCAAATGATTCAGATGATGAGTGAAGATGGAGAGGTGCTTGATGATTATGTCCGCATAAAAAGAGTGGAAACCAGAATGATAGATCAAGGCGTAGCAGCGATTGTCCTGACGTGGGATAGCAGTTATTGGTACAACCGAGACAAACAAGCAAGCCTTGAAGATATCAACTTTTCAGATGGAGTGATCAAACGTGAGCAAGACTAAAAAAGCAGAGCCCGCTCAAACAGCTGGCGAAGAAAAAGAATTTGGCTTTTCATTTGAAGCCTTAAAAGAGCACAGTAAGGATCTTTTTGGGGTTAAACCAGAAATCCTTGAAGGTGCTCTTTTTTATATCAAACATCAACCAATTACAAAAACAGAAGCGAAAAAGCACATTGATGCTTTTTTGTCCAAGGAGGTTTAAAGGATGAACGGAGGCACATTTACACCAGGTACAGAGAAAAAGCGTCCTGGCATTTACTTTAATTTTAAAACAACAGCAGAGCAGCGAATTACTTTAGGCGATCGAGGTACGGTGGCACTTCCTCTTGTGATGAGCTGGGGAGAACCAAAAACCTTTATTTCCGTTTCAAATATGGAAGACTTAAATAAAAAGGTTGGACTCAATATTGATGACAAGTCGCTTCTTCTTTTCCGTGAAGCAAAGAAAAAAGCACAAACGGTCTTGCTTTACCGCCTAAACGAAGGGGAGTCAGCCAAAGCTGAAATCGCAGAAAACTTTGTGGTCACAGCCAATTATGGCGGTCTAAAAGGAAATGAGATCACTGTACAAGTGGCAGAAAATGTACTTGATAGCACAAAGCGTGACGTCATCACTTATCTTGGAACAGATATTGTGGATAAGCAGGTTGTCACGGATGTCAAAGATCTTGTGAAAAACAAATATGTTCAATTTTCTGGTGAAGGTGAAGCCGTCATCACGGCTGGTGTGGCACTAAGCGGCGGGAAAAATGGTGTGGCAAGTGTCGCAGATTATACAGCTTTCCTAGAAGCAGCAGAAACAGAATACTTTGATGTTATTGCTCTCCCGATCGATAATAGTGAGCAATTAAAAGCGACCTTCGCTTCATTTATCGAGCGTTTACGTGATAAGCAAGGACGTAAGGTGCAAGGAGTTGTGGCCAACTATGCAGCTGACCAAGAAGGCATCATCAATGTGACAAGCGGTGTTGTGCTGGAAGATGGAACAGAACTAACGCCTGCTCAAGCAACAGCATGGGTCGCAGGTGCAAGTGCAGGTGCAAACTTCAATCAGTCACTGACCTTTGTAGAATACGAAGGAGCAGTGGATACATTAGAACGCCTTGATAATGATCAAGTAGAATACCGATTATCACAAGGGGAGTTCCTGTTCACCTTTGATGCGAGAGATCGTACCGTGAGTGTTGAAAAAGATATTAACTCCTTGACAAGCTTTACAGCTGAAAAGAACCAGCAAATGGCGAAAAACAAAATCATTCGTGTGCTTGATGCGATCAACAATGATTTGACGTTCGAATTAAAAAATCTGATTAAATTACGCAAAGCCAATGGCAATGACATTCCAGCATCAGATGATGGGGTGCAGCTTGTGAAAACACTGATTACTCAGTATCTCACACAGCTTCAAGATGGCAGCGGCATTACAGGCTTTAACTCAGAAACAGATATCGTGATCAGTCTCAATGAAGATCGTGATGGATTTATCATCGATCTAGCGGTTCAACCAGTAGATGCAGCAGAAAAATTCTATTTCAATGTGGAGGTGAAGTAAGATGGCTTTTAAAGCGCAAAATACAATTTCAGGTAAAGAAGGTCGTCTTTTCTTAGAAGGTGAGGAGCTTGCCTTTATCAAAACGTTTGAAGCAAACGTGGAGAAAAACAAATCAGAAGTCAATGTGATGGGCCGCCGAATGACTGGTCATAAAACAACAGGGGCAAACGGAACAGGAACGGCAACATTCTATAAAGTCACGTCACGTTTCGTTCAATTAATGCTCAACTATGTGAAAAAAGGGGAAGACCCATATTTCACTCTTCAGGCTGTAATTGACGATAAGTCATCAGGCCGAGGCACTGAGCGTGTGACATTATTTGATGTCAACTTTGATTCAGCTAAAATCGCTGGATTGGATGTTGATTCAGAGGCGCTTGAAGAAGAAGTTCCGTTTACGTTCGAGGACTTTGATCTTCCTGAAAAGCTGAAGAATTCTTTCTAATTACAATTGAAAAAGGCATTACGAATGACGAAAATATATGTTGTTTTTATTTTATTCAACGATATGGTATAATTTTTCATAGTTACAGAGTAGCTACAAAAGAGTTACTGTGTAACCTCAAAAAGTTTCTTAGAAATATGTTTACATGCAAAGAACTTTGCATAAAATAAAAAGAAGCCAGGATGCGTCAACATCCCGGCAATGTACAATGAGGCCCTCAAGGGGCTGGCTAATCAATTAGATAGTTTTAAGGATAGACTTTCCCTTCAACCGTCCAAAGCTCAAGGGGAGTCTATTTTTTGTCTATATACGTCAACAGGGCAACGATAAATGACCCGAATGCAAGCATTAACATAAGCGCTTGAAATGTTGACATGAGCATCACCCCCTTCCTATCGGGGATGAGCCAGACACCCTTGAGCAAGCCATTCAATTGTACAAATTAAATTATACATGAAAAGATTGGAAAGCACATTCAAAAAATGGATGTGCTTTTTTGCATTCAAAAAAACATAACAAAGGGAGTTTTTAAACATGAGCGAAAAACAAACATTTGATCTTTCATTTTTTATGCCAGGACAAACAGTAGAAGCGGAAGAGGTCAAAGTACCGATTTCTAAGCGTTTTGTTGATAAAAAAGGGAATGTCATTCCTTTTGTCTTTAAAGCCATTACAACTGAACGCATTGATGAACTGGAAAAAGAAAATACGACCTTCAAAAATGTCAAAGGCAGAGGCCGCGTAAAGGACTTAGACAGTCAGCGCTTCTACGCACGAATTGCGATTGAATCGACCATTTATCCAGATTTCCGCTCAAAGGAATTAAGGGAAGCCTACAGCACACAAGATCCAGTTGAAGTAGCAAAACGCGTCCTGTCAGTTGGCGGTGAATATGCGAACTGGTTAAACAAAGCCATTGAAATCAACGGATTCGAAGACGAAATTGAAGATTTAGAAGACGCAGCAAAAAACTAATAAAAGATGGGGATAAAGAAGCCGTGTTTTTATATTACGCCATGCACGAGCTTCACTACTCCCCATCTGAACTCCTAGATTTATACGAATCACCAAGACCGTTCAAAGCATTCCTATTCGGACTCATCAGCTACAAACTAGACATGCTAGAAAAAGAAGCAAAGAAAGGAGGGAAATAATTGGCGAAACTCACTGCACGATTTGAATTAGAAGACAAAGTATCGAAGAAGCTTATGCGCATTCAAAAACGATTTCAAACGTTTGAGAAGCAGCTAAAACCATTTAGAAAACCAGTGAAAATAAACCTGGAAATAGATGAAAAGAAGTTAAGAAACTTCAGTTTATCGCTTCGGAAAATTTCAGTATTTTCCATGAGACTGGATCAGGGAATCTATCGTGATTTAAAAGCATTAAACAATCAGTTAAATATGCTCCCAAATCATCTGGTCATATCCATTCAAGCGAAGGGACTAGATGTCATTAAATCCAGCATAAATCGTTTAAAACAAGCGGGAATAAGCCCCATTCTGCTGACGTTTAAACTAAACGATCAATTGTCAGGTAAAATGTCATCGATCAAAAAATCTATCCTTCAGCTCATGAACAGAACGTATTATATGAGATTAAACATGGTTGACCAAGCCACCGCTGCAATTCAACGAATCAAAAAGACACTCAAAAGCTTGACGATGTCTAAACACGAAATCAGAGTGTCTGTTCAAGACAATGCAAAGAGTAAGTTGAAAAAACGAGATCAGGCTGAGTCGATTGTGAAAGAACAAAACATAAAAAAAGAGCCTGAGGCTGTTAGTCCATCAGTGAAAACAGATGAATCTAAACAGAGTTGGCTTCAAAACCTTGCCAATAAAGGATTAAATGAAATTCAAAAATATGCAGGTGACGTTGCAGACAAAGTGAAGGAAAAATTGAGTCCTAGAAAGTTTTGGGATGAAAAAGCACTTCCTTGGGTTGAAAATAAAATGGAAGATTACAAACAAGATGTGATCGGAAGAATTAAAGAGAAGATTAAATTTAATCCTGAAGAAAAACTAGATCAATTGGTGAAGACTGGATTAGATCGTCTCTTTGGTGCAAGTGATCAATCAAGTGAAAGTGCCACTCCAGCACCAACAACAGCACCAACAACAGCACCAACATCAACATCAACACCATCAAATCCAGCTCCCAAAACGAAACCTCAGCCGCGAGGTGGAAAAGGCTTGTTTCGCAATAGTTGTTGCCCCTGTTGTGCAAGAGGTTTAAGCAGGGGAGGATCTACTAAAACTAAAAATAGAAATGGTCAATCACCAAGACAATCTACAAACCCAAATGCCACAACAAGAACCGAAATGAATAGAAGACCTCCAAGTAAATTAGGGAAACTGAAAACAAATGCAGGTAAATTATTTGGAAAAATCCCTAGTGGACTAAAGAAAGGTGCGGGTATCGCAGCTTCAGTTGGCGGACTTACGGGTTTAGTGAAAGGTAGCAAGGGGTTAAGTGGATTAGGGGATGCGGTGAAAAATATAGGTAAAGGGAGCGGCAAGTTATTAAAGAAAGTACCTATTCTAGGAAGTGTACTTAGTGCAACAAATCTAATCGGTATGAACAAAGAAAATGCTGGTGAAAAGATCGGTACGACTGGAGGCGGCATCGCTGGCGGGATGGCAGGTGCTGCAGCAGGTGCAGCTATTGGAAGCGTAGTTCCAGGGGTAGGTACAGCCATCGGCGGTCTAGTAGGCGGCATCGCTGGAAGTATGGGCGGAGAATCTATCGGTGAAACAATTGGAAAATGGTTTGATGGCGGCGGATTTGAAAAGATTGGCCAAAAAGCCATTGAAATCAAAAATCAAATTGTCGAAGTTTGGTCAACAGTAGCGGGTTGGTTCACAGAAAATGTCTGGACACCATTAAGCAGTACGGTTGTCACAGTAGCAACGACCATATGGACAAGTCTAGTCAATGCCTGGACATGGATTCAAGAAACATTTAGTGCAGTTGCAGGTTGGTTTATTGAAAATGTATGGACACCACTAAGCGATACAGTCGTCACAGTAGCAACGACCATATGGACAAGTCTAGTCAATGCCTGGACATGGATTCAAGAAACATTCAGTGCAGTTGCGGGCTGGTTTATCGAAAACGTTTGGACACCGCTAAGCGACACAGTCGTTACGGTAGCAACGACCATCTGGTCAAGTTTAGTGAATGCCTGGACATGGATTCAAGAGACATTTAGTGCAGTTGCAGGCTGGTTTATTGAAAACGTTTGGACACCGCTAAGCAGCACAGTCGTTACAGTCGCTACAGGGATTTGGACAGCATTATCAAATGCATGGAAAAAGATACAATCAATCTTTGGAGCTGTCTCGTCTTGGTTTATGGAAAATGTATGGAACCCACTTGTAGATACGGTAGGAACCATTAAAGACAGTTTCGGTAAAAAGTTTGAAGAAGCTTATAAAGTCGTGACAGATATATGGGATGGATTATCCAAATGGTTTAAAGATAATATTCAGACACCGATCGTAAAAGTAGCAGGTGCCATAAGTGAGGGTTTTTCTAAAGCTTTTGACTGGGTTAAAAAGATTTTTGATATGGGTGGCGGTGCTGTTAATTTAGTAGTGAATAAGGTATTAGGAAGAGACCCTGACAAAAAAGCTACAGGCGGTTATATCACCCAGCCAACCTTATCATGGGTCGGAGAAGCTGGTAACGAATTTGTTATTCCAACTCAAAATAACCGGGGGCGCGGGAAGATGCTGCTTGCCCAGGCTGCTTCTCATCTTGGAATGTCTGTTATGCCAAGTGGAGCGGCAGGAAATCAAGTATCAAACTCTCCAGCTCCTGCAGCTGTAGCTTCATCATCTTCTGTCGGTTCAATAGACGGATCGGTCTCGATGAATGGGAACATTCAAGCCTCCAGCATAGGCGAGCAATTTAATAAGGATTTTGAACAAGGATTAAATCAAAAAGTGATTACACTTGATCAATGGAAGCAAAAGAATATTCAGCAACCTTTTGCTCAATTGACCTCAGACTCAGGTAAGTATGGTCAGCAAACAGTTGCTGCTTTTGCGAATGGTCAGCAGGTGACACCCACAGGAACAGACAGCTTTTTGCAAAGTCGTGTAAAAGCACCATACCAACAAGTGATGACAGCATCACCAACTTGGGGTTCTGGAACAGTTAATGGTTTTGCCACAGGTCAAAATGCCACATCAGTTGGTACTAGCCAATACGTAGATCAGCACATCAAACAACCATTCCTACAAGCAAAACAAGAATCACCAGGCTGGGGCTCAGGAATGATGGATGCCTTTAACAACGGCATGCGTTCAAAAGCAAGTGAAGTCACACAAGCTGCCAAAGAAATGGCGAAGAAAGTGGAGCAGGCGTTTAGAGAGGAATTAGACATTCATTCCCCTTCACGCGTCATGATGAGTCTTGGGAAATTTGCATCGATCGGTGTCGTTAAAGGGCTCGACTCAGTGGATGTGAAAAAGTTTGCTGAAAATCAGGCTGGTTCATTAATCGGAGCTTTCAGTGGTATGGGGGCTTCAGGTCTTAGTGTTCAGCAATGGCTCATGGCAGCTCTCATGGCAACTGGCACATCGATGAACTGGCTTCCAGGTCTTATGACCATTGCACAGCATGAATCGAATGGAAATCCGAGAGCAATCAACTTATGGGATTCCAACGCTAAAAAGGGAACGCCTTCTAAAGGCTTAATGCAAACCATTGGACCGACGTTTAACTCCAATAAAGGCAAAGGTATGAATGACATTTGGAACCCAATTCATAATGCTGTAGCAGCCATTAACTACATTAAGGGCAGATATGGAACAGTCTTCAATACACCGGGATTACGAAGTATGAGAAGAGGCGGGCCTTATAAAGGCTACGCAAATGGTGGACTGATTACTCAGGAGCAGGTTGCTAGAGTCGGAGAAGGAAACAAACGCGAATGGATTATTCCTGAAGAAAGAGGGATTCGAGGGAGATATTTATTAACGCAGGCAGCCAAAGCACTTGGGATGCAAGTATATGACCCAGCAAATGCGTCTGCACCTTTACCAGAATCACAAATGCAGCAAGTCACCTCAGCTCAGTCTTCTAGTGGTACAACAGCGTCAGGCAATAAGCAAATTACCATTCAATTCAATGGGGATCAGCATTTCCATAATGGACAAGATCAGCAATCGCTTGTCGAAAAAATTAGACAAATGCTCGTAGATGAACTGGAAGTAGAGCTTCATACAGGAACGAAGGGGGTCGTGATCGATGGGTAAATCAGTGTATCAATTGTGGATTTCCCAAGGAAAGGACAAGTTGCGATTCCCTGTCCTTCCATCCGAACTTGAAATCACAAATAACGTACAAAATGAAACGGTAAAGATTGCTTCTTTTGGAGAACTGACCTTTATTGATGTCCCATCGGCTAAGCAAGTATCATTCACTTCATTATTTCCTAAGAAATATTCGCCAATTGCTGAATATAAAAGCATTCCATCACCGGAGAATGCGATAGCGAAAATAGAACGAATGATGCGTTCAAAGAAGTCTGTGCGGCTCATTGTAACGGGGACAAAAATCAATATGACGTGCAGCATTGAAAGCTTCACCCATAAAGAAGGGTCATATGATATTGGCGATCGTGAATTTACGATCGAGTTAAAGGAATACAAAACCGCATCGCCTAGGAAAATTAAACGAAAGAAAAAAGCAAAACAAACGAAAAAGAAAAGGCCTTCAAAAACCCCGCCAAAAATGTACACCGTCAAAAAAGGGGATACGCTATGGGCTATTTCAGGCAGATTTTATGGCGACAGTACAAAATGGCGGCGTATTTGGAATGCCAATAAATTAGCGATGATTAAACGTAGCAAACGCAATATTAAGCAGCCGGGGCATTGGATTTTCCCTGGACAAAGGTTAAAAATACCACAATAGGGGGGCTGGCATTGATCGAGCTTTTTGCCATCAGAACCGGCACCATGTATGAGCTTGTCACAGAGAGTGTGACACTTCAGGGGCAAAGGTATCAAGCCCCTCGCTCTATTCAGGCAAATATTATCACTAAACAAGGCAGTCAAACATATTACCGTGTCTCAGAAGGGGACACGGTTCTTTTTAAATGGAAAGGAAAAGAGCTGTTCAGAGGCATTGTGTTTTCCCGGACGCCTGTTGAAGGGAAGCTGACCTTTACCGCATACGACATGCTTCAATATTTGGTGAAAAACCAAGATGTCTATGTTTTTTCAAAACAAAGAGCAGATCAAATCTTGAGGCGGATAGGGGCTGACTTTCAAATTCCAATGACCTCCATCGCCAATACAGGACATGTCATAAAATCACTAGTGTTTAAAAACGATACGAGTTTGTATGACATGATTCTGAAAGCGTTAAAAGAAACAAAGCGTCAAACCGGTAGAAACTATCAAATCTATTCTGCTAAAGGAAAGATGGGGCTGAGAGCTTGGCCAGATCCAGAGGACGTATGGGTCATTGAATCAGGCGTCAATCTCATTGGTTATCAGTACAGCACCTCGATTGAAGAGACAGCCACTCGTGTCAAACTGCGCACGTCTGCAGATGAACAGGGAAAGAATAAGAAAAAAGGCAGCAAATCAGAGATTGTGGTGGTCGAACAGGATAAAGCAGGTCAGAGTAAATACGGTATTTTACAGCATGTTGAGACAGTTACAGGGCAAATCAACCAGCCGCAGCTACAAAAAAGAGCCAAAGTACGGCTGGCAGAGAAAAAAGGCGTTAAACAAGAAGTCAAAAGTATCCAAGCGCTAGGCATTCCTGAACTGCAAAGCGGTCTTCCAATCTATTTGAAAATCCCTGAAATCAACGTGAAAAAAACCTACTGGATCGATCAAGACAAACATGAATTCAGTGGGGTGAAACACACAATGACAATTGATGTCGTTGAGAAAAATTCCATCCCAAAGGGTGATCAAGCGTGAGATTAAGTGAAGCGATTAAACGATTAGCAGTGAATGCTGTAGATGCCGCCTCTCCAATTGATCTGGTGGTTGGAGAAGTCACGGCAGTTTCTCCTGTAAGCATCCGGTTAAATGAAAACCATAAGCTAGTCATTCCGGAAGAATTACTGATTTGGCCAAAGCGCCTAAATAAGGGTGAGGATGATGAACTGAAAAGGGGAGACAGCATTATGGTGCTGGCAATGGCAGGAGGGCAGTCCTTCTACATCATCGACAAATTGTAAGGGAGGTGATGAATGTGGCACTTTCACCAGAGGAAGAAATTGAGGAAACAGAAGAAGACGAAGAGGTGGAAACCTCGACGACGTATCGAATAGATGTTGAAACTGGCAGATTGACAGGTGAAACCATTTCAGGCATTGAAGCAATTCGTCAATTCGTTTATATGACACTTAGGACAGAGCGGTATGCACATCCTATCTACAGCCACGACATTGGCACTGAAATCCAGGAGCTCTTGACGGATACAGAAGCCACGGATGAATACAAAGAAATGGAGATTCCGAGGCTGCTAGAGGAAGCATTGATTGTCGACGAACGGATTGATCATATTGAAGAATTAGAGGTCACAAAGCAAAATGACTCGTTTCATGTCAAGCTAGCTATTGTCACAGATGAAGGCACATTAGAAATAGAGGAGGTGATGGAGAGCGATGTTTGAGGAACAAACGTACGAAGCATTAATGGAAAGAATGCTAGACAGACTGCCAGATGACATAGATAAAAGAGAAAACAGCGTCATTTGGAATGCCTTGGCACCTGCTGCCGCTGAATTAGCCCAGTCCTATATTTGGCTTGATCAAGTATTCGAGCTGGTCTTTGCAGATACAGCACAAGGAGAGTTTCTAGATCGGCGGGCTGCTGAAGTAGGAATTGAAAGAAAACCAGCGACTAAAGCGATTTGGTCCGCAGCTATTCAGCCGGAGGATATCAACATCCCAGTTGGCTCACGGTTTTTTATTGAAGACGTCTATTTCCAATATTCGAAAGAAGGCACGCTAGAATGCGAGACACCTGGCAAGATCGGCAATGGTCAATTAACAGATCAGCCGCTGCTATCACTTGATACAATTCCAGGACTCGAATCGATTACCATGAAAGAACTGGTGATACCAGGACAAGAGGAAGAAGATGACGCTTCGTTATATGATCGCTACTTAATACGTGCTAGGCGAGAGGCTGTCAGTGCCAACAAGGCGCATTATAAAAAATGGGCTGAGGAGGTGACAGGGGTTGGCAGAGCGAAAGTATTCCCGCTTTGGAATGGAGAAGGAACGGTCAAAATTGTCATCACAGACGGCAATCTAGATGTTGCATCAGATCTGCTTGTTAAAAGAGTACAGGAATATATCGACCCTGAGCCAGGCGAAGGAGAAGGACAAGCGCCTATCGGTTCAAAAGCAACCGTCGAAAGCGCCAAATGGCTGGATATTGACATAGAAGTAGCCGTCGAACTTCAAATGGACTGGACCCTTGAAGGAGCGCAGAAAGAAATAGAAGAAAAGGTCAAAGCGCTGTTGAAATCAATCGCATTTGAAAAGAGTACCATTCGAATGTCCGCCTTAAATGACATTCTGTACCATTCAGAAAGTGTATCAGATTATGCAAACGTGTTATTGAATGGGGAATCGAAAAACTTAGTGTTACAGGACATTGAGATACCGCGTCTGAGGCAGGTGAAGGTTATTGAGCAAACAGGATGAAATGAAAAACTACTTGCCGCCATATTTTACAGAGATTTATGAAGTAGATCATCTACTCAAAACAGAAGCACCGGAGTTTGAGCAATTGGATGAATCCATTTTCGATTTAACGGATCAGTTCTTCCCTTTAACTGCGACATGGGGATTGAATAGATGGGAAAGAATGCTGAAGGTGCAGCGAGAATCAGGTGACTCCATTGAACTTCGCAGGGCACGCTTACTCAATATGATGTCAAACATTCCACCGATCACGTATCTTTCATTAGAGAAATCGGTGAATCGCTTTCTCAAAAATCCAAGTGCCATCATCCGTCTCACCACCAATCGCTATCATTTCGCCTTACGTGTGAACCTAGATGACCTGCAAAACACTAGATATATTGTAGAAATACTTGAAACGTTAAAGCCGGCTCATTTGGCTTATACGTTCACTGCATTTCATCATACCGATGTACATGAAAAAAATGATCATCACGGGAGGCTCACACTGCGAAGCAGAGTGGGTTTTTTCGATCATATCCCGATTTTACTGAATGGTGAATTTGTATTAAATGGTACGTTTTATCTTAGCGGGACAAGAGGTTCAACCGATGTACCTGCTCGTTTTCGGCATTCGTTGAAGATGAGAATGCCGCTTCAGCATAAGTCAGAAACCACATATCGCATGAATTATGTCATCACTGGAGCTGTACATGAAACAGGGCAAAAAGCGGCACTGACTTTACGCACAAAGAACCAGCTGGCACATCAAACCAAAAAGAAGATGACGTTCCGATTGCCAGTACATGTCCAAACTGAACAGGGCGGCAGCTTACTGATCAAGGATCATTACTGGATTCTCGATGGGTCTGTTCCGCTTGACGGATCAAAATTGCTAGCAGCTACTTCTCAAAAAATAGAGCTATAAGGAGGATCACAATGGCTGATCAATTAACCGTAACAACATTATATGCACGTCAACAAATGGCAAAGGCAAGAGCAGAGGGAACAAAACTCACAAAAGTCGTCAAAATGGCATTTGGAAACGGCGGGACGAAGGATGGCAAACCGATCTCACTAGACGGCACTGAACAAAAACTGAAAAAAGAACTCGTCCAAAAAGAGATTGATTCGTTTACCTTCATGGAACCAGCAAAAATCCGCTACACCTGCACGATCGCCGAAGGAGAACTTGCAGGAGAAGTCATCAACGAACTAGCACTTGTCGACGAAGCCGGCAAATTCACCGCCATCCGCACCATGACAGACAAACAAAAAGACGGCGACATCGAATTTGTTTTTGAGATTGATGATATTTATTAATGGAGGGGAAATGAAATGGACATCAAATCACCTTTACCGTTTGAAACCTCTGACAAAGCACATGCCAACTTATTTAACCGGATGGTCGACACACTTGTAGAGAATGACAATGCGCTCAGCCGACAGATAGAAGGAATCACCAATGAAAGCTTATTTAAGCTAACAGGCGATCAGGCCATTCAAGATGCATCAGTCAGCGGTGAGGAATATCCAAATGGCATTACGTTCATGGATATTGGACAAGCGAATGATACCGGATATCCTACGAGATTTGGCTTTGTGAAAAATGAAAAATATAGTAACTTTCGATTTGTTCAATATTATTATGGGACTGGAAACGAAGCAGGCAGTTATTTTGATAGCACAGGTACGTGGTGCCGTCATTGGTGGACGGGGTCTGGCTGGACTGAATGGCACAAAATCTCTGGGTTCTGTCATGCCAACATAGGTACAACTGGGAAGCAGTTATTAACCAAAGGAGAGTATCAAAAAGTCCTTTTTAATCGAAAAATAAAAGACAGTCATAACAATTTTGATATCAAAAATAATCGTTTCATCTGCCCTGAGAGCGGAATGTATTCAGTGAATGCAGGTGTTTATATTGAAAGCTTTCAACGATACGCAAACTTTGAATTATCGATCTACTTAAATGGAAGAAGATATAAAAATATTGCACATGAAAGACAAAGTCCAACAAGCCCATCTGATACGTTGAGCTTAAGTATGGGACTTTATGGTACTGCCAATGTACCGGCTAATAAAGGGGACTATTTAGAAATGTACCTATATGTAGGATATGACGGAGATGTTAGCCGTTATGTATCTGAAAATTCAGGCTGGTATAACTATTTCGACATCACAGAAATAAGCGGCAGAAATTTCTTGAGAGTGTAGGAGGGTTTTGATGATTTTATATGAAGCCATTAAGTATAAATACCCCGATGCGGACCCGCAAAAGGATTTTGAACTTAGAAATGACGGCGACGGTTCGTATATCAACGAGTGGCATTTAGATGTGCCAAAGCCAACGGCAGAAGAATTGAAAGAATGGTGGGAGGAATCTCAAATCAATCCAAGGTATCAACCACCTCTTCCGCTAGATTATCTAGCACAAGAAGTAGCCAAAGAAAAGCTAATGAGAAAACAGCTTGAACATCAATGTGATCATCTAACAAACGAACTAAAAGCGTTAAAAAATGAGATCCTTTTATATAAAGGAGAGAGTGAATCATGAATTATTGGGTAATGGCATTATATTTTCAATGGGTGACCCCTGAATTGGTCAAACAAGCAGTGGAACTAGGTGATTGTTCAATGGAAGATCTAAATACAGGATACGAGCAAAGGATGCTCACTCTAGAGCAGCTGCAAGAAATTAAACCAAGCTTCAAAGAAAGGGAGTGAAAACTAAATGGAAATAAAAGAACCCAAACCTTTTGAGATAAATGATAAAGCACATGCCGATTTATTTAATGACATGGTCAAAGTACTTCTTGAAAATGATCATGGATTATTAGAGCAGTTCTTAAAACATACAAATGATGCGAGAGCACATGCATCTGAAACAGAAAAGAAGAAATGGAATCAAGCCCAGCTATATAAATTGACAAATGATAACGGATCCCAGTTAATCAATATCCCAGCTGGCGGCAGCATTTATAACGGGATTAAATCGTTGGGTGCCTGCTCTTTCTATGCCCCAGGGGGTTCTGGAGTAGTCGATTCTCCTGCTATAGGTAATGCTGCATTAAGAGGCTTTCAGCTAGTAGGTCAAAATAATATCGGCGTAGGAATCGCAATTGACACATCAAGGAATGTATTTTGTTTCTCCTATCATGAGAATGACATTGCGATCAATTGGCTGCAAATGCCTACTCAAAATGAAAAAAATAAATGGGACGCAGGGCAATTATCTAAAATTACCGCTGACGATGGAAAAGCATACGAAAGAATTAATGCAAACGATCCTAGTATTTTAGATAAACTCATCAAATTACCGGGCGTGCATTCTTGGTATATCCACGAAGCACATCCTGATTTGCCCACAAGAAGTTCTATGAGAGCTTTATCAGTCTTTAGTGAAAATACCTATGGCTGGATTATTGGGGCAAACAATACAGGTGATGTGTACATCAATCGATCCACGACAGATGTTACCGGTACTCAGCAAGAATGGAGCGGATGGAAGAGGTTGAATGAGCATTCGTTATTGAAGGCGAATGGAAATAGAATGCTTATCCCTACTGGTACAGATATATTAACGCTGCCATCTGGCTTTTATTATGTCTCTGGAACGAACGCAGTGAATATGCCATCAACGACCGATGCTTCGTGGTTTAATGTAGATATTATAGAAACGGGAAATAACCGCAAAACATTTCATGTTAGTCGAAGCTACGATAATAGCCATTGGTACGGAACTACTCATACAGATGGGGTTTTCAGAGGATGGAAACAGCTAATGACAAATGCTGAGTTTGAAAATGTCACGTGGCTTAGTGTTACCTTAGATAAAAGTTCATCTATAGGGGATAGAGCAGTTGAATATGTGAAATGGGGAAATTTATTATTGCTGAGAGGCCACCTAAAAGCAAATAGAGAAGTCATTTGTGGATGGATTCCAGCTGCGGGTTTACCGGAGAAAGGTCTTGTAGTATCAGTTCCAGTATCAGGTACAACAGGTCATAGTAAATTACTTATATATAAGACAGGAGAGCTAAAGTTAACTGGGTTACTAGCAGCAAATGACAGTGCGGTAACTGGCTACTATTTAGACACAGTCATCCCATTAAATTAAGGAAGTGATAAAAATGATACAAGCCTATGAATACAACCATAAATATGAATTGGTCAGACCTATAGAAGTGTTCGAGAGGGATGATGAAGGAAATTATGTTATTCCAGATCAATGCACAACAATTGCACCACCCAATAATCCTTCTTTTTATAAAGCTGCATTTGATGTGGAAAAACAGCAATGGTATGAATCAGCGACACAGGAGTATATAGATAGCCTAAAACCAGCCCCTCTCCCGCCAAGTGATATAGAACTTTTAAAGAAACAAAATGCTTTATTATCAAAACAATTAACGCAGCTATTGGCTATGCAAAAAGGGGGGGCTTCAGAATGATCTTTCCAACTGTAGCAGATATTAAACAATTTTGGGACTGGCAGTGTTACGGTCCAGAGGACATTGCATTTTATGTAAGCGTTGGCTGGATCTCGGCAGATGACTATCAAGACATAACAGGAGAAAAATACGAAGCCTAATGGCTTTATTTTTTTCCAGAAAGAAGGTGATTCCAATGGAAGTAGATGTCGTCCAAAACTTAATGACACAAGGCCCGTTTGCCGTTCTCTTTTGCTGGATTCTGTTTTATGTTCTCAACACAACAAAAGAACGTGAAAATAAGCTCAATGAGCAAATCGAGGCGCAAAATGAAGTGTTAGCAAAGTTTAGTGAGAAGTATGACGTCGTGATCGATAAACTCGACAAAATTGAACGGAATTTAAAATAGGAGGTAAAAATCATGAAAACATTCGACAAAGGCACTGTGATTCGCACAGTGCTTCTTTTTATTGCACTCATCAATCAAACGCTTGTCATGTTTGGACAGACGGTGCTGCCGATTAGTGAGGAGCAAGTACAAACAGCCGGTGAGGCACTATATGTAGCAGGTTCCACCATTTTTACGATGGTGACAGCTATTATCGCTTGGTTTAAAAACAATTATGTGACCTACAAAGGTCAATTACAAAAAGATACCCTGAAACAAAGAGGGCTAACAAAATAATAGTTGAAGGAGAAACAATATGGTCAATATCATTCAAGCCTACATTCCAAAACACAACCGCAACAGACCAAGAAATAGGATGAAGCCTCTCTATATTACGGTGCATAATACCTCTAACACTGCAAAAGGTGCAAATGCGGGGAGTCACGCTGCGTTTGTTGCACGTTCAAGTACTGGGGTCAGCTGGCATTACACTGTCGACGATCAGGTCATTTATCAGCATTTACCATTAAACGAAAACGGCTGGCACGCAGGGGATGGCAGAGGCTCTGGCAATATGAAATCAATCGGAATTGAAATTTGTGAAAATACAGACGGCAACTTTGAACAAGCAGTCGAAAATGCTCAATGGCTCATTCGGAAACTGATGGGCGATTTGGGGATTCCTTTATCAAATGTAGTGCCCCATAAACATTGGAGTGGGAAAGAATGTCCAAGGAAATTGCTCGGACGATGGGATCAATTTAAAGCTGGAATAGCCACAGCTCATACCGACAGCAAAAGCACAAGAAAGCCAGTCCGAACAGAGAGCCTGAGCCACAAAGACAAAGCACCCGTGACCAAACAGAAATCGTCAAATTTGCCATCTGGCATTTTAAAAATAACCAAGCCCTTGACAAAAGGATCTCAAGTGACAGCCGTGCAAAAAGCCTTATCTTCCCTCTATTTTTACCCAGACAAAGGAGCAAAAAACAATGGGATTGATGGCTATTATGGACCGAAAACGGCGAATGCGGTCAAGCGGTTTCAGCTCATGAACGGCTTAGCGGCAGACGGGATATACGGACCAAAGACGAAGAACAAAATGGAACAATTGCTGAAAAAGTGATCATTCATAAAGTGCTATCAGCAGGTGAAGGGATTTTTCCTTGCTGATAGCTAATAAAAAATGACATCATTTGTGATATAATCGACCGAATCTATCATAAGGGGAGAGTAAAATGAAAAAGGAACTGTTCCAAGTCATCATGCTGTCAGTGCTGCTCATCTATTTCGTTTATCACGGAATGACGAGCGATTTTCCTGTGTCTTACACAATCATTCTCATCACGGCTTATGTCTCTGTGATCATGTACCGAATCATAAAGATAATAAGGTTAAGAAAAAACAAAGAACAAACACAACTTTAAGAAATATATACATAAAAAACCATCCTTGATCTCTCAAGAATGGTTTTTCGGATGGAGCATAGCGGGATCGAACCGCTGACCTCTACGCTGCCAGCGTAGCGCTCTCCCAGCTGAGCTAATGCCCCGAAGTATGACGACATAATTTATTATAATCAATCCTCCTGTAAAATTCAAGCTGTAAAACGCAAACATATCGCCTATTTATCTTTCTGATCAATCGGAATATAGTCGAAGATCTCCCCTGATTGTACAGAGTCCGCTAAGCGTCTCAGCCAGTCATAATAGGCTTTCGAGCTTTCAAGCTGTTCAAGAAGCTGCTGCGCTTCCTCTCTTACATGTTCCTCCAACTGATCATCACTAGCAACCTCTTGAAGCCGCTCTTGCGCTTCTTCAATCGCCGCTAAATTGACCTCGACCTCCCGTTCCCATTTTTGCGGAAAGAAGTTCGTGAAAAACTTAAAAAAGTCTTTTTCAGCAACAAAGCTGTGTTTTCTTCGGCCCCGGTGAAACGTCTTTTTGACAATATTCATATCTTGCAGTTTTTTCACACCCGTACTCATACTTGGCTTGCTCATTTGCAGCTCTTCACGCATTTCATCGAGCGTCATTTCCTCATTTAAATACATGGTCCCATAGAGAATACCTGCACTTCGTGTAATGCCATAGAGATCCATTGTTTCAGCTATGGAATCAATGACTAGATCTTTAGCAGCTAAAATACGATCTTCTGCTTGTGGCTGTTCCTGCTTTTTCATCTTGTCCCTGCTTTCTATTAAGAGAATTCAATACGTTCAAAAAAATCTTTATGGACTATATGTTAACGAAAGAATACAAAATGTCAAAATAAATGAAGCCTATCTCCCTTTGACAGAAAAATTTGAACATGATAAGTTAATTATGTTCAAAACGTTAAATTTTTATTTAACAAACTTACCAAAGAGAATCAGAGGAGGTTCCTTCTATGAGTCAAACACTATTTATAGATGGACAATGGGTTGGCGCCAAAAGTGGCGACACACGGGATATCATCAATCCATTTAATCAAGAAGTGATCGCGACAGTCAGCGAAGGATCAAGAAATGATGCGCAGCTAGCCATCAAAGCAGCGAGAAAAGCCTTCGATCAAGGGGACTGGGCAAATCAGCCTGGACTTGAAAGAGGAAATATGGTGTTTAAGATTGCAGAGTTGATTAGACGTGATCTTGATGAACTAGCCAAATTGGAATCGCTTGATACTGGTAAAACATTAGAGGAAAGCAAAGCAGATATGGACGATATTGCGAACGTGTTCCAATATTACGCAGGTCTGGCTGACAAAGATGGCGGGGAAATCATTGCGTCACCAATCCCGAACTCAAAAAGTGAATTAGTCAGAGAGCCAGTCGGTGTATGCGGGCAAATCACTCCTTGGAACTATCCATTGCTTCAAGCAAGCTGGAAAATCGCTCCTGCTCTTGCAGCAGGGAACACAATCGTTTTAAAACCAAGTGAAATTACACCACTCACCACGATCAAAATATTCCAACTCATGGAAGAAGCAGGCATTCCAGCAGGAGTTGCAAACCTAGTCCTTGGACCAGGGGCAACGGTTGGCGATGAGCTTGCTGTGAATGAACATGTAGATTTGATTTCATTTACAGGCGGTATTGAAACAGGCAAGAAAATCATGCAGGGAGCCAGTGGGAATGTGAAGAAAATCGCCCTTGAGCTCGGCGGGAAAAATCCGAATATTGTGTTTCAAGATGCTGATTTAGACGTAGCGGTTGACCAGGCAATGAATGCTGTGTTTTTCCATGCAGGGCAAGTATGTTCAGCAGGTTCACGTTTGCTAGTGGAAGAATCCATTCATGATGAATTTTTAGAAGAACTGGTGAAGCGTACGAAAAAAATCAAGCTAGGCAACGGCTTTGATGAAGAAACCCAAAGCGGGCCGCTCATCTCAGCTGAGCATCGAGAAAAAGTAGAGAAATACGTCAGCATTGGGTTAGATGAAGGCGCAAGATTAGAAACAGGCGGAAAAAGACCTGACACAGAGGAGCTTTCAAATGGGTTCTTCTACTTGCCAACGATTTTCTCAGGCTGTACGTCAGAGATGCGGATTGTCCAAGAAGAGGTCTTTGGCCCAGTATTGACAGTCGAATCCTTCCGAACAGAGGAAGAAGTGATCGAGCTGGCAAATGATACGATTTATGGATTAGCAGGAGCTGTGTGGTCTTCTGATATTGGAAAAGCCGAAAGAGTGGCTCGTCAATTAAGGTTAGGCACAGTTTGGATCAATGATTTCCATCCTTATTTCGCTCAAGCACCTTGGGGTGGATATAAGCAGTCAGGTCTTGGACGTGAATTAGGACGCACCGGACTTGAGGAATATACGGAACTGAAGCATGTATACCGAAATACGAAACCTGAAGAGGTTCATTGGTTTAAATAAATATCACACATTTGGAGGAGATTCTATATGACATTAAATATGAAAATTGAAAGCATGCAGAAATTCCACACATTTGAAATCCCGACTGTCATCAAACATGGCATCGGTGCAGTGAAACATGTTGGGGAAGAAGTGAAAGCATACGGTGTCTCGAAGGTATTGCTTGTAACAGACCCTGGTATTTATCAAGCGGGCGTAGTAGACCCAGTGGTTGCTTCATTAAAAGAAGCACAAATCGATGTGATCCTATTTGATAAAGTAGAGCCAAACCCGCCAGTCCGTTTAGTGAATGAAGGATCTGCGTTATATGAAAAAGAAGGCTGTAATGGATTAGTCGCTGTAGGCGGCGGAAGCTCAATGGATACAGCGAAGGCAATCGGAGTAGAGGTGACTCACGAAGGCTCAGTCCTTGATTACGAAGCGGCAGAGGGGAAAAAACCGCTTGAAAACAGAATCCCACCTTTAACCACCATTCCGACCACGGCTGGTACAGGTTCAGAAGTTACGCAGTGGGCAGTAATTACGGATGAAGAAAGAGAATTTAAATTCAACACAGGTGGACCACTCATTGCAGCTCACCTCACAGTGATTGACCCAGAGCTTCATGTATCCATGCCTCCTCATGTGACAGCAATGACTGGAATTGATGCGCTTGCTCACGCTATCGAATGCTATACGATGAAATTTGCTCAGCCTATTACAGATGCGGTAGCGCTCATGGCCATTGAATATGCTGCTCATTATATCCGCCGTGCTTTTGCTGATGGTGAGGACCTAGAAGCTAGATATGGAATGGCACAAGCTGCAATGCTTGCCGGGCTTTCTTATGGAAGCGAGTCAGCTGGAGCTGCGCATGCGATGAGTCAAACACTCGGAGGTATTATTCCTGTAGCGCATGGCCAGTGTGTAGCAGCAATGATGGGACCGGTGATGGAGTATAACTGGAAAGGGTATCCGGAAAAATTCGCTCGTATTGCGCAAGCGTTCGGCATTGATACAAGCAGAATGTCTACAGAGGAAGCAGCAAAAGCTGCTGTGAACTGGATGTATGATTTAGTGGAAGATCTAGAAGTTCCTTCATTAGAAGAACAAGGTGTATCAAAAGATATGATTGACCGTTTATCTAAAGAAGCCATGAAAGATCCGCAAACAATTGGAAACCCAAGAGATCTAAATGAAAAAGCGTACAACTGGATTTATGCTCGCTGTTTTGATCTAACACCGAAAACAGTGTAACAATGAAAAAAGGCTCCCAAAAGGGAGTCTTCTTTATGTCTTATAGCTGTTCTTTAATTTCTTTGATTTGATGAATATGACGTTTTTCGTGTGCGCCGATAAAATCAAGATATTGCTTAAGGGATAACTCTTCAAACACCGGGTGCGCAATGACACGTTTGAAATCTTCCTCAGTAAACGTTGATAAAATTTGATTGAGCTGTTCACGTGCTGTATCGAGCTCATCCTTTAAATGTGTAGGTGTCACATGCTTGCGTTCAGGCTCAACAATTCTAGGCGCAGTGGCTTTTCTAGAACGGTCCTCTGCCATTTCCACCGGCTTTGGCTCATATTCCTTGATCGGTGCTTTTTTTCCCTCAGCAGCTAGATGTTTTGCTGCCATGAGATCCATCTTCTTTAAGTGATCTGCCACCTCTTGAATACTCCAAGTATCATCAGATAATTTTTGATTCAATTGTTCTTCGTTCAAACCTTGCAGCTTTTGCCACAATTCTTGTCTTGCCTCATGTAATAAACTCATTTTCATCACCTCAAGATCAAATTTTAACATAGTGGTACATGACAATCATTCTTGAGCTATCGGGGAATTCCTGTGAAGAATTGTGAGGAAATTTGAAACCTTTACAAAAGTGGTTCGTATTACCTGTTAGAAGGAATACATTGGAGGTGAGCATGGTCTAAATGAAACAAAGGCTGTTCATTTCATGAAGAAAGGGTGAGGAAGATGGATGTGTTCGGGCTGCCGCTTGAGACGCTGTATTTATACATATTGATGATATCAGGAATCCTGACACTAGTTTTCGTCTTTTTCGGCGATGTATTTGATGGATTGTTTGAAGCGATTCCTGTTTCATTCCTTCAACCAACATTGATCCTCGCATTTCTTACCTTTTTCTCGGCTGGAGGGTTTATCTCTGAAAAAACAGCAATTGTAGAGAGTGGACTTGGCGCAGTATTATCTGCCATCCTCGCAGTGGTCCTTGTGACCTGTTTGAATGTATTTGTCTTAGTCCCGCTTTCCTCTGCTGAAGAATCTCTTTCATATACAGAGGCCGACTTAAAAGGAAGAACTGGGGAGATCATTGTATCTGTTCCAAAAGACGGGTTTGGAGAGGTGCTGTTAATTAGTAATAGCGGGAAAATCTCAAAGCCTGCCGTCAGTTTCGACGAAGAGGATATTCCATATGGAACCCGGGTGCTGGTCGTCGAAGTGAACAAAGGCGTCTTATCAGTTATACCAAATGAAGAAATCTAGGAGGGAATGCTATGCCAGGAACAACCATTTTGATTATCATTGGAATTGTGCTTGTGATTCTTATTGCACTTATTGGTGTATTTGTTTCGAAATACCGGACAGCAGGTCCAGATGAAGCGTTAATTGTCACAGGAAGTTACCTAGGAAGTAAAAATGTCCACGTGGATGAAGGTGGAAACAAGATTAAGATTGTAAGAGGCGGAGGTACCTTTGTGCTCCCTGTTTTTCAACAAGCAGAGCCGCTCAGCTTACTATCTAGCAAGCTAGATGTTTCAACGCCTGAAGTCTATACCGAACAAGGTGTACCGGTCATGGCGGACGGAACGGCCATCATTAAAATTGGCGGATCGATTGAAGAAATTGCTACTGCTGCAGAGCAATTTTTAGGTAAAACAAAAGAAGACCGCGAAAACGAAGCGAGAGAAGTACTAGAAGGACACCTTCGCTCCATCTTAGGATCAATGACAGTCGAAGAGATTTATAAAAACAGAGAAAAATTTTCTCAAGAAGTACAGCGTGTCGCTTCTCAAGATTTAGCGAAAATGGGCCTCGTCATTGTGTCGTTCACGATCAAAGATGTCCGTGATAAAAATGGCTATTTAGAATCACTAGGTAAACCGAGAATTGCCCAAGTGAAACGCGATGCAGATATTGCAACAGCTGAAGCGGATAAGGAAACACGTATCAAACGTGCCGAAGCAGATAAAGATGCGAAGAAATCTGAGCTTGAGCGTGCTACTGAAATCGCTGAAGCAGAAAAGGTCAATGAGCTGAAAAGAGCAGAATTCAGACGTGAACAGGATACAGCGAAAGCAAGTGCCGACCAAGCGTACGATCTTGAAACAGCTCGTAACCGTCAGCACGTAACTGAACAAGAAATGCAAGTGAAAATCATTGAACGTCAGAAGCAAATTGAATTAGAAGAAAAAGAGATCCAGCGTCGTGAGCGTCAATACGATTCTGAAGTGAAAAAGAAAGCAGATGCGGATCGTTATGCTGTTGAGCAGTCAGCTGCGGCGGAAAAAGCGAAACGCCTCGCTGAAGCAGATGCCAAGAAATACAGCATTGAAGCAATGGCAAAGGCAGAAGCTGAGAAAGTCCGAATTGACGGGCTTGCCAAAGCGGAAGCTGATCGTGCGAAAGGGGAAACCGAAGCAGAAGTCATTAGACTGAAAGGACTTGCGGAAGCCGAAGCCAAAGAGAAAATCGCTGAAGCATTCGAACAGTATGGTCAGGCAGCGATCCTTGATATGATTGTGAAAATGCTTCCTGAATATGCGAAGCAAGTATCTGCACCACTTTCTAACATTGATAAAATTACTGTTGTGGATACGGGAGGTAACGGCGAAGGCAGCGGTGCCAATAAGGTCACTGGCTATGCTACAAACCTCATGTCCAGTCTGCAAGAAAGCCTGAAAGCATCCTCTGGAATTGATGTCAAAGAAATTATTGAGAACTTTTCCGGTAAAGGCAATGTGAAACAAAGCATTCAGGAACTAACGAATGAAATCAAACAGCCAAGAAAAAAAGAGATCGCTGATCATCAAATAGAAGAATAAACATAATAGACACCTTCCATCAGAAGGTGTCTCAGCGTGTAGACAAACCCTTGCATTCGTTGTCAGTCCTGCGCGCTGGTGCTCACGAATGTCTAATTCGCTCCGCGCCAGTACTCGTCCTTCCTAGACTTCAAAGGTTTTCTATCACGCTGAATAGAAGACAAAGGGCTAAAATAAAACCCATTTAGCCCTTTGTCAACAACCAGAGACACCTTCCATCAGAAGGTGTCTATTTGGCATGCGCCTGATATGGATTCCTCTTTACATATGAAGAAAGATTCACGAGAATACCAGCAGATATCATCATGAACACTAGGGAGGAGCCGCCATAACTAATAAAGGGAAGCGGAATGCCTGTGATTGGAAGAAGACCAAAGACAGCGCCTAAATTAAAGACTGCTTGGAGCATGATTTGAAACGTGAGCCCGATCGTTAACAGCTTTCCAAAAGGGTCGTGTAAAGCCTGCACAATTCGCATAGCGCGATACATGATGAGTAGATATGCACCAATCACAAACAAAATCCCCATGATTCCCAGCTCTTCACTGATGATGGCCATGATAAAATCCGTATGGGCTTCAGGAAGAAAGCCTAGCTTTTGAATGCTCCCGCCTAAGCCATTCCCTGTCAGCCCGCCTGAATTCATTGCGAGATACGAATGAATCAGCTGATATCCATCTCCATCTTCATACTGAAAAGGATCACGAAAAGAAGTCAGCCGCTTCAAACGATAAGGAGCTGTCACTGCAAAAAATGTGATACCTGCTGCCGCAGTCGATCCTAGCAAAATGAGATGGTGCGTTTTCAGCCCAGCGCATAATAAAATGATGCCGCAGCTTAATAAAATAGACACAGCTGTGCCTAAATCAGGCTGCTTTAAGATCAACAAAAAAACAAGACCTAAAAGAATGAGTGGCGGCAGTACGCCTTTTTTAAAAGATGTAATGTACGCCTGTTTTTTCGCGTACACATAGGCAAAATAGATCACCATCACTAGTTTCACAGCTTCAGAAGGTTGGAGCATGAGAGAGCCCAACTGAACCCAGCGCTGGGAATTGTTTTTGACAACACCGATTCCAGGAAGCAGGACTAGGATCAGGCATAACAATGACAGCATAACAAGCCACCGAATCCATTTACGATAAATCTGATAAGGGAACAGAGCGGCAATGAAGAAAAAGAATCCCCCAATCAGGAGCCATTGCCATTGTTTGATGAAGAAATAGCTCCCCTTTTCATACTTCACTTCTCCTAAAGGATAACTCGCACTGTAAACCATCAGTAAACCAAATAAACAGAGGAACACAATCGTTCCAACAAGAATGCGGTCGACTCTTTTGAGATGAGATAGAAGAAATGTCATCATCTTCAATTCCAATTGTGCCCAAACATATAGGATGATGACCTAAGATTGACGCTAAACACGAGGCCAATGGCGATCATGTTGGTCAAAAGCGCACTGCCCCCATAGCTGATAAAAGGAAGCGCGAGTCCCGTCACAGGCATTAAACCGACTGTCATCCCTACGTTTTGGAAAACTTGAAACACGATCAGCCCAACGACTCCCGCACATATGTACAATCCATAAAGCGTATTAGCATGCATAGCCACATGAATGATTCGGTAAATCATCATTAAGTACAAACACATCAAAAGGGAGGCACCGATAAAACCAAACTCCTCACCAATAACGGCAAATATAAAATCCGTATGCGCTTCAGGGATATTACCTCCTTGTACTTGATGCCCCTGTGTAAAACCGCTTCCTGATAATTGACCTGATCCAATGCCGAGCATCGATTGTTTCAGCTGATACCCGTATGTTGAATCAAATTCATCAGGAGAGAGCCAGCCATAAATGCGATCAAGCTGATGAGGCTTAATGATTTTTGTAAAATGCTCAAAGTGTTCATTGTGCAAGTAGACCAAAAATGCAAGAAGTGTAAGAAAAGTAGCCATTAATGCGGCCATCATCTTGCTAGAAATCCCTGACACAAGCATCAGTGTAAAGGCGATGGATAATATCACGAGCGCTGTCCCTAAATCAGGCTGAATTAAGATGAGGAAAAAAGGGACAACGGTCCAGCAAACGACTTTACTTGTAGGAATGATGCTTTCTTTAAACGAAAATCGCTGATGCTTGTATTGGTTCAAGACAGCCGCTAGCAGCAGGATCACAAAAATTTTCATGAACTCTGATGGCTGAACTTTGATTGAACCGAAGCTGATCCACCTTTGGGATCCGTTTTGACTCGTTCCGAAAAAATGCACAAGAATAATGAGGAAAATACCACCTGCAAATAACCGAAAAGATAAACGCTCAAGCAGTTCATAATCAAAGTATGCAGCAGCTGCCATGAGGCCGAAACCGACGATATACCAGAAAATTTGTCTTTTGACGAAATAAAACATATCTTGCGTTTCATACTGTCCCGATCCGCTATATACAGCTATCAGGCTGATGACAAATAAACAAATCACAGTGAATAAAAGTACGAAGTCAATGCTGTACTGTTTTTTCATAGCTTCTTGTCCTGCTACCTATTTGTCAGCTGGTCTATGACAATTTTCACAGCCGCAGCATCATCAATATAGCCGATCGGAAAAATATAATCTGGTATTAAGTCAACAGGCATAATGAAATAAAGGAGTGCGCCCCCCATCACCATTAATTCTCGAGAAGTCCCCCGTCCGGTCATAAATAAGCTGTACATGTTTTTCAAATGTTGAAGGAATGGTCCGACGCCGCTTAGCGTCTCCATCTTTTTCTCAAAATTTGCCGAGATCGTTTCTTTTCCCTCGTTTGTTTGGCTATAGGCTTCGTATTCGTTTAACTTTTGTTTCAATTTGGTCTGACTAAATGTACCGTCGTAGACGTCCTGATCTTTCAGTATTTTTTCGATCTCTTCTACCGCTTGAATGAACGTATCACCGTGCACCTTTTCGCTTTTGACTGGAAACCCTGCAGCAGTCAATAGTTGATCTAATGATATGTTCAGAGAATCTGAAAGCCGCTGCAGGTGATTCAAAGTTGGTTTTCTTTTTCCATTCATGATTCGAGACAGTGTCGCTTTATCAATTCCTGTGTATGTGCTGAGATCTCTTAAAGATAGAGAACGTTGTTGCAATTTTTCCTTTAAGAGCGGCCCAAGCTCAGTTGTCTTAAAATCCATCTTTTACGCCATCCTTTGTATGATGTTTCAACTCTTCTATAGAAGAAGTCGTACCCAATATAAAGGTGTGTTGACAAAATGTCAACGAATATCCTTTATTGATTGAATTTTAGGAAATAGGAATTTATCATAATGAAGATAGGGTGAAAACAGTGAGAAGGAGTGGCGCGGATGAAGGTGAGGCATGCTGTACAAAAAGATATTCCTAAAATTGCCGAAATACATGTGAAGAGCTGGCAGACGACTTATCAAGGCATTATTAATCAGGATTATTTGGATGGTTTAAATATAGAAGATCGAGAAGAGAGCTGGAGAAGAAGGTCACTTGAAGGGACGTTTGTCGCAGAAGATGCCGAGGGGGTATTTGGTTTTGCTTCTTTTGGAAAACAACGTGATGAGCGCTATTCAACATATGATGGAGAACTTTACGCGATCTATTTATTGCAAGAGAAACAGAAATCAGGAGCAGGTATCGCTTTAATTGCAGAAGGAGTGAGTTATTTAATAGAGAAAGGGTATCAGAATATAATGCTGTGGGTATTTGAACAAAATTCGGCAAAGCATTTTTATCAAAAGCTTCAACCTCATTTTGTCGTTACCAGCCAGTTCGAGCTGGCTGGCGAGGAACATAATGAAATAGGGTATGGGTGGGAACTGTCTGTATTACATGACCATGTACACCGAATTAAATCGTCAGCTTCCAATAATAATGAGAGAAAAAAGTGAAAAGCACAGCTAGCAAAATATAAGAGATAAAAGGAGAAGCTTCTACTTTTCCTTTTATTCCTGCTATTTTTAAAGCTTCATAGAAACCTGCCAAAAAATAAGCAAGACTGAGAATATAACAGCACAGCATAATGGGGTAAGGGTTCATTGGCGTACCTCCAGCATGAAATCTTCTACTATTAATAGATTCCATAGAGCGGCAAATTATGCATAAAAAAATAACCAGCTGAAATCAGCCAGTTATTTTTTGTGAGGAAAAACCAAACGAGATGCACTTGGTATGAGTATGCAAAGAACGATACTGCAAATAATAAATGAAGGAACCATATATGTGCTGTTATAAATTAAAGAGTAAACCCAACCTGGAGTTCCTTTTGGTGCATAATGAGAAAAGAAAACAACACCAGAGATAAAGAACGTCAACAGTCTAAAGAAACTTGCAACAAATACGGATAAGGTAATATAGAAGAATTGCTGCTTTCGCTTTTGATCCTGAATGGCTTTTTTGATCAATCCAGAAAATAGACCGCTTAGGGAAATGACAACAGATGCGACGAAATAATCGAGAAATCCTTGAACAGGTGTAGCGATAATAGGGCCATTCATCAGCTGAAGGCCTGCAATAAGCACACCAATGATAAACCCGGTTGATATTCCCCATCTAATAGACATAAGAATGACGGGTATCATTATCAGCGCAAGAGATCCGCCATTTGGCATTCTTAAAAATAGACCTGATAAGTAATCTAATACAAGTGCAAGTGAAGTCATAATTGCGATTTCCATCAGTCGTACCAATTGATTTGATTGCTGCATAAAAAAATCTCCTTTTTCATGAATTGAGCAAGGAGAGACCGTGTAAGGATGAGTATGTTATTCATAGAAAAACATATCGAGTTGAATACACCACATGTATTCAATTGAATCCACATTCCTACTTCAGTATTAACTGACAGGTTCAAAGGGTCAGAACAACGAGTGTTCACTCTCAGCACAAAGCTCCCCCTGCGGTTATTTAGTTTTCTTCTATTATAAATATACTAAAGACCTTCAGGATCAACAATAGAGAATTCCTGTGGCAATCAATTTTTGTATGATTATATAGGAAGAGATAAGGAAAAATAAATTATTTAGAAAAAATACTTGTTTCCTCTCTCGAAAGGTGTTATATTTGTATTCGCCGCTAAAACAGCGCGGTTATTAAATAAGATAAAGAAAAAAGTTGTTGACTTTATCTTGATAGAATGTTATATTAATAAAGTCGCCTCTGAGAGACGATGAAGATGATCTTTGAAAACTAAACAAGACAAAACGTACCTGTTAATTCGAGTTTTTATAAAAAAATCCTATGAAACATCATAGGTAGTCAGTCAAACTGGCGAAAAACAAAACTTCGGTTTTGTACTTTTTCGGAGAGTTTGATCCTGGCTCAGGACGAACGCTGGCGGCGTGCCTAATACATGCAAGTCGAGCGGACAGAAGGGAGCTTGCTCCCGGATGTTAGCGGCGGACGGGTGAGTAACACGTG